>CAYMDH010000059.1:0-17129 GCA_964389205.1 uncultured Flavobacteriaceae bacterium
ATTACTTTTCATTACACTTATAATTTAGTGTAACGCTATTTCAGGACGAGACAATGGAAAAAAGAATGAAAAGAAATATTTATAGAATCTATTAACCAAGTAAAAACACATTTCATCTTAATTAAAACTCTAACAAATAAGAAAAACAATATATTGCAAATACCATAACCTTATTTATGAAACTTTTCTTTACCCTTTTAAGCATCCTATGTTGTTTTTATAGCTTTTCACAAAAACCAGTAGATTCTCTATTAAATAAGAGTTATAATGAATTGTTAAAGGAATATCATAGCAATAGATTTGATAATACAAAAGAAGCTTTAAAGAATATTAGTACATATCTACATAAAGCAAAAAAAGAGAAAGATACTCTTAAAATAGCTCTAGCCTTTCATTGGCTGGGACGTATCTCTGAGGCGGAAACAGAATTAAAATATTCAGATAGTATAATAAGTATTACAAAGAATGTACAAAATGAAAAGTATCCTATGGTTGGATATGCAACTAAAGGTTATTGGGCTTATAATTTTGGCATATATAACAAAGCATTAGATTATTATCTAAAGGCATTTAAATTTACTATTATAAATTATAATCCAGATGCTCAAAAGGGTATTAAATATAATATAGCTTACCTTAAAAGTATTTGCGGTCTTTATGAGGAATCCAACTTGTTATATAAAGAAGAACTTGCATTTATTAAATTACAAAAAAATTATAAGGAAAATAATATTGAAGATTATATTTCGGTTTTATCTAACTTATCCAGTTCTTATCTTGCATTAAAAAAACTAGATTCGGCAGATATTTATATCAAAAAAGGAATTAAAGAAAGCTTACGTATAAATGATACTTTAGAATATTACCATTTCGTATCTACCAGTGGTTATAATGAATATTTTAAAAGGAATTATAAATCAGCTATTGATAGTTTAGATAAAGCATTTCCTTTTGATGATGACCAAAACTCTAGAATTAATTACTATCTCTATAAAGGAAAAATAGCCAACGATCTAGGGCAAAAAGAAAAAGCAATTCTAAACTTTGAAAAATTGGATTCTATTTATGAAATTCATAAAGATCCTGTTAGAGAACTTCCTGAAGTATATCAAACCTTTATTACCTATTATAAAGAAAAAGGAGATACGGACAATCAATTAAAATATATAGAAAAACTTATTGCTGCAGACAGTGTTTTAGATGCTAATTTTAATTATTTAAGTACCAACATTACCAAAGAGTATGACATCCCTCTTCTTATTTCAGAAAAAGAAGGCCTTATTGAGCGTTTAAAAAATGAAAAGAGGGTAACCAATTTGGGTTTAGGGGCTCTTGGAGGTGTTTCTATTATTCTGGTAGCTTTTCTTATCTATTATATTAGAAAACAAAAAGTCTTAAAAAAACGGTTTGAAGAAATTTTAAACAGCGAACCTGACCATAAGATAACACCACAAGCGAATAAAAAGATAAGCGGTGTTTCTAAAGAAGTGATTGCAGTAATACAAGAGCGATTAACTATTTTTGAAACCCAAAAAGAATTTTTAGACAATACCATTACCCTGCATACCCTGTCTAAAAAACTCGACACCAATTCTAATTACCTATCTAAGGTTATTAACTATTATAAACAGAAAAATTTTAGTACCTATTTAAACGATCTTAGAGTAGAATATGTAATTAAACAACTAAAAACCAGTACACAATTTAAATTGTATTCTATAAAAGGCATCGCCAAAGAAGTAGGTTTTAATAATGAAACTTCATTTTCAAAAGCATTTTACAAACGCACCGGGATGTATCCATCTTATTTTATAAAACAGTTAGAGAAAGTAAAAACCTAATTATTTTTCATTTTTTCTTGATAGGACAGAGTGAAAAACATAATAATTTATGTTTTAAACGATGGGCCAAATGATGTAGTGAATAGAACCAAAAAATCAAGATTTATTTTAAGCCAGTATATATTTGATTATTGTGTAAAAAATTATTGAAATCTTGAAATAGGCATGGAAAATAGTTTACATTTTAAATACTTATTCTTTTTTTATTATGTTCATTTTTTCTTGATAAAAAATGAACCAACCCGCCCGTACCGAACGCCAGCCCGACAAGTCATTCTGGCGGGGTACGTTCGGGCGGGAAGATCAAGAAGGTTTCAAGGAAATTTTTGTGATTAAATCACAAAACCGTTGACAAATCTGGCGTTTCATGCTCTTTTTTGCTTCGCAAAACGCACTTCCACTTGATTTGCAATTATTTCTGAGAAATCTTCGTTTTTTTCCAAGCAAAACTTAAAATAGGTCGTTAACTAAATGCTGGTTAGGAGGTAAAACCTTTCTCTGTGAGTATAGTATTTATTTATCGTTAAAAATTATCGAAGCCTTGGAGATAATTTAGAAAAATAAATACGGTTTTAGGCTCTATATAAAAGAGTCTAAAAATACCTAAGAGAAAGTGCCCTTTTTACAATCCTTTTTGGGCAAGCAAAAAGGATAAAAAGAAAAAAATTATTTGTATTTGGCTTTAACCAAAAATTCCTCGAAGAAATAAAAAGGGCCGTTTTTTATCAAGAAAAAAATGAACATCAGTTACTCTTCAATAAACAGATAATTCAACTTCCTGTCGTTAAAAGCTTTATTAAACTTAGCTATTTCTTCAGAAACTAGTTTATCAAACTTAACCAATTCTGCATCTATTTTACCTGTTAACTCTCTAGATACTGCTACATCTTGATCTGTTGGAGGAAAATCTCCTCTGGTTATTAAAGAAGTAACCGCTGCCAGTTTATTCGTTAAACGAATTGGAAAGTTTAATGGGTCTTGCCCACTTCTATTCTTAGTTTGATATAATGTTTCTTCAATGGTTGTAAATTCTTTTTTAAGTGTTGTAGCTTTTTCTAAGAGATCTTTTAAACTTTCATCTCCTTTATATTGTTTTTCAAACGCACTTAATTGTTCTCTTATTTTTCTTATTTTTTTGATTGACTTATGTGCTTTGTCTACCGTTTTATTAACACTTTCAACAAAATCAAATTGCCGTTGCATATCTGCAACAGATACTTCTGCTCTTGGATCTGGAATAATTTTAAAGGTTTGTGACGTTTCTTCTTCATTCACTTTTAAACTTACCTTATACGTGCCAGGAACTGCTTTGGATCCGCTTAAATTTGCAGCCCATAAAATCATACCTGGCAGACGTTCTGCACCTTCATAACGGGTATTCCATACAAAACTATTGCCTCCTTTTTTAACTGTTAATTTTTTCTTCTTATCTTTTGTATTATAGCTCTGGATGGTATCTCCTTTTGCATCTAAATAGGTTAGAGAAACCTTATCTTTTTCTTTGTCAAAGTTCTTTAAATAAAAGTGTGTTATAACTCCGTTAGGATGGTTGGTTCCTGCTGTCTTTGAGGCTCTTCCTCCGCTTCCGGTAGTTCTGTAACTATCTTTAGGTTGAAAAAGCACTGTATTCTTTGCTTTCATTTCATCAGATAATTGATGTAATACTGTAAGATCATCAATAATCCATAAACTACGCCCTTGTGTAGCTACAATTAGGTTATTTTCTTTAATAGTTAAATCTGTAATTGGTACTATGGGCAAATTTAACTGAAATTTCTGCCAGCTTTGTCCATCATTAAACGAAACATACATTCCTGTTTCTGTTCCGGCATATAATAACCCTTTTCGTTTTGGATCTGCACGTAAAACACGTGTAAAATGTTCGTTATCTATTCCTCTGGTAATTTTTGTCCAGGTTTTACCATAATCGGTAGTTTTGTATAAATAGGGTGTGAAATCCCCTGTTTTATAGAGTGTTCCTGCTACATAACAAGTTCCTGCATCAAAAGGAGAAGGTTCTATGCTATTAATCATTAACCATTTTGGCATATTAGCTGGTGTTACATTATCCCAGCTTTTACCTCCATCTTGTGTTAGATGTACTAAACCATCATCACTTCCTACCCATAACAAACCTTCTTTTAGAGGGCTTTCATTGGCAGCGAAAATGGTACAATAGTATTCGACACTCGTATTATCTTGTGTAATTGGCCCTCCTGAAGATTTAAGCTTTTCAGGGTCATTTCTAGTTAAATCTGGACTGATAACATCCCAACTTTGCCCTTCATTTTCTGTAACATGTACATGGTTAGAAAAGGTATATAATTTGTTAGGATTGTGCCTTGAGAATAGAATTGGAAAATTCCATTGGAAACGATATTTAAAATCTTCTGCTCCATGTCCCATTGGGTTATCTGGCCATACGTTAATAGCACGTACGGTTCCAGTTTTATGGTTTACTCGAGTTAAAAAGCCATCATAACTTCCTCCATATACAATATCATTGTCTTCTGGATCAACAGCAATATGAGCAGACTCCCCCCCTGCTGTACGTTCCCAATTATCTTCATTAATACTAAATCCATCGCTTCGATGAGAGATACGAATGGTAGAATTATCTTGCTGAGCGGCATAAATACGATATGGAAAATGATTGTCTGTGGTTACCCTGTAAAATTGTGAGGTAGGTTGGTTGTGATACGTACTCCAGGTTTCTCCTCCATCATAGCTTATTTGAGCACCTCCATCATCTCCAATAATCATTCGTTTAGGGTTTTCTGGAGAAATCCATAAATCATGATAATCTCCATGAGGTGCATTAAAACTAGAGAAGTTTTCACCTCCATCTTTTGATTTATGATAGTTCACATTTAATACATATACCAGATCTTCATCTTGCGTATCTGCATAAATTCTAGTGTAATACCAAGCGCGTTGGCGTAAACTTCTACTACTATTTATTTGTTTCCAGGTTTCACCTCCATCTTCAGAGCGATACACTCCTCCTTTGTCTTTGTTTTCTACTATAGCCCATACACGTTCTGAATTTACAGGAGAAACAGTTACTCCCATAATTCCTAATATTCCTTCTGCAAAACCTTTGTTTTTTGATATTTCTTTCCAAGTTTCTCCACTATCTGTACTTTTCCACAAGGCAGAACCTTCTCCTCCACTACTCAAATTATAAGGAGTGCGCTGTACTCTCCAGGTAGAAGCGTATAGATTTCTAGGGTTGTTTGGATCTATAATTAAATCTACAGCCCCTGCATGTTCGTTAGCAAAGAGTACTTTTCTCCAGCTTTTTCCACCATCGGTACTTTTATAAACACCTCTTTCTGAGGTTGATTTATAAATATTTCCCATCACACTTGCATATACAATATCAGGATTTGTAGGGTGAACAGAAATTCGAGTGACATGACGACTCCCTTTCAATCCCATAGATGTCCAGGTTTTACCAGCGTCTACACTCTTCCATATCCCGTAACCAGATGAGACATTTCCTCTTACTGTTTTTTCTCCTCCCCCAACATAAATTACATTGTGATCACTTTTAGAAACCGTAATAGATCCTATAGATCCTCCAAAAAAACCATCAGAAATATTTTCCCAAGTTCTTCCGCCATCTTCTGTTTTCCAAATACCTCCACCCGTGGCTCCAAAATAAAATAAATTTGGTTTCCCAGGAACACCTGTTACTGCAGCAGAGCGTCCACCTCTAAAAGGTCCTACTAATCTATATTCTATTGATTTATATAACTCTTCTTGAAAGGGGGTTTCAATAGCTTTATTTTTACGCTTTCGCTGTGCTTCAGTTTCAAAATTAGCTCCTAAAAAAATGAGTAGAAATAAACAGCTTTTAAGAATAGTAATGCGCATAGTTTTTATAGTTATTTAGTGTTGTATAAGCAAGGAACTAAAAGTAATAATTAATTATGTATTTATTAATAATCAATTAAAAGTTTAACCATATTTGAAGAAAGAACAATATTTTACAACAAATAATGATGATTCTTTAAATTATTGACTGTCTATTTAATTATAAGCTGGTACTTAACTAAAAACATTCTATCTAATATAAAATACCTTATAAAGATAAAAGAGGGTTGTATTTTAAGAATACAACCCTCTTTCTTTACTAAAATTTTATCTATTTATAGTATATCACAAGCACAAGACCAAAATGGGCATGTAATTGTTTCATCAGGCGTTCCCGTACATCCTGCATGAGAATCAGGGTCGCAAGCAGCACCTCTTGTTTGTACAGGGCCAATAGTTTTATGCGTTTTACACTGAAGGCCATGTTGTGAACATAGGTTATCACTACCTCCCATAATTCTGGTAGTTTTAAAGCTAGAAACAGATACTTTTCTTAAAGATAATTTAATCGATTTTTTCTTCATCTCTCATAATTTTAAAAGGTTATAATCCCTATTATGTTCATAAGTTCCAGAGTTCTTACCCTTTTTTTTAAAAAAATTATACTTTTTAGGATGTAAAATCAAATCTATGCTATAGAAACAGTATCTTTTTATCTATTTAAAACTCCCTTAATTTCTCTGTTTAAAAAGATAGCCGTAACCAATGTAGATAGGACATCTGCTATTGGAAAAGAAATCCAAACACCAAAAACTCCATAATAGTTAGGAAGAATAAGAATTAGTGGAATCAAGAAAAAACCTTGTTTTGTAAGTGTTAAAAGTAAAGCTGGCAATGCCTTACCAACTGCTTGAAAGTAAGCTGCGCCTATTAATTGAATAGCAATCATAGGAGTGGCTGCAAATACCCATCTAAGCGCATTAGGGGTTTGTTTTATAACTACTTCATCTGAAGTAAATACCTTAACAATAGGTTCTGGAAATACAAACAGCACAATAAAAATTAAAGTAGCTAAGAAGGTGGCATATTTTATAGCTGTATAAATGGTTTGCTTTACTCTATTGTATTGTTTTCCTCCATAATTATATCCGGCTATGGGTAAAAATCCTTGAGTTACTCCAATAACAGGAAAAAGAGCGAACATAAGCATTCTACTAATAATGGCATAAGCGGTAACCGTAGCTTCTCCTCCCAATTCTACTAAAATATTGTTTAGTAATAAGTATACAATACTTACTACTCCTTGTCTCGCTAATGTTGTAGAACCAAGTGCTCCTACTTCCTTTAAAATCTTAGACTTTAATACTAAATGTTTGAGTTTAATTTTTAGTTCACTTTTTATTAAAAAGAAATATAAAATATAGGCCAAACACAACACATAGGAACTTGTAGTTGCCCAAGCAGCACCTGCCATACCCATGTCTAACTTATCAATTAAAATGTAATCTAAAATAAGATTCCCCACAGATGGAATAATCATGGCAATCATGGCAAACTTGGGTTTTCCTTCTGCTCGAATCACATTGTTTCCCATCATTGCTAATGCCAGAATAGGCACCCCATAAAGTACGATGGTATAATATATTTTGGCGGGATCAAAAATAGCTCCTTTTCCACCAAATTTATCTACCATGAAATCTACATACGCAAGCCCTATAATAGCTAGGGTAGATGTTATTAAAATAGTTAAGGTAATTTGGTTTCCAAAGGCGAATAATGCTTTTTCTTTATTATTGGCTCCTAAAGCTCTTGAGATAACTGATGATCCTCCAATTCCAATAGCCATTCCTATGGCAGCAATAAAAAAAGAGACAGGTAATACAATATTAATAGCCGCAATAGCTACAGATCCTATCCAATTTCCAACAAAAATAGTATCTACTAAAATGTTGAGCGACATAACCAAGATACCTATAGACGCAGGAACGGCTTGTTTAATAAGCAATTTCCCTATGGGTTGTGTTCCTAGAGCATCTGAGGCTGTTTTTGTCATTATGCGGTTACGGTTTCAGCTGTCATCCATTCATTAATCCAACGACTCATCACTTCTACCCAATCATCATTATCATTCATACAAGGAATATGCTTATAGTGTTCTCCTCCTCCTTCTTCAAATTGCTCTTTTCCTTCCATAGCAATTTCTTCTAGAGTTTCTAAACAATCTGAAACAAAAGCAGGTGTAATAACTGCTAAGCTTTTCTTTCCTTCTTCTTTAGGTAAGCGTTCAAATTCAAAATCTGTATAAGGTTTTAGCCATGGATCTCCACCCAATCTAGATTGGAATGAATTACTAAATGTTCCTGCTTCTAATTCTAATCGTTCGGCAATTAGTTTTGTAGTTTCAAAACACTGATGTCTATAACAAGTTTCATGTGCTTTAGAAGGTGTATTACAACAAGTTCCGTCTAATTTACAGTGAGATTTTGTAGTGTCAGATTTTCTAATATGTCGTTCCGGAATACCGTGATATGAAAATAAAATATGGTCGTATTTAAACCCTTCTAAGTGGTTTTTAATATTGGTCGCCATTACTCTAATATAATCTGGGTGATTATAAAATGCTGGTACTGTCGTTACTTTCATTTCAGAAAAACTACGCTCTCTTACCTCCATGGCTTTTACTACTACTGTCTCATAAGATGACATTGCATAATGCGGATACAAAGGAACCAATAATACATCATCCACGCCTTGATCTTTAAGTTGTTGAAATCCTTTTTCTATACTGATGGAGCCATAGCGCATACCTAATGCTACAGGAATCTCAACTTGTTTTTTTATTTTATTTTGAAAACGTTCTGAAATAACAACCAAAGGTGATCCTTCTTCCCACCAAATTTTTTGGTAAGCTGCTGCTGATTTTTTAGGCCGGGTATTCAAAATAATTCCTTTTACCAAAAAAGAACGTAATAAGTAAGGTACGTCTATCACTCTTTCATCCATCAAAAACTCTTTCAAATATCTTTTAACATCTTTTGGATTCGTTGTATCTGGCGACCCTAAATTAACTAGTAAAACCCCTTTCATAGTTCTATTTTTTCTTTATGCAGGGCAAAAATACAATATAAATAGGGCTTTTTATTTCTTCTATAAGTGAAGTTTTCAATATTATTATTGGTAAAGTTGATATGGTTTTATTTATTCTTTTTCCCATTGATGAAAAAAGAACCAAAAAAATCTAGTCTTGCTCTTTAATTTTTTGAAATCTACGTCATTTTAAGGCCGCACCACCCAGGTCGCTTTTGCTTTGCAAAATGCTATATGGATGGCTTCCTTTCACCAACATTAAAATACCTTGATTTACTACAAAATTAAATAGATGACAAAGAAATCGTCATTTGTAGATAAGTAATAGAAATTAATTTTGAACTATTAACAAAATTCTCTTAGAAAACTATTGAAGGTTTTCAAGAACTAACTGTAAAACAAGCGGAAGTGCGTCATGTTAAAAACATGAAAGAGCATGAAGCGATAGTTTTATCAGTGGTTTTGCGTAGCAAAAAGTTCCTCAAAATCTTCTTGACTTTTTTGGTTCCAGCCTCCGCATCACCTGGCTCATCGTTCAAAGCATAAATCATTATGCTTTTCACTCTGTCCTGCATCAAGGCAAAATGAACATTAAAAAATAAAACAATATTACTCCAAACAATACATAATCCCTCCTAACAAATGCTGTATAAAATTTGGTTCGTCGTAAGAAGCTTCAGTATGCCCTCCAGCTGTATAAAAAGAATTTCCACCTTCATATTTATGATACCAGGCAATGGGATGATTTTTTCCATTAGTACCACCTTCATAGGTAGATTCGTCTATGTTTAGAAGAATATTGATTGCTGGGTTAATTTCTTTAAAACTATACCACTCATCATCTCTTTTCCATCTAGATGACAAATGCTTACAAGAAATATGTTTGTTATTTATTACATCAATTGATGCACTTCGTATGTTAGGGTTATTTGGATGATCTTTAAAATACGCTCCTACTAATTTCCCATACCATGGCCACTCATACTCAGTATCTGCAGCTGCATGAATGCCCATAAAGCTTCCTCCTTTTTTAATGAACTTCTCAAAAGCTTTTTGCTGTTCATCATTTAAAATATCTCCTGTAGTGCTTAAAAAAAGTACTAAATCAAAATCTTTTAATTTTTTTTTGGTGAAGAGTAGCGAATCTTCAGAATGTGTCGTTGTAAAATGATTTTTTTCTCCTAATCTTTCAATAGTAGCTACTCCTTTTTCTATAGAAGCATGTCTATATCCATTTGTTTTAGTAAATATGAGTACATTTTTAGCATTTTGAGAAAACCCTTTAACTGCTGTAAAAAAGAAAATACTAATAAAAATAATTTTGATAAACTTCATGTTAATTTGTTAAAGACATTAGGTATTTTTTTGGTGTTGTACCATATTTTTTCTTAAAAGCTGTTATAAAATGACTTGAAGTACTATAACCAACCTTTAATCCAACCTCATTTACATTATGCAAGCCGCTTTCTAACATTTTTCTGGCGTATTCCATTTTATAATCAAATAAAAAACTATATACAGAATCCCCGTAAATTTGCTTAAACCCTTCTTTTAGTTTTTTTAAGTTAAGCCCTATTTCTTCAGATAGTTCGTTTAAACTTGGGGGTTCTGCCATTCTTGCAATGACAATATCTTTTGCCTTTCGAATTTTGATTACATTTTCTTCATCAACTAAAAATGGGCATTGCTCAATATTCGCATCTTCAGATTTATTAAAATATAAACTTAAAAGTTCATATGCTTTTGCTTTGAAATAAAGGTTTTGAATAGATTTGTGAAAACTGGCATTCATGATCTGATGTAACACTACTGCCATTGATGGAGATATTTTCCCATCGCTATAATATTTCTTGTCTTTATTTTCATTACTCAAAAAATCTACATAACCTGCATCTTGTGAAAATAATGAATGAAATTTTTGAATAGATATGAGAACAGATAATAACCATGATTTTGAACCGATCTCCATATCTATAGGGAGGCTTCTTTGAGGGTTATACAATAATAATGATTTCTCTTCTTCAACATCCAATACATAACGTCCTTCATTAAAATTAAATCGAGAAAGCCCTTTTAAACAAAAATGAAATTGAATAAAAGAATGGTCTATATTTTTGATAAGATGCTGATTATCATCGTAATTATTTTGACATTTTAAAATGATAAACCCTTTCTCTAAAAGAATTTCTTCTACAGAACCTGAAGCGTTATTTTTTTCAATAGTATTCATTTTAAAAATTGATTTAATTATTTAGAACAGTTCTAAACAAGCTGTTGGAAATGTCGCTATATGACTACAAAGGTAGCGTATTTTACTATTTTCAACAGTATCTCTTATTAAAATCACTCAAAGCGTTATAAAAAAACCTTTGAGCGTTATTTTTTTTATTGTTCTACCTCTAATTTTGCCGAGATTCTTTTTTTAGAAGGTTTATGCAGCGTTATCATATTTCTAAACATAATACTTTTTATGCCATTGGCTTAAGCTATAAAAAAGCTGATGCTGAGATACGTGGACACTTTAGCCTAGATACACTTAGTAAAGAAAAAATACTCAAAGAAGCCAAAGAAGAAGGTGTAGAAGGACTTTTAGTAATTTCGACTTGTAACCGTACAGAACTTTATGGTTTTGCTGAATCTACAGAACAACTTATAAAATTACTTTCTAAGTATACCCAAGGTGCAGGAGATGAGTTTAAAAAAGTAGCTTATACTTATAAAAATCATGAAGCCATTTCTCATTTGTTTAAAGTTGGTACTGGTTTGGATAGTCAAATTCTAGGAGATTTTGAGATTATAAGTCAAATAAAGCAAAGTTTTGTTATATCTAAAAAATTAGGAATTGCCAACCCGTTTCTAGAACGACTTTGCAATGCTGTTATTCAAGCAAGTAAGCGCATAAAAAATGAAACTGAAATTTCTTCAGGTGCCACTTCGGTAGCATTCGCTTCTGTGCAATATATTTTATCTAGGGTGCCTAACATTTCTGAGAAGAATATTTTACTTTTTGGCATTGGCAAAATAGGTCGAAATACTTGTGAAAATCTAATAAAACATACAAAGAATGATCATATTACCCTTATCAACAGAACCAAAGATAAGGCCGAAAAAATAGCTGGAAAGTTTAATCTTATTGTAAAAGATTATGCAAACCTTCAAGAAGAAATAAGAAAAGCAGATGTTTTAATAGTTGCTACTGGAGCTCAAAATCCAACTGTAGCAAAAGAGCTTATCTTAAATAACAAGAACCTTTTAATTCTCGATCTTTCTATCCCTAAAAATGTGGATAAAAATGTAACTGAATTAGAAAATGTTTCATTGCTTCATTTGGATCAATTATCTGAAATTACAGATAAAACTTTAGAACGAAGAAAGACATTTATTCCCAAGGCTGAAATTATCAATGAAGAGGTACAAATGGAATTTATTCAATGGTTAGAAACACGAAAATTTGCTCCTACCATAAAAGCGCTTAAGAAAAAATTAAAAACAATGAAAGATGCTGAAATTGATTTTCAGCGAAAAAAAATAAATAATTTTGATGAATCTCAAGCTGAAATAATTTCAGATAGAATTATTCAAAAAATAACCACTCAATTTGCAAATCACCTCAAAGACACTACAGATACCTCTATAGATAGTATAGCACTTATACAGAAAGTGTTTCAGCTTGAAACTAAATCAGAATGAAGGTTATAAGAATTGGAACACGAGATAGTGAATTAGCACTTTGGCAAGCTCATTTAGTAAAAAATCAACTAGAGAATTTAGGATATAAGACCCAATTAGTTCCAGTAAAATCAACAGGAGATTTGGTACTAGATAAGCCATTATATGAATTAGGAATTACTGGTATTTTTACTAAAACACTGGATATTGCGATGATTAATGGTGCTATTGATATTGCAGTACATAGTATGAAAGATGTTCCTACTGCTTTACCAAAAGGGATTGTGCAAGCTGCTGTTTTAGAAAGAGCTGCTCCTGAAGATATTGTGGTTTTTAAAGAGAACGATACGTCTATAAAAGATAGTGGAATTATAGCCACAGGTAGTTTACGAAGAAAGGCACAATGGCTAAATAGATATCCAAATTATACAGTAGTAGACCTAAGAGGAAATGTAAATACGCGCCTCCAAAAACTCGAAAAAAGTAATTGGACAGGAGCTGTTTTTGCAAAAGCAGGTTTAGAACGAATTAATTTAAAGCCAGAAAACCATACCGTATTAGATTGGATGGTTCCTGCACCAGCCCAAGGAGCTATGCTTGTTGTCGCTATGCAAAACGATTCTTTCTGTTTGAACGCACTTTCTAAATTAAATCATGATGCTTCAGAGAAATGTACGTTTATAGAGCGTGAATTTTTAAGAGTTTTAGAAGGAGGCTGTACTGCACCTATAGGCGCTTTTGCTACAATAAATACTAATGAAGTTTATTTTCAAGGAGCTTTGTTTAGCTTAGATGGAAGTGAAAAAATAACTATAGAAAAAAAAGTTTCTCTGAAAAATTATAAAGCGTTAGGGGAGGTATGCGCACTAGAGCTTCTAAATAATGGAGGAAATACACTGATGGCAACTATTAAAGATGCTTTAAAATGAAAGTATTGTCTACAAAAAAACTAATCGTATCGCAAAAGGAGTTACTCCTTAATGCTGGGGTTTCTTTTGTAGAATACGATGGTCTTAAAATAGTTCCAATAGCTATTCCAGAACTTACTATTGAAGAGCATATTATTATTACTAGCAAAAATGCTTTTAGAAGTATTAAAGCCTCGTCATATTGGCAAGTACTTAAAGAGAAAAATTGGTGGGTTGTTGGAGAAAGAACTACTGCAGAACTAAAAAAACATAATTTAAAAATTAATGCTATTGGGGTTAATTCGGCAGATTTGGCACAAAAAATAATTGATGGTAATTCTAATGCCAGTTTTACATATTTCACAGGGAGCATGAGGAGAGAAGAATTGCCAAAAATACTCACTAATCATAATGTGAGGTTTAAAGAATATATCACTTATAATACTGAAATGATTCCTAAGAAATTTGATGCATCTTTTGATGGGATTCTATTTTTTAGCCCAAGTGGTGTTGAAAGTTATATGCTTAAAAACACTATTGTAAACGAAATATGCTTTTGTATTGGAAACACTACTGCCTCTGAGGCAAAAAAGTACACAGAAAATATTATCCTTGCCAACAAAGCAAGTGTTGAAAATGTAATTGTACAGGTCGTTAAGTATTACAAAAAAAAGAATTAATAAAAGTGTCATTCTGGTAAATTAAGAGTGTTTATTTCTCTTAAAAAATTAAAAATGACTTTACATACAGATTAGAAAGATGATTAAAAACGATTTATTTTTAAGAGCTCTCAATAATGAACCCATAGAACGTCCACCTGTATGGATGATGCGTCAAGCTGGAAGGTATTTACCAGAGTTTATGGCACTGAAAGAAAAATATGATTTTTTCACTCGTTGTCGCACCCCTGAATTGGCTTCAGAAATTACAATACAGCCTATTGAAATAGTTAAACCTGATGCTGCTATTTTATTTTCAGATATTTTGGTAATCCCTCAGGCAATGAATATTGATGTTGAAATGAAAGACGGTATAGGGCCATGGCTACCTACCCCTATTCGTTCACAAAAAGACGTTGATCAAGTTATTGTTCCAAATATTCATGAAGAGCTTGGCTATGTAATGGATGCTATTAAACTCACTAAAGAGAAACTCAATGATGAGGTTCCATTAATTGGTTTTGCAGGATCTCCATGGACAATTCTTTGTTATGCAGTACAAGGGCAAGGTTCTAAAAATTTTGATATTGCCAAAGGTTTTTGTTTTTCACAACCAGAAGCTGCACATCAACTTTTACAAAAAATAACAGACACCACTATTGCATATTTAAAAGAAAAAGTGAAATCTGGAGTAAATGCTGTTCAAATTTTTGATAGCTGGGGAGGCATGTTATCTCCTGTAGATTATCAAGAATTTTCATGGAAGTATATGAATCAAATTGTGGAAGCGTTAGCACCCTTAACCAAAGTCATTGTGTTTGGAAAAGGATGTTGGTTTGCGCTTGGAGATATGGCAAAAAGCAAAGCTTCTGCTCTTGGTGTAGATTGGACGTGTTCTGCAAGAAATGCTCGCTACTTAACGGGCGGTAAAATAACATTACAAGGAAATTTTGATCCAAATAGGTTACTATCACCTATCCCTACTATTAAAAAAATGGTACATCAAATGATTGATGAGTTTGGAAAAGATAATTATATTGTAAACTTAGGGCACGGTATTTTACCAAATATCCCTGTAGATCATGCAAAGGCATTTATTGAAGCTGTTAAAGAGTATAAAAGTTAAAATGGGAGTTTGAAATTATTATGGAAAATAATAAGATCTTTAAATTTCACTCAATTAAAGGGTTTACTTTTTATGTTTTTAAAAAATCCATTAATGATTTATCCTACTTTAAGAGCAACTATTATGTGTTTTCAAATTATGAATAAGAAGTTTCCGAAAATTCATCATCTAGACAATCTAGCAAATGCTTTTAGACATGCGTTATGGAATGCTTTGTTAATACACAAAGGATTATACTGGAATAAAAACCTTGAAAAAGTAGTGCTTTGGACTCAAAAGATAACGAATTGGCATGAAGAGTTTGCTCCTAACGAATCTTTAGAAAAAGCAATGGATCTTCATAATAATAAAAGAGGGCAAATATTGTATATAGAAATGATATCTGAGAAAAAATTGAGCATACAAAGCATTATTATTGCACTTGAAGAATATATGCAATCTTGCAAAAAAATAGAAACACTTTCTGATATCGAAAAGTATTCAGAACATTTAGTTTATCTACATGATTAGAAAACAATTTGACACTTTTTCAATACAGCCTATTGAAACCATTCAATCAAATGAATTTTTTAATTTGATAGAAGAAAATAGACTTCATTTAAAATTAGGATTTCCATACACTATTTTAAAATGTAATACAGAAAAAGCTACCAAACTATATCTAAAAGAAAGCGCAAAAACTATCGCCGATAAAGAAGGGTATTTCTTTTATTTAAAAAGTATAAAAACAAATGCATTAATAGGATTGATTAATATTAAAAGTATTAACAATAAGATTCCATTATGTGAACTGGGTTATTTTATAGATAAGCAATATCAGGGAAAAGGAATAATTTCAAAAGCAGTTGCTGAAGTTATCCAGTTTTGTTTTGAAGAATTACACATGAATAAAATCTTTATCTGTACAGATAAGACTAATATTGGAAGCCAAAAAGTAGCTTTAAATAACGGATTTTTACAAGAAGGTATTTTGCGCAACGAATTTAAAAACCCAAAAGGAGAATTACACGATATCGTTTATTTCGGTTTATTAAAATCTGATTATCAAAAAAATTAAACCTGTGAAAGACACATTTTATCAATATATACAGCAACTACAAAATACTATTACTTCTACATTGGAAGCTATTGATGGAAAAGCTACTTTTAAAGAAGATCTCTGGACACGTACAGAAGGTGGTGGTGGAAGAACCCGTGTAATCGAAAATGGAAACGTATTTGAAAAAGGAGGTGTAAATATTTCTGCAGTTCATGGCCCTTTACCAAAAACAATGCAAAGCTATTTTAAGGTAGGTGATGTAGATTTTTTTGCATGTGGTTTAAGTCTAGTTATTCATCCAAAAAACCCATTTGTCCCTACGGTACATGCCAATTGGAGATATTTTGAAATGTATGATAAAGACGGCACTGTTGTAGATCAATGGTTTGGAGGAGGTCAAGATTTAACTCCTTATTATCTTTTTGAAGAAGATGCTAAACATTTTCATCAAACATGTAAAATAGCTTGTGATAAACACGATGTGAATTTTTATCCTGAGTATAAAAAGAAATGCGATCAATATTTTTGGAATACTCATAGAAATGAAGCCAGAGGTGTTGGTGGTTTGTTTTTTGATTACTGCAAAGCTTCTAATGAAATGACCATTCAAAATTGGTTTAATTTTGTTTCTGAAGTTGGAAATAGCTTTTTAGAGGCATATACTCCGATTGTAGAAAAAAGAAAAGGACTCTTGTATAAACAATCACAAAAAGACTGGCAAGAGATTAGAAGAGGTCGTTATGTAGAATTTAATTTAGTTCATGATAAAGGCACCTTATTTGGGCTTAAAACAAATGGTAGAATTGAGAGTATTCTTATGAGTTTGCCTCCTAATGTGCAATGGAAGTACGATCGTCATCCAGAAGCTGGAAGTGAGGAAGAAAAACTACTGAACGTATTAAAAGAACCTAAAGATTGGGTTAATTAGTTTGCGGTTTGCGGTTTGCGGTTTGCGGTTTGCGGTTTGCGGTTTGCGGTTTG
>CAYMDH010000060.1:0-16870 GCA_964389205.1 uncultured Flavobacteriaceae bacterium
AGTGTAAACTATGTCCCTTTAACTTTGTAAACTATGTGCCTTTAACGTACCTAATGTGTTACAACGGTATTGTATATGGCACGTTGCCATATTTATTAGTTTATTCTTTTCAGTCGAGACAGAGTTTAATTAATAGGGGAGAGTTTAAAGTTAACGATTTCCTGGCAATGAGCTATATACGTTGTTAGCAAACGTTTTTATTCAGTCAATTCGTAATATTTAAATCGACTTTCTTTTTTGTTTTCTCTTTTAAACCCTTTTGCATCTTTATGTTTAGGGATTTCAAAAACACTATTTTCAATTTCTTTATTTCTTATTTCAACTAATCTGAATTCTTTGTGCAATTCAGCATTCTTAACTTCTAATTTGTAATAAAAAAGTATTGCATTATTCAATTCAGTTGCTATTTCTTGTGGATGGATTTGTTCTCCGATATTTCGCAATATATTCCTGTTATCACTAAATTTGAAACTGTCAGAATCTGAATAAACATAAGTTTCGTTTCCATATTCTCTTTGTACGAATAGTTTTTTTAATTCACGATTTTTATTGTCGAAATTTAGAATTGTGTCTGACTTTGATAATGAAATTATTTTTCCAAAATGTGAATTTTCTCGATTATAAAGTTTTCCGAAATTCAGATTATCCTCATTCATTGAGAGGTTTTTTGATTTACTCAAGTTGTCTTTATAGATTACATAGATTTTTCTCAGAGAATCAATAAAAAGTATTTTTTCGTAGTTCTTTTTGTTTGTCAGTTTTATGTAATTCTTGTCCTTGTATTTTATTGTTAGAGTATCGTAAAATTTTCTTGATTCGGAATAGTTTTGAGATTTCATTTTCATATCATGATGATAAATCAGTTCTCCTTCAAATACTTTTTCAGTTGAAGATTTAGAAATGGATAATGCACAAAAAATTAATAATAATATCCTCATTTTTTCAAATGTATGTTGTTTCTCAAATGTTTGCTAACTTGTTATATACTTACTAATATAACTGTTTATCATTAAATATTTCCGGATAACAGTATATTTTTATTTTGTTTATCATTTGTTTTTTTGCTTTGGTTCAATTAAAATCACCCTATTTCAAAAAATAAAATAGGGTGTTTACTTGCCATTTGACAATGACTTTTTAGAGATTCAGAAGTACTCCATTGTAATTCTTTTTTTGGAAATATAAAGTTTCTATTAAGTCCACTCTCCTTAACACTCTTAAACAGATTAGAAGAAAGTAAGATATAATCTTGTTGTTTTAAATTAACGCCCATTTTATACCCTTGCATACTCGCATAGTTTCTATCTTTTCCTTTATCTGAAGTTGCACTAAAAGTAAGATGTTTTGTGATCTGTTTTAAATCTTTATGATCTATGAGTGGAGCTATTGAACTATCATAGGAAGGGACATTAAAATTTCCTAGAATAATTATATTTTGATGTCCTCTGTTAATATGGTCGTTATATACTTCTACAATCTTTTCTGATTGTAACTTTCTAATAAATTTCGATTTCTTTTCAGGTTTTAACTGTTCCCTAAGATGTGTATTAAGTACCCAAACTATATTTCCTGAAGGCGCTGCAATTTCATATTCTTGTAAATCAAAATTAAAAAGGTATTTCCCTCTATGATCTAAATCACTCGAATGTGATTTAATAGATAAAACAGTATAACCATCTTTTAATAGCACTCCTAAATGCCTACCCTGTTTGTCATTAGTCTCTATACATAGAGCTTGCATATACTCATTATCTAAATACTGTTTATTAAAAGCTATTAAAGATGCCCTGTTTTCTACTTCTTGTAAAAAAAGTACATCAGGATTTACCTCTAAAATCGCTTTTGCTTTGTTTTTGATAATTGACTGATGAATGCCCCTAGTAGTATTTTTTAAACCGTTAAAACTTATAGCATGTTCTCTTATCTTTTTACTTTCTTCTATATAGAAATCACCGATTTGTTTTTGCTTTTCTAAATACGATATAGATAACTTATTATCAAAATCTAATAAGGGTGCAAGTCCTCTCATGGTTGCATACTCTGCCTCTGTTCTTTTTGCTTTGAGTCTTAGTACTTCAAACTCTTTCATCCATGTTTTCATACTCTCCAGTAAATGAGTTTGAAGTAATCTGGTATCTCTTCTAAATATATTCTCTATGTTGTAAGTTGCTATTTTCATGATGCTTTTTTTAAGTTTCTAAATCCGTTTACTTTCTTCTCTAGCATCATTCTATTAATCTCATCTACATCATAATAAATAATGCCTCCTAACTTAGTATATGGTAATGTTCCATTGACACGAAAATTTTGTAGTGTACCAGGGCTAATCCCTAGTTTTAGCATAACTTCACTTGACTTTATCCAGTTATCAATGGTAATCTTATCATAAGTGATAAGAAGCTCCTTAAATTCCCTTAAAATGTCTTCTTTGAATTTTTGTAAATCTTCTGTTGTAACGATATTTGCTGGCATAACTTTTCTTTTTTATAAAGAATGGTTATCACCTCCGGAGTTGATATGCAATCTTTTGATTAAACTTCTTAAACAAATTTGCATAGAATTGATGTAATTACATCACAAGTTCCACCGAGTAGGGTCGTAATTTAACATTTGATTTATCTTATAAATCATCTTTATTCATTCTGGAAATTAGATGCATTGAAAGATCATCTAAAAATTTAGTTCTACTTTTCTTTCTAGATTTTATGTCTGAATAGGTTTTGTAGAAATCACCTAAATCAAAATCAAATATTTTGCTGAGTGTAGATGCTACTTCTTTAAGATCAGTTTTACCACCATTAATAGCTTTGTATTGATATAGTGCATAAATAAGTTCAGTAAATTCTGTTTTTGTTCCCGTCCATTTTAATGACTGGCAAAGACTTTTAGAGTTATAGCCATTTTTCCTTCCTAAGTTTTGTAAACGATCTTTTAAATAGACCATACTCTTTTTATGAGCTTTTAATTTTGCTAGTAATAAATCGTGTGAGGTATTAAAGTCAGGGTCTCTAAAATGTTTTGAATGTGTAGTGTTAAGTGGATTAAAATAAGCTCTGGTAAAGTACCTGTCATCCAAATAAGTACGATTTTGTTCTATGTATTGTACAAAGTCTATATTATAAATATAGAAACGGTTAATCTTATCTATTTTCTTTTGAGTAAATACCTTTTGAGCTTCTTTATTTCCTTTTGGAAACCGAGTTTCAAAAGAGCGTATGTCAGAGAAGAAAAGAAAGTTTGAGAGTGGAATTGTCTTAATTTCTTTAAAAAATTCTATTTCAATAGCAACATCTTTAAATTGTTTTTTTGCAATCTCTCTTTTAAATTCTATAAGGGTATCTCTGCATAGTAGAATAGATAAATTACATTGTTTTACAATATCCAATGTAGTTATTTGGATAGTATCTAATTCTTTTAATAAATCTTTGACAGTACTTTTAATCTTTGCATAACAACTTCTTTCTTTCACTCGTTAAAAAGCATAAGTTCTTACGATAAAGAAATTGAGGGGCTACTTAAAAAATTAAAAGGCTTGATTGTTTGTATAAATAACTACAATAACTGTACCTAAATAAGTACTAATACTATCTTAAAGTATTAAAGACTTTTTAATTATAAAAATTCTATTGAGTTAATAGACTATTTGAATGAGTGAACCCACATTTATATATCTTTTGATTAAGTATTAAGAATATTATTAGATAGAGGGCTTTAAATAAATTTTGAGTATTAGATAATTATTATGGAAAATATTTAAAAAAAGCGCTTAATATTCTCTATTCATCTACTATTACATAGTAAATGACAAAAAATAATTTCATGTGTATATAAATAAAATTGGATATCAAAAACCAACAAATGTTGTACCTATGTTGTACCTGTAATAAAAAAGCTGAGATATAAATCTCAGCTTAATACCTATTAGTACTCGAGGTGGGAATCGAACCCACACTCCAAAGGAACTGGATTTTGAATCCAGCGCGTCTACCAGTTCCGCCACTCGAGCAATTGCGAGCGCAAAGCTAAAAAATAAATTTTTAATCTTTTCTAAAATTAACCATTATTTCCTTTTGGTCTTGAAATAAATTTCTAAATTTGCAGCCTGTTTAACGCAAGCTGATAAAAATCAGCTATTAACAAACAATTTTAAGGCATGCCTAGTATCGCTGATCCAAAAATTTTTGCTTGTACCCAAAGCCAAGATCTCGCTCAAGAAATTGCGAATAAATATGGCATTGAATTAGGTAATGTAATTACCTCTACATATAGTGATGGTGAATTTCAACCTTCATTTGAAGAATCTGTTAGAGGGACACGTGTTTTTATAATTGGATCTACACATCCAAATTCAGATCATTTAATGGAAATGTTGCTAATGTTAGATGCTGCTAAAAGAGCATCTGCAAGACATATTACTGCAGTATTACCTTATTTTGGATGGGCTAGACAAGACAGAAAAGATAAACCTAGAGTACCTATAGCAGCCAAAATGGTTGCAAAAATGTTAGAAGTAGCAGGTGCAACAAGGATTATTACTATGGATTTACATGCAGATCAAATTCAAGGTTTTTTTGAAAAGCCTGTAGATCATTTATTTGCATCTACTATCTTTTTACCGTATTTGCAAAGTTTAAATCTTGACAATTTAACAATTGCTTCGCCAGATATGGGTGGTTCAAAAAGAGCTTATGCCTATTCTAAAGCTTTAGAAAGTGATGTTGTTATTTGTTACAAACAACGTGCTAAAGCCAATGTAATTTCCCATATGGAACTTATAGGAGATGTTACTGGCAAAAATGTTGTATTGGTTGATGATATGGTAGATACAGCAGGAACCTTAACAAAAGCTGCAGATTTGATGATGGAAAGAGGAGCTTTAAGTGTTCGTGCTATTTGTACGCATCCTATTCTTTCTGGCAATGCATATGAAAAGATTGAAAATTCTAAATTAGAAGAATTAATTGTAACCGATTCAATTCCTCAAAAACAAAATAGTAGCAAAGTGAAGGTATTAGGATGTGCTGATCTTTTTGCTGATGTAATGAAAAGAGTTCATAGTAATACCTCTATTAGCTCTAAATTTTTAATGTAAATAATTAATAATTATATATAAATAATAATGAAGTCAATTACAATCAACGGATCTCAAAGAGAAAGCGTGGGAAAAGCGGCAAGCAAGACCTTACGTAATGCTGGAAAGGTTCCTTGCGTATTATACGGAGGAGGCAATCCAATACACTTTTCAGCAGAAGAATTAGCATTTTCAAAATTAGTGTATACTCCAGATGTATTTACAGCTGTTATTGACCTTGGTAAAGATGGAAAATTTAATGCCATCGTACAAGATCTTCAATTTCACCCTGTAACTGATAAAATTCTACATGTAGATTTTTTCCAATTACATGATGACAAAGAGATTACTTTAGGAATTCCAGTAAGATTTGAAGGAACTGCTCCTGGTATTTTAGCTGGTGGAGTATTAAGTAAAAACAAGCGTAAACTTAATGTAAGAGCGCTTCCTAAAAATTTACCTGATTTTATTACAGCTGATATTTCTGAAATGGAAATTGGTAATAAATTATATGTTACAGGAGTAGCTAATGATGATTATACCTTTATGCATTCTGATAACACTGTTATTTGTCAAGTTAGAGTTTCTCGTGCTGCTATGAAAGCTGCTACCGAAGAAGAAGGCGTTGGTGAAGAAGGAGCTGCTGAAGAAGGAGCTACTGAAGAAGCTACTGCGGAATAAAAAATAATTCTATTTTAAAAAAAGCATCCTATTCGGATGCTTTTTTTATTTTTATATATGTTTACATTTCTTAAAGATCTTTTAAAAAAAAATGCATTGTTTATAGAAGAAACTGATCCTATGAAAAAGTTTTTGATTGTTGGTTTAGGTAATATTGGTGACAAGTATGAAAATACTCGACATAATATTGGTTTCAAAGTATTAGATTTCTTTGCAAAAAAAGAAGCTTTAAGTTTCGAGACCCAAAAATTAGGAGACCTAACAACCTACAAGCTTAAAGGGCGCACCTTTATATTCTTAAAGCCAAATACGTACATGAATTTAAGCGGAAAGGCTGTTAAGTATTGGATGGATAAAGAAAAAATTTCGCTAGAAAATCTTTTAATTATTACAGACGATATCAATCTTTCTTTTGGAAGTATTCGGTTAAAAACAAAGGGTAGTGATGGTGGGCACAATGGGTTAAAGGATATTCAAGATAAAATTGCCACTACAAAATACAACCGATATCGCTTTGGTGTTGGTGCAGATTTTGGCAAAGGAAGGCAGGTAGATTATGTACTTGGAGAATGGAATGAGGAAGAAACACAACAAATGTCTGAACGTCTAAAAAAATCTTCTGAACTTATAAAATCTTTTGCTTTAGCTGGTATAGAACGCACCATGAACTCTTTTAATAATACCTAGAAACGTATATTAGTTTTCAGGTATGGTAAATTTTAAAAGCACTTCATGAGTTCCATTATTTCCTTGACTAAGTTCGCTTCTAAGTGAACTATCAAAGGCGTAGCCTGCTTTAAACCAATCTGCAATAGTAATTAACGCCAATGCACTTATAGCACTATCTGTTCTGTAAACAACTCCAAACTCTATTTTTTTGTTGTATTCTAGAGCAGCAGTGATATCTGCAGACAATGGTGTTCCTTCAACATATCTCATTAAAAAAGAAGGCTTAAAAAACCAATTTTCTGAAAGTCCAAAATTATAGCCTCCTGCGAGAAAAAGATGCAATTCATCTGTTGCTTCTGTAACTATATCGTTACGTTCTTCAAACCGTTCTGTACTTAATATTCTAGGAGTAGACAAAGAAGCAAAATAGTGTTCATGCTGTACTAAAAAACCAATTCCTATATTGGGGTTAAACCTACTGTCATCTTGTAAAAGAGGATCTATTGTAGCATTAAAAGTTTGCAATCCATTGGCATTTACGTCAAAGAAATTACCTCCTGCCTTTAGTCCTAAAAATAAATTTATCTCTTCTCCTACTTGTAGTTTATATGAGAAATCTATAAAAATAGCTGTTTGGCGTTCAATAAATGTTTGATCATTAACGACAGTTAAACCTAATCCTGTTCTTTCGTTTAATATTGTGCTTCCAATAAAAGTTTGTGTTCTTGGAGCTCCTTCTACTCCTTGCCACTGGCTTCTATGGTTAAATGTAAAACTAGTTAACCCATCTGAACCTGCATATGCAGGGTTTATCGTATTCATGGTATAACGATACAAGACATAATTCGGGTCTTGTTGAGGGTACATGTTTTCTACTCCTATCAATACGATAAAAAAGCTCAAAAACAATCTATATTTTATACTATGTGGCACCTTCATCATCCTTTGATCATTAATATGTAATATAAATCCATCCTCTTAAATCTATCGATCCATTTCCTTCTAGGTCTATTTGATAATAATACGATCCTGCTGGAAGGCGTTCACTTCGATCTCTATAAACTCCATTCCAATCATTCTGATAGTTTCTAGCTTCAAAAATTTTAGCTCCTGTTCTATTGTATACAGAAACATATGCACTAGGATGATTTTCAATATTTGTAATCGTCCAACTATCATTAATCCCATCTCCATTGGGTGTAATTGCTTCAGATACTAAAACATCGCTATCACAAACATTTCCTATGCCATCATTATCTGTATCTAATTGATCTGGATTGGCCGTAAAAGGGCAATTATCTTCACTGTCTAAAATAGTATCATTATCGTCATCGTCATCACAAATATCTCCGATGCCATCATTATCATTATCTGCTTGGTCTGGATTGGCTGTAAAAGGACAATTATCTTCACTGTCTAAAATAGTGTCATTATCGTCATCATCATCACAAATATCTCCGATGCCATCATTATCATTATCTGCTTGATCTGCATTTGAGGTTTCTTTACAATTGTCTTCATCGTCTACAATACCGTCTGCATCCGTATCTGTTATAAATTCACCTCCTGCACATAACTCAAGGCTAAACGCATTTATAACACCTCCATCAAAATCAAATCCATCTTCAACTATTAATGTCCATTCTCCAAACGGAGATTCTCCAAAGAAAGATGAAAGTGCTTGAGCTGGTGCTATAATCCCAGATATTGCAGGGTCTATATCACAAATAAGTTCGTCTCCAGCATCATCAAAAGTAGCGTCAATATTATCATTTCTATCACATTTTGAGCTTACTAAAATCACACTAGTTCCTTGAGGCGACACTAATCTAAGTGTTAAATCTGACACAAAAATATGCGAGATATCTACAGTTACTTTTACATCTGTAATAGGTATATCATCTGGCACTCGAATACGTGTACTAATACTAGGTGTTCCTTCAGAAGGGATGATAACAGGAAGATTATTTGCTACGAATGATTTGCAGTTAATAGCTACTGTAGTAAAACTAAAAGATGTAGAATAAATCCCTTCCCCACAATCATTACGTGGTTTTATTCTCCAATAATAGGTGGTTTCACTTTGGAGTCCTTTAACTCTATAAGAATTATCTAGTATTGTTAATTCTTCAATAATTGTATTAAATCCAGCATCTGTAGCAATTTGAATATCATACTCTGTAGCTAAAGGGTCATTGTTCCAATTGAGTGTTGTTTCTAAAAAAACTGCTTCAGCTGCATTTATAGGGGTGTTTAAAACACTAGGGGCAAATGAGTTTCCTGAAATATTTAAAGTAATCTCTATACTTCTGGAAGCAGTAGTTGAACTTGCATCTATAGAGATTGTATAAATCCCTGGAGTTGCTTGCTCAGTATCACTCAATCTCATTTCTACATTTGTTACATCTGAGGTTGTAGAGATAGGATTAAAATCTACTTTTAATCCAGCAGGGAGGTTTGTCGCTGAAAAAGTAATCTCTTCATTAAAACCTATAAAAGTATTATAATCAAATTGAATGATTAAATCATCTGGTTGGCAAACAGCAAATTCTAATTCATCAAAATTAAGTACAAATTCAGATTGTATGATGGTCAAATCTGCACTGTTAACAGCAAAGAAAATATTGTTGCTTCCTTTGACCATAATTCTTGCATTAGTGGTTGAGATGCCTCCCGGAATAATAACCGAATGTTCTCCATCATTAGGTACTCCTTCTGCTAAAACAATAGGGAAACTAAGGCCTCCATCTACAGATAGTAACACATCTACTTTACGCGCGTCAATAGGAGGAATATTAGTATTTGCTACATCCCAGTTTATGATTTCAACCTCACCCGCTATTAATACCTCAGCAGATGTTTGAGATTGTACTAAAAATGGCCCTGCATCATCAATAACAGTAACCCGCATTTGATCGCTATTTGTTTGACCTCCTCCAAGAGCATTATCTCTAACTACAAATGAAAAATTCATTTCTCTTGCAACGTCTGATACTGTTTCCCATGCATCGTTTAATGTTGGGTTTGTTTGTGTTAAATTCCCAGAGAGTACGCGATCTATACTAGGCATATATCGTACAGGGGTTTCTGTTGGTCTGAGTGATCTAAAGTTGGCGCCTGTTGTATTGATTGGCCCAAACGTTGTATTGGTAACTACCCCATCATCAATTTGTTCCCAAGTATACGTTAAAATATCTCCCAAATCAGGATCTGAACCATCTCCTGTTAGCACAAATGCAGTAGATTTAGGTATTGTATAATCATTTCCTGCAACTGCCAAAGGAGGTTGATTACTCAATGAAGATTCAACATCACAAGTAGTAGTTGCTACATAGTTTCTAATTTGTAAAATACTTAGATAATGAAAATAAGGTTCACTATTTAATAGTACATTATTACGTCCTGTTATACCTGCATATGCCATAATGGTAGTCCCACTTGCTGGCTCTACATTTACACCTGTTCCTTCCGTTTCAAAAGACCAGGTATGATTGGCTCCAAATTGATGTCCTATTTCATGTGCTACATAATCTATATCAAAAGTGTCACCAGTTGGCGATGTTGTTGCCGAGAAACCACTTCCTTTTCTCCCATCTATGCAAACACACCCTATACATCCAGCATTTCCATTATCTGCTGCTCTGTGAAATAAGTGTCCTACATCATAATTGCTTTCTCCAATAGTATTCGTTAATGTAGTTTGCAATTCTGAAGTAAATGTACCTGTATATGGGTCTGTATTTGAGTCTGTATAAATTACAGCATCTGTTGTTGAGATTACTTCAAGACTGATTCCTAAGTCTGTTTCAAAAACTTCATTAACCCTTGTTATGGTGGCATTAATAGCTGCTAATGCTCCTTTTACGGTTCCTCCATGAAAAGTGGTATATTCTCCAGTGGCAGATACTGCCAATCTATATCTTCTTAGTGTTTGATCATTATTATTTCTTGAAACCTCAACTTGTTGTCGCTCTTCCTTAGTTTCAACAGTATTACATACTAAAGACTTTTCTCCTGTTTTAGAGGTACTATTATAAATAATATAATTACTTCCTTGCCTTGTGTTCTTTTCCATAAACACCGTTTGACCTCCTGTCATTTTTAGCATACTTTGAACACCAAAAGGAGATACACTAAAACGTGTTTTTATTTTTTTATCATTTATCCCATAACCTACATAAGATTTTATGTCGGGGTATTTTTTAGAAAGTTCGGGTGCTAATACTGGTGCTTCGAAAACATAAAAATCTACTAACACACCCTTTTCATTTGGCAAGCTTATAATTACAGATGACTCTTTAGTATTTTTTATTAGTAAAGGAGCATTTAAAAGTGCGTTTTTAAAAATGTCTTCTTTTAAAGAAACAATAGCATAGTTTTCTTTTTTTAGGTTTTGGAGCTCAATATTATCTGTCTTTTCAATTCCAGTAGCAGCTTCCCAGTATTTTGACTGCCCTACCATAGAAAAGGAAAGAAAAATTATGGAAATTGAAAAAACATGCCGTAAGTTTGCTATCATGTTTGGGAGTTATAGCATTTTGTTAGTGAGCAAACATATACTTTTTTATCTTTATTCTCATATTTAAGTGATTATAATCGAAAACACGTCAGATTTTAACGGTGAGTACCCTACTGTAGTAACAATTGGTACCTTTGATGGAGTGCATTTAGGCCACAAAAAAATTATTGATAAGTTGATTTCTAGTGCAGCTGGCAATCGTTTAAAAACAACCATACTTACCTTTTTTCCTCATCCAAGGATGGTTCTCCAACAAAATAATGATTTAAAATTAATTACCACATTAGAGGAGAAAAAAAGTATTCTTGAAGATGCCGGTTTAGATCAATTATTAGTCTATCCTTTTACAAAAGAATTTTCAAGATTATCTGCTTTAGAGTTTGTAAGAGATATTTTGGTTGAAAAACTACATGTAAAAAAAGTCATTATTGGATATGATCATCGTTTTGGTAGAAATAGAACTGCTACCATAGATGATTTAATTGAATTTGGTTCTTTATTTAATTTTGAAGTTGAGCAAATTCCTGCTGAAGAGATAGATGAAGTATCTATTAGCTCAACTAAAATTAGAAATGCATTAATTGAAGGAGATATAGAAACAGCAAATGCTTTTCTTGGACATTCTTTTATGATAAGTGGCTCTGTTGTAAATGGGAAAGAAGTAGGTAGAAAAATAGCGTTCCCAACAGCAAATTTACAGGTAGAAGAACCTTATAAATTAATTCCTAAAGATGGTGTATATGTTGTTGAGAGTTTATTAAATGGCAACACTACATACGGGATGATGAATATTGGTTTTAATCCCACTGTAAAGGGGACTAAAAAAACTATTGAAATTCATTTTTTTGGTATTCAAGAAAATTTATACAATCAAAAAATACGCGTTCATCTTTTAAAAAGATTGCGTGATGAAAAACACTTTGATTCTTTAGATGCATTAAAAAATCAATTAAAAAAAGACAAAGAAAATGCCTTGGCCTATATTCAAAAAAGAAAAAACTGATCATTTTCTTTTTAGAGAAATTGACAACGCACCTCTGATTGTTTTTAGAATAATCTTTGGTTTACTCCTTTTCTTAGAATCTGTAGGTGCTATTTTTACAGGTTGGGTACGTATCACATTAATAGAACCCGATTTCACTTTTTCTTTTATTGGTTTTGAATGGCTACAACCCTTACCTGGCTATGGGATGTATTTTTATTATGCACTCATGGGGCTTTTTGGTTTGTTTGTAATGATAGGCTATAAATATCGCTGGAGTCTGAGCATATTTACATGCATGTGGACTATTACTTATTTAATGCAAAAAGCATCTTATAATAATCATTACTATTTACTTATTATTATATGCCTGATCATGTTACTATTACCTGCCAATAAATACGCCTCTATTGATGCAAAAAAACAACCTAATATTCGATCGTTATCCATGCCTTATTGGTGTACTTTAATTATTATTATACAGTTGTTTATTGTTTATACCTATGCATCAGTAGCAAAAATATATCCAGATTGGCTGGATACTTCTGTGGTTGAAAACTTAATGCGTGGCAAAAAAAACTACTTTCTTATTGGTGAATTTTTACAACTTAAATGGGTGCATTATGTACTTTCTTATATGGGTATTGTTTTTGATTTATTAATCATTCCAATGCTACTTTGGAAACCTTCTCGAAAAATTGCTTTTGCTGCGGCCATTTTTTTCCATCTCTTCAATTCTATTGTTCTTCAAATCGGAATTTTTCCATACTTAGCACTAGCCTTTACTGTTTTCTTTTTTGAACCCGAAAAAATAAGAGCTTTTTTTTTTAAGAAAAAGCCTGATTTTCAGAAGACTGCTATTAAAGTGCCTTCTTTTAAGAATACTTTTATCATCTTAGGTATTATTTATTTTAGTATCCAAATAGCATTGCCTTTACGGCATTGGTTCATTAAAGATGATGTTTTATGGACAGAAGAAGGTCATCGTATGAGTTGGCGTATGATGCTTAGAACTAAAAGAGGATATATACAATTTAGAATTGTCGATAAAAATACGGGGGCTTCAGAAACTATTAACCCTAAAGATTATCTAAGCAGAAAACAACAACGTATGATTGGCACCAAACCAGATGTTATTTGGCAATTTGCGCAACGATTAAAAAAAGATTACAATAAGCAGGGAAAAGAAGTTGCTATTTATGTAAGAGGAAAGGTTAAGATAAATAATAGGCCTTATCATACACTTATAGACCCTAAAATAGATCTTGCTTCAACAAAATGGTCTGCATTTAAACATCATTCTTGGATTTTAGCTTCTGAAAAAGAATAGATTTAAGCTTTCTTTATTTCTTATTTACATTAAATTTGTCTTTCTATTTAAAACTAAGATAGTTTATGTTACAGGTACCCTTTATAAAGGAAAATAAAGAAGCTGTTATAGCCGCACTTAAAAAAAGAAATTTTGATGCAAGTGAAATCATTGATACTGTTCTAACGCTAGACGAAAATCGAAAAAGCACTAAAACACAGTTGGATGAAACTTTAGCAAAAGCTAATAAATTAGCGAAAGAAATAGGCTCTCTTTTTAAAAGTGGAGAACATGAAAAAGCCAATGTTTTAAAACAAGAAACTGGTGCTCTAAAAGAACTTTCTAAAGAATTGACTGGAAACTTAAATGAGATTTCAAACAATCTTCAACAGGCTTTATTTCAAATTCCTAATGTACCACACCCATCGGTTCCAGAGGGAAATTCTGATGAAGATAATGAAGAAATTTTTAGAGAAGGAGCTATTCTTGAGTTAAATGAAGGCGCATTACCACATTGGGAACTAGCTAAAAAATACGATCTTATTGATTTTGAATTAGGTGTTAAGATAACTGGAGCTGGGTTTCCTGTATATAAAGGGAAAGGTGCTAGGCTACAGCGTGCGCTAATAGCTTATTTTTTAGATAAAAATACTGAAGCTGGTTATACAGAATATCAACCACCATTACTAATTAATGAAGCTTCTGGGTATGGTACTGGACAACTTCCGGATAAAGAAGGACAAATGTATCATGTTGGAGTAGATGATTTATATCTTATCCCTACTGCAGAAGTTCCTATTACAAATATGTTTAGAGATCAAATAGTAACTGAGAATCAGTTTCCTATTTGCTGTACCGCTTATACTCCCTGTTTTAGAAGAGAAGCTGGTAGTTATGGCGCTCATGTTAGAGGTTTAAATAGATTGCATCAATTTGATAAAGTAGAAATAGTACGCATAGAACATCCTGATCATTCTTATACAGCTCTAGATGGAATGGTAGCTCATGTCAAAAACATTCTTATAGAACTTGAATTACCTTATAGAATATTAAGATTATGTGGAGGAGATTTAGGATTTACGGCTGCATTGACATTTGATTTTGAAGTTTTTTCTACTGCGCAAGACAGGTGGTTAGAGATTAGTTCTGTTTCAAATTTTGAAACTTTTCAAGCCAATCGTTTAAAACTTCGTTTTAAAGATAAAGAAGGAAAAAGTAAACTAGCGCATACGCTAAATGGAAGCTCTTTAGCATTGCCTAGAGTAATGGCTGGGATTCTTGAAAATTATCAAACTCCTGAAGGGATTAAAATTCCTAAAGCACTAATCCCTTATACTGGTTTTGATATAATATCAAAATAAACCTTAAATAATTTGGCATAATTTCCTGAAAATTTGGTTTTTAAAACTTTTTTTTCTAAGTTTGAATTGCCTTTATCTTACTGAACAACTATTTTTAAACTGGTCTATGGTGTAATCCCACCCTTTCCATTTTTTATTTTAGCACTCGTAAGTTTAGGTTAATTTTTAATTTAAGCATATAAAATATTACCAGCGTAAATAATATAATCATACGTTAAGTACATCGATTAATAGCACTATTATTTATTTGGTTAAGCCCAAACTAACGTTTGGGCTTTTGTTTTTTTAATATCCTTAACTAATTTTTATAGTTGGTTATAGTATCTTTGAGAAAATGAGCATCGTGTTTAAAAAGTATTTACTAATCATATTATTTTTCATCGCTTATACAGGAGTTTCGCAAAGCGACGCCTTAGCCAGACAATATTTTGAAGAAGGCGCTTTTGAAAAAGCAGCTTCTTATTATGAACGATTGTATAAAAAAACACCACAAAGACTTGATTACTTGCAATTTTTGATAGAGTCTTACCAGCAATTAGAGAAGTATGATTTAGTAGAAGCTATTTTAGCCCCTAAACTTAAAGATCCTTTTTTTTCTCCTAATTTTTTAGTTGAGTTTGGCTATAATTATGCGCTTCAGAACAATGAAATTGAAGCAAAAAAATATTATGAATTAGCCATACAAAAAATTGATGAAAACCCTGGTTATGCATTTGTCATTGGAAATAGTTTTAAGAAAAAAACACTCTTAGACTATGCATTAAGAACCTATCAAAGGTCAATGGAGTTAAGTCCAAATAACAATCTTAATTTAGAAATAGCCAGATTATATGGCGAAAAAGGAGAAATAGAAAAGATGTTTTCTAGCTATTTAGATTTGATTAATACCAATAGAATATATCAATCTAATATTCTTAGAAACATCAATCAATTTATAGGAGAAGATACCAAAGAAGAAAATAATATCTTATTTAAAAGGGTTTTGTTAAGAAAACTTCAAGCAAATCCTGATGTACTTTGGAATGAATTACTTAGTTGGCTTTTTATACAACAAAAACAATTTAAAAGTGCTTTTAGACAAGAAAAAGCTATTTTAAAACGAGCAGATCTTTTTAATATACAAAGGCTTGTAGATTTAGGCACTATATGTGTAGATGGGAATGATTTTGAAACGGCAAAAGAAGTTTTTGAATTTATTATTGAAAACACTAGCGATAAATCGCTACAATTAAAAGCACATCTTTATATTATTGATTTTGAATTAAAGCAAGCTTCAAAAAAAGAATACTCAAAAATAGAAGAACAATACAAGCTTTTACTTGAAGAATATAGAACGTCACCAGAAACATTAGATTTACAAATAAACTATGCCAAATTTCTAGCATTTTATAAAAGTGATATTTCTACTGCTCAAGAATTACTACAAGAAAGCTTAAAACTACCTTTGAACAGGTTTCAAATTGCCAATACCAAGATTAATTTGGCAGACATCTTAGTATATAACGAGAAATTTAATCAAGCATTGATCTATTATTCTCAAGTTCAAAAATCATTAAAAAACGATGTTATAGCTCAAACGGCAAGATTTAAAGTTGCTAAAACTAGTTTTTATAAGGGTGATTTTGATTGGGCACTAACACAATTAAAAGTGTTGCGATCATCTACCACACAATTAATTGCTAATGATGCCATGCAATTGAGTTTACTTATCTCAGATAATTCTCTGGAAGATTCTACACAAACAGCATTGAAAGTATTTGCTAAAGCAGATTTATTGGCATATCAAAATAAAAATGAAGAAGCCATTGATTTATTAGATATCATTTTATCTAAACACAAAGGAGAAAGTATTGAAGATGAAGCCCTTTTACAACAAGCTAAGCTTCTGGAAAAAGCTGAAAAATATGATAGAGCTCGCCTTAACTATGTCAAAATTCTAGAGTTTTTTGAATTCGATATTCTCACCGATGACGCCCTTTATGCCTTAGGGGAACTTTATCTCAACCATTTAAACGACCCCGAAAAAGCAAAAGGTTTTTTTGAGCAAATCATTTTAGATCATAGTGATAGTATCTATGCGGTTGATGCTCGTAAAAAGTTTAGAAGACTTAGAGGGGATGCTATTAATTAATCGTTATTCTTTTCTTTTATTCATGCACTGGTTATTTACATTTTGGTATTCATGAATGCTACGCATTTGTCTGATCAAAAAGAAAGAATCAAAGAGAAAGATCTACCTCCTGATTAGCTTTTTTAGTAATCGACCTGTTTTTAGTTT
>CAYMDH010000061.1:0-16247 GCA_964389205.1 uncultured Flavobacteriaceae bacterium
TTTAATTATTTTTAATCCATTAAAAACTGTAACGGTTTTTTAGGACTAGTCAAATTTATAATTTTATCTCTTATTCAAATTTACAAAAGCTCTTGAATTTGCTCCAGTATAAACTTGTCTTGGTCTTCCAATAGGTTCGTTTCTAAGGCGCATTTCTCTCCATTGTGCTATCCATCCTGGCAAACGTCCTAGAGCAAACATAACAGTAAACATTTCTGTTGGAATGCCCATAGCTCTATATATAATACCTGAATAAAAATCTACGTTTGGATATAATTTTCTATCTACAAAATATTGATCTTCTAAAGCTTCTTTTTCTAATCCTTTTGCAATACCTAATATTGGATCTTCAACACCCAAGTCTCCTAATACTTCATCTGCAGCTTTCTTAATAATACGAGCCCTAGGGTCAAAGTTTTTATATACTCTATGCCCAAAGCCCATCAAACGAAAAGGATCACTCTTATCTTTTGCTTTAGCCATATACTTTTTAGTATCACCTCCATCTTTTTCTATAGCTTCTAACATTTCTAATACAGCTTGGTTAGCGCCTCCATGAAGTGGGCCCCATAAAGCAGATATTCCTGAAGATAGTGATGCGAATAAACCAGCATGAGATGACCCTACTATTCTCACTGTAGATGTTGAACAATTTTGCTCGTGATCTGCATGAAGAATTAAAAGTTTGTCTAATGCATCTATAACAATTTGGTTTCTTTGATATTCTTGATTAGGTCTTTCAAACATCATCTTCACAATGTTTTCAACATATCCTAACGAATTATCTCCATAATGTAAAGGCAATCCTTTGTTTTTACGAAGTGCCCAAGAAACTAATACTGGAAATTTTGCAAGAATACGAACAATTGCATTGTACATTTCTTCTTCTGAAGAAACATTTACAAAATCTGGATTAAAAGCAATTAATGCACTTGTCAATGAAGATAATACTCCCATTGGATGAGCAGTTTTAGGAAATCCATCTAAGATTTTCTTAACATCCTCATCTACATGTGATTGTTCTTTTATATCGTTATCAAACTTTGTTAGTTGCTCTTTTGTTGGTAACTCTCCAAAAATAAGTAGATATGCAACTTCTAAAAAATCTGCTTTTTCAGCTAAATCTTCAATAGAATATCCACGGTAACTTAAAATTCCTTTTTCGCCATCTAGAAATGTAATCCCACTTTCGCAAGAACCAGTATTTTTATATCCTGGATCAATTGTAATCATTCCTGTTGCGGAACGAAGTGTTTTTATATCTATAGCTAATTCATTTTCTGATCCTTTTATTACCGGAAAATCATATTTATTCCCATTGTATTCTAATGTAGCTTTATCTGACATATCTTTAGTATTGTATTTATTCGAGAATTGAGTCTCTGTAGATTCTACGAAATTACGAAAAAAAGTGTTAAATTTTCATTAAACCGTACTATTTTAAAGGTAGTTTGATAATTTATGCTATCGCTTTTCGGCTTTAATTAATGCTTTTTTTAAATTCTTTTTTTTCAGAAGTAGCTAAAGGCAAATTATATAAATATTGATAATACTTATTTATTGAACTTTCCCATGTGAATCGTTCTTTCATAGCAGCTTCACATATTTTCTTCCATTTTTTTGGTTCGCTATTATAAATAGTCGTCATTTGATAAAAAGAATTGACAAAATCAGCCATTTTTTCATCAATTGTATCGCCATCAAAACTAAACCCTGTTTCTAAGTGTTTTACAGTATCTTTTAACCCTCCAGTATTATGAACAAGACAAGGTTGTCCATTTCTCATTGCCAGCATTTGACTTATGCCACAAGGTTCAAATAAACTTGGCATTAAGTATAAATTAGATTCATAATAAATTGAATCTATGATATCTTCTGATTGACCATTGACAAATATAAAATTCTCATGATCATAGCTCAATCTTCTAAATAGCTCTTCATACTCAGGAACTCCCGTTCCTAATAATATAAATATACCATTCATCGTTTTTAACTCTTTCAATATCATTTCTAATACCTCTGGAGATCTTTTAAAGTAAAAAAACTTTTGCTCTGTAAGTCTAGCTACACTACTCACTATAAATGCTGGAGGCTTTGTTATAAGGTTGGTTGTTTTTTCTCCTGTATGAATTAAATAATCTGCTTTGTATTTTTTATAAGGTTCTTGCAACCAAGTAAATAATCCTTTTAAAATATTAATAAATAATTTATTCTTTTCAGGGATTCTGATATTTTGATAATTACATCCATTTAAGATTCCAAAAAGCCGTTGTTCTTCATTTGCTTTTTTTAAATCGGTTTCTAGCCCTTCTCCTCCTATGAATTCTGGAAAGTTACTAGGCCTTAAAATATCTTCTTTATAAGAAGGAGATACAGTGTGAACAATATCTGCAAAACGAATTCCAACTGCCATCAAATTAATACAATCTGGATAGCGTTCGTCAAGTAATTTTTCTTCATCATATTCAAGTTCTGGAAACCAGGCATTCAAAGACGATATATTATCTTTAAAAGGACGTATACCTTGTATGGCCAGATTATGAATAGAGAAAACAACTCTGATATTTTTTAGAATGCTATACCTCGGGTGAAATTTTCTAAGTATTAATAAAAAAGAAGTGTGCCAGTCATGCAAATGAATGATATCTATATTTTCAAAAATATTTTGTCTTACACATTCTGAAACTGCTTCAGAAAATAATACAAACTTATTTGCATCATTATGAAAAGGTTCTTCTTCGTCATGATGATAAATATGTGCTATGTTACCTTCTGTAATTTTTGGATGATGAAGTACATAATGCTTAATATTTTCTATACTTTTTTTAGGAGGTACTTCATATAATGAAACTGTTTCTTTTTTTCCTCTAAATAAAAAAACAATTTCTTTTATTAATCTCCCTTTAAGATGCAATCTATTATACGAAGGTGTCAGTACAGAAACGGTGTCTCCTTTCTTTGCTATTTCACGAGGAACATCTCTAACCACGTCTGCCATTACTCCAGCCTTACAGTTAGGAATACCATCGTTTTCTGCAGCAACAAAAAGAAAGTTAGTTTTCAAATTTGATATTTTCTTGATTATATAAACTTATTCTAACAAGTTACTAATTAAGTTTTAATGTAATTGCATCACTAAACATTATTTAATGCACGAGTTCATTTTTTAATACTATGGTAATAAAAAACCCTTTTCTATTTTAGAAAAGGGTAATTAAAAAAACAACTAAATATATTTTTATTATTTGATTTTAAATGCTTTCTCTTTTGGATAATAAGCAACATTACCAAGTTCTTCTTCTATTCGCAACAATTGATTGTATTTTGCCATTCTATCTGAACGAGAAGCAGAACCTGTTTTAATTTGCCCTGTGTTTAATGCAACAGCTAAATCTGCAATTGTATTATCTTCTGTTTCACCAGAACGATGTGACATTACTGAAGTATAGCCAGCATTATGTGCCATATTAACAGCTGCTATCGTTTCTGTAAGTGTCCCTATTTGGTTTACTTTTATAAGTATAGAATTTGCAATGTCATTTTCTATTCCTCTTGATAATCGTTCTACATTAGTAACAAATAAGTCATCTCCTACTAATTGTACTTTAGTTCCAACTTTATCTGTTAAGGCTTTCCAACCATCCCAATCGTTTTCATCCATTCCATCTTCAATAGAAATTATTGGGTATTTCGCACTCAAATCTGCCAAGTACTGTGCCTGCTCTTCCGAGCTTCTTACAGCTCCTTTATCTCCTTCAAACTTTGTATAATCATATTTACCATCTACATAAAACTCTGCAGCTGCACAATCTAAAGCTATCATAACATCGTCTCCTGCCTTATAACCAGCATTTCCTATGGCCTTAATGATTGTATCTAAAGCATCTTCAGTGCCATCTAAAACTGGTGCAAATCCTCCTTCATCTCCTACAGCTGTACTTAAATTACGATCGTGTAATACTTTTTTAAGGTTATGAAAGATCTCTGTACCCATTTGCATAGCGTGTGTAAAACTATTTGCTTTCACAGGCATTACCATAAATTCTTGAAATGCAATAGGAGCGTCAGAATGAGAGCCTCCATTTATGATATTCATCATAGGTACCGGTAACGTATTTGCACTCACACCCCCTATGTAACGATACAAAGGAATCATTAATTCATTAGCCGCTGCTTTAGCTGTTGCTAATGAAACACCCAAAATAGCATTGGCTCCTAATTTTGATTTATTTGGAGTACCATCTATATCAATCATTAATTGATCGATATAATTTTGTTCAAAAACAGAAGTCCCTAGAATCTCTTCCGCAATAATATTATTTACATTATCTATTGCTTTAGACACCCCTTTCCCCATATAAGAGTTTCCTCCATCACGTAACTCAACTGCTTCGTGTTCTCCTGTAGAAGCTCCAGATGGAACAGCGGCGCGACCCATTGTTCCTGTTTCGGTAATTACATCAACTTCTACAGTTGGATTTCCTCTTGAATCTAAAATTTGTCTTGCGTGTACACTTACAATGATACTCATACTTTTTGTTCTTTATGTTTCGTTATGTTTTCTAAAAATTGATCAAAGAGATAAGAAGCATCATTTGGACCTGGGCTTGCCTCTGGATGATATTGTACCGAAAAACAGTTTTTGTTTTTCATACGAATTCCAGCTACCGTATCATCATTGAGGTGTACATGTGTTATTTCTATTTCAGCATTTGCTTCTGTTTCTTCTCTATTAATGGCAAAACCATGGTTTTGTGAAGTAATCTCCCCTTTTCCCGTTAGTAGATTTTTCACAGGATGATTAATTCCTCTATGCCCATTATGCATTTTATAAGTAGCTATTCCATTTGCTAAAGCTATTACTTGGTGCCCCAAGCATATCCCAAACAAAGGCTGATCTCTTTTAATAATTTCTTTTGCTAATTCTTGAGCTTTTACTAAAGGTTCTGGATCTCCAGGTCCATTAGAAAGAAAATATCCATCTGGATTCCAAGCACTCATTTCGTCATATGATGTATCATATGGAAACACTTTTATATAAATATTTCTTTTTGCTAAGTTTCTAAGTATATTTTTTTTAATTCCTATATCTAAGGCAGCTACTTTAAGAGATGCCTTTTCATCTCCGTAATAATATGGTTTTTTAGTAGACACTTTTGACGCCAACTCCAAGCCATTCATCGCAGGAATTTCATTCAATTCTTTTTTTAATTCTTCTATAGCATCAACTTCTGTAGTAATAACCGCATTCATTGCTCCATTATCTCTAATATAACTCACCAAAGCCCTAGTATCTACATCTGATATTGCAAAAAAGTTATTCTTATTGAAAAAACTCTCTAATGAACCTGTAGCTGAGGGTCTTGATTCATTATAACTAAAGTTTTTACAAACCAACCCTGCTATCTTAATGGTATCTGATTCCATTTCTTCTTCACTCACTCCATAGTTTCCTATATGAGCATTGGTGGTTACCATTATTTGCCCAAAGTAAGACGGATCTGTGAAGATCTCTTGATACCCTGTCATTCCTGTATTAAAACAAACTTCTCCAAATGCTTTTCCTTCACCGCCTACTGCTTTTCCATGAAAAATAGTACCGTCTGCTAAAAGAATTATAGCTTTTTTTCGGGTTTTGTATTTCATACTTTTAAGTTATGTTTTGTGTTACTATTTGAAATTATTAAGTGCAAAAATAGCATAAAAAAAAGGATAAACTAAAACGTTTATCCTTTTGCTATGTAATGAAATAAATATCATTATTTTTCTTCTTTCGGAGCTTCTTTCGTTTCTACTTCAGGTGCTTCCGTTTCCGGTGTTTCTACTAAAGCCTCAACAGCTTCTGCTGTTTTTTTGCTTCTACCTCTTCTTGTCGATTTCTTCTTAGCTGGTTTTCCTGCATTATAAATCTCATTATAATCAACAAGTTCTATAAGCGCCATTTCAGCATTATCTCCAAGACGATTACCAAGCTTTATTATTCTTGTGTATCCTCCAGGTCGATCTCCAACTTTTACTGCAACATCTCTAAAAAGTTCTGCTACTGCAAGCTTGTTTCTCAAATAACCAAAAACTATTCTTCGGTTATGAGTTGTATCTTCTTTTGACTTAGTAACTAAAGGCTCTACAAATTGTTTTAAAGCTTTGGCCTTAGCTACCGTTGTATTGATACGTTTATGCTCAATTAGGGAACAAGCCATATTCGATAGCATAGCGCTGCGATGTGCTTTTTTTCTTCCTAAATGATTAAATTTCTTTCCGTGTCTCATTATTAAATCCTTTTAGACTACTTTACAAACTAGTCTTTATCTAACTTATATTTTGAAAGATCCATACCGAAACTCAATCCTTTTACATTCACTAATTCTTCTAGTTCTGTTAAAGATTTCTTTCCAAAATTACGGAACTTCATCAAATCATTTTTATTAAAAGAAACTAAGTCTCCTAATGTATCTACCTCTGCTGCTTTTAAACAATTTAAAGCACGAACTGAAAGATCCATATCAACAAGCTTTGTTTTAAGCAATTGTCTCATATGAAGTGATTCTTCATCATATGTTTCTGTCTGTGCAATTTCATCAGCCTCTAATGTTATACGCTCATCTGAGAATAACATGAAATGATGAATTAATGTTTTAGCTGCTTCAGTTAAGGCGTCTTTCGGATGTATAGAACCATCACTTACTATTTCAAAAACTAATTTTTCGTAGTCAGTTTTTTGTTCTACACGAAAGTTTTCGATACTGTATTTTACATTCTTAATAGGTGTAAAAATAGCATCTGTTGCTATAGTTCCTAAAGGAGCATTTGCTTTCTTGTTTTCTTCAGCTGGAACATATCCTCTACCTTTTTCGATAGTAACTTCCATATTGATATTTACTCCAGTTTCCATATTACAAATCACCAAATCGGGATTTAATACTTGGAAACCTGATATAAACTTCTGAAAATCTCCAGCTGTAAGTTGTTCTTTACCTCCTACTGAAATGGATACTGTTTCATTATCAATATCTTCTATTTGTCTCTTAAAACGAACCTGTTTTAAGTTAAGAATGATCTCAGTAACATCTTCTACAACTCCAGAAATTGTAGAGAATTCATGCTCTACTTTATCTATTCTAACAGATGTAATCGCAAAACCTTCTAAAGAAGAAAGAAGGACTCTACGTAAAGCGTTACCAATGGTCAATCCATATCCAGGTTCCAAAGGGCGAAATTCGAATTTCCCTTCGAAATCTGAAGAATCGATCATTATAACTTTATCAGGTTTTTGAAAATTGAATATTGCCATAATATGACTGCTGTCTGGTTTATTATTTAGAGTATAACTCGACGATTAATTGTTCTTTGATATTCTCAGGAATTTGAATCCTTTCAGGAACAGTAACAAATGTACCTTCCTTTTTTTCTGTATTCCAACTAATCCATTCATAAACAGAACTATTTGCTGCCAATGAATTTTCAATAGCCTCTAAAGATTTAGATTTTTCTCTTACTCCTACCACATCTCCTACTTTAAGTGCATATGATGGAATGTTGACAATCTCTCCATTAACCGTAATATGACGGTGAGATACCAATTGACGTGCACCTCTTCTAGTTGGAGAAACTCCCATTCTGTAAACTACATTATCTAATCGAGACTCACATAATTGTAAAAGTACTTCACCAGTAACTCCTTTACTACTATTCGCTTTTTCGAAAATGTTTCTAAATTGACGCTCTAAAATACCGTAAGTGTATTTCGCTTTTTGCTTCTCCATTAACTGGACAGCATACTCGGATTTTTTACCTCTTCTACGGTTGTTACCATGTTGACCGGGAGGATAATTTCTTTTTTCAAAAGATTTATCGTCCCCAAAAATGGCTTCTCCGAATTTTCGAGCAATTTTGGTTTTTGGACCTCTGTATCTTGCCATACTTAAAAAAATTAATAGGGATGGATTATGAATTAAGGCTATCCTTCGATAATCGTTAAATCATCCCGTTTTTTATATAAATGATTAATTAAACTCTTCTTCTCTTTGGTGGACGACATCCATTATGTGGTAATGGAGTAACATCAATGATTTCTGTAACTTCGATACCTGCATTATGCAAGGTACGTATTGCAGATTCTCTTCCGTTACCAGGACCTTTAACATACACCTTTACTTTTCTCAAACCTGCTTCTTGTGCTACTTTCGCAGCATCTTCTGCAGCTGTTTGAGCAGCATAAGGAGTGTTCTTTTTTGAACCTCTAAATCCCATTTTTCCAGCCGACGACCATGAAATCACATCTCCTTTTTTATTAGTAAGAGATATAATAATGTTATTGAACGTTGCAGAAACATGTGCTTCTCCAACTGATTCAACGACAACTTTACGCTTCTTGGAAGTTTTTGTATTTGACTTTGCCATAGTACGCTACTTATTATTTAGTTGCTTTTTTCTTATTAGCAACCGTTTTTCTTTTTCCTTTTCTAGTTCTAGAGTTGTTCTTAGTTCTCTGCCCTCTTAATGGAAGACCAGATCTATGACGAATACCTCTATAACATCCGATATCCATTAAGCGTTTAATACTCAATTGAACTTCCGAACGTAGTTCTCCTTCAATTTTGTATGTAGACACAGCATCACGAATACGGCCTATTTCGTCGTCATTCCAATCTGATACTTTTGTATCTTCACTTACTTGAGCTTTCTCTAAAAGCTCTTTTGCTCTACTTTTACCGATTCCAAATATATAGGTTAATGCAATAACACCCCTTTTTTGCTTTGGTATATCTACTCCTGCGATTCTTGCCATAACTTACCCTTGTCTTTGTTTAAACCTAGGATTCTTTTTGTTGATTACGTATAATCTTCCCTTACGACGCACAATTTTGCACTCGGGACTTCTCTTTTTTAGTGATGCTCTTACTTTCATCTAACTATTCTTTAATATCTATATGTAATTCTTGCTTTAGACAGATCATACGGGCTCATTTCTAATTTCACCTTATCACCTGGTAATAATTTAATATAATGCATACGCATTTTTCCAGAGATATGTGCTGTTACCACATGACCATTTTCTAATTCTACTCTAAACATTGCGTTAGACAATGCTTCTATAATGGTTCCGTCTTGTTCTATTGCTGCTTGTTTTGCCATATAAAATTTTATGCAACTACTTTTCTATTTTTACCAGTTTTCATTAAACCATCATAATGTCTATTTAACAAATAAGAATTTACTTGTTGCATAGTATCGATAGCAACTCCTACCATAATAAGAAGCGATGTTCCTCCATAAAACAATGCCCATCCTTGTTGTATTCCTATTAGCTTTACTACAACAGCTGGTAATACAGCTATCAATGCTAGAAAGACAGATCCTGGAAATGTAATTAATGACATTATTTTATCTAGATAATCTGAAGTTTCTTTTCCTGGTCGTATACCTGGAATAAATCCTCCGCTTCTTTTAAGATCATCTGCCATTTTATTTGTTGGTACTGTAATCGCTGTATAGAAATACGTAAAAACAATAATTAAAAATGCAAAAAGCAGATTGTATTCTAATCCAAAAATATTACTAAACTTCGTTTGTAACCATTGTCCAGTAGCTGTATCTTTTATAGCTCCTATACCTCCTATAGCTGCAGGTGCAAACATAATGGCTTGAGCAAATATGATTGGCATTACTCCTGAAGCATTTAGTTTTAATGGAATATATTGTCTAGAACCAAAAATGTTCTTTTCATAACCTCCTGAAGCAGTTCTTCTAGCGTATTGAACCGGTATTTGACGTGTTGCCATTACCAATAGTACAGATGCTAAAATCACTACAAACCAAATTACTAATTCTATTAGAATTTTCATCAAGCCACCATTATTCTGGTTTACTGCAGAATCAAATTCTTGCGCAAAAGAAATTGGAAGTGAGGCAATAATACCTACCATAATAAGAAGTGATATACCATTTCCGATCCCTTTGTCTGTTATTTTCTCTCCTAACCACATGGCAAAAATAGTTCCTGTAACTAAGATAATAACTGATGGTATTATAAAATCTAACCCTTTTCCTAAGATAAAAGCACTATCTGGAACTCCTAATGCTCCTAAACCATATAAGTAAGCTGGTGCTTGAATAATACATATTCCAATAGTCAACCATCTTGTTATTTGATTAATAGTTCTTCTACCACTTTCTCCTTCTTTTTGCAACTTCTGAAGATATGGAACTGCAATACCCATAAGTTGAACTACAATAGATGCAGATATATAAGGCATAATACCTAATGCAAAAACAGAAGCATTTGCAAACGCTCCACCAGTAAATGCATTTAGTATTCCTAGTAAACCTCCACCATCTGTTCTGTTTCCTAATTCTGCTAATTCAACTGAATCAATACCAGGAAGAACTACATGAGCACCGAAACGGTACACTAACAACAAACCTAGAGTAACAATAATTCTGTTTCTTAGTTCATCTATTTTCCAAATATTGCGAAATGTCTCAATAAATTTCTTCATGGTTTTTTTTAAATTATAAAGTTACCGCTTCTCCTCCTGCTGCTTCAATAGCTGCTTTTGCACTTGCTGTAAATTTATGAACCGATACTTTTAATTTAGATTTTAATTCTCCTCCACCTAAAATCTTAACCATTTCTGTTCTCTTGGCCAATCTTGTTTCTACAAAAGTATTGATATCAACAGTATCTTTAATAATTCCGTTATCTACCATCTCTTGCAACTTACTAAGATTGATGCCAACATATTCTTTTCGGTTAATGTTCTTAAAACCAAATTTAGGAACACGTCTTTGAAGTGGCATTTGCCCTCCTTCAAAACCGATTTTCTTAGAGTAACCAGAACGTGATTTTGCACCTTTGTGTCCTCTAGCTGCAGTACCACCTTTTCCAGACCCTTGTCCTCTTCCTACTCGTTTACCGTCTTTATGAACTGAACCTTCTGCTGGTTGTAAATTACTTAAATTCATAATATTTTTATTTGGCTTCTTCTACAGAAACTAAGTGTTTAACTTTATTTACCATACCAAGGATTACTGGCGTAGCATCATGCTCGACAGTTTGACCCATTTTTCTAAGCCCAAGTGCCTCTAAAGTTCTCTTTTGATTCTGAGAACGGTTGATGCTGCTTCTAACTTGTATAACTTTAATCTTTCCCATCGTTTATCCTTGATTTATCCTTTAAAAACTTTTTCTAAAGAAATACCTCTTTGATTTGCTATTGTTTTAGCTCCTCTTAATTGTAATAAAGCATCAAAAGTAGCTTTTACTACATTATGAGGATTCGAAGAACCTTGTGATTTAGACAATACATCATGTACTCCTAAAGCTTCCAATACAGCTCTTACCGCTCCACCTGCAATTACTCCAGTACCATGAGATGCTGGTTGAAGGTATACTCTTGCTCCTCCATATTTTCCTTTTTGCTCATGTGGCAATGTAGCTTTATTTAAAGGGATACGAACTAAATTTTTCTTAGCATCTTCTACTGCTTTTGCTATTGCATCAGCAACTTCTTTAGATTTACCAAGTCCTTGACCAACTACACCGTTTTCATCTCCTACTACTACGATCGCAGAAAAACCAAATGCTCTACCACCTTTAGTAACTTTAGTAACTCTTTGTACACCAACTAATCTATCTTTTAACTCAAGACCACTTGGTTTTACTAATTCTATATTTTTATACTTCTGATACATAATGTCTTAGAATTTAAGTCCGCCTTCTCTAGCTCCTTCTGCTAATGATTTTATTCTTCCATGATATAAGTATCCACCTCTATCGAAAGCTATTGTTTCAACTCCAGCTTTAGCAGCTTTCTCTGCTACTGCTTTTCCAACTAAGGCCGCTTTTTCAATTTTTGTTCCTTTAGCCTTGTTGATTTCTTTATCTCTAGATGATGCTGCTACCAAAGTAACACCTGTTGTATCATCTATTATCTGAGCGTAAATTTCTTTATTACTTCTAAAGATTGCCAAACGAGGCCTGTTAGAATCTCCAGAAACAATCTTTCTGATTCTATTCTTGATACGCTGTCTTCTTTCAGTCTTTGATAATGCCATTTTGCTAATTATTAAGCTGATTTACCTGCTTTTCTTCTCAATTGTTCTCCTACAAATTTAACTCCTTTTCCTTTGTAAGGTTCGGGTTTTCTGAAAGAACGAATTTTCGCAGCCACATGACCTACTAATTGTTTGTCATGCGATGTTAATTTAACGATTGGATTTTTACCTTTTACAGAAATTGTCTCTAGCTTTATTTCTGGCGCTAACTCAAAAACAATATTATGAGAAAAGCCTAAAGCTAATTCTAATTTCTGACCTTGATTACTTGCTCTGTACCCTACTCCTACTAATTCTAATTCTTTAGTAAAACCAGTACTAACACCAGTAACCATATTATTTAATAAAGATCTGTATAATCCGTGCTTAGCTCGGTGATCTTTAGATTCTGATGCTCTTTCTAAAACGATTTGCCCATCTTCTTGCTTTACCTGAACGCTTTCTCCTATTTCTTGAGATAACTCACCTAATTTACCCTTTACAGTAACAATGTTGTTATCTATAGTAATAGTGACACCTTCTGGAATACTTATTGGACTTTTACCTATTCTTGACATTTCTTTTTGTCTTTATTATTTTAGTAAACGTAACACAATACTTCTCCGCCAACATTTTCATTCTTAGCTTGCTTGCTTGTCATTACTCCATGCGAAGTAGAAACAATTGCAATTCCCAAACCATTTAATACTCTTGGGAGGTCTTGAAAACCAGCATATTTACGTAAACCTGGCTTACTGATACGTTGTATCTTTCTAATTACAGGCTCTTTTGTTAATCTATCGTATTTAAGAGCTATCTTGATAATCCCTTGTACGTTATTGTCTTCGAATTTATAACTTAAAATATATCCTTGATCGAATAATATTTTAGTTATATTTTTCTTTAATTTAGAAGCTGGTATTTCAACCACTCTATGGCCTGCACTACTCGCATTTCTAATTCTTGTTAAATAATCCGCTATTGGATCTGTATACATAGTTATTAATTTGCGGTATCGGTTTTTGACATTTATTAATCAAACCTGAAACCAATTTATAATTTTACCAACTTGCTTTTTTAACTCCAGGTATCAAACCTTGGTTAGCCATTTCTCTGAATGTTACACGAGATATTCCAAATGTGCGCATGTACCCCTTTGGTCTCCCTGTCAATTTACAACGATTGTGTAAACGTACAGGTGAGGCATTTTTAGGCAGCTTTTGCAATGCTTCATAATCACCAGCTTCTTTTAAAGCTTTACGTTTTTCAGCATATTTATCAACCATTTTTTGTCTCTTAACCTCACGGGCTTTCATTGATTCTTTAGCCATCTCTTAATTCTTTTTAAAAGGTAAACCTAATTCACTTAATAATGATTTCGCTTCCTTATCGGTATTAGCCGATGTTACAAACGTTATATCCATACCTGCTATCTTATTCACCTTATCAATATCAATCTCAGGGAAAATAATTTGTTCAGTAATACCTAAATTGTAATTTCCTCTACCATCAAAACCTGTAGCTTTGATACCTTGAAAATCTCTAACTCTAGGCAAAGCAGAAGTGATTAATCTATCTAAAAATTCAAACATACGCTCACCTCTTAACGTAACCTTTACACCTATAGGCATTCCTTTACGTAGTTTAAAACTAGCAACATCCTTTTTAGACATCGTTGAAACTGCTTTTTGTCCAGTTATTCTAGTTATCTCGTCTATTGAATAGTCGATTAACTTTTTATCTGAAACTGCAGCACCAACTCCACGGCTAACAACTATTTTCTCAAGTTTCGGAACTTGCATGATATTCTTGTATCCGAATTCTTCTATAAGAGCCTTGATCACTCGATCTTTATACTCTCCTTTTAATCTTGGAATATAAGCCATAACTATAGTACTTCTTTAGACTTCTTAGATATTCTCACTTTCTTACCATCTCTCACTTCAAAACCAACTCTTGTCGTTTCTTTAGATTTATCATCTATCAAAGACAAGTTTGAAATATGAATAGGAGCTTCTTTCTTTATAATACCACCTTGTGGATTCTTTGCACTTGGTTTCTCATGTTTAGAGACCATGTTTAATCCTTCAACAATGGCTTTATTCTTTTCACGAAATACAGTAAGTACTTTTCCTTCAGATCCTTTATGATCTCCAGCAATTACTTTTACTGTATCTCCTGATTTTATTTTTAGCTTTATCATTTTAATAATGTATTAAAGCACCTCAGGTGCTAATGATACAATTTTCATAAATTGCTTATCCCTAAGTTCTCTGGCAACTGGTCCAAATACACGAGTACCAATCATCTCTCCTGTTGGGTTTAAAAGCACACATGCGTTGTCATCAAAACGAATGTAAGAGCCATCAGGTCTTCTTACTTCTTTTTTAGTACGAACTACTACTGCAGTTGCAACCTGTCCTTTTTTAACACCTCCATTTGGAGTTGCATCTTTAACAGAAACCACAATTTTATCACCTACAGAAGCATATCTTCTTTTTGTTCCGCCGAGAACACGAATGGTCAAAACTTCTTTTGCCCCTGTATTGTCAGCTACTTTTAATCTAGATTCTTGCTGTACCATAATTACTTAGCTCTTTCAATGATTTCAACTAATCTCCAACATTTAGATTTACTCAATGGACGTGTTTCCATTATTTTTACTGTATCTCCAATATTGCAATCGTTCGTTTCGTCGTGCGCAACATATTTCTTTGTTTTTAACACGAACTTACCGTACATAGGATGTTTTACTCGTTTTACTTCAGAAACCACTATAGATTTCTGCATTTTGTTACTTGTAACAACTCCTACTCTTTCTTTTCTTAAATTTCTTTTTTCCATCTTTAAGCAGAATCGAATTATTGTAATTCTCTTTTTGTTAGCTCTGTTGCAACTCTGGCTACCGATCTTCTTACTTTTCTAAGTTGAAGAGGGTTTTCAAGAGGTGTTACAGAATGAGCTATTTTTAAATCTGCATAACTCTTTTTGAACTCACCAAGCTTTTCTTGTAGCTCAGCAGTAGATAATTCTTTAATTTCTGATTGTCTCATAATTATACAATTAAGCTGCAAAATCTCTTGCTACAATAAATTTAGTTTTAACTGGAAGTTTTTGAGCTGCCAAACGCAATGCTTCTTTAGCAATATCTATTGGCACACCACCTACTTCAAACATTATTCTTCCTGGCTTTACAACAGCTGCCCAGTATTCTGGAGCACCTTTACCTTTACCCATACGTACTTCTAAAGGTTTCTTTGTAATTGGCTTATCTGGGAAAATCTTAATCCATAATTGCCCTTCTCTTTTCATAAAACGAGTCGCTGCAACACGAGCCGCTTCTATTTGACGAGCTGTTATAAAAGAAGAATCCAAAGATTTAATACCAAACATACCATTTGAAAGTTGGTGTCCTCTTTCAGAGTTCCCTTTCATACGGCCCTTTTGCATTTTACGATACTTGGTTCTTTTTGGCTGTAACATTTCCTTTTTCTTTAAAAATTACTTTCTTCGACGAGCTTTTTTAGCACCGGCATTATTATTACCAGAATTAGATTTACCTCCTTGTTTTTTGGACATTCCAACTAATGGAGATAATTCTCTTTTACCATAAACCTCACCTTTCATGATCCACACTTTTATTCCAAGCCTACCATATGTAGTATGCGCTTCATGTAATGCGTAATCAATATCAGCCCTAAAGGTTGATAATGGAATTCTACCATCTTTATAAGATTCTGAACGTGCCATCTCTGCTCCGTTCAATCGACCTGAAATCTGAATTTTAATTCCTTCAGCATTCATTCTTATAGCTGCTGCTATAGCCATTTTAATAGCACGTCTATATGAAATTCTACTTTCAATTTGACGCGCAACACTTGCAGCTACTAAATTTGCATCAAGTTCTGGTCTTTTAATCTCAAAAATATTGATCTGAACTTCCTTTTCAGTAATCTTCTTAAGTTCTTCTTTCAACTTATCTACCTCCTGGCCACCTTTACCAATAATGATACCTGGTCGAGCCGTGGTGATAGTAACGGTTACAAGTTTTAAAGTTCTCTCAATGATTACTCTAGAAACACTCGCTTTAGATAGACGAGCATGAACATATTTTCTTATCTTATCGTCTTCGGCAAGCTTGTCACCGTAGTCATTACCTCCGTACCAGTTAGATTCCCATCCTCTGATTATACCAAGGCGATTTCCGATTG
>CAYMDH010000062.1:0-15926 GCA_964389205.1 uncultured Flavobacteriaceae bacterium
AATCTATCTTTTTTACTCATAAAATCTACTTAAATATTAATCGAACTCAGGTTTAAAGGTAAAAGCACTTAGAAAACAATTAGGATATACTCAAAATGAATTAGCTGAAAAATCTGGTTTGTCTGTACGAACCATTCAGCGTATTGAGTCTGACAATAAACAAGAATTGAAAGGCCATACTTTGAAAGCCTTATCAGTGGCTTTAGAAGTTGAATCTTCAGTTTTAAAAGTAACTGATATTAATTATAGAAATACCGATAAATTAAATTTAAAATACATTAATTTATCGGTATTCTCTTTTTTTATAATTCCTTTTGGAAATGTGTTATTTCCATTTATTTTATGGCGTAGATACAAGAAAAAATCATCTCTAATAACTCAAGTTGGAAAACAACTGATTAATTTTCAACTTATATGGACCATTGTTTTATGTTTATCGCTAATAATAGCCCCTTTTCTACAGATAGCTTTTAGATTTTCCTTCCCATTACTATTAGGAACACTATTCTTTATGATATTCTTGAATGTCTTAATAGTTATCAGAACTGCAATTCGAATTGAAAAAGAACAATTGAACTTTTTTAAGTTACCTTTTAATTTTTTATAAATTGACGTGTTTTTGTCGGCTTATTGTCTACTCTTCATCAAAAAAAAGTAATGAGTTTTGCTCTTGAAAATAAAAGAGAAGTTATATGTTAAAAAAGGAATATGCTATTTATAGTATAAGTAGTTTAATCGCTGTTTTATTTACCTGGATGATTCATGAATTTTCTCACTGGATTACTGGTAAAAGCTTAGGGTATGATGTTGGAATGACATTAAACACTGTTTATTTGAAATCTGGGGCATATAAAACTCAATTACATGCTACTCTAATAAGTGCTTCAGGACCTTTGATTACAGTTTTACAAGCAATCGTTGTTTTCTTTTATTTTAATAAAAAAGGATGGAAAAAACATTGGTATCCTTTTCTTTTTACTGCATTTTATACGCGATTAATGGCTGCAATAATTAGTTATTTTAACTCAAACGATGAAGCGAGAATAAGTGAAGTAATGGGTATTGGCAAGTATACATTACCATTAATAGTTACTGGCTTTTTATTTTATTTAATCTATATTACCAGTAAAAAATATCGATTAAAGTGGCAGTTTCAGTTATACACTATTGTTTTAATTATATTTTTTAGTTCATTATTAATATTAAGCGATCAATTTATTACCATTAAGTTATTATGATTGTATATCTCAAAGGCTTAATTATTCTAAAATACCTTCTAAAACCTCTAAATCTCGAAGCTATAAAAGCAGCACCAGCTTCATTATAATGCACTGCATCAGCTAACATCAAATCAATATCAAAACCAATAAACATATCTACTGGAATTACGCTAGAAGTGGCTGTGGTCTGCTGGCTGGCTATATTCAATACTTCTGCATGTAACATATTCAGACCAGTTAAAAGCTCAGTATTTCCAGCACGTGGAGGTGCAGATTGCTCTATGATAATAATAACATTGGGGTTTTCAGCTTGAAAAATATCAATAATTGCATTAATATTTGTTATGGCATCCTCAAAAGGTAAACCCTATAAACCATCGTTTCCGGCAGGAGAGCTAAATAATACAATATCAGGAATACCAGCTTCATCTATCCAATTTGGAAGTGCCTCTAAAATTTGACCCGAAGTCAATCCTCCTCTGCCCTGATGTTCTCTTTCAGTGAACTCATTTCCATTAACAGTAGGATACGAAGCATTATCAGTAAATGTACCTATATAATCAATATCTAAATTGTTTTCAATAAGATCTTCCCACAAATAAAATCGAAAGCTTTCATGAGAAGGTCTTCTTCCTGCGACCCTAGAAGCTCCCAGAGGCATTACTTTCATTATAGAAGCATTAGGGATTTCTATTTCAGGAGTTGTATTATTTTCTTCATTACATGAAAAAGTAATAATAGTTATTAAATATAAAATGAAGAGTTTCTTTTTCATAAGTAAAAGATAAGATTTGTCTATTTCTTTAGATAGAAAAAATTAAGTAAGGTTTAACTCTGTTCTTTATATTCACAATTTTCTGGATATAAAAAATGATTATATGGAAAACGTGTTATATGAATTTCACGAACTTCTTTATAAACACGATCTCTAAAATCGTTGAGATTTTCTTTATTGATAGCAGAAATAAACAAAGCATTATCACCTATCTTACTCATCCAGGTTGCTTTCCAATCATTTAAAGTATAATGTAATTTGGTTTTTTCAGTTACCAAATCGTCTTCATCTATGGTTTGATGGGTGTAAGCATCTATTTTGTTAAAAACCATAATAGTTGGCTTTTCCTGACACTTTATTTCAGATAAAATAGTATTTACAGAATCAATGTGTTCTTCAAAGTTTGGATGTGAAATGTCTACAACATGCAATAAAAGATCTGCCTCTCTAACTTCATCTAATGTACTTTTAAACGACTCTACCAGTTGTGTTGGTAGCTTTCTAATAAAACCAACAGTATCACTTAATAGAAATGGCAAATTACCAATTACTACTTTTCGAACAGTTGTGTCTAAGGTGGCAAAAAGTTTATTTTCTGCAAAAACATCACTTTTACTTATCACATTCATAAGTGTAGATTTGCCAACATTGGTATATCCAACTAATGCAACTCTAACCAATGCGCCACGATTACCACGTTGCGTAGCCATTTGTTTATCAATAACCACTAATTTTTTCTTTAAAAGCGCAATGCGATCTCTAACAATACGTCTATCTGTTTCTATTTCTGTTTCCCCAGGTCCGCGCATTCCAATTCCACCACGTTGTCTTTCTAAGTGGGTCCATAAACCTGTCAATCTTGGTAATAAATATTGATATTGAGCAAGTTCTACTTGTGTCCTGGCATAGCTGGTTTGTGCGTGCTGAGCAAAAATATCAAGAATTAAACTAGTTCTATCTAATATTTTACAGCGTAGTATACGTTCAATATTCTTCTGTTGAGCAGGGCTTAATTCATCATCAAAAACAACAGTTCCTACATCATTCTTATCGATAAAACCCTCTATCTCTTGCATTTTACCACTTCCAATAAAAGTTTTAGGATTTGGGATTTCAATTTTTTGAGTAAATCTTTTTAAAACTTCTCCTCCTGCCGTATAAGTTAGAAACTCGAGTTCGTCGAGGTATTCTTTTGATTTAATTTCATCTTGTGACTGATTTATAACACCTATCAGCACTACCTTTTCATAATTTAATGTATTCTTCTCGAGCATAAAATAATTTATGGTACAAAGGTAAACATTTGATTGATTTGAATTTTAGTATTTTAGAGGTTCAGAATAATAATGAATCCCATGAAAGGAGTATATATAAAATTAACTTTTCGCTTACCTATCGAAATCGAAAATTCAACGACCCAAAACTAATAGAAGATTGGAGTAAAATAATTAAACTTTTTACTTGATTTCTCAATAAAATAAATTTTTTTAAATAGATGAAATTCCCGTTCCATAGACCCAAAAAAAATATCCATACTATTGCGTTTTACAATCTGGAAAATTTATTTGATGTAAAAGATGACAAGAATACATTGGATGATGATTTCACACCAGACGGTTTCAAAAAATGGAATGAAGCAAAGTATTTTAAAAAACTTTATAAACTAAGCACTGCTATTTCTAATGTTGGATATCACAAAAACGGAAAATCTCCAGCCATAGTTGGATTAGCCGAAGTAGAGAATAAAGAAGTTGTACGTGATCTTATCAATTCTAAACACCTTCAAAAAAAAGGGTTTGATTTTGTTCATTATGATTCTCCAGATGAAAGAGGAATAGATGTAGCACTTATTTATCAAAAGAAATTTTTTGAAGTAACACATTCAGAAGTTGTCCCTTTATTTTTATATGATGATAAAGGAACGCGTGATTATACAAGAGATATACTCCATGTAGAGGGATTGCTAAATAATGAGCGTATACATATCTTAGTTAATCATTGGCCATCAAGAAGAAAAGGAGTAGATGAAACTTCAAAAAAACGCATAGAAGCAGCCAGCGTTGTTCAAAGTATTTTAAACAAGATAAAAGCTGAAGAAGGCGATCCTGGCTTTATTATTATGGGAGATTTTAATGATGATCCACATAGTGAGAGTATTAAAAATCATCTTCTAACTTCAGATTTATATAACCCTATGGAACGATTGATTTCAAACCAACGCGGTAGTTTGAGCTATAATTTTAAATGGAATTTATTCGATCAGATTATTTTTTCTAATAATTTTTTTCAATTTGAAAATGGAACGCACCAATTTGCGCACGCAGATATTTTTGACGAACGTTTTTTGGCCGAATGGAAAGGAAAATATAAGAACAATCCATTTAGAACCTACTCTGGAAGAAAGTATTTAGGGGGATATAGTGATCATTTTCCAGTATACATTCAATTAAAATTGACATAGTCGTCAAAAAACCTCAAAAATTTTACGGAAATACATTAATTCAAGATGAGATAAATAATTGTTTCATAAATACATCCTGTAGGAAAAAGTAATTAAAATGTTAAAAAATAAGTATTTTATCGAAAAAAAATAGGTTGGAATAAATTATAGATAAAAAATTAACATTTTTGCGTGTATTTAACAATCTATTAACATTAACCGTAATTACCATATGAAAACAAAACTACGTATCCCTATCTTACTTAGTATAATAGCCTTATTTGTGATTGCCGTGCTGTATTATCAAGATAAAAAAGAAGTAGAAACTACATCTGAAGAAGAAGTTACTACACTAAGAAAAAAACATGCTGATTTTCTCAAAAACAGCCCATTTAAAGAAACATTAAAGCTCAATAAAAACAGAGCGAAAAGCCCAAGGGCTTCCTCCAAACAGGTACTTCGAACAAATGTGGGAATTAACAATTAACCCAGCTACAGGACGTTTAGAAGACGGAGAAATTACAGCTTTACAAGCCAAACTATTCGAACAACGACTAAAAAGTTCTGATATTCAAAGAGCTCCAGGTGATGCCGTAGATAATCCTTGGATAGAAAGAGGACCTAATGATATAGGAGGAAGAACCAGAGTAATGCTTTTTGATCCTAATGATGCTAACAACCAACGTGTATACGCAGGTGGTGTAAGTGGAGGATTATGGGTCAATAATAATATTACATCAGTGTCATCTTCTTGGTCTAGAGTACAAGCAGAACCTGGTAATTTATCAGTTTCGTCAATAACAGTAGCCCCAAGAAATTTAAATGTTTGGGACGTAGGTACCGGAGAACAATATACAGCAGGTGATGTTGTAGGAAATGGAGTTTATAGAACTACAGATGGAGGTACTACTTGGACCGCTTTAAACATACCTCCTGCAGATGGAGGAGATATTAGTTTTAATGCAGCTAACTTATTTACCTCAGGTATCTTTTATGTAAATGATATAGTAGCTTGGGATAATGGTACTTCTACAGAACTTTTTGTAGGGGTTGGCGCCCATGTATATGGAGATGCCTCTAACCCGGCTAACTGGCTTGGGCTACAAACTGCAGGATTATACAGATCTACTAATGGTGGAACTAGCTGGAACAGAATAGAAACTCCTAATATGCAATTTGATTTTAGCGGGACTACTTATTACTATATTCCAAATGATTTTGAAGTAGGAGCAGACAATCGTCTTTGGATGGGAACTATTACAACCCCTGGTATTGGCGGTGGAGGCGGAGGTCGAGTTTTTAGTACTACCATGGAAGTACCTGGACTGAAGCAGCAGCCTCACCTTTACCAGATTCTAACAGAGTTGAAATAGCAGTTTCATCTTCTAATGCGAATAGATTATATGCATTAACACAAGGAAGCGGAACAACTCCTGTACATATTTATAGTACAACTAACGGATTTTCGTCTTTTACCACTTCTGGATTACCTAATGATGCAGACAATGGAATTTCAGCAAACGACTTTACGCGTGGACAAGCATTCTATGATTTAATGATAGAAGTAGACCCAAGTAATGATAATACATTATATGTTGGGGGGATTGACTTATTTAGATCTACCAATGGAGCTTCTTCATGGACTCAGATCTCAAAATGGTCTAACAATCCGGGCTTAAGTACATTACCTGTTCCATTAGTTCATGCAGATCAACACGCTATGACTTTTAGGCCTGGAAATTCTAATCAAGCTGTTTTTGGAAATGATGGAGGGATTTATTATGCATCCAGTTTATCTACAGCTCAAAACTCTGGTACTGCTATAGGAGTTAGAAATAATAATTACAATGTAACACAATATGTAAAAGCAGGAATTGGACCTAACGGGCCAGGTGATACGGTAGGTATTTTTACAGCTGGAGCTCAGGATAACGGGAGTCAAGCTTTTAGAAATGCTTCCCCAGGAATTAATGGGTCAGAAGAATTATCAGATGGAGATGGTTTCTACACTTTTGTAGATAAAGATGGACAATTTATGATAGCCACTTTTGTTTTTAATGTTATTTATAGATTTAATCTACCATGGGATGGAAGAGGAAGGCGTCAAGGAGGATCTACTACCTTAGCAAATGACCAAAGCCGAGGAGATTTCGTAAATCAAATGGATTATGACAGTGATGCCAATAGGTTGTTAACTAATAACTCGACGGGAACTAGTTTTGCTATACGATCCATTAATGTAGCAGCTAATTCTAGCGGAAGTATTACCAATGCTGCATTGACTGCTAAACCTACAGCTTTTAGAGCCTCTCCTTTTGCAAATAACGAGTGGCTGGTAGGGTTGGCTAACGGAGGACTCTTGCGTTTAACAGGAGTTACTAATAATAATGCATCATTTACTACAATTTCTACACCATTTGTTGGATCTGTTTCTTCTATAAGATATGGAGTACCTAGTGTATGGTCTTCTTCAGATGGAGGTGCTAATTGGCAGAATAAAGAAGGAAATCTTCCTAATTTACCAGTACGAGACATTTTACAAAATCCTTTAGATTTAAACGAAGTTATTTTAGGGACTCAATTAGGTGTTTGGATAACTTCTAATTTTAATGACGCAACCCCATCTTGGACGCAGGCATTTAATGGAATGAGTGATGCTAGTGTAACTTCATTCGATTACTGGAATGTAAGCGGTGATAATTCTAACAATCAAATTATAGCTTCTACTTATGGGCGTGGTGTTTTTACAGGATCATTTACACCCAATGGAGCTGTAGTAGATGTAGATCCTCCTAGTGCACCTGCAAATTTAATAGGTGCTAATATTACACAAACTACTGTAGATTTATCATGGGATGCTTCTACAGATAATATAGGCGTAACAGGATACGATGTATTTCAAGACAATGTATTAGTAACGTCTGTGGCAACGACCAGTTACCAAGCGACAGGTTTAACAGCTAATACTAATTATGATTTTAGAATAGTAGCAAAAGATGCAGCCGGAAATGAATCTGCAAGTAGTAATACATTAAATATTACTACCCAAGGAACCGGTGGAGGCCCAAGCGGATGTAGTGGAGGCATAACAAGTTTTCCTTATACAGAGGGCTTTGAAAGTGGTTTTGGTGGCTGGACTCAAGATAGTGGAGATGATTTTGACTGGACACGTCGCTCAGGGACAACTCCATCCAGTAATACTGGTCCTTCTGGAGCTTTTGAAGGTAGTTTTTATGTATATGTTGAAACATCTGCACCTAATAATCCCCAACTAACAGCAATTTTAAATTCGCCTTGTTTTGATCTAAGTGGAGAGACGCAAGCTACCTATACTTTTAATTATCATATGACAGGAAACGCAGTAGGAGTACTTCGTCTTGAAGCGAGTACAGATGGAGGAACTACCTGGACAGAAATATGGAGTAGAAGCGGTGATCAAGGCAATGCTTGGAATGATGCGTCTGTAAACTTAAATACTTTTGCAGGAGCCTCGGTACAATTGCGTTACAGAGGAACTTCTGGAAATTCGTGGCAAGGAGATTTGGTGGTAGATAATATACAACTTACTGCAGGAGCACCTCCGGCAGATACACAAGCACCAACTGCACCAACAAATTTAACAGCTTCTAATGTTGCAGAAACATCTTTAGATTTAACATGGGATGCTTCTACAGATAATGTTGGAGTAACAGCGTATGATGTTTTTGAAGGAACTACTAATTTAGGTGAAGTAACAGGAACTTCTTCTTCTATTACAGGTTTAGTAGCAGGAACTTCTTATTCATTTACAGTAGTGGCAAAAGATGCTGCAGGAAATGTTTCTTCTGCTAGTAATGTAGTAAATGTTACTACACCTACTTCTGGAGGAGGTCAAAATGTTGTATTGCACGAAGGTTTCTTTGAAAGCGGCTTTGATGGATGGATTGATGGAGGAGGAGATTGTGCAAGGATAAATACAGCATTCTCTTTTGAAGGGTCATTTTCTATTAGACTTAGAGATAATTCAGGAACTCGATCTTCCATGACTTTGAATAACATTGATGTATCAGCTTTTGATGTTATAGAGATTGAATTTTATTTCTATCCTAATAGTATGGAAAATGGAGAAGATTTCTTTGTACGTTACAATGATGGATCAGGCTTTTCTACAGTAGCAACTTTTGCCAGAGGAGCAGATTTTCAGAATGGCTCTTTCTTCACATCAACAGTAACTATTAATAGAAATGATTTTGCGTTTCCAACAAATGTACAATTTAGATTTCAGTGTGACGCCAGTGGTAATAATGATCAGATATTTATAGATCAGGTCAAGATAACAGGAATTAGTAACTCATCTTCATCTACTGCTTCTACTATTAAACGATTAGGATCTTTGAGTACGGCCGTAGCAGGATCAGATTTTGAAGGGGATTTTATGATGTTTCCTAATCCAGTTACTGGAAGTATTATTAATATTAATTTAGGACCAATTAGTAATGCTCCTTATAAAATCTTTAACCTGGTTGGGCAAACTATACAAACAGGAACTATAGATAGTAAGAATACTATTCAGGTAGGCACCTTACGTCCTGGGGTATATATTTTAGAAATAAATGATGGTGATGAAATAATGACAGAGAAATTTATAAGACAATAAATTATTAAGAGATAACCACTATTTTGACATTTTAACTGGTTAAGTTAAGATAAGAAAAACCCAAGCTTTGCTTGGGTTTTTTGTTTTTTATTAATCATTATGCTCTAATCTAATTTTTAGCTTATACATTAAGTATTTCTCCCTCATTTAAAATTTCTTCATTTCTTAATCGCAATAAAATTTGAGCAACTGCAACGGTATCTCTCTCACAATACTTAATGATTCTATCAATATCTTTATTGAGATAGAAAACATCTCGAACCTGACTGCCATCTATATCTCCTTTGGGAGAAGGGATATTAAGAATATTAGTAAGTAATTTTAAAGAAGTATAATGTTTATAATCGCCAAACTTCCATAATTCCATCGTATCCAGATGTTGTACCTCCCATGGTTTTTTTCCAAATAGATTGAGTTTATAAGGAATGTCTATTTGATGAATAATCATTCGCCTTGCGATATAAGGAAAATCAAATTCTTTCCCATTATGCGCACAGAGTAAATGATACGATTTATTAAAATGTGTATTTAAAAGTGATTTAAAGTCCAAGAGTATTTTTTGTTCTTCTCCATAAAAAGAAGTGGTTCTAAAACTTCGCACGTCTCCTTTAAATACAAAATACCCAACAGAGATACAGACAATTTTTCCAAATTCTGCCCAAATACCCCCTCTATCATAAAATGCTGAAGGAGTAAATTCGTCTTTGCGTTGGTATTGTGTTTTTTGTTCCCATAATTCTTTTTTTTCGGGTGTAAGAGCATCAAAACTCTCTTCTTCAGGAACTGTTTCTATATCTAAAAACAAGATGTTTTCCAGTGCTATTTTATGGAGCATTTTCTAACATTTTATAAGCTTCTTCAACATAGGTATAAAAATCTGAAGGATGAGATTTTCCTTGTAGCCTAGGGCCACGTTGTTTTCCTAATCTAACAATTATTACATTGTCTTTAGGGATAACAATTACATATTGACCTAAAATACCCCGCATATAAAAAATATCTTTCCCTAGGTGGTTTTCTAACCAAAAACCATACCCATACATAGGATCATCTTTAAATCTTGGACGGGTAGATTTTGCTATAAAAACGGAATCGAGTAATCGTTTCCCATTCCACTTCCCATAATCTTTATATAACTTTCCAAATCGAGCAAAATCTCTGGCATTGCTAGCAATACAACAATATGTTTTTTCAATACCATCTTTTTCATCTAATTGCCACAATGCGTCATTTTTTGCCCCCAGTGGTTTCCAGAAATTTTTAGAAAGATATTCTGCAAGTTTTAGTCCAGTAGCTTTCTCTATTACCATGCCTAATAGTTGTGTATTTCCGCTGAGGTATCTAAATGATTTCCCAGGTTCGTCTACTACTTTAAGGCCTAAAATAGTAGCGGGTAAATCATCATCATAATAGGCTCTGGCAGTAATAGAAAATGGACTGTAGTACTGTTCATCCCAGTTGAGTCCGCTGACCATAGAAGACAAATCCCCTACTGTCATCTTTGCAGCTAATCCTTCTGAAAATTCTGGAAAGAAATCACTAACGGGTTGATCTAAGCTTTTAATATGACCTTGTATTATAGCTTTCCCAAGCATTGCAGAAACAATGCTCTTAGCCATTGAAAACGAATTACTTTTAGAATCTATACCGTAACCATCATAGTAAGTTTCAGACCAGATACTATCATTTTTAATAATCATAAAAGCAACCGTTCCTAATTCTTCATTTGTTTTTTTAAGTTTTTCAGTTAAATGGGAGGTATTATATTTTTTATGAAGTTTCCATGCAGTTGTTTTATTCCCTTTTCGGATGGTGCGATTGTCAAAATATGAATAATCATCTATAAAAGCAGTTTTATGGCCAGTTAAATAGGTAATTCTAATACCTCTTAAAATATAATCGTAATCAAATATATAAGCTGCAATTACAACTATAACTATAAGGCCTACTATTGCTTTTAGTAGTTTTTTTATAAATTTCATAAGTTAAATAAATTTTTTAAATCTAAGAATTTTATTTCAAAACTAAAAAAGCGATTGTTGAGGTGAAGGAGATTCGTGTTCTAACAACCATTTTTTACGATGCAATCCTCCTCCATAACCAGTTAATGAGCCATCACTCCCAATAACTCTATGGCATGGAATAACAATAGAAATAGGATTTTTCCCATTAGCGCTTGCCGCTGCGCGAATTACTTTAGGATCTCCTAAGCGTTTAGCCATGTCTAAATAGGAGGCAGTTTTACCAAAGGGAATATCTAATAAGTTTGTCCAGACACGTTTTTGAAAATCGGTTCCTTGAAGGTTTAATGCAAAAGAAAAAGTAGTTCTTTTTTTTTCAAAATACTCTTTTAATTGATAAATAGCGTCTTCTAAAACTTCTGGAATTACAATGGTCTCAGGAATTTCTTCATTTAAGAAGATAATTTCTATAATACCTTCTTTATCACCTTTTATTCGCAATGTACCCACAGGTGTATTAAGATACGCTTCTTCCATTATTTTTCGTTATTATCTTCTTCTATGATACCAAGTCTTTTTGCTCTGTTTTCCCAGTTTTTTCGAGCTAATACTTGTAAATCTTCAATATGATCACTCTCGTCCATAATTTCAAGTCCTAAAAGCGTTTCAATAACATCTTCCATAGTAACAAGCCCACTAACAGAACCAAATTCATCGACTACCAAAGCGATATGACCCTTTTGTTCAATAAACTTTTCAAAAAGCTGAGGGATTGGTAAATTTCTTTCCGTAACAAGCAAGTCTCTTTTAATACTGGACAATGGATTGGCACCATGGTCGTTGATCATTTCTTCTAACATAACATCTTTTAGGATAAACCCAGTGATATTATCTGAGGTATCTTTATAGATAGGAATCCTTGAGAAACGTAAATTAGGATGTGCTTCATAAAATTCTTTAATAGAAGTTTCTTCAGAAGCTAATTTCATAACAGTTCTGGGAGTCATGATATCTTTGGCGAGAATTTGATCAAATTTTAATAGATTTTTAATCACTTTAGATTCTGATTCTTGAAATACACCTTCTTCTTGAGCAATATCTGCCATGGCCGTGAAATCTTCTCTGCTAAAAACAGACCCATGTGCGTGCTTTCCTCCTATAAGTTTTGTAGTAAGTTGGAGTAGCCAGAGAATCCCCGTCCATTTTAAAGGAAACATTATTATTTGAAGAGCTCTTGTGGTAAAAGCAGTTAATTGTTTCCAATAAGTAGCTCCTATAGTTTTTGGAATAATTTCAGATAATACCAAAATAAGAATTGTCATAACAGAAGAAACAATACCTACCATTAGATCTTCTGTCATTTCTATTCCAAAAAAAGTATGTGTTGAAGATCCATATAAACTGGCATATGCTACTTTTGCTTGTACACCAACCAAAATAGCTCCTACGGTATGCGCAATAGTGTTTATTGTAAGAATGGCAATAAGAGGTTTGTCAATATCATTCTTAAGTGCTTCTAAAGAAGAGATAAAACCCTTCCCTTCTTGTTTTTTTACACTTATATACGTTGGAGTAATACTCAATAGCACCGCTTCTAAAATAGAACATAAAAAAGAGAAAAAAATAGAGACAAGCGCAAATACAATTAAAAGACCCATTTGAAGTACTTAGATTTAGAAAGTTAAATTTAAGCATAATATTATAACTTAATACAAATTCATAAAATGTTTGAAGATTAAAAAAATAAACAAAAAGCAACATTGTTTTATGTATCAAAAAGTTGCATTTATTTATTGAATCCACCCAAGCAAAGAAAACGAACCAAAAGAAAAGACACTTTTTACTCATGTTATTTTTATTTTCTATAAATAGGTATTCGTGAAATGAAAAATTTGCTTGCCAAATTTAAATTCGGCGAAGCCAATGCTTCGCATTTCATAAGTATTTTTAGACTTTTAAAAGAAGAATCTAAAAATCATATTTCGTCCTCTGCATCTCCTAGCCTATCATTCAAAACATAATTTGTTATGTTTTTCACTCTGTCCTCCAAGGTTTCGATAATTTTTAACGATAAATACTATACTCACAGAGAAAGATTTTCCTTCTATCCAGCATTTAGTTATCGACCTATTTTAAGTTTTGCTAGAAATCAAGAATATTTTTTAGAAGGTGGATGAAGTAGTATTTTGCGAACGAAGTGGCTCAAAATACGGAAGCGAAAAAATATTTGTAGTATTTCAAAAAACTTAAAATAAGTCTTGATTTTTTGGTTCGTTTTTTATCAAGAAAAAATGAATAGAATCATCAAGCACCTGTTTACTACCGAAAAAAGGAATTCCTCTTTTCTTATGATAAAAAACATCCTATAAAACTACTCTAAGTAAGTTGCATTTATCACTTGAATTTAAGTAATCTTAAAATTACCAACCAACATATTCTGGAGGGTTAACATTATTTAAATTAAGATATACAATTAATTGCCCTCTATGGTGTGTCAAATGATCCTGCAATAAATTGAGCATTTGAAGTTTTGTTTTAGGTCCAGCAAAGAAATTAACTTTCTCTTTTAATGAGTTATGAGGAGTTTTTTCAATTAAAACTTTAATCTCATGGAAAGATTTAATAAGCTCTTTTTTAATGAATTCTTTACTATCGTGCTTAAAACTTATGCGTTTTCTTGTAAATTTTTCTTTTGAAAAATGAGTTTTCCCAATCCAAATAATATTATCTTGTATATGTGCTAGCTGTTCTCGAAAACTCATTTCTCGTTTAGTAGGTCTGAAATCGTATTTATCCTCTGGCATTAACTCCATAATTTCCAAAAGATAATTTTTTGAGTTTTCCCATTTTTCTATAAAAGCCGTGATAGGGTCTTCTTGTGCGTTTGTTTTCATTGTAAAGAATAGTATTATTAGAAAGAGTGAAAAGTAGATTTTCATAATAGTTTTAATCAATTAGTTTAACAACATCTTTTGCAAAATAACTTGCAATAATATTAGCCCCTGCTCTTTTTATAGCCAATAACTGTTCCATCATTACAGCGTTGTGATCTAACCATCCTTTTTCAGCGGCTGCTTTTAGCATTGCATATTCACCGCTTACTTGGTAAACAGCAAGAGGGACTTCTATTTCATTTTTAATATCGCGAACAATATCTAGGTAAGCAAGTCCAGGTTTTACCATTACAATATCTGCACCTTCATCAATATCCATTTGCGTTTCTTTGATGGCTTCCAAACGATTGGCGGGATCCATCTGATATGTTTTCTTATCTCCAAAACCAGGAGCCGAATTTAATGCGTCTCTAAAAGGACCATAAAAAGCAGAAGCATACTTAGCACTATAACTCATAATTCCAGTATCGATAAAACGCTCTTTATCCAATGCTTCACGAATAGAAAGAATGCGGCCATCCATCATATCGCTTGGTGCTACAAAATCTGCCCCTGCTTGGGCATGAGAAATACTCATTTGAGCTAAAACAGAGGTCGTCTCATCGTTGAGAATAATACCATTCTCTACAATACCATCATGACCATAAGAAGAATAAGGATCTAAGGCAACATCTGTCATTACCAACATGTCTGGAGCACTATTTTTTACGGTTTGTATCGCACGTTGCATAAGCCCTTTAGCATTGAGTGCTTCAGTACCTTTATTATCTTTTAAATGATCGGAAACTTTTACAAAAAGCAATACAGATTTTAATCCAAGTTTCCATAATTCTTTTACTTCATTTTCAAGTAAATCAAGACTAAATCTGTAATAATTTGGCATTGAAGCAATCTCTTCTTTAATCCCTTTTCCTTCTACTACAAAAAGCGGCACTAAAAAGTCGTTGGGTGAGATCGTAGTCTCTCTTACCAATGACCGGATGGCTTCATTGGTTCTTAGCCTTCTATTTCTTCTTATTGGAAACATATTCTTTAGTTTTTCAGTTTACTGTTTATAGTTATCGGTTTACAGTTTGTAGTTAACAGTTTATATATATCCTATTTCTTCTGTTAAGGTAACTTTGCTTTTGGCAAAATGCCCAGTTCCGAAGGCAATTTCTTTACCTTCTTCATTAACTAGAGAACTTTCTGCTATAAAAAGATTTTTTGAGGCAAATTTCACATGTCCGGTTGCTGTAATAATACCAGTATTGGCTGGACGTATTAAATTAATATTGAAATTAGTAGTCAATACAAATACATCTTTAACAATTGAGTTTACAGCAAAAAAAGCGGCATCATCTAATAATTTAAAATATACAGAGCCATGAATGGCACCTAAAGCATGAAAATATTTAGGAACAATGGTTAGTTTAATAGTAGCAGTTTGATCTTTAATATCTATTTGAGTACTCTCATAAATTTCTTTATTAAAATTTGCATTGAGATACATGCGCTCTAATTTTCTATAATGTTCCATTTTTTCTGCTTTATAGCATTTAGTTGACAGTTGACAGTTGACAGTTTTACAGTGTTTGTTTAATTTTATTAATTAAAGATGCTAACATTTTTTTGATTGAGATAATTTCAGAAAGTAAACCTTCGACTGTTTTATCATTAATAAATTTTAAGTCTTTAGAAATTAAAATCAAATATTCTAGTTCGTGAGCAGAACCAGAAGAGATATATAAATAACGAATCAACTCTTTTTGAGCCTCTCTTCCACAACCTTCTGCAATATTAGTAGGAATTGAGATTGAAGCTCTGTTAATTTGAGAAATTAAATTAAATTGTTCGCTTTTAGGAAACGTATTAGTCATAGCATACACTTTTAAAACAAGTTTATGTGATTTTTGCCATACATTATATTTTTTATAATCGATCATCGTATCTATTTTTAAACCGCAAACCGCAAACCGCAAACCGCAAACCGCAAACCGCAAACCGCAAACCGCAAACCG
>CAYMDH010000063.1:0-14567 GCA_964389205.1 uncultured Flavobacteriaceae bacterium
AAACAAGATACGAATTATTTAAAAAAATTAAATTTTAGTGCAAAGGTCTCAATAAAATCTTAAGAAAATACTACGAAACTCTCATCCACAGATAAAAAGAACTTGCTATGCTCAAACAGCTTTTTATCTTAAATCCATCACTTCTTTCTTGATTTTTAAAGATTTTATTGATAGGTTTTCCTTCTATACAACATTTCGTTAACTATATATTTTAATCCTAGTTCAAATTTTCTTAGAACGCAAAACGAAGGTTTTCAAGAACTAGCTGTAAAACAAGTGAAAGTGTGTTATGTTGAAAACATAAAAGGGCATGAAGCGATAGTTTTATCAGTGGTTTTGCAAAGCAAAAAGTTCATATAAACCTTCTTGACTTTCCCGCCAGAATGACTTGTCGGGCTGGCGTTCGGTACGGGCGGTTTGGTTCTATCCATCGCATCACCTGGCTCATCACTCAAAAATATAAATCATTGCACTTTCTATCTTATCTTGTTAAGAAAAAATAACTAGAATTAAAAAGGCCATGTATTAATTAACATCGGTATGACAAAGCCAATCACAATACCAGCGCCTATTAACATCCATTCTTTTTTAGAAAAACGGAAAATAGTTTGCATGACAAAACCTAAAAGAAGTACTAAAACAACCGCTATAAGTTGTGCTGCTTCAATACCTAATGCAAATTCTAGACTAGGTATAAATTTGGTTTCTTCTGCTGCAATGATTTGCCTGAAATAATTTGAAAATCCAAATCCATGAATTAATCCAAAAAAAAGTGTCATAAAAAAGGCCAATCCTATTTTTCCATTACCTGTTGTTTTTCCAGCTATAGAAATACTGTATACTGCTGTAATGCCAATAGTAACAGGAATTAAAAACTCTATCCAAACAGCATTAAAATTAACAATTTCATATACTGAAAGTAGTAACGAAAGCGTATGCCCAATAGTAAAAATAGAAACCAACCAAAGTACTTGTTTCCATTTTTTAAATGTGTAGGGAATCACTAATGCAATAAAAAAAATCACATGATCGTATGCATTAAGATCCATAACATGTGTAAAACCAAGCTTAAAATAAAACCAAAATTGAGACATCTTTTGTTTTGTTTGAAGGGTTCAAACTTACGAAGAAAAATGTTTTCTTTTATTCTTTTTTATTTATGCATCTTTTATTATTTATTTTGATCTTAGTTCAAGGTTTTCTAAGAATACAAATGAAGGTTTTAAAGAACTAGCTAGAAAACAAGCGAAAGATTTTCCTTCTATCCAGCATTTAGTTAACGATCTATTTTAAGTTTTACTAGAAATCAAGAATAGTTTTTAGAGATAAGAGAAGAAGTGTTCTGTAAATGAAGTGACTCAAAAAATATAATAAAAAACCATCTTCCTTTCTTTTTTCCATTGATGAAAAAAGAACCAAAAAAATCTAGTCTAGCTTTTTAATTTTTTGAAATCTATATTATTTTAAAGCCGCACCACCCAGATCGCTTTTGCTTTGCAAAATGCTTTATGGATGGCTTCCACCTTCCAACATTAAAAATAGCTGGATTTTCTACAAAATTAAAAAGATGACAAAAAACTAGTATTAGTAAATATGGAATAATCAACCTAATCTTAATTCAAAATTTTCTTAGAAAATAAACGGCTTCGACAAAAAATTTAAAAATCAAGGTAGCAGAGTTGATGTTAAATGAAAAGCTGTTTGAGCAAAGCGAGTTCTTTTCATTGTGTAGCGCTTGCCGTAGTATTTTCTTAAATTTTTGTCGCCTGCCTTGACTTTTTTGATTCGTTTTTGTGTCAAGACAAAAATGAATGGAGTAGGAATTTTTTGGTTCCATTCACCCCATCATCTGGCTCTTCATTCAAAACACAAAGCATTGGCTTTATCTAATTTAAATTTGACAAGTACATTTTTCATTTCATAAATACCAAAATAGAATAACAGATGCATGAACAAAATAAACTTGATAAAATAAAGTTAAAAGAACAACTATATTTGATTATTCTCCTGATTTCTTGTAAGTTCTATTAAAAGAAAGTGACAATAATTTATATATCTTTGTGTTATAAAATGAACATTAAAAAATAATTATATGTATCCAGCAGAATTAGTAAAGCCAATGAGAGAAGATCTTACAGGAGTTGGTTTTCGTGAATTACAAACAGTAGAAGCAGTAAACGCTGCCATGCAAGAGAAAGGAACAACTTTAGTAGTCGTAAATTCTGTGTGTGGCTGTGCAGCTGCAAATGCGCGTCCAGGTGCGCGTTTATCTTTACAAAATGCAAAATCTCCAGATAACTTAGTTACTGTATTTGCAGGTGTAGATAGAGAAGCTACAGATCAAGCAAGAGGTTTTATGGTACCGTTTCCTCCTTCTTCACCAAGCATTGCTCTTTTTAAAGATGGTGAATTGGTACACATGTTAGAGCGTCATCATATTGAAGGACGCCAAGCAGAAATGATTTCTGAAAATTTAATAGATGCTTATAATGAATTTTGCTAATAGCATTTAAAAATCTCTTATATGTTAAAAACCGTAGTAACTCTGCGGTTTTTTTCATTTTTAAAGCAACCTTTTCTTAAAAAACGTATCTTTAAAATAAGATCATTTAAATTTTTTGCTATGACATTTAAACGTTTTTCATTTTTCTGCACATTTTTATTAGTATTCTTTTCTTTTTCTTGTGATAATGATACAGATCAACAAGTTGAAGATCTTCAGGCTCTTGTTGATTTTCAAAATGAAATTGTTACACTAGCAAATACATCCGTTTGTGGTGAGAGTTTAGATTTTGAATGCAGAGCTACTGCTTTGGGAAGTAATAGTTGTGGAGGTCCACTGGCTTTTGTTCTCTATTCTACATCAATCGATACAGATGCTATAGAACAAATGATCGTCGATTATAATCAACAACAACTAGAATACAATCAAAGATACGATGTTGTTGTTAGCTGTATCGCAGTACCTACTCCTGGATTTATTGGTTGTATTGAAGGACAATGTGCCATACAAGGTTAATTTTTCATCAAAATTTAATCTTTTTTTCTTCCAAAGCTTCTTATTTTTGAAGCATGCAAAAAATAGTAGCGTATATACTTACCCCTTTATTTTTTTTAGCATTTGGGATAACACTTTTAGTATTTCATCCAATACAATGGATTTGCTTGAATATTTTTGGATATTCTGCGCATAAAAAAAGTGTTGATTTTCTTAACTTTTTTCTTTGCAGATCTACCAATCTATTAGGTACTCGCTATACTTTTAATAATAGATTTGACATTCCTGTAACACAGCCTATAATTATTGTAGCTAATCATCAAAGTTTGTATGACATCCCTCCAATTATTTGGTATATGCGTAAACACCATCCTAAATTTATAAGTAAAAAAGAGTTAGGGAAAGGAATTCCTAGTGTCTCATATAATTTAAGGCATGGAGGGTCTGCTTTAATTGACAGAAAAGACCCTAAACAAGCCCTTCCTGCGCTTAAAGAATTTGCAGTATATGTAAAAGAAAATAATCGCTCTGCTGTTATTTTTCCAGAAGGCACTCGTAGTAGAAATGGTGTTCCTAAAAACTTTGCAGTAAATGGGTTAAAAGTATTGTTTAAAAACATTCCAAATGCTTTAGTAGTACCTATTACTATTAATAATTCATGGAAAATGCTTCAATACGGTAAATTTCTAATGGGCATTGGTTCTCATTTAAAATTTAAAGTACATGAGCCCATGCCTATAGAAGCTAATAATTATGAAGCGTTTATTACTAAAATTGAAAAAATTGTAATACAAGATATCAATACTTAATGAACGATACTGAAATTATAGAAAGAACTATCGTTTTTGTGAAAAAAACATTGAAAGATGCTGAAGGCGGGCATGATTGGTTTCATATCCAAAGAGTATTTAATAATGCAATACGGATAGCGAGTGAAGAAATCAATGCAAATTCTCTAATAGTCTCCTTAGGAGCACTACTTCATGATATTGCCGATGCTAAGTTTCATAATAATGATGAAACTATTGGCCCTAAAATGGCACGCAAATTTTTAACCTCTTTAGCTGTTTCTGAAACTGTAATTGAACATGTAGAAAATATCATTTTACATATCTCTTTTAAAGGCGGGAATGAAGCCCGAAAATTTACATCTATAGAACTTGATATTGTTCAAGATGCAGATCGTTTAGATGCTATAGGTGCTGTAGGAATTGCCAGAACCTTTAATTATGGTGGTTTTAAAAATAGAGCACTCTACAATCCTGATATTGCTCCGAACCTCTATATGACCAAAGAAGAATACAGGAATTCTAAAGCTCCTACAATTAATCATTTCTATGAGAAGTTACTTTTGTTAAAAGATAGAATGAATACACCCACTGGGAAAAAAATAGCCCAAAAAAGACATTTGTTTATGGAGCAGTATCTTGAACAGTTCTATAAAGAATGGGAAGGAGAATTATAAACTCTAGCTTTATCAGTGTTTTGTTGTAAAATTGATGAAGCTTTAATGTCAAAGAGGTTTGTTTTTCTTTTTCCATTGATGAAAAAAGAAATAAAAAAATCTAGGCTGCTTTTTAACTTCTTGAAATCTACACTATTTTAAAGCCACACCATCCAGGTCGCTTTTGTTTCACAAAATACTTTATGGATGGCTTCCATTATCCAACATTAAAATAGCTTGATTTAGCTACGAAATTAAAAAGAGGCCGGAAATACTCTATATGTGAATTATTTACTATGATTGATAAACATTCATTATTTGATATTTTTTCCTAGAAAACAAATTGAAGATTTCGCATAAATAGTTGCAAATCAAGTGGAAGTGCGTTTTGCGCAGCAAAAAAGAGCATGAAACGATACGATTTGTCAACGGTTTTGTGATTTTATCACAAAAATTTCATTGAAATCTTCTTGATTTTTTGGTTCGTTTTGGATCAAGCCAAAATGAACAAAGAAAAATAACTAGCACATGAATAAAATGAGCGAATAAGAGATTGCTTTTTATTTCAACATTTCCTTAAAAATATAGATTCCTGCTTATGCAGGAATGACATAGTTTTTTTTAGAAATTATGATGATCCTATAAGAAAGAAATCGAAGGTTTTCAAGAACTAACCGTAAAGTGAATCGAAGTTTATTATAATAAAAATTTCGTCTTTTGTTATTCTTTTCTTTTATTCATGTATATGTTATTATATATTTTGGTATTCATGAATGCTTCGCATTTGTCTGATCCAAAAGAAAGAATCAAAGAAAAAGATCTTTTTTCCTTTCTCTTAGGTATTTTTAGACTCTTTTTTGCAGAGCCTAAAACCGTATTCATTTTTCTAAATTTTTTCCAAGGTTTCAAAAATTTTTCAACGAAAAATAAATACTATACTCACAGATAAAGGTTTTATTCTAAGTAGTTTTTAAACTCTGACCTATTTAAAGTTCTGTTAGAAATCAAGCATGATTTTTAACAATTAAAAAAGTTTTAATTGCCCGTTCTTATACTGTTCATGTAACATCACATTAAGAGGCGGCATTTTTTTATTTTTAAAATACTTCTGCCTTGCTAAATGAAACAAATGATGAATTTGTTCTGCTATTTTACCTTCTCCTCGCGTTCTTATTCCAAACCTACTGTCATTTAATGTCCCTCCATGGCATTCTTGTATTTGATGCAATACCTTTTCTGCCCTATCAGGCATGGTTTTCTTGATCCATTCTGTGAAAATTTTTCCTATGGCTCCATTTAAACGAACTACTGTAAAGGCAATAGAAGAAGCACCCATTTCTGATGCTTTTTTTGCTAATGGTAAAATTTCATGACTGTTAATTGAAGGAATTATGGGAGCTATCATAACATTTACTGGAATCCCATTTTCACTAAGTGTTTTAACGGTTTCCAATCGTTTTTTAATCGTAGCTGTTCTAGGTTCTAAAATACGCCTTGTTTCTTCAGATAATGATGTAATAGAAAGATTAACATTTATTAATTGATCCTTTGCCAGTGCTTTTAAAAGATCTAAATCTCGAGTTATCAATGCATTTTTAGTAATCATTCCTACTGGATGTTTGTATTTTAAAAAAATTTCTAAACACTGCCTTGTAATTTGAAATTTTTTCTCTGCAGGTTGATAACAGTCTGTATTTCCAGATAAAACAATAGGGTAAGCTTTCCAGTTTTTATTCTTTAATTTTTTTTCCAATAACCTTGGAGCATCTTTTTTTACTAAAATTCGTCTTTCAAAATCTAAGCCTGCTCCATATCCCCAATATTCATGACTGTTTCTCGCATAACAGTAAATACAACCGTGTTCACAACCCTGATAAGGATTCATAGAATACATCATTCTAATATCTGGACTCTCTACTTTATTGACGATTGTTTTTGGAAATACATGAATATATTGTGTTTTATTGTCATCGGCTTCGTCTCCTTCTAATCTACAATACTCTAAAAAATCATTTCTGATTTCATTATGCAATGCATTAAATCGATTATCGACACGTGATTGAGCACCTCTTCCTTTAATTGCTGTTGGTTTTTTCATTTCATAGCTTTTAGTCTAACTATAAAAATACCTTAGGAATACTATTTTAAAACATTCTATGAAGAGTATCTACTGCAACTATAGAAAAGAAATAAGGAGTTATAAAAACACTTTAACCACTTGTTTTTTATTTCCTCTTCTAGCCAAGAAATAAACAGCATCTCCTTTTTTGGTAATAACCCCTTTAGAGACCATAACAGGTAAACGAATTTCTTTATTATTGACAACTTCTTTATACTTCATTTCTCCCTGATCATCTACATCAATCATGTATACGTTTGGACTTCTGCTGTATCCTTTTTTAAATAAGATACGGTCTTTAGAAATCTTTTGAGGGATAGCTCCTGAGTTTATAAAAAAGCAGCTATTTTTTTCATTAGACATAGAGGTATAAGAAACATAGGCTTCGTCTCCTTCTGTAGATTCTGCCTTATTAATATTACGTGCCCATTCCAAATCTCCTTTTTCATTTAATTTTGCACATACAATATCATTGAAGTAGTAGCGATTGGTTTTTCTTCTAGAACCTCCTGATACACTTTTATAGTCACTTCGTACAAAATATTCTTCAGCATTAAAAATAATAGCACCGTTTGGAGTTCGATGAATATTCCTAAAGGTTAAGTTTTTTAATTCTTTATCGGTCTCTGCTCCATATTTATCAATCATAAATTGTTCAGAAAAAGGGTTAAACTTTTGTTTTTCTAGTTGTAATGATTTTTTATTGAGCGCTGTATATAACAATCCTCTATACCTATTATCACTTCTATTAGAATAAAAACCAACACATTTTAAGTGATTGTCTTCTAAAAGAAGTTTTAAAGAACTTGCATATTTTCCTTGAGTTTCAAATTGTTGCGAAATCATTTCTTGATTTTCTAATTTAAACAACTGATACACATATTTTAGAGAAATACTTTTGGTTCTTTTTCCTTTTTCATAGCCTTTACCTAAAAGGTATAGCACTTGTTTATTTTGGTCATATTCTATATTTTCAAAAACCAAATGTCTATTCTCAGTTTCTTTTTCTAGAAAATATTCTCCTTTGTTGTTTAATTGCGTATCGAATAGATGGATTAATTGAACATCTCTTCCTTTCTTTTTACTATCGGTGATGATGGTAAATACATTTTTATGTGTATCAAATAGCAATTGAGAATAATATTTATCTTCAAATGGAGGCTCGTTATTCCTTAAAAAATTAATTCGTTTTTCTTTTTCTCGTATAAAATGAAATAGTTGCTTTCGCTTAAATTTTAAATTGGTTAAAGGAGTAGTATTAGCCCAGTAAACATAAGCTTTTCTCAATTTATCATAGGTCACTTCTAAAACGGTAATACGATTGTTTTTTACAAAAACTCCCATTACATCTACATCTTCTATCGTGTAATTATATTCATTTATAAGTTCTAAATCTTTATTATAATGTTCTATATAATAGCCTTTAAGATGCAAAACAACTCCGCCATAGTATGAACGAACAATCACCAAACCTCCTTGGTCATCTTCTTCAATAGTTTGAATTTTAGAAAATTTATATTTATCATTTAAGCTTTTACTCGCAATATGAGTTTTGAGTTCGTCCTGACAAAAAGCAATAATAGAAAAGAAGAAAAAACAGCTAAAAAGATGCAAGTTTCTCATAGTAGGTTAAGGTTAGATTCGTAATATAATAGATAGTTTTGGGGCTATCTATTACTTCAAACGAAAAGAAAAGAAAAATATTCTAAAAAAAGAAGTCTATTGTTTTAGTTTATAGAAGTGATTTAAACTTTGTGCATTAGGCGAAAATTAGTAATTTTTTGCTCAATTGAAGGTTTTTTAAGTTGCATAGCAGGGCTACGGAAGGAAAAAAAGACAAAAATTGGGTGAAAAAGAACAATTTTTTAGCGAATGGAAAAAGTTTAAATCACTTCATAATTATTCTCCAGGAAATTCTGCTTTACGTTTGTTGAGAAAAGCCGAGGTTCCTTCTTTAAAATCTTCGGTTCCAAAACATTTGCCAAATTGTTCTATTTCAGATTGGAAACCGTTAACCCCATCTTTAAAGCCGTCATTGATTGCTTTTATTCCTTTAGAAATAGCCACCGAAGAGTTTCTGCTAATTTTAGAGGCTAATTTTTCACACAATGGTAGCAATTCTTCTTGACTAACTGCATAATTAACCAAGCCTCTTTCTAATGCTTTTTGAGCATCTATCATTCCAGCGGTCATAATCATTTCCATCGCCAATCCTTTACCAACCAATTGAGGCAGTCGTTGTGTTCCTCCATATCCAGGAATAACTCCTAAAGATACTTCTGGTAAGCCCATTTTTGCATTGGTACTCGCTACTCTAAAATGGCAAGCCATCGCAAGCTCTAAACCACCTCCTAAAGCAAAACCATTAATAGCTGCGATTACAGGAGTTGATAAGTTTTCTACAAAATCAAATAACAATTCTTGTCCTTGAGCCGCTAATTTACCTCCTTCAGAAATTGAAAAATTAGCAAATTCTGAAATATCTGCTCCTGCTACAAATGCTTTTTCTCCGCTTCCCGTAATAATAATTGCTTTTATGTCTTTATTCGCATCTAATTGCATAAATGCTTCGTGCAACTCTGCAATCGTATCTTTGTTTAATGCATTGAGCTTTGAGGGTCTATTAATCGTAATTGTTGCCGTATTTACAGCTATGTCTATAAGGATATTTTCAAAATTCATATTACTTATTTTTCTTTTGGAAGTGTTACGGTAAAGATAGTTCCTTTTTCAAATATTGATGTAAATTTAATACTTCCTTGATAGGTTTCAACAATATTTTTTACCATTCCAAGCCCAAGCCCCATTCCGCTACTTTTTGTAGTAAATTTTGGCTCAAAAACCAACTCTTTGTTTTCTTCTCTCACACCTATTCCATTGTCTGCAACTGATATTTTGATCAGCTCATCTTCTGAAGTAACAGAAACTACAATTTTAGGCGTTTCAATATTATTTTCGGCAATTGCTTGAATGGCATTTTTTACCAAATTAGTAATTACTCTAATAAGTTGTGTTCTATCTAACTTAGCAATAATTTCTTTCTTATGAGCTTGAAAATCAATATAACTCTCATTAAAAATATCCAACGCCAGCTTTACTACCTCAACTACATTTAGGTCTTCATTTTGCTGTGCTGGCATGTCTGCAAAGTTTGAAAATGCAGAAGCAATACTACTCATGGTATCAATTTGTTGGATAAGTGTTTTGGAATATTCATCTACTTTTTTATCTATGTCAACATCTTGAGGGTCAAATTTTCGTTGAAAGTTTTGTACACTCAAACGCATTGGAGTTAATGGGTTTTTAATTTCATGTGCTACTTGTTTTGCCATCTCTCTCCAAGCTTGTTCTCGTTCACTACGTGCTAATTTAACAGCACTTTCTTCGAGTTCATCAATCATACTATTATAGGCCTCAACTAGATTTGCAACCTCTTGACTAGGGGCATTTAAAGGAATCTTTTGGTTGTGTTTACGCAAACGGGTTTGATCTAATTTTTCTGAAATTGTTTTTAAAGAACGTGTTATATATTTAGAGATAAAATATGCCAATACAATGGCTATCAATAACATAAAAAGATAAACAACTGCCAATCTTAATAAAAATTCTCGAAGTTCTAAATTATTAAATGAATCGTCTTCAAAATAAGGTAAGTTTAAAATTCCAATAGGTTTAAACTTTCTATCATAAATATAAGTGTACAGAGATTGGTAACGTTCTCCTGCTAATAAATCTTTTACAACATATCGTTTATCAAGAGAGAGGTCTATATGATTAAGAATTTCTGGATCTAAACATTGTACTTCTACTTCATTTATAAACCCTTCTTTAGAGCTTTTCATTAAACTCCCTTCTAGGTCATAAATATTAAAGGTTGAATTTTGGACATCTGCTATTTCATAGATTTTATCTTTAAAAATTAAATCTAGATATTTTGTCTCTCTGGGGTAAGTAGTGTTTTTAATAACATAATTAACACTTGCTACAATTTGTTCTTCTTTTCTTTCTAATCGTTTTTCGTGATAATCTTTTGATTGTTCTCTATATTGATAGATGGTAACTCCAGCAATTAATACAGATGCAATAACCACTAGAAAGATCATTGTTATAAAGATTCGAGAACGAAGTGATAGTCTTTTCTTCACATACAGAATTTTACCTCATAAATATAGCAATAATCAAGCCAGTCTCATAGTTATTCTGAGATTACGCTTCTGGATTCTTGTTTCTTATTTTTTTATATAATCGTATTCCTAACATTAATAGAATCCCTAATGAAAGTATTCCAACAACGCCAAAAATCCAACTAATACTATCTCTTAAAATCACTAGAAATATTACCGAAAAAAGAATAATAGTAGCGCCCTCATTCCAGATTCGCATACGTGTTGATGAATATTTCACCACATCGTTCTGAAGTTGTTTATAAATTTGATGCGATTTTAAGTGATATAAAATTAATAAGACAACAAATGTCAATTTAAGGTGCATCCAACTTTGTAATAAAAAAGAAGGCGCTAATATCAATAACCAAATGGCAAAAAATACTGCTAAAACACCCGACGGCCAAGTAATTATAAACCAAAGCCTTTTGGCCATTAGCTTTAATTGTTTTCCTAAAATCTCTTTGTCTGGAGAAGGTTTATGAAATGCTTCTATTTGATAAACAAACAAACGTGGTATATAAAATAAGCCTGCAAACCAAGTAATAACAAAAATAAGGTGCAATGCTTTTATATAGAAATAGTAGTTACTCAAAACAATTTATTTAAATGACTTTAAAATACAAGTATCTTACAAAAATAGGGTACTTGTTTGTTTTTAAATAATGTTTCTTTTCATTCTTTTTTCATTATGTTCATTTCTTTTGCTAGCTCCAAAAGAAACGAACCAAAGAAAAAGACTCTTTTTCTTTCTCTTAGGTATTTTTAGCCTCTTTTATATAGAGTCTAAAGCCGTATTTATTTCTCTAAATTATCTCCAAGGCTTCGATAATTTTTAACGAAAAAAAATACTATACTCACAGATAAAGAAGCCCTTCTAAGAGGCTTCTTATTTCTCGACCTATTTTAGGTTTTGTTAGAAAGTTAATCTTTTTCAGTTGTGGATAATAGTTTATATGTAGAGTATTTCCGATGTTTCTCTATCGGTATTATAATTTTGTTTCAAAAACCGTCAGTTCGAGTTTTTCCTATTGGAAAAATATCGAGAACAAAGTTTTTAGTTTAAAATTCTAATTCTCGATACAATTTTCAAAGCTTCACTATGAAAATCACTCGAATTGACGAATTTTTATAAATGTATTAGACTTCAACTTACATTACAACTAGCTCTTAGAGAATCTTCGGTTTGTTTTATAAGTGTATATTAATGAAAATGGGGAATTTACCCCTTTTTTTGTTTGCTGTTAAATCTTAATTTTCTATCGATTAAGTAATCGAATAGAATATACTGTCATTACGAGTTGGCACATATTTAAGAAAAATGACAAATTTCAATGAAACCGATATTGAACCTTTAGATTTTATAATCTCTCAACTATTATTCAAACAAGTTGTTACATGTGATGATTTAATTAAAGAGGGATTGATAGTAAAAGATAATGATAAAGGATTTGAACTGGATTTATTATATAGTCCAATAAAAGAATTTGTTCGGTATTTACACATTTTGGACGAATACAGAGCTTGTGAATGCTCATTCAAGGAAGATGGTGAATTTGCACGCGCAAACCAAAAAACTTTACATTTTCAAAAACAAGGAGGGTTTAAAAAAATATTCTCTGATATTTCAACGGAATCTGAATTAGAAAAGCAGAAAGCTAATCTGGAACTTCAGAACGAAAATCTGGAATATCAAAAGTCATTGCAAAAAAAGGAAGAACAAATTCAGAATTTGACAAGAGATAATTTGAGACTTGAGAATTGGGACGTCCGTTTCAGATGGTATGTAGCAGTAGTAACTTTTATTATCGGTTTTATAATCAAGCATTTCATCGACAATTAAAACATGGATTAAATCTTAAATGAAAATTTAAAAACGTGTGCTAATAATATATAACTGCAATTACAGCGGATTCGACTACGTCCGAGTTCACTCGGAATTGCTGAAGTCAGTACCAAACCGAAAATTAACGCATATTAACCCTTAACTGACGATTACACAAGACTATTGTGCGTCATAAGGAAAAATAAATTGATAAAATATGGGAAATTTAGAAATACTAGCGATAATAATTTCATTAGTTGCTGTTGGAATTGCATTTTGGCAAGGGTTTTTAGCTAAGTCTCAATTAGAACAAGCAAAAACTACTAAGACGGAAACAGAGAAACTATTAGCTGAAATTAAAAGTAAAGTTCAAAGAGTAGAAACGATTTCAGATGAAACAAGGAAAGATGTTAAAGAACAGATATCTAAACTGATAGACAAACAAGATGAGAACTTTAAAGTTTTATTGAATGCTCCGAAAGAGAATAATCAAAATGAAATGCTAATGACAATGCTACCTATGATGATGGAAAATCCTGAAATGATGAAAACTTTAATTGAATTAGGAAACGCTGAGAAATAAAAATTATGCCACATAAAAATGGAATAATTCAGCAAACTAAATGAATAAATGAGAATTTATAATCTATTTTCAAAAAGACAGAAAAAACTACGAGGTGAAAACTCGGATATTTTAACGTACGATAAACTTCCTCAGTCTTTAAAAATCCAGATTATCCTTATTTTAAGAGATTGCATTGGAGAAGATGGAAAATCTTATACTGGAAAATCAGCTTCAAAAATATATCAATCAATATTTGATATTCTATGCAGAGAATATGGAAAATTTTCATTAGTAGAAACCAAACATAATGATTCACCTCAAAGACAAATTTTTGATTTCATTCTTCAAACTAAAAGCACAGAAGAAATATTAGACACAATAGAAGTTTCTTTTAACTTAATAGAATCTGAAATTTCACCAAATGCTTATTATTATTCACAAGAAGTATATGTAAAAACTAATCCAACAAGTGCTATCCAAGAATTGAATGAAAGATTTAAAGAAAGTGCTATAGGCTATAGTTATGTTGGAGGAGAACTTATAAGAATAGATTCGACTTATATTCACTCAGAAGTCGTAAAACCAACTCTTTCTCTTCTTAGCAATTCTAAATTCAAAGGAGCTAACGAAGAATATCTTAAAGCTCACGAGCACTTTAGACACGGGAGAAATAAAGAATGTATGAACGAATGTTTGAAAGCATTTGAAAGTACTTTAAAGATAATTTGTAAAATAAAAGGTTGGAATTATAAAGAAACAGATACCTCAAGAAAACTCATCCAGATTTGCTTTAAAAACGATTTGGTTCCAGCTTTTACACAGAATCAATTTACATCATTGCAAAATCTTGTCGAAAGCGGAATACCAACAATTAGAAATAAATTAGGTGGACACGGACAAGGAGAAATTCCTAAAAATGTTGATGATATTATGACTAGATATGCCTTGAATTTGACAGGAAGTAACATCATATTTTTAATTGAACAGAGCCGAATATGAAAAAGTACAGTGCTCCACATCGGGGTATAATTCATTGGAACTTAATATCTTTCGGTTACGTTGGAAAGTCATAATCGATTTTCGGGAACGTGGCATAGATAACTAAATATATCGCTTCATGCTCTTTTTTACTTCAAAAAACACACTTCCACTTGCCTCCCAAGAAAAAACGTCAAATAATGAATACTTACAAATCATAGTAAATAGTTCACGTATAAAGTATTTCCGGCCTCTTTTTAACTTTGTAGTAAATCAAGCTATTTTAATGTTAGGAGATGAAAGCCATCCATAGAGCATTTTGCAAAGCAAAAGTGGCCTGGGTGGTGCGGCTTTAAAATAGTGTAGATTTCAAGAAGTTAAAAAGCAGCCTAGATTTTTTTGTTTCTTTTTTCATCAATGTGACTAGTCCTAAAAAACCGTTACAGTTTTTAATGGATTAAAAATAATTAAATCT
>CAYMDH010000064.1:0-14548 GCA_964389205.1 uncultured Flavobacteriaceae bacterium
TTGGGATGAGGCATAAGGGAAATGGGCTGAGAATCAATGAATCCTGCGACTATTTATATAACGGCAAGGAATTAGATACAGATTTTGGGTTGAATTGGTATCATTATGGGGCTAGGATGTATGACCCTGCTATTGGGCGTTTCCCTTCGATTGATAGATTTGCTGAGAAATATACTTCAATGACTCCTTACCAATATGGAGCTAATAATCCTATTGTTAATATAGATGTTAATGGGGATAGCGTTAGAATAGCACATAAAGGAAATAACTTTCTCTATGAAGGAGGTAAACTATATTTAAATGGTTCTGAATATACAGGAAAAGTAAAAGGCTTTTTAAAAAAGACAGTAAATGCTTTAGGTACAATTTCTTCGTCTAAAACAGGGAGTCAGATGTTACAAGCTCTTGAATCATCAGAAGAAAATATAGTTATTAAATTTAAGGATGGAGCAGCAAATTTTGTACCTGGGTTTGAAAGGTTTGGGAAACCCGATTTAAAAAATAATGCTGAAGGGATGAGAGTTTTAGAAACGGGAGAAAAAGTTTTGAGCTTTTTTGATTTCTCAAAGGTTGGCTCAGGAGGTACAGTTTATTGGGATCCATCAGCTAGACCTAAAGGAGGAGAACCTAATATGATACTTGCTCATGAATTATTTCACGGTCTAGATGCTACACGTGGTTTATTAGATAGTCGTCGTATAAAAATTGGTGGAGGTCAACAACAAATTCAAGAAATTAGAGCTGTTTATAACACTAATTTAATAAGAGGACAGTTAGGAAAAAAACTACGAAGCACTTATTCTGGGAGTGCCAAATTACTAGATGGTAGTGGTAATCCAATAAATGTTTCTCCTCCTTATAAATTTTAACTCTTTATTATGTTCAGACTAATATTAATAGTTTTTGTATTTGCAATAACTGCCTGTAGTAAAACAGTTATAAATTCAAATCTAAACAATAGATATAAATTTTCATTTAAGACTATTAGTTCAGATTATGAAAAGAATAGTACATATACTGTTTTACTCCCTAAAGAAGGTAAAAAAGAAAAACACTACCCTCACAATGATGAAATATATACAGAATTCTTAGTTAAATATAAAGACAATTCCATTTTTTATATTTCTAATGATATTTGGAATATTTCAAATGTTAATGCTAGAAATTTGATGGATGTTGGTATAAATGGTTATAGTAAGAAAGCTATTCTAGACACTATTTCTTATAATGGAATACAAAAAGATGGTAAGTTTTGGAAAGAAATAACGCTAGGTGAAATTATCATTGGTTTTTCAAATGTTCCTGAAGAAAGAAAATTTGCTTTTGATAAGGCGATAAATTCCATAGTAAAAAGGAATTAACCCGATGTCTTAAGATTATCTGACAGGTCGAAATACGTTGCTGTCGATGGATTAAGATTGTATCTTAATCGAAATATCATTCATGTTTTCAACATGTAAAAATACAAAAAGCGGTAAGGAAAGTGTTATACTTTCTTTATCGCTTTTCTATTTTAAGAAGCATAAGCAGACTGCGTTTTAAAATCTCGCAGCGCCATATCAATCAAGCTAAAAATATAGTCCTTTTTATCTTTGGAAAGTTTAGTAATATCTTCCATTCGTTTTAAGGTCGCAATATCAACTTCTAAATCAGTAGTCCCCACCAGATAATCAAGCGAACACTCCAAAATAGTCGCAATTTTGGTAGCTGCCTCAATAGAAGGTTTAGCCTCATCACGTTCATATCTACCAATAACAGGTGCGCCTGTACCTACTTCTTTTGCAAGTTGAGCTTGCGAAATCTTTTTACTTTTTCTTACCTCGGATAATTTACTACCAAAACTCATAAGTACTAATTATTACTGGTTATCAAGGAATTAAACAAATTTAAGTATCTTTTAAGTATTAAACAAACCCGATTTTTTAATCGGGATGGACGTTTTAGCGTATCTTAGCCTTGTCAAAATCGTTCTTTTTTCTTTTAACTGAAATCATTTTAACTGAATAACCGTTAACTTAGTGGGGCATAGTAACTGGCAAAAGTGCTAGAAAAAAGCGTACAGATAGAAACCTGTATTTGTATAATGGCAAGGAATTAGATACCGATTTTGGGTTGGATTGGTATCATTATGGGGCTAGGATGTATGACCCTGCTATTGGCCGTTTTACTGGCGTAGACCCGATTAGTGATGCTTTTCCTCATGTCTCTACCTATAATTATGCAGAAAATAGACCAGTAAATGGTATTGATTTACATGGTTTGCAATTTGTGCCATTTCATATAACTCAAGATAATGTTCAGCATGCAGGAGATATTGGTGATGCATATAGACAAGCAGGGAAGCTTGGCGGTCAATTTTTAGAAGGTACTGCTAGAGGAATTTTTGCGCTACCTAATGCTCTTTCTAATGACCATGCTGCACAAAATGCAAGGAATTTAGGTAATGAACAAAGAGCAAATGAATTAGGAACAGCAGCAAGCCAAGACTATGCAGAGGCAGCTCTTGAAGGAATGGCAGGTGGTTTTTTTGGGAAAGTTTTTGGTGCATTGAAGGGAATAACAAAAGGTAGCTTGGATAATGTTGCAGGACTAGATATACTCGATAATGCAGGATTAGCCGCAATAAAAGGTGGTTCACGATTTAGAAAAGGTAAAGTCAATGATTTTGACTTAATTCATACCAAAAACGAATTTGAGAAAAGTGATTTGTTTAAAGACCTAACGCAAATGTCTGATGATGATTTAATTAAAACTTTAAATGATTTTAGTGATAAATGGCCTGCTATTGAAGTCAAGAGAGGGAAGATTTATCGAGGGAATAATAGAATTTACGAAGCTAGAAGGAGAGGGATAAATCCAGATATGAATTACAGAGAAATAAGGGATGATACGTTTGATTATTTTCCTGATTTAGACCCAAATTGGAAACCAGGTAATGATTAACTTAATTAAAGTATTAGAAATGAACGATGAGAATTTTTGTAGATTTTTTCTTTATAGTCTATTGGATAGTACAATTGCTGAAATTAGATTCGATGTACATTCAGATGAGCTTAACAAATCTAAGTTATGGGCATTGACAAATTTTGTGATTAATATACCGCTAAAGTTATTAAATGTTTTGAAAGAAGAAGTTCCTTGTTATTCAAGTATGGTAGATGAATATGAAGAATTTAGTAAGCGTTTAGGGATTTATGAATGGTTTAAGGATTTAAAAGAAGCCAAATTTGAACATTATTCTAAGATTCCTCCTACTGATTCTAATAAGATTGTATAAGAGCTTGTTGGGAATTTATCCTTTGGGCTAAAAAAGCGTCTTTTTCGCCCTGATTTTGTCAAATTTATTAGCAAGAGCGAAGGCTATTACTAAGAAATTTGACGTTATCAGTCCAAAAAAATACCTCTTTTTTATCTCCAAAAACAAACTCCCGCTGGCATAACAGCTACAAAAACCGAAAAACTGCTGCTTAGGACTTGTAGTCCGACAGCTATATTTTCTCGCTTCTAGCGAGAGTTAACAAAGAAAACAGGAAACAAAAAAGTTCTTTCACATAGACTCGCCAGAGGCGAGCAACAAAAAGAGCAATTGGGCTAGATATAGGTGCTGGAGTCATTGGAAAAAAAGTAGAATTAGGACTAGGAGGAATAGGGAAAGCCTTATCAAAAGCTGGAGATAGTTTCGCAGAAGGAGCAGCAAGTATTGCTAAAAGACAAGAAGGTACACTTCCGATTGTCCAGAAAAGTAATATAGGAATAAGGGCAATTGTGGGTGGACAACATGTAGTTGGAGGAATTAAAACAGCGTCTGCCAATTTCAGTAAAACAGGCGGTGCTTTTCAAAGTATTAGTGATGAGGTACGAGATGGGCTTACTCCATTATTACAAAAATATGGCAGTCAAGAATAATAGTTATGAAGGAAAAGAAAGATAATTTTTGGTGGTGGATTATAATAGCAATACTAGTGTTGATTCCAAGTTGGTTCTATTCTTTTTACACTTTAAAAAATAGTGCAAAATATACAATAGGATATACATTAGAGTCTGTTGGGAGAAAAGGCCATAAAAAAGAAGTTAGTTACTATTATTATGTAGATGATAAAAAATTTGAAGGTACATATACAGAATCCTCAATGTTTCACCAAAACCAAAAAGTCATTGTTCCTAATGGACAATATCTAGTTGTGTATTCATCTAAAAACCCAGAAATCAAGAGTTTCTTACCGAATAAACCTATTATAGGCGAAATAGATGTAGATAGTTTAAGTAGAGTACCAGTAGCAAAAGAAGATATAGATTGGAAGCGGTTATAGCCCGCTGGCACAACAGGTAACTACTAAAAAGCGTGCTGCTGGTTAGCTGCTTTGCAGCGACACCTTTATTCTGGTCGCCTCTGGCAACGTGGTCTATATAAAAAGCGGTAAGAAATCAAGCATTCCTTACCGCTTTTCTTTTGCCCAGCCGAGTCAATCCAAAAAATCCATTTAAGTTTATCCAAAGGTGGAAAGAAGTTCTACCGCCTTTGGGTAAACCGCCCCGCTTGGCTATTTAACATAACGTGCTTATATTTTGGAATGGCCGAGCATACTTGATAAGGGAAAGGATGTAGGAATATAAGACCACGTTATGTTACTTACCATTTGCGGCAATTAAAAGAAGTAAAACGGTACGTTTATATTATACTGCTTATTGAGAAACAAATAGCAAAGGTTTATGACGACTTAATTTTGATGTTCACTCGCAGATTATTTTGGCCTATTTTTTTCTAACTTCATATAATACTCAAAATCTTCTTTACTAGTATTATCTCTTATAAAATCACGCATACCATAATCATTCTTCTCTTGATAATATCTTCTAAATGAAAGAATGGTTTTACATGCTTCAAATCCTTTTTTTCTAAAATCACTTTTCATTGGTTCATTTAATCCCTTAATCCATTCCTTCCAATCTTTCTCTGTTGGTTCGACAGGTGGTCGCTTGTGATATTCTACCATCAAATCTGTAACTCGCAAATGCTGTTCACCTACTAATGCAGCTACCTTAGCTCTTAATTCTTTCTTTTCCTCTTCAGACATATTATTTTATTAATTTGAATCGACTATTACTAGCTAGGATAATTAAGTTTACTTCTGCCATTTTGTGGTTTTTATTATTTCGCAATCTTATTTTTAAGTACGAAATATACGGCTTTTTAGGGGTAAAAAGAAGGGGTAAACAGGAAAAAATAAGCAATTATTTCGCACTCTGGGTATTATGCGAAATTGGGAATATTTGAAAATTTACCATTCCAAGTATAAAGACCAAATAAAAGTAACCCCTAATTTAAACTGGTTAAACGATTCAATCTCATTGAAATCAACAAAGTGACCTTTTGCAATGGAGTTCGATTCATCATCCTTTAAGCTTACTGAAAATAAATCTCTAAAATGAAGTGCAGTTTTAACTTTTCTAGCAAAAAGAATTTTCTTCTTCGTTGCATTGAAAATTATAGAATAGTCAAATCGTTTTCTAGATTTAAATTTAATTTTATCATCAAGATTAAAGCTGCTTTTATATCCTTGAAAATGGCTTGTTCTAGATGAAAAATAGAAAAGGTCAAATACAAGTTGTACAGGTCCGCTATTAAAAAAAACTATTTGACTTTTTATTTGATGTGGACTGCGAAAACCAGGAAATTTTACTGTCCCTATCTCTTTGACTGTTTCATTATTTAGTGATTTTTCAAAAATAGGTAATGTAATATTCGTTTCATTCCATGAATAATTTAATTGGAAGGAATGCTTATCCTTGAAAATGGTTTGGTACAATAAATCTACGCCCAAGTTAGTTTGATTAGATTTGTAGTTGATATATTTATTCGAAGTACTAGAATTAGGAAAATAAATCTCTTCATTAAGAAATCCTGCTCTATGAGTCAAATTCTTTGTCTTTCGCAGATAAGCTTCTAGTTCTATTAGCCAGTTATTTTTTCTTGAAACGAGGCCAACTGTGAAGTTTTTAGAGACAATAGGGCTTATATTTGTCCAATATTTCCATTTTATGAAATCTAAATTTGGCTGAAAGGCAATGGGTTGTCCCTCTACTTGATGAGAAAAACCAATAGATGCTTGAAAAGTAGTTACTGTATCTAATATATAAGAGGATTTGATGCGTGGCTCAATAAAATTTTTTCTGTATCTAAAATTAAAAGTATTTCTTAAACCTATTTCATTTCTAAAATTACCCTTGTTAATAGCGAAAGAACTAAATAATGATAGGTCTCCTCCTCCTTCAAAATTAGGTTGTTCAACTAATTTTTCATCTACCATTCTATTAATGAGTGTGTCTCTATCTGCTCTTAAAGTTATATTCCTTTTAATTAAATTACTTTCTACGCCTACTAATATTTCCCTGTCTTTTTCTAAAGGATAATTTAAGATAATTTTACCGTTATATCTATCCGTTGTTCTTTTGTGATTAACAAACTGCCAAGTTAAATCATTATTCTCTACATACTTAAATGGGTTTCCTAATTTATTATAATCAAATTCGATTAGTCCATTTCTGTATATATTATCATATTCACCAAAAACATATTTTACAGTAGATATTTTTACCGTCGAGCTGATTTTATTTTTCCATGTGCTATTCCAGTTAATTCCAATTCCTCTTTGGACAGTCTTATTATATGTTTTAATAGGAATTAGGTTATTAAATATTGCATAAATTTTATCTTCTTGGTTAAAAAAGCTTAAACTAAGTTTTCCATTATTCTTCAGTTTGAGTAACCATTTTGCATTTAACTCATCGAATTGAAATTTTGGAAAAACAGTGATTGGTTCATCTTTATCACTTTTTATAATATCCCCTGCAAGAATAGTTTGACTTATATAATCACCGTAGATTAAATTTAGTAAACTATGATTTAACAATAAAGAACGACTATGGGATAAAAATATGGCGGACTTTTTTTTCAACAGAGGTATCTTTGCTATGCTTTCATAATAGTTGTTATTAATTTCAACTCCAAATTCAGGTCTGGAAGGTATCTTATCAGTCGTTTGAAGTTTGATAATTCCAGAAGTTCTCCCTCCATGTTCAATATCGATACCACTTCTAGATATGGCAACTGTATCTATTAATTTATTGTTAAAAGCGCTTACAATTCCAAAAGCTTTACCATACTTATAAACAGGTATATCATCCCATAAAAACAAATTCTGAAACGAATTACTCCCTCTAATTCTAAAACTCGATGCAAGGTCATCGGGGCTGCTTATTCCTGAAAGGTTTTGAATCGTTTGTAAAACATCCTTGCTTCTAAGTACAGAATTATAATTATTTAATGGCATAGTTATGGAACCATTAGATGTAGGATTAATCGGAAGTTGGGGTTCATAGATTTGGCTAACGTGGACAGTATCTATAGTAATTCCAAAATTGATATTAATATCATTAAGGCTATTCTTTTGCCAATCCTTATAAGGTATTCTGATTTTCCCTATACTTATATGGCTTATTATCATAAAATCATTGGGACTGAAACGGCCTTTTACTGAAAAATTACCATTAGTATCCGTTATTTTTCCCAATGAAGAAATTTCAAAAGAGACATGCATGTCTGGAATTGGGGCATTTATTAACTTATCCCTAATTGTTCCTTTAATTTCTATTTTATCTCTAGGAATAATGTATACAATTTTTCCTTTTTTTCGGAAAGTAATGATAGTTGGTGCAGTCAACCTATAAAGGGTTTCTTCCAAAGGCATATCCTCATCCCACCCAATAACTTTAATATGCTTAATCCATTTATGGTTATAATTAAATTTTACGTTATGCTTAACTTCAAGTTTTTCTAATACTTCTTTAAATGATTTTTCTTTAACAGAGAATAAATTAGGTTCTACAATAGAAGAATTTGGGGTTTGAGAACATAAAATATTTGTTATAAATAAAAATAGAAAAAAAGGGGTTGATAATTTCATTAATCTTTCGGTTTTATAAGGATTGTATTGTTATTTATTTGATAAGTACAATTGATGGTATATACAAAGTCATCCAAGACATTCTCCAATCCATCGTTATTTTTAAGAACTATATTTAATAAATCAGAAGTATCAATATTCTCAGTTTTTATATCAACATCAAATTGCCTTTCTATTTCATCAATAACTTCATCTACAGAAAAGCCTTCCAAATAAGAAACTCCATTTCTCCATGGAGAGTAATCAATTCCAACTTCATCTTTAATAGGTTCATTAGGGTTGTCAAATATTGCTCGTTCTCCTTTTGTTAAAGTCAATGATTTTAAATGATTACTTACTTTCACTTTTCCTTCATTGCAGATGACTCTAAACTTATTATTTCTGCTAAAGACATTAAAACTTGTACCTAAAACCTCAACTTCACCTAATTTAGTTTCTACTATAAAAGGTTTTTCATCATGCTTAACTTCAAAAAATGCCTCTCCTTCAAGTTCTACTCTTCTAGCGTAATAGGTATCTTTATACTTAATTTCTGACTTTGAATTTAATCCTACAATTGACCCATCTGGTAACTCAGCTGAAGTTTTTACAGCAACTGGCGTAGTTTTAATAAAATTATTTTTAGGTTTAACTATATAATAAAGAGCAAACGCAAATAAAGGAACAAGTACAGCTGCAATACGTAGCCAATTTTTATATTTTGTCCCCTTTAAAGGGGTAACTTTAGGTTTAGATGCTAACTTTTTTTTAAACTTTTCTAATTCCAAATGTGGTTTATAATCAGAGACATCTATATCAACCTCATCCACTGAAGAGTTAAATAATTCATCTAAGCCATCTCTCAGTTCAGTTAGTACTTCTAAGTCACCAGTTTCTTTAAGCTGATTATACTCTTCTTCTGTCAATTTTCCATCTAACCATTTTGCATAAATGTTTTCATTATTATCTGACTTTTTCATATTAATTAATTAATTTATCAGAATCGAAATCTTCAACTATCGAAATCATATTCGGATAAAATGGTGTTCTAATATAAAAGATGATTAAAAGCATAAAGTCCACACTTTTAATTCATAAAATTTTCTTAAAATTTTTACTTTGTAAATAATTGGACAATTTATGTTGAGTTTGAATTAAAGATAACTAGCTGTTTATTAGCAATAATTTAATCCTTATATAATTCAGTACTAGTACTTTGAGTGTAAAGCATTAAGGTGAACTCAATGTGTGTCTTAGCACTTATTTACTTCTCAATAATCAATTAAAAAACATTTACTCTATTCGTTTATTTTTAACCATGCTATTAAATTTTCCTATTTTTTAGACACTCTTTTAATTTTCTCATTGCCTCACTTACTCTTCTTTCTACTCCTCTAATAGAGATTCCTTCATATTCAGCTATTTCTTGGTAAGTCCATTTTTTAAATTTTAATTCAAGTGCCATTCTTTGTTTTTCTGGCAATTCCTGAAGACATTTTTTCAGTTGTGTTTCCTTCTCTTTTTTCGCCATTCTATCTTGGTCCTTCTCCTCATTAGTTGGTTTATTCTTTGAGTCTTCTTGATGCTTAGAAATCACCTTTTGTTTCCTCCAATCTTCTATTATCTTATTTTTAGCCACTGTTTCAAGATATGATTTTACATTTCTAATATTAACTTTTGCGCAATTCTCCCAAAGTGTAGTAAAAGCTTCTTGCACATAATCTTCTTTATTATCAACACTATTATATTTAATGCATAGAAACCGATACAAACCCTTAGAGTGTTTTAAAAAAACATCTGCAAATACATCATTATTACATAGAGATTGTATTCCCATTTTAGTCAAATTTTGAAAACTAAGTATTAATAAAATTAAATTATAAAGCTAAAAAATTATTGATAATAAATACAATTAGATTAAAAAAAGTGTGGGTTTTGATTTCTAACTCGTCTTTAATTTTAGAAGCGCTGAAAAAAGATTTAAAAAAAAGTGTGGGTTTTGATTTCTATCTCGTCTTTAATTTTAGAAGCACTGAAAAAAGTTTTAAAAAAAGTGTGGGTTTTGATTTCTATCTCGTCTTTAATTTTAGAAGCACTGAAAAAAGTTTTAAATCTGATTTCTTCGTTTATTTAAATTACACTATGTCTAAGGTTAAACCAGAAATATCAAATTGTGATTTATTCAAAAAATATTAATGTAACAAATGGATAGATTGATATGTGAAAATTGTGTGACCTAGATGTTGAATGAAGAAGATAAAAACAAATTTGTTCCAGTATGTCAGTATAACCATTAGTACTTTTTACTAATTTATAGCAGTATAAATTCTATTCCCTGCAGGAGTAGATAATCCATATTTACTGAAATTCTAGACTACAAAAATTCAGTCAACCAGACACCTAATAATTAAGCTATACAGAGCATAATTAAACAGGTTTACTATGCTATTATGTCAACTAACTACTAGTGAATTGCAAAATTCTATTAGGGAGAGGTATGGATAAACCATACTAAAAACAATTTTACTTAATTTATTAAAGCATTTTAATAACCGATTCTTATGAAAAAAATTAATATTACTTCTATTCTGTTACTAACAGTATTTGTTAGTGTTTTTACTACAGCAATATGCCAGACGCAAACGTGCAAATGGTATATGAATGACTATGCGATTGATTTTTCGGGAGAAAATCCTGAAATTCAGGAATTACCGTACATTAATCCAAGTAAGCCGCTGGATGATATTTCTGGGCGATTAGCTAATAATGCCACAGGATTTCATGATAAAAATGGGAACTTACTTTTTTATTCTGTTTGGGAAACGAACAACAACTCGAATTTTTTTATTCATAACGCCATTGGAGAAAGGATAGGCAGATTAAATCTTCAGTCCGGAAATGGAGAATTATTAACAATTCCTTTCAGTACTATAGGAGATAACAATAAATACCTAATAATTTATCCTTCAGTTAGGGGAGCGGGAGCAACCCGTTATTTAGAGTATGTCGTTATTGATTTATTAGGAAATGAAGGAAAGGGGACTATTAGTGAATCCTATATTATTGATTTTACAGGAACTGGTGTTCCAACACCTGTATGTGCTGTAAGTACGGAGCGTGATAATCAAAGGTATTTATTTACCAATAATGGGAAAGGAATAATGAAATTTGTACTTGATTTTTCTGAAGGACAAACGACTAAACCGGAGGAAATAATTAATCCAGACTCTACTAAATTAATTTACTCATTTAACAGACCTTTTTCTGCACAATTGTCAGAATTAGAGCTATCACCAAATGGTAAAAAATTGGTTTTAGCGAATACAGGAAATGAACGTGGTAATGTAGGCATACATGTAATTGACTTAGATAAATTTGGGGATTTTATAGATATTCAGCAATATCCTATTGGTACACCAATTGCTTATAGGCAAATCATAAGTGGAGTGGAATTTAGTAAAGACAATAGTAAACTATTTGTTAATCTAGACTTAAATAATACTTGTTTTGGAACAGTTAAAGAAGGTATCTATGTGGTAGATTTATCGACTAAAACCGTTTCTGCAGAACCGATTTCAGGAACGGAACAATATAGTCGTTCCCATTTAGAAATGGCTTACGATGGTTACCTCTATGCGGTAGGCTATGATTCATTAGTCAATGAAAATAGGTTGTTGAGAATAGACCCTTTTCAAGAGCAGGCATTAGATTTCTTATCCTTACCTGGTTTGTTACCATATATTTTTGAATCTAGAGACTATAAGTGCTATGGGGGATTTACACTACCTGACCAAATAGATGGAGAAATTTACTGTAATAATAGTCAAGAAAAATGTGAAAATAATCTAGTAAGAAACGGTGATTTTTCCGAAGGTATAGTAGGAGCAAGTAATAATATCCCTTACAGTAAGCCAGATTATTGGGAGCGAGGAAACAGAACAACGCCCCAATATTCACCTTCAATGGGAAATAATACATTAGGTTACATTTCAATGTGGGGAAATAAAGTAGTCGGTGAATCTATATATCAAAGATTTTCTTTTCAGAAAGGAAAAAGATATGCCTTCCAATTTGCTTTTAAAAGTAGTGGTAATCTTAGTATTGATAAACTACCCTATGTAAGATTCAAGTTAAGAGCTTCCAAAACACTACTCAACTCACCCATCGTAGCAGAGGAAGCAGTAATAGGTATTAGTCAAGATGTAAATACGGGAGATGGATGGGTAAATGCTACCATGGTCTGGACCGCTGATGACGATTACAATTTTCTTTATATTAATCCAGAAAACGAAGAAATAATTGATGGTGCTCAATTTACTTCCTTTGGGCAGTTTGATGATTTGTTTATTTCTGAAATTGAACAATCCATCCAAATAGAAATGATTGCAGGACCAAGTCTGATTTGTCCTGAAGATAACTCCTTTGAGTGGAATATACTCAACTCTGAATTCAGCAAAAATTGTCAATTTGTATTAGCCGCTTTAGACAGCACCTTACCCAACCCAAATGAAATTATCAGCTATACAGCACCAACAGCGAATAATCCAATACTTACCATCAACAATTTAAATGGATACCAACATCCTTTTAAATTGGTTTACCGATGCGTTGAAAATTGTAACGAGGAATTTTTTGATGAGAAAATTATATCTATTGCAGCAGATTTAGTACCAGAGTTGGCATCTTTTAAGGTTATTTACGAAAATGGACAAATAGGAATAGAAGCAGTAAGTGAAGAACCAGAGGTTGAAGATGTAGTAATTCTATGGCAGTTATATGAAGGAGCAATAAATTATACAAATCCTGATAGCATTTACATCCAAATAAAAGATGAATTTTCAGTAGGTGGAATATTAGTTGATAGTGAATTCGATGAGACCAATTTAAGTGAATTAGATTACCAATATATTGGTCTAGAATCTAAACCCTATGTATTGAAATTTGGGGTATATCATCATCCAGAAGGACAAGGTGGTTGTGGCTGGCGTGAAATAAGAATTGGTTTTATTATACATTCAAACGGCTCTCTTAAAATCATTAATACTGAAAAGGCGGAATCTACTATTTTTTCAAATTCGTTTGATATAATAAGAGAGAGTCGAGAAACTAATAATAGCTGGGAAGATTTAGGGGAACGTATCAATAATTACCCGAACCCTTTTACAGGTGTCACGACTATTGAATTTGAATTGACTCAATCAGATAATGTTACTTTATCCGTGTTTGATATGAAGGGGCAATTAATTCAGCAGCTAATTACTAATGAAATCAGAGACAAAGGTATACATACAGTAGCATTTCAAACACAGGATGCTGAATCTGGTGTTTACTTCTATCATTTACAAACAAGTAAAGAAGTGCTTTCTGGACAAATGATATTAACTAAATAATTTTTTAGAACAAGAAATTGGAGCTATTCAACCGCATACTTACTCGGTTGGATAGTGCCTTTATTGAACAATTTTAATTCGTTTTAATCTAAAATTTATAAAATATGAAAACTAAATTTCAAATGTTAATCCTTGCGATTACGCTAATAATTTTTTCGAGTAACTTTATGATTGCCCAAAATAACCCTTGCGGGATAGACAATTCAATTGTTGCTAATCCAGACTTTGAAACGGTCTCCTGTGAACCTAACCAACTTCAACAATTAAGTTGTGCTGATTCTTGGAATCAAGCTTCAGCAGGTACTTCTGATTTTCTGTTTACAGGAGATACTAGCTACTTTCCAAGTGTTGGAACCATTCCTTTTCCTCCAAATGGAAGCGCTCATTTTGTAGGATTGCAAGCTTTTCAAACCAATGATTTCTTTGAATACCTTGGAACTTGTATCACTTTAGAAAGAGGAAAGGAATATACTTTCGAAATGCTCATTGGTGCAGCTGGAGGCATGGGCGTTTTTAAGCCTGGTTTTGAAGGAGAACTCGTAATTATGGGTTTATCAAATTGTTCTTTTCCTCTTGCAGGTACCGATTGTAAAGAAGATGAGGGGTTTACTGAGATTGCAAGAATTGATTTATCCATACCTTCAGGGCAATGGCTGCCCAATAAATTACACCTAACTTTTACACCAACTCAAACTTATCAATCCATTTTGATTGGACCTAGTTGCAATACAACAGAAAGGTCATATATTTTGCTAGATGATATTTTCATTGCAGCGGGTAACCCTTGTCCTCCTGATTATTGTTGTCAAGAAATTTTAAACGAACTCAAGTCAGTAAAAACTGAATTATCTGACTTGAAAAAGATTCTTAAGAAAAGAAATTAAATCTGGTGAACTAAGGATAGCAAGAATATTGTTGTCAAAACTAATGCTCATCTACACATCCAGTTCGTCAAACAAATTTTAGGGGTGGTGGGCGGGCATGGAGCGTGGGGTGGGTAAAAGCAGGAGCAAAAAAACCACGTTTCAGCTTTGCTGACATGGTTTTTTTGCTCCTGCTGCGGGGCGGCTTGAGGTTAGCGCACCATCGTTTCCAATTTTTGACGATAAAAATACTGTTGACCGATGCAAAAGTTTCTGTTTAATGAATCATTCCCTGTTCTGGCACTTACGCTACTGTTTACCGATGCTAGGGTTTACTTTTTTGCAGATTCGT
>CAYMDH010000065.1:0-14338 GCA_964389205.1 uncultured Flavobacteriaceae bacterium
AAAGTTTTAGAACAGAAATTGAAAATCCTGTAGTACAAAAGGATGTCATTGAATTAGCTAATAAAATCGAATTGTTTAAAAATGGCAAGATCGATGAAGAAAAATTTAGAAGCCTTCGTTTAGCACGCGGTGTCTACGGACAGCGTCAGGAAGGCGTACAAATGATTCGTATTAAATTACCATACGGAAAAGTATTGAGTAATCAATTACGTCGTATTTCTGAAGTGTCAGATGAGTATTCTCGTGGACGTTTGCATATTACAACGCGTCAAGATATCCAAATTCACTATGTTAGTTTAGATCGTACACCAGAACTTTGGGCAGAATTAGAGCGTGATGATGTGACACTTAGAGAAGCTTGTGGTAATACAGTGCGTAATGTAACAGCTTCAGAAACTGCGGGTATCGATGTTGACGAACCGTTTGATGTATCTCCTTATGCAGATGCGTTATTTCGTTTCTTTTTAAGAAACCCAATTTGTCAAGAAATGGGTCGTAAATTTAAAGTGTCATTTTCTGCTTCAGATGAAGATACAGGAATTTCATACATGCATGATTTAGGATTTATTGCGAAGATTGAAAATGGAGTTCGTGGTTTTAAAGTGATGTTAGCAGGTGGTTTAGGATCACAACCTAGACATGCAGATGAATTATATAGTTTCTTGCCGTCAGATAAAATTATTCCTTTAATGGAAGGTGTTGTACGTATTTTTGATCGTTATGGCGAACGTAAAAGTCGAGCCAAAGCGAGAATGAAATTCTTATTAAAAGATATCGGTCTAGAAGCATTTAAACAATTGGTAGAAGAGGAGCAAAACGCCATTGAATTTAAAACAGTTGCTATTGATGCAGAGGCTTATGTAGTTTCTACTCCAGTGAATGTTAAAGCACCTAAAGTTGATATTCAAGATCAGAATGCGTTTAATTTATGGAAGTCAACTAATGTCATTCAGCAAAAACAAGAAGATTATGTAGCGATTGGTATTAAAGTATTATTAGGAGATTTTTATACAGATAAAGCACGTTTGTTAGCTGATTTAGTAGAAAATTATGCAGCTGGTGAAATTAGATTATCACTACGTCAAAATATACTAATCCCATTTGTAAAAGCTGATTTAATTCCATTTTTCTATCAAGAATTAGAAAAATTAGGATTTGCAGAAGCAGGATATAATAAAGCCGTAGATATTACTGCATGCCCAGGTACAGATACTTGTAACTTAGGTATAGCAAGTAGTACAGGAATTGCCGAAGAACTAGAACATGTGATTAAAAATGAATATCCACAGTATTTAGAAAATAAAGATCTAGTTATTAAAATTAGTGGTTGTATGAATGCTTGTGGGCAGCACAATATGGCAAATATAGGATTTCAAGGGATGTCAGTCCGTACACCAGATAAATTAGTGGCGCCCGCACTTCAAGTATTACTGGGTGGCGGTAATAGAGGTAATGGTCAAGGGCATTTTGCAGATAAAGTAGTAAAAGTACCTAGTAAAAGAGGACCTGAAGCCTTACGTCGTATTTTAAATGATTATGATGCAAATAGTAACGGAAAATCATTTTTAGATTATTATTTAGAAAAAGGCGAAAAGTATTTTTATGATTTCTTAACAGATCTATCTGATGTGACTAATTTAACTCAAGATGATTTTATTGACTGGGGAGAAGAAGAAAAATATAAAAAAGAAATTGGTATTGGTGAATGTGCTGGAGTTGTTATTGATTTAATAGCTACGTTGTTTTTAGAGAGTGAAGAGAAAAATGAAAACGCTAAAGAATCGTTTGATAACGAGGTATATTCAAGTGCTATTTATCACGCTTATGGATCGTTAGTCAATTCCGCGAAAGCGATATTACTATCAGAAAATAAAAAAACAAATACACAAGCAGGAATCATTAAAGATTTTGATGCATTATATGTAGAGACTAATAAAATTGATTTGGGAGTAAGTTTTTCAGAGTTTGTCTATCAAATTAAAGAGCAAGCCCCTACAAAAGAGTTTGCATTTAATTATATTACCAATGCAAAACAATTTTTGTCTAAAGTAAGAGCATTTAGAGCAAGTACAATGGTTGCTTCAGAACTAAATTAATTTATGAATTCATCTTTAAAAATACCGAAACTTACAGTTGTAGGTGCAGGACCTGGAGATCCAGATTTAATTACGCTTAAAGCAATTAAAGTGATTGAGTCTGCAGCTGTGATTTTGTATGATGCATTAATTAATATAGAGCTTTTAAATTATGCCTCTTCAAAAGCAGAAATCATTTATGTAGGGAAACGTAAAGGTTGTTATGCATATCAGCAAGAGCAAATTAATGAACTTATTGTTAGTAGAACAAAAAGTCATGGGCATGTAGTACGCTTAAAAGGAGGTGATCCATTTGTTTTTGGACGTGGAGCAGAAGAGATTGATTATATAAAAGAAGCAGATGCAACTATAGAAACGGCAATGGTACCAGGGATTTCATCAGCACTAGCAGTGCCTGCAAGTCAAGGAATTCCATTGACAAAACGAGGTGCTTCAGAAAGTTTTTGGGTTATTACTGGAACAACTAAAAAACATCAACTATCAAATGATGTTAAATTAGCTGCTAAATCAACAGCTACGGTAGTGATTTTAATGGGAATGAGTAAGTTGAATGAAATTGTTAACGTATTTTTATCTGAAAACAAGAAAGATATACCAGTAGCAATTATTCAAAATGGAACTAGAAACAATGAAACTTATGGTTTTGGTACGATTGATAGTATTGAAAGTGTTGTGTTAGAAAAACAGTTATCAAACCCAGCTATTATTGTAATTGGTGAGGTGGTGAGAGAAAGAGCACAATTAAATTCAATATTTCAAAATGTAAACCAAGAAACATTTGCAATTTAATTAATGATGGAAAGAAATAATCTATATCCTATTTTTTTAAAAACAAAGAACCTTAAAGTACTCATTGTAGGCGGTGGATTTGTAGCAGAAGAGAAGCTTACGTTTTTGTTGAAATCAAGCCCGGATGCAGAAGTGACTATAGTATCTCCAATGTTTAGAGAAGGGACTATTGCTTTAGCAAAAAAAGGAAATGTGACTTTAATTAAAAAGAAATATAACAAGCGCTTTTTAAAAGGTAATCATGTGGTTATTGCAACGACAGATATCCCAGAAGTGAATGTAAAAGTATATAAGCATTGTCGAAAAAGAGATAAATTAGTGAATGTTGCAGATAACCCACCATATTGTGATTTTTATATGGGAGGTATTGTAACTAAAGGTAATGTTAAAGTAGCTATTTCGACCAATGGAAAATCACCAACAACTGCAAAAAGATTGCGACAATTTTTTGAAGATGTTTTACCAGAAGATATTGATCAATTAGTTCAAAATTTAAATGAATATCGAAAAACTCTTAAAGGTGATTTTGAAGAGAAAGTAGAAAAAATGAATGAAGTAACCGAAGGGTTAATAAAATAAATGTAAATAATTTAGTATGAGTATAAAAACTCAATACTAAGCACTCAATACCATAGTAAAATGATTGAAACAGATATATTAATAATTGGAGCAGGACCTACGGGATTATTCACGGTTTTTGAAGCAGGATTATTAAAACTAAAAACGCATTTAATAGATGCTTTACCACAACCAGGTGGTCAGTGTTCAGAAATTTATCCAAAAAAACCTATTTATGATATTCCAGGATTTCCTGAAGTATTAGCAGGTGATTTAGTAGATAATTTAATGGAGCAAATCAAACCGTTTGCGCCAGGTTTTACTTTAGGAGAGCGTGCAGAGACTATTGAAACATTAGAAGATGGTAGTTTTATAGTAACTACAAATAGAGGTACAAAACATCATGCTCCCATAGTTGCAATAGCAGGAGGATTAGGGTCATTTGAACCAAGAAAACCACCTATTCCTAATATAGCTAACTACGAAGATAAAGGAGTTTCATATATCATTCGTGATCCAGAAGTATATCGCGATAAAAAAGTGGTTATAGCTGGAGGTGGAGATTCTGCATTAGATTGGTCCATCTTTTTAGCAGATGTAGCTTCAGAAGTTGTACTTGTACATAGAAGAAATGAATTTAGAGGCGCTTTAGATTCTGTAGAAAAAGTTGCAGAGCTTTCTAAATTAGGTAAAGTTGAACTTATGACAGAAGCGCAGGTAACTGGACTTCATGGAAATAATGAGTTACAAGGCATTACTATTAAACGTAATTCTGGAGAAGAAGTTTTAAGAGAGACAGATCATTTTATACCTTTATTTGGATTGTCACCAAAATTAGGTCCTATAGGTAATTGGGGGCTGGAAATTGAAAAGAATGCAATTAAGGTAGACAATGCATACGATTATGCTACTAATATTCCAGGTATTTATGCAATAGGAGATGTGAATACATATCCAGGGAAGTTAAAATTAATCCTTTCTGGATTTCATGAAGCAGCTATTATGTGTCAAAGCGCATATAAACGTATTAACCCTGGTAAAAAACATGTAATGAAATACACTACTGTTGGAGGAATACAAGGTTTTGATGGCACTGTGAAAGAAGCCAAAAAGGAAGTTGTAAAAAGTATTGTTTAAAATAAATTTAATACCGTTATTTGTACTCAAGTTCAAATAACGACATATTGTGTTATCAAGAAAGGTGTAGGGAATAGACCCGTTTAAACCTTAGCAACCCTCTATTCTAAATTAGAGAAGGTGCTAAATTCTACCAAAAATCGATAATGATTACTTGGAAAGATGGCAACAGTAGATTTTTTAATCTACACTGTTTATTCTCACTATTTCTTGATATTTATTATAGAGCGTTCCATTATAAAAGTGGTCGGGTTTTTGGTAGTCGCTCTTTCACTTTTGTTCGATATAAAGTGAAAGGAGCTTCATAATACCTCTATCCCTAACGCAAAACTGTTATTGTAAATTAAACGTATAGTTGTAAAACTACTATCAAGATATAATAGAAATGAATACTATCTGGCAAGAAATAGAGAAAAGAATACTAGTACTTGATGGGGCAATGGGCACTATGCTTCAAGCGTATAAATTTAATGAAGATGATTTTCGTGGTGAACGATTTAAAGATTTTCATATTCCACTTCAAGGTAATAATGACTTATTATCAATTACACAACCTCAAGCAATAAAAGAAGTTCATGCAAAATATTTTGAAGCAGGAGCCGATATTGTTGAAACTAATACGTTTTCAGGAACAACAATAGCAATGGCAGATTATCAGTTGGAAGATTTAGTGTATGAATTAAATTATCAATCGGCTAAATTGGCAAGAGAAGTTGCTGATGAATTTACTGCTAGAGATCCCAAAAAGCCGCGTTTTGTTGCAGGATCAATTGGTCCAACAAATAGAACAGCAAGCATGTCTCCAGATGTTAATGATCCAGGGTATCGAGCTATTACCTTTGATGAACTTCGTATTGCGTATAAACAACAAACAGAGGCATTAATAGATGGAGGTTGTCATATGCTATTAGTAGAAACAGTATTCGATACGCTAAATGCTAAAGCAGCATTATTTGCTATAGAAGAAGTGAAAGAAGCACGCAGTATAGATATTCCTGTTATGCTTAGCGGAACAATAACAGATGCTAGTGGACGCACATTATCAGGGCAAACTGCAGAAGCATTTCTAATTTCAGTATCTCATATTCCATTATTATCAGTTGGATTTAATTGTGCTTTAGGTGCAAACTTATTACAGCCACATTTAGAAGCAATTGCATCTAAAACAGCGTTTGCTATTTCGGCGCATCCTAATGCAGGATTACCAAATGCTTTTGGAGAATATGATGAAACAGCAGAAGAAATGGCATCTCAAATTGAAGAATACCTTAAAAAAGATTTAATAAATATTATTGGCGGTTGTTGTGGTACAACACCAGATCACATTAGTGCAATTGCTAAAGTGGCAGCTAAATATAAACCAAGAAAGATTGCTACCCATGCATAAGCAATAATCTTTAAATGACGAGCTAAATGATAAAGCAAACAAAATACATGCGTCTTTCAGGTTTAGAACCATTAATTCTAAACGAGAACAGCAATTTTATTAATGTAGGAGAACGAACAAATGTAGCAGGATCGCGAAAATTTTTACGATTAATAAAAGAAGAGAAGTTTGATGAAGCTTTAGACATAGCAAGACATCAAGTAGACGGTGGTGCACAGATCATTGATATTAATATGGACGATGGCCTTATTGATGGTAAGGAAGCAATGGTACGTTATTTAAATCTTATTGCTGCCGAACCAGATATCTGTCGTGTACCGATAATGATAGATAGCTCTAAATGGGAAATTATAGAAGCAGGATTACAAGTAGTTCAAGGAAAATGCATTGTAAATTCAATTTCTTTAAAAGAAGGTGAAGACAAATTTATTTGGGAAGCAACCCAAATAAAACGTTATGGAGCAGCAGTAATCATTATGGCATTTGATGAGGTGGGACAAGCAGACAATTATGAAAGACGTGTTGAAATATCAAAACGTTCTTACGATCTGTTGGTGAACAAAGTAGGATTTCCATCTGAAGACATAATTTTCGATTTAAATATATTTCCAGTAGCGACAGGAATGGAAGAACATCGTAGAAATGCGATAGATTTTATTGAAGCAACACGTTGGGTGCGTGAAAATTTACCAAATGTAAGTGTTAGTGGGGGTGTGAGTAATGTGTCGTTCTCATTTAGAGGAAATGATGGTGTACGTGAGGCCATGCATTCGGTATTTTTATATCATGCAATTCAAGCAGGTATGAATATGGGAATAGTAAACCCTGCATTATTAGAAGTGTATGATGATATTCCTAAAGATTTATTAGAGCATGTTGAAGACGTTATTTTAGATAGAAGAGAGGAAGCAACAGAGCGTTTATTGGATTTTGCTGAAACCGTAAAAGGGTCTAAAGTTGAAAAAGGATTGGATTTGTCATGGCGAGAAGACCTTATTCAAGGCCGTATTACACATGCACTTGTTAAAGGTATTGATGCTTATATTATTGAAGATGTTGAAGAAGCAAGATTACAAGCTAGCAAACCCATTGATGTTATTGAAGGACATTTAATGATTGGGATGAATGTTGTTGGAGATTTATTTGGAGCTGGAAAAATGTTTTTACCTCAAGTAGTAAAATCGGCGCGTGTAATGAAAAAGGCAGTTGGTTATTTGAATCCATTTATTGAGGCAGAAAAAGGAGAATTTCAACAGGCTATAGGTAAAGTGCTCATGGCAACTGTAAAAGGTGATGTACACGATATTGGTAAAAATATTGTGAGTGTGGTATTAGCTTGTAATAATTATGAGATTGTAGATTTAGGAGTAATGGTACCACCAGAAAAAATCATTGAAACTGCCAAAAAAGAGAATGTAGATATTATAGGTCTATCAGGTTTAATTACCCCATCATTAGATGAAATGGTTTATTTAGCCAAAGAAATGGAACGTCAAGAGTTTGAAGTGCCATTATTGATTGGTGGTGCAACGACATCTAAAGCGCATACTGCAGTTAAGATTGATCCCGAATATAAAAATGCAGTAGTTCATGTTAATGATGCATCAAGAGCAGTAACGGTTGTAGGAGATTTACTTAAAGAAGAAACAGCACATGAGTACACTTCAAAACTCAAAAAAGATTATGACGAGTTTAGAACAAAATTTTTGACGCGTGGGAAGGCAAAATCATATATTTCTATAGAAGATGCACGAGCAAAAAAATATAAAATTGATTGGGAAACTACTAAAATAATAAAACCTAAAGAGCTTGGAGTACAAGTATTAAAACAATTAAGTTTAAAAACATTATTACCATTTATAGATTGGAGCCCATTTTTTAGATCATGGGATTTACATGGACGCTATCCAGATATTTTAGAAGATGAAATTGTTGGCGAACAAGCAACAGATTTGTTTAATGATGCCCAACAAATGCTAAAAGAAATTGTAGATAAACAATTATTAAAAGCTAAAGCCGTATTTGGTTTATTTGAAGCAAATACAATTAATGATGATGATATTTCTATTTCTAAAAAAGGAAAAGAGATTGTTGTATCAAGAACATTACGCCAGCAACTAAAGAAAAGAGATGCAGTTCCAAATATTGCTTTATCAGATTTTATTGCGCCGAAGACTAGTGGCAAAACAGATTATATAGGAACATTTTGCGTGTCAATTTTTGGAGCGGATGAACTAGCAAATACTTATAAAAATAAAGACGACGATTATAATGCAATTATGGCGCAAGCTATAGCAGATCGTCTTGCTGAAGCTTTTGCAGAATATTTACACAAACAAATACGTGTAAAACATTGGGGTTATGGTGTAGATGAAAACTTAACTAATGAAGATTTAATAAAAGAGAACTATAAAGGAATCCGTCCAGCTCCAGGATATCCAGCATGTCCGGATCATTTAGAAAAGGAAACAATCTGGGATTTGCTTAATGTTGAAAAGCTAATAAATGTGAAACTTACAGAGAGTTTAGCAATGTGGCCGGCAGCATCTGTATCTGGGTATTATTTTGCTAATGAAGAAGCAAAATATTTTGGACTAGGAAAAATTACCGATGATCAATTAACAGACTTTGCCAACCGAAAAGGAATACCAAAAAACCAAGCTAGAAAATGGTTACATCCTAATTTAACAGATTAATAAAATAGACATATAAAAGACATGAAAGTCATAGAGCATATAGAGAATGCAAACAGAAAAACATTATTTTCTTTTGAAATATTACCGCCCTTAAAAGGACAAAACATTCAATCTGTTTTTGATGGGATAGACCCTTTGATGGAGTTTAAGCCACCTTTTATTGATGTTACCTATCATAGAGAAGAATATATATATAAAGAACTAGAGAATGGACTCTTAGAAAAAAAAGTAGTAAGGAAACGTCCAGGTACTGTTGGAATTTGTGCAGCCATTCAAAATAAATATAATGTAGATGCCGTACCTCATATATTATGTGGAGGGTTTACAAAAGAAGATACAGAGAATTTTTTAGTAGACTTAGATTTTCTTGGGATAGATAATGTGGTTGCTTTACGTGGCGATGCCGTAAAAAGTGAAACCTATTTTAAGGCGGAAAAAGAAGGAAATCAATATGCAAAAGATTTAGTTAAACAAATAGTAGCGTTAAATAATGGAGTTTATTTAGATGAAGATTTGCTTAATAAAGCACAAACAGATTTTTGTGTTGGTGTAGCGGGCTATCCTGAAAAGCACATGGAAGCTCCTAGCTTAGATAGTGATATACATTTTCTAAAAAAGAAAATAGAAGCAGGTGCGACTTATATTGTTACTCAGATGTTCTTTGATAATCAACGTTTTTTCAGCTTTGTAAATAAATGTAGAAAAGCAGGCATCACAGTTCCTATTATACCAGGATTAAAACCAATAGCGACCAAAAAACAACTAAATAATATTCCACACCGTTTTAAAGTAGATCTTCCAGATGATTTAATAATGGAAGTAGTGAAATGTAAAGACAATAAGGCTGTTAGGCAAGTGGGAATAGAATGGTCTATTGCACAAAGTAAAGAATTGATAACTAAAGGAATTCCCGTTTTACATTATTATTCTATGGGAAGAGCAGATAATATTAAAGCAATTGCAAAAGAAGTTTTTTAAATATATTACATTTGCTTTATAATAGCAATGAAGCAAATATTCCCCTTTTTAACAGCAATCTTTTCAATTACTATGTGTTTTTCTCAAGAAAAACACTATGAAGATTATTTTGATATTAATTATTTCCATGGAAATATTTTAAATCACAATGATGATATTAGACCACTTATAATAGGAAGACCAGAAGGAATAATAGCAAGTTGGAGTAGAAAGACGTTTGGTTATAAGGAATGGGAACAACAATATAACTATCCAGACTTTGGAGCTTCTTTTATATATCAAAATTTTGATAACAAAGTTTTAGGAGAAAATTATGGTGTCTATGCGCATTATAATTTTTATTTTTTTAAACGTAATTTATCACTTCGTGTAGGTCAAGGATTGGCTCTAGCTACAAATCCTTTTGATAGAGAAACAAATTTTAGAAATGTAGCATTTGGAACTAGGTTACTAAGCAGTACATATCTTCTAATAAATTACAAAAAGGAAAGGATAATAGATCGTTTTGGTTTTCAAGCGGGTTTAACCTTTATACATTATAGTAATGCCAATTTTAAGGCTCCAAATACAAGTCTTAATACAATTAGTTTAAATGTTGGAATCACCTATAATTTAGATGATGAATCTCCAGAATATCAAAAAGTAATTACAGAAAAAAATTATAAAGAACCTATTAAATTCAATATTGTTTTTAGAAGTGGAGTTAATGAAAGTGACATTATAGATAGTGGTGTATTTCCTTTTTATACTATTTCTGCCTATGCAGATAAACGTTTAAATAGAAAAAGTGCTATTCAAGCAGGGACAGAAATATTTTTCTCTAACTTTTTAAAACAATATATTAGATTTCAAAGTATTGCTTTTCCACAAAATGGAATAGAAGGAGACGAAGATTTTAAGCGTGTTGGTGTATTTGTAGGCCATGAATTATTTGTAAATAGATTTTCGATACTCACACAAGTAGGTTATTATGCATATTGGCCAGTTCCTTTTGAAAATAGAGTATATCTAAGAGCTGGTATTAAACGATATTTTGGCGAGAAAATTTTTGGATCAATAACCTTAAAATCACATGGAGCTGCTGCCGAGAATGTAGCATTTGGAATAGGAGTTAGATTATAAAATGAAAAAATATCTATACATATTATTATTGATTTTAACACACACCGCTTGTGATAGTGAAAATGGATCAGATTGTTTTCAAACCACCGGGAATTTAATCATAGAACAGCGCATTGTTTCTGAATTTTCTAGAATTTTAGTCAATGAAAATGTTACTATGATTATCAGGCAAGGATCAAGCTTTAGTGTAGAAGTAGAAGCAGGTGAAAACCTAATAAATGATGTAACGGTAGAAATTATAGGTGATCAATTGGTATTGAGTGATACAAATAATTGTAATTTTTTTCGAGATTTTATGACTACTACGATTACTGTTACCGCTCCTAATATTACAGAGATACAAAGTTCTACTCAATTTGATATTCGTTCTGAAGGGGTTTTGGAGTTTCCTAATTTAACAATCCTCTCAGAAGATTTTAGTAATGATGAATTTCAAAACACAGGAAATTTTTTCTTAACTATTGAAAATGAATCTTTTAATGTTGAGTTTAATAATTTATCAAACTGTTTTATTAGTGGGAGTACAATAGATTTAGATGTTGCTTTTTTTTCCGGAAATAGTAGATTTGAAGGGAGAGATTTGGTCGCAGATACTATCACTTTTTTTCATCGTGGTACTAATGATATGCTATTTTTTCCGACCAATACTTTAAGAGGAGACATTTTTAGTACTGGAGATGTACAGGTTTTTAACAGACCAGCTATTGTTAAGGTAGTAGAACATTTTAATGGGAGATTAATTTTTAGAGATTGATGAACAGAAAGTTTATAATAAGTATTGTGATGGGTCTTTTTTCATTTATTCATTCGTTTTTTGCTCAAGATGCTGTTATAGCCAAGGACATCAAAAAAGCAGAACGTATTGTAAACAAACTAATACGAAAAAAGAAAACTCCTGGGATAGCTATTACAGTAACCAAGGATAATGAGGTCTTATGGCAAAAGGGATATGGTTATGCAGATGTTAAAAACAAAATACCTATAGATGCAAGGCGAACCATTTTTAGAGTAGCAAGTGTATCAAAACCTATTTCTGCAACAGTTTTAGCAAAATTAGTAGAAGAAAAACAAATAGATCTAGATACTTCGATCTATGACTATATACCCTATTTCCCTAAGAAAGAATACGATTTTACCATTCGTCAATTAGGAGGGCATTTAGCAGGGATACGAACGTATAAAGGAAGAGAGTTTTTTAATAAAAAGAAGCTATCTATTAGAGAAGGTGTTGCGTTATTTGAAAATGATCCTCTTCTTTTTAAACCAGGCACTGAATACGCATATAATAGTTATGATTGGGTTTTAATTTCATTGGCTATCCAAGAAACGTTAAAAATACCATATGAAACTATTATAAAAGATAAAGTATTAATTCCTTTAGGGTTAACAAATACATTTCCAGATAAGAATGATGATTCTATTTCTAATAAAGCAATCTTTTATTCTAAGAGAGGTAGAAGAAAATTTCGATTGGCTGCAAAAGTTGATAATTATTTTAAGTTGGCTGGAGGCGGTTATTTATCAACATCAGAAGATGTTGCTAAACTAGGAAATTCGTATCTAAAAAATGAATTCATAACAGAAGAAGTTGTTTCCCAATTTACTATTGCACAAAAAATTGGAGAAAACTCTACCTATTATGGCATTGGGTGGGAATCTAGTTTTGATAGTAAAGGAAGGCCTTATTTTGGACATACAGGAAATGGTATTGGCGGCTATGCAATTTTTAGAGTATATCCCAATCAAGGAGTGGTTATCTCAATGTTAATGAATGTTACTAACCCAGGTATTGAAGAAGAGATTAATGATATTATTAATACTGTTTTAGATTCTGTAACCAGTACTACAAAGTAGTTAACTCCCTAAATAAACTCTCTAAATTTTTATTTTTTTGATTTAGCTGAAGTATTTTAAGACCATTGTCATGCGCAAAATCAAAAACGACAGACCTCATGTCTTTTTCGGAAGTAAATTGAAGTTCATACACAAAATCATGTACATTTTTAACATTTTTTATTTGTGGTAACCGTTGTAGCAATACTTCTTCTACACGATAATCAAATTCAACTTCAATAAGTTGCTCGTTTTTTTCTCTCAATTCAGAAAGTTTTTTATCAGCAACAATTTTACCCTTATTTAAAATAATGACACGATCACAAATAGCTTCTACTTCTTGCATAATATGTGTTGATAATAACACTGTTTTTTCTTTCCCAACATTTTTTATAAGTTCTCGTATTTCTACCAATTGGTTAGGATCTAAACCAGTAGTAGGCTCATCCAGAATTAAAACAGTTGGATTGTGAATGAGTGTAGTTGCCAGACCAACTCTTTGACGGTATCCTTTAGATAATTGCCCAATTTTTTTATGAGCTTCAGGTTGTAAACCAGTTAATTCAATAACTTCTTTAACTCTTTCTTTTTTTACTTTGTAAATATTTGCATTAAAAAGTAGGTATTCTTTAACATACATCTCTAAATAGAGAGGATTGTGTTCAGGTAGATAACCAATGCTTTTTTGAACATTTTTTTTAGAAGAAATGACATCAAAATCATTAACAAATGCTTGACCATCATTAGGTGTAATATAGGTTGTTAAGATTTTCATCATGGTTGATTTCCCAGCGCCATTAGGGCCTAAAAAACCAACAATTTCACCTTTTTCTATAGTAAAAGAAATAGCATTTAATGCTTTTTGAGTTCCGTATTGTTTGGTGATATGATCTACTTTTATTGACATTTTTTTATATTCTTTAGCGAAAATAAATGTATTTCGTTAGGAAAGCAATTTTCTTTTAATTTCGCTTATGGTATTTAAAGAAATAAAAGAACCGGAAAAATTATTTTCCGGTTCTTTGAAATAATAGCACAATGCTATAGTTTATTGTAATGTCGTATTATATCGCATGAGTTCCTTTAACGCATTTTACGCCACTTTTTTTACCACCATTTGGATTTGTAGGAACAAGAGTTGAATCGCTTTTGTTTGGGTTTTCAGTATTGATAATTTCGTTATTTGTAGTAGTGATTTCATGAATCAAAGTTTTAAATACTTCATAAATGTCGAGTTATAAAATAATTTTCACTTTAATGCTATAAGTGAAGCTAATATATTATTCTTTCTCTAAAGATCTCTCATCCAGATTTATAAATCTGGATGAGAGATCTTTTATAATCAGATACTAAAATATTAATTTTAATTCATCATGATATAGTAAAATGCGCATTTTAAGAGTATTAAAACTTTAAAAACTTATAAAGATGAAAAAAAAGAAAATTAAAAACCTTAGTTTAAACAAAAAAATTGTTTCAAGTTTTCAATCAGTTACGTTAAGCGGTGGTGGTGCGACAAATAGTTGTTTCCCTTTTGCTTGTTTGGTAGAACCTACCTGCACGTGTGATAATGATTGCAATGGTACTGGAGGAGGTGCAACACGCTTTGATTTAACTTGTATAAACGGCCCTGGAGCTGGTTGCAATGAAACAGCAACGGCTTGTACTTTTATCGAATGTTAAACATTGACTAGTCCTAAAAAACTGTTACAGTTTTTAATGGATTAAAAATAATTAAATCT
>CAYMDH010000066.1:0-13880 GCA_964389205.1 uncultured Flavobacteriaceae bacterium
TGATTTATATATTAAACCCTTCATTACTAATGAAGGGTTTTTTTATGGCTTAAAAAGGGATTATTAATTGACAGAAGGAAGATCATCCAATCCTTTGACTGGTAGATTAGAACTCCCCATTAAATATGCATCAACTTGATGAGCAACTTCCCTACCTTCTGAAATAGCCCAAACAATAAGTGATTGGCCCCTGTGCATATCACCTGCAGTAAAAATATTAGATGCATTAGTTTTATAATTAGTGGCAGCAATTGTATTTTTCTTATTGATTTTTAAGGCCAATTGATCGCTTAATGTTTTTTCAGGCCCAGTAAATCCAAGTGCTAATAATACTAAATCACAATTCCATACTTTTTCTGTTCCTTGTATTTCTTTAAAAGAAAACCCTGGCTTTCCAGAAGTAAATTCTTGTTTTACTTCAATAGTTTTGAGGCCAGTTATATGACCTGCTTTATCTTTTATAAACTCTTTTGTTAGAACACTCCAATTTCTATCACAACCCTCTTCATGTGAAGAGCTTGTTTTTAGTGTAAAAGGCCAAAAAGGCCAAGGATTTTCGTTGCTTCGAAATTCAGGAGGCATTGGCATTATTTCGAAATTTGTTACAGATTTAGCTCCCTGTCTGTTGGATGTTCCAATACAGTCAGAACCTGTATCTCCACCACCAACAACGATAACATTTTTACCTTTAGCAGATAATTTTTCGATAGGTTTTTCTAAATTATCAACAACTAGATTGTTGTATTTTAAAAAATCCATGGCTTGAACAATACCATGGGCATCAGAACCAGTAATATTTAAAGCTCTTTTTGTTGTTGATCCTCCACACAAAACAATAGCATCAAATTTTTTAAGGTTATCTATTTTGTAATTAATACCAACATGTGTATTGGTTTTAAAAACAATCCCTTCTTCTTTTAAAATAGCAACTCTTCGATCTATGATTGATTTTTCTAATTTAAAATCTGGGATTCCATAACGTAATAAGCCTCCAACTTTATTGTCTCTTTCAAAAACGGTTACAGTGTGTCCAGCTCTATTGAGTTGTTGAGCAGCTGCTAAACCGGCAGGACCAGAGCCAACGATGCCAATCTTTTTTCCTGTTTTAAATTTTGGAGGGTCGGCTTTAATCCACCCTTCTTTAAAACCACGTTCAACTATATATTTTTCAATCAATTCTATGGATACAGGAGGGTTGACAATTCCTAGAACACATGCAGATTCACAAGGAGCAGGACATAATCGACCAGTAAATTCAGGAAAATTATTAGTAGCATGTAAAATGCGTAATGCCTTATGCCAATCATTTTTATAAACAGCGTCGTTAAAATCGGGAATTAAATTCCCTAACGGACAACCGCTATGACAGAATGGAATGCCACAATCCATACAACGAGCTCCTTGATTACTTAAAGTTGTTTCAGGTAATTCTGTAGTAAATTCTTTATAGTTTTTCACTCTTTCTTTAACAGTTATAGCTCCTTCATTTACTCTGTCAAATTCTAAGAATCCTCTTAATTTTCCCATAATTTTTAAACTGTTGTTAATGCTGTTTTTTTAGATTCTTTAGCCAAAAATTGTAATGCTCTTTTGTATTCAATAGGCATTACTTTTATAAAATTTTTGACATGATGATTCCAGTCATCTAAGATTTCTTTTGCTAATGTGCTTTGTGTGTATTTGAAATGATTGGCAATAAGCTTTTTTAATTCTTCTTTATCCTGAGCAGTCAATGATTCTAATTCAATCATTTCTGTATTAAAATTATGAAGAGTTTCATTTTTTTTGCAATTAAAAATATAAGCTATTCCACCACTCATTCCAGCAGCAAAATTACGACCTATTTCCCCTAGAATAATTGTAATGCCTCCAGTCATATACTCGCAACCATGGTCGCCAATTCCTTCTACAACAGCTTTAACTCCAGAATTTCTAACACAGAAACGTTCTCCAGCTATTCCATTAATATAAGCTTCACCAGAAGTAGCTCCATAAAGAGCTACGTTTCCAACAATTACATTTTTCCTAGCTTCAAAAGTTGCTTCTTTTGGTACACTTGCAATCAATTTTCCGCCAGAAAGTCCTTTTCCAAAATAATCATTTGTATTTCCATAAACTTTAAAAGTAAGACCAGAGGTAGCAAATGCCCCAAAGCTTTGTCCAGCAGATCCTTTAAATGTTAAGTTAAGTGTATCTTCAGGCAGCCCTTTGCTGCCATGTATTTTTGAGATTTCATTGCTTAGAATTGCTCCGGTAGTTCTATTTGTATTATGAATGGGAAATTCTAATGTCATTTTTTCTTTTCGATAAATGGCAGGGTGTGCTTTACTTAATATTTTAAAGTCAAGTACATTTTCAAGCTGATGATCTTGTTTTTTAGTATTTCGAACCTTCACTTTATTTGAAGTAATTGGCTTGTGTAGTATTTTTGATAAATCAATTCCTTGAGCCTTGTAATGACCTATTGCCTCTTTTGTATCTAACTTTTGGTTTTGACCTACCATCTCATTAATAGATTTGAAGCCTAAATCAGCCATTATTTGACGCAATTCTTGGGCGATAAAATACATGAAGTTGATCACATGTTCTGGAGCTCCTTTAAAATTTTTTCGCAATTCAGAATCTTGTGTTGCGATTCCTACTGGACAAGTATTAAGATGACATGCTCGCATCATAATACATCCAGATGCTACTAAGGGAGCTGTAGCAAAACCAAACTCTTCTGCCCCAAGTAAACAAGCAATGGCAACATCTTTTCCTGTTTTTAGTTGCCCATCACATTCAATAACCACTCTATTTCTTAAATCGTTTAAAACCAATGTTTGTTGCGCTTCTGCTATGCCTAACTCCCAAGGCAGCCCTGTATGTCTTAGTGACGTGAGGGGAGATGCACCAGTTCCACCATCATACCCAGAAATAAGAATGACATCTGCTTTCGCTTTTGCTACACCGGCTGCAATAGTTCCAACACCAACTTCAGATACTAATTTTACATTAATTCTAGCAGTTCTATTAGCGTTTTTTAAATCAAAAATAAGTTGTGCTAAATCTTCAATAGAATATATGTCATGATGTGGAGGAGGTGAAATTAAACCAACATAGGGTGTAGAGTTTCTGGTTTTTGCTATGTCCGGATTTACTTTTGGTCCAGGTAATTGACCACCTTCTCCAGGTTTGGCGCCTTGTGCCATTTTAATTTGTATTTCACTCGCATTGGTAAGATAGTTTATAGATACTCCAAATCTACCGGAAGCTACTTGTTTTATAGCGCTATTTCTCCAGTCTCCATTAATATCTTTATGAAATCGTTTAGGATCTTCCCCTCCTTCTCCAGAATTGCTTTTTCCTCCAATTCTATTCATTGCTATGGCTAGATTTTCATGTGCCTCTTTACTAATAGATCCAAAAGACATTGCGCCAGTTTTAAAACGTTTTGCAATTTCTGTCCATGGTTCTACGTCTTCTATTGGAATTGGGTTTAAATCTTTAAATTTAAATAAACCTCTAAGTGTCATTAGGTACTGGCTTTGCTCATTTATCATTTTAGAATATTGAGTGTAACTTTCGGGTTTATTATGACGAACTGCTTGTTGAAGTTTGGTTACTATGGCAGGGTTGAACATATGCTTTTCACCTGATCTTCTCCATCTGTAATCTCCTCCAATTTCTAAATCTTGTTCTGCAGCAATAGGGTTAGGATTAAATGCTTTTTTAAACCTTTTTTGTATCTCTTTTTCAATTTCGTATAGACCAATACCTTCTATCCGTGAAGGGGTATTATGAAAATATTTAGTTACAAATTTTTGATTCAAACCAAGTGCTTCAAAAATTTGAGAAGCCCTGTATGAATGTAAAGTAGAGATACCAATTTTATTCATAATCTTAACAATCCCTTTCGCAATTGCTTTATTAAAATTTTGAATAGCAATATCTTCTGTTTCTATTTTTACTTCATCTTTTATAACTAATTGTTGAATAATTTCATTAACCAGATATGGATTAATAGCACTAGCTCCATATCCAAATAAAGCAGCAAAATGATGAGGCTCTCTAGGTTCTGCAGATTCAATAATGATTCCAACGGAAGAACGTTTTTTATGTTTACTCAACCCATGATGCACGTGAGAGCATGCCAATAGAGAAGGAATGGGTGCGTGTTTATCAGATATATTTCTATCAGATAAAATGATAATATTGCATCCTTGACTTATAGCGTGTGTTATTTCTATAATAATTTCATCTAACCTACATTCTAACCCATTTAAGCCTTTTTCTACTTCATATAAAATAGAAATAGATTTTGATTTAAAATTAGCGTGATTGATGTATTTTATTTTATCTAAATCTTCATTAGAAATTACTGGATTTTGAATTCTTAATTTTTTACATTGTTCCGGAGTTATATCAAAAATATTTCGATCTGCTCCAATGCATAAACTAGTGTCGGTAACAATTTCTTCTCTGATACCGTCTAAAGGAGGATTGGTTACTTGAGCAAATAATTGCTTGAAATAGTTGTAAAGTAATTGTGGTTTATCAGATAAAACAGCCAAAGGAGTATCATTTCCCATAGATCCAATAGCTTCTTTACCTTGAAGTGCCATTGGTGTTATTATAGTTTGAATATCTTCTTGGGTGTATCCAAAAAGTCTTTTTCTCTTGGTAATATCTGTTTTTTCTGTAGGTGTTTTAATTTCTTTTCGATAAGGAACTTTAGCTAATGGTAACAAATGTTTGTCTAGCCATGTTCTATAAGGACGTTTAGAGGTGATAATTTCTTTAACTTCTTCATCTTGAATAATACGACCTTCATTCATATCTACTAAAAACATTTTACCAGGTTCCAGTCTACCATGTAATTCAACATTTTCCGGTTTAATATCGATAACTCCAGTTTCTGAAGACATAATAACATAGCCGTCTTTGGTAACAGTATACCTGGATGGCCTAAGTCCGTTTCTATCTAAAAGCGCTCCAATATAATTTCCATCTGTAAATGGTATAGAAGCTGGACCATCCCAAGGTTCCATAATACAAGAGTTGTATTCATAGAAAGCTTTTTTGTTGTCGTTCATAGTAGTGTGTTTTTCCCAAGCTTCGGGAACCATCATCATCATTGCTTCGGGAAGGGAACGCCTAGTTTGAAGTAGAAGTTCTAAAACCATATCCATGGATGCAGAATCTGATTTTCCTTGTAAAATTACAGGAGGTATTTCTTTGAGAATTTCTCCAAAAAGATCACTTTTAAAAAGTTCTTCTCTAGCTTTCATTCTACTCAAATTCCCTTTTAATGTATTTATTTCTCCATTGTGACACATATATCTAAAGGGCTGTGCTAAATCCCAAGTAGGAAAGGTATTTGTTGAAAAACGTTGATGCACAAGTGCTAATTTTGTAATTACTTCTGGTTCTAATAAATCGATATAATAAGCGCTAATGTCTTGTGGCATTAATAGTCCTTTATATATAATCGTTTTATTTGAAAGACTAGAGAAATAAAAATAATTAGCTTCAGATAAATTAGAATTAATGATTTTGTTTTCTGTTATTTTTCTAGCTGAGAAAAGTTTTGAGATAAATTGTGTTTCAGAAAATTCATCTCCTTTAGCTATAAAAACTTGTTTTATTGTAGGTTCTGTTTTTGAAGCTATTTTTCCAATGCAGTCATGATTTACCGGAACATCTCTCCACCCTATTATTTCTAAACCTTGTTGTTTGATGGTATCACTAAATATCTCAATACATATATTAGATTGATTGATTGATTTAGGAAGAAACACCATGCCTACAGCATAGTTACCTGCTTCTGGTAATTGAAATTTACAGTTTTTCTTAAAAAATTGAAAAGGTATTTCTATAAGAATCCCAGCACCATCACCAGTTTTTCCATCTGCGCTCACCGCTCCTCTATGTTCTAAGCGAACTAATATATCTAAAGCTTTATGAATAATATTATTAGTTCTTTTTCCTTGAAGATTGCAAATAAAACCTGCTCCACAGTTATCATGTTCAAATTCTGGAGCGTATAAACCTTGTGCTTTTGGAATCATATATAATTACGTTATTCTCGCAAATTTATTCAAAACAATAAGAATAATTTATAAAAAATGAATTATTGATACAATAAATACGTAATTATGAATATAATATTACTAAAAATGTAATATATATATATTAATGAAGTTAGAATTATGAATTTATCAAAAAGTAATAGCTAATTTGATGAAAAAGTAAAATTAGAGGGGTGGTTGAAAATATGAATAAGAAAAGATGCAATTTTTAATTTTGACAGGGGGTATAGTTTTTATTGTATGGTTTTTTTATTAAAAAAAGATATGTTTTTATGGGGTGATGTTATTTTGAGTTAAAAAAAGAAATAAAAAAAGGTCCAGCAATTAACTTGCTGGACCTTTTTTTTATTGAAAAAAATTAATCTCTTAAAACACTTCTAGAGATGACAATCTTTTGTATTTCAGAAGTTCCTTCATAAATCTGAGTAATTTTAGCATCTCTCATTAATCGTTCTACATGATATTCTTTTACAAAACCATTACCACCATGAATTTGTACAGCCTCAACACTTTGCTCCATAGCTACTTTAGACGCGTATAACTTGGCCATTGCGCTAGATTGATCAAAATTATTACCTTGATCTTTGTCCCATGCAGATTTCATTACTAAGTATCTAGCAGCTTCAATTTCGGTGGCCATATCTGCTAGTTTAAATGCAATAGCTTGATGGTTACAGATTTCTGTACCAAAAGCTTTACGTTCTTTAGAATATTTTAAAGCCAATTCGTATGCTCCGGCAGCAATTCCTAAAGCTTGAGCTGCAATACCAATACGACCTCCAGCTAGTGTTTTCATTGCAAATTTAAAACCAAATCCATCCTCTCCAATTCTATTTTCTTTAGGAACTTTAACATCATTGAACTGAAGTGTATGTGTGTCTGAACCTCTAATACCAAGTTTATCTTCTTTAGGACCTATATCAAAACCAGGCATCCCTTTCTCAACAATAAAAGCATTTATACCACGATGTCCTTTTTCTTTATCAGTTTGCGCAATGACCAAATATACATCAGAACGCCCTCCATTAGTAATCCAATTTTTTGTGCCATTAAGTAAATAATGATCTCCCTTGTCAATAGCAGTAGTTTTTTGTGATGTTGCATCAGATCCAGCTTCAGGCTCACTCAAACAGAAAGCACCAATAATTTCACCAGCAGCCAATCTGGTAAGATATTTTTGTTTTTGATCTTCTGTTCCATACGCTTCCAAACCATAACATACTAAAGAATTATTTACAGATACCATAACTGAAGCAGAAGCATCAATTTTAGATAATTCCTCCATGATTAATACATAAGAAATAGCGTCCATGCCACTACCTCCATATTTTGGATCAACCATAATACCCATAAAACCTAATTCTCCCATCTTTCTAACTAATTCTTGAGGGAATTCTTGTTTTTCATCCCTTTCTATAACGCCTGGGAGTAGTTCAGTTTGAGCAAAATCTCTGGCTGCTTGGCGAATCATCAATTGCTCTTCAGTAAGATTAAAATCCATAAAATAATAATATTTACATATTTTTTTAAAAAAGAGGTACAAAGATAGTCTTTAAATGCGATATTTTCAATGAACTCATCTTCTTTTTATGAATACTAAAAAAATATAAATAAGGAGAAAAGCCAGTAACTATTTTTATATTTGTTACAAAACATTCAATGATTATTGATGTTAAAACATTAATGTTAATTTTAAAGGTACTTTATAGTAAAATTAAAAAAAGCATTATTAAATTCGTTCACTTAATAATTTTATCTAAATTCAATAGTATAAAATTAGTAATTTAAAAAACTAACAATCCGCACTATATGGAAACTATTATAATTATTGTCTTTGTTTTAGGATATTTAGCAATTACCCTTGAGCATAGTTTAAAGATTGATAAATTAATCCCAGCATTAGCAATGATGGCTCTATTATGGGCTATTATAGCATTAACACATATGGATGTCTTTGAAGTCAATGCAGAATTAAAAGAACTAGAACCCACGCATATAGAAGAAATATTGCTTCATCATTTAGGCAAAACAGCTGAGATTTTAATCTTTTTACTTGGCGCCATGACCATTGTAGAAATTATAGATTACTTTGATGGTTTTGCGACCATAAAAGGGTTTATAAGGACAAAAAGTAAAAGAAGTCTTCTTTGGATTTTTACAATACTAGGGTTTATATTGTCTGCAATTATCGATAATTTGACAGCCACTATTGTTTTAATTACGATTCTGCAAAAAGTAGTAAAAGATAGGGAGGTTAGAATTTGGTTTGCGGGTCTTATAATAGTAGCGGCTAATGCTGGAGGAGCATGGTCTCCAATAGGAGATGTTACAACTACCATGTTGTGGATAGGTAAAAGAGTTACTACATTAGAGTTGATAACACGTGTTTTAATCCCTTCTTTAGTGTGCTTTATTGTACCAACGTTAATAGCCTCAAGATTAAAGCCTTTTAGAGGGAATATAGATGATGATGTTAATACAGAAACAGGTTCTAAATCTAAATTTGGAGCTACTATGTTATACCTTGGTTTGGCAGCAATAGTATTTGTTCCAATTTTTAAAACAGTTACACATTTACCTCCATATGTAGGAATGATGCTTTCGTTAGCAATTGTTGCTACTTTTGCAGAAATCTATAGTGGAACTAAATTTAGTGTTTCACATGTTGATAAAGAAAGTGATGCAGCTTCGCATCACAGCCCAGTGCATAGTTCACTATCTAAAATAGAATTGCCTAGTATTTTATTTTTCTTAGGAATTTTAATGGCTGTAGCCGCTCTTGAGTCGCTTGGACAATTATTCCATTTTGCAGAAGGATTGAACAGTGCAATTCCTAATACAGACATTGTAGTGATGTTATTAGGAGTAGGCTCTGCAGTGATTGATAATGTGCCTTTAGTTGCAGCCAGTATGGGAATGTTTTCAGAAGGAGTAGATCATCCTTTATGGCATTTCATTGCATATTCAGCAGGTACTGGAGGAAGTATGCTAATTATTGGTTCGGCAGCAGGTGTGGTTGCTATGGGAATGGAGAAAATTGATTTCTTTTGGTATATGAAGAAAATTGCATGGTTAGCCTTTGCAGGTTTTATAGCTGGAGCTATAGTGTTGATATTAATGAGAGACTATGTTTTAGCATAAGTATAATTTAATACCCAATCTTTCGTTATACTTAAAACTTATTTTTTATTGCCTATGTTATTATTTCAAGATACGGCACAAGATGTGCTTGAAGATGCTATTTCAGAAGAAAAAACACTTTCCGTTGCAGACCTTATTGTCAATGGAGGTACTGGAAGTATGGTTATTATATCTGTGCTATTTATAATGCTTTTTGTAGCATTGTACATTTATTTTGAACGCTCTTTTGCTATAAAAGCAGCATCCAAAATAGATAAAAATTTCATGAACCAAATAAAGGATCATGTTACCGGAGGTAAATTAGAAGCAGCTAAAATATTATGCGCGCAAACAGACGCACCAGTTGCAAGACTTACAGAAAAAGGAATATCACGTATAGGAAAGCCTTTAGATGATATTAATAAAGCGATAGAAAACGCAGGAACTTTAGAGGTATATAAACTAGAGAGAAATGTAAGTATTGTGGCAACAATAGCAGGAGCTGCACCTATGATTGGGTTTTTAGGAACCGTAATAGGGATGATATTAGCTTTTCATCAAATGGCAACCAGTGGAGGTCAGGCAGAAATGGGATCTTTAGCTTCTGGTATTTATACGGCAATGACAACTACAGTAGCTGGATTGGTAGTAGGTATTATAGCCTATATAGGATATAATCATTTGGTGGTTAGAACAGATAAAGTAGTTCACCAAATGGAAGCCAATGCTGTAGAGTTTCTAGATTTACTTAATGAACCTATTTAATTGATATTCTATGAAGTTAAAAGGTAGAAATAAAGTTTCTCCAGAATTTAGCATGTCCTCTATGACAGATATTGTTTTTCTGTTACTAGTCTTTTTTATGTTAACTTCTAATTCGCCAAATGCATTAGATTTATTATTGCCTAAAGCAAAAGGAAAATCAACTAATACACAAAATATTGCTGTTAGTATTAATAAGAATTTAGATTATTATATAGATAACCAAAAGGTGAATCCTGAGTTTTTAGAAATTGAATTAAAACGAAAACTTAAGGGTGTTGAAAAACCTACTATCATCCTAAGGGCAGAAGAAAGTGTTCCCATAGAGAAAGCAGTGAGCATTATGGATATAGCGAATCAAAATAATTTTAAAGTGATCCTAGCAGTACGACCTAATTAAACGATATGTCATTTTTAGACACCAAGCATAAAAAGAAATCATTTACACTCACAAGTGTATTACTCACAATGCTTATTCTTTTGCTTTTTTATGTAGGCCTTACCTATTTAGACCCTCCACCAGAAAGCGGTATTTCTGTAAATTTTGGAACTACAAATTACGGAAGCGGAAAAGTACAACCCAAGAGAAAAATAAAATCAAAACCTGTTCAAAAACCCATTGTTGAAGAAACCAAACAGGAAGAAATAGAAGAAATTAAGTCTGAGTCAGAACCTGTAAAGACAGAAAAAACTCCTGTTGAAGAAGCTGAAGATGTAGTAACTCAAGACAATGAAGAATCAATTAGGATAAAGAAACGAGAAGAAGCTAAGAAAAAAGCAGATGCTGCTGCAGAGAAAGCAAAAAATGAAGCTGAACGTAAAGAAAGAGAACGTATTGCTGAAGCTCAAAGAGTAGAAAAAGAAAAGAAAGCTGCTGAAGAAAAAATAAGAAAAGAACAGGAAGCAAAGAAGAAAAAGCTAGATCAACTCTTAGGAGGCTTGAATAAATCTGATGGCACCTCTGAAGGAAGTGAAGGAGATGATGACAGGGCAGGAGATAAAGGACAGCCTGATGGAGATCCGTATGCTACGAGTTATTATGGGAGCCCTGGTGCAGGAGGTAGTGGAGGCGGAGTAGGTTATGGTTTACGTGGAAGATCACTTGTAAATAAAGGTAAAGTGCAACAAGAATGTAATGAAGAAGGAACGGTGGTTGTTAAAATAGAAGTGGATAAATCTGGAAAAGTAATTAATGCAACACCTGGAGTGCGAGGGACAACCAATAATCATCCATGTCTTTTAGGGCCAGCTAAGAGAACAGCATTTTTACATAAGTGGAATTTTGATTCAAAAGCACCCTCACGTCAAATAGGTTTTGTTGTAGTGAATTTTAAGCTAGGCGAGTAATCTTCATAATGAATTATCAAGAAACAATTAATTGGATGTTTGATAGATTGTCTATGTATCAACATCAAGGAAAAGTAGCATTTAATGCTAAATTAGATAGTATAAAAACTTTTTCTAAACATTTAAATAATCCAGAACAAACATTTAAAACCATTCATATTGCAGGAACTAATGGAAAGGGTTCTACAAGTCATATGATCGCTTCAATACTTCAAGAAGCAGGGTATAAGGTTGGTTTGTATACATCACCTCATTTAAAAGATTTTAGAGAGCGTATTAAAATTAATGGAAAAGAAGTATCAGAAGCATATGTCACTCATTTTATATCAAAACATAAACAATTTTTAGAAAATAACAATATGTCATTTTTTGAAATGACAGTAGGAATGGCTTTTGCATATTTTGCTCAAGAAAAAGTAGATATAGCAGTTATAGAAGTTGGATTAGGGGGTAGACTAGATGCAACCAATATCATTATACCAGAAGTTTCTGTAATTACAAATATTGGATTGGATCATACAGATATGTTGGGAAATACATTAGAGAAAATAGCAAAAGAAAAAGCGGGTATTATAAAATTAAATGTACCCGTTGTTATAGGAGAATATCATAAAGAAACGTTTCCTGTTTTTCAACAAATAACAGAAAAGAAAAAAACATCATTAATTCTAGCTGATAAATATAAAGAAAATCAGTATGAATTGGATTTACAAGGAACATATCAATTAAAAAATAGTAAAACAGCAATTGCTGCCATACATAAACTTTCTGGGTTTGTTATTTCAGAAGAACATATTAAAAACGGTTTACAAAGAGTAGTAAAGAACACCAAATTATATGGTAGATGGCAAATAGTAAAAGATACGCCTAAAGTTATTTGCGATACAGCGCACAATCAAGAAGGCCTGTTTTATACAATGCAACAATTGAAAAAAGAACATTTTGAAAAGTTATATATAGTACTAGGAGTTGTAAGTGATAAAAGGTTAGAAAATATATTGCCTCTTTTTCCAAAGAAAGCTGAATATTATTTTTGTAAACCTTCGATTAAAAGAGGATTAGATGCTATTTTTTTAAAAGAAAAAGCTTCAGGTTTTAATTTGACAGGTAGTGTATTTGACTCGGTTACTGAAGCTTATGAAATGGCTTTGAAAAAAGCAACAAATGAAGATGTTATCTATATAGGAGGAAGTACTTTTGTGATTGCAGAAATTCTTTAATTTTTTATCTCTTTAATTTTGGGAGATAAAAAAACTATTCTATATTTGCATCCGCGTTCACGCAAAAGGGCGATTAGCTCAGCTGGTTCAGAGCACCTGCCTTACAAGCAGGGGGTCACTGGTTCGAACCCAGTATCGCCCACCAACAATAGCAAGGCTTCCAAGAAATTGGAAGCTTTTTTTATTTAAAATTTGCATACTTTTTAAATCTCTCGTAACATTTAACAAAGTTTAACAGAAATACTACTAATTGACTTCAAATTATATTAAAAATGGCGAAGTTTAGTAAGATTAGAAGCGAATCAAATATTACGTTCACTCACTCAAATAGTCTATTAACTCAATAGAATTTGTATAATTAAATATCCATTACTATTTTAAGATAGCATTAGTACTAATTTAGGTACAGTTATTGTAGTTATTTGCATAAACAATCAAACCTTTAACTTTTATTAAGTGGCCCCTCAATTTCTTTATCAGAATAACTTATGCTTTATAATCAGTAAAAGGAAGCATTGTTATGAAGCGATTAAAAATACTTTCCAAAGATTTAGTAAAAGAGTTAGATGCTATCCAAATAACTACATTGGATATCGTAAAACAATGTAATTTATCTATTCTACTTTGTCGAGATATGCTTATTGAATTTAAAAGAGAGGTTGCAAAAAAACAATTTAAAGATGTTGTCACTGAAATAGAATTCTTTAAGGAAATTAAAACAGTACCACTCTCAAACTTTCTTTTCTTCTCAGATATACGATCTTTTGAAACTCGGTTTCCAAAAGGAAATAAAGAAGCTCAAAAGGTATTTACTCAAAAGAAAATAGATAAGATTAACCGTTTCTATATTTATAATATAGACTTTGTACAATACATAGAACAAAATCGTACTTATTTGGATGACAGGTACTTTACCAGAGCTTATTTTAATCCACTTAACACTACACATTCAAAACATTTTAGAGACCCTGACTTTAATACCTCACACGATTTATTACTAGCAAAATTAAAAGCTCATAAAAAGAGTATGGTCTATTTAAAAGATCGTTTACAAAACTTAGGAAGGAAAAATGGCTATAACTCTAAAAGTCTTTGCCAGTCATTAAAATGGACGGGAACAAAAACAGAATTTACTGAACTTATTTATGCACTATATCAATACAAAGCTATTAATGGTGGTAAAACTGATCTTAAAGAAGTAGCATCTACACTCAGCAAAATATTTGATTTTGATTTAGGTGATTTCTACAAAACCTATTCAGATATAAAATCCAGAAAAAAAAGCAGAACAAAATTTTTAGATGATCTGCAAAATTCGGACATAGTATACCACTAATTTCGGGTGAAACTGAACCACCCA
>CAYMDH010000067.1:0-13652 GCA_964389205.1 uncultured Flavobacteriaceae bacterium
AATATCAATCTATTAAAACTAATCAACTCGCTTTTTATTAATCGAACTCAGGTTCCAAGGTTTCAATAATTTTTAACGAAAAATAAATATTATACCCACAGATAAAGAACTTCATTCATTTGAAATTTTCAGGAATCGATTCATTTTAAGTTTTGTAGTAAATCAAGCATATTTTTTAGAAGTGGGAGAAGGAGCATTTAGCAAACGAAGTGGCTCGAAATGCGGGAGTGAAAAAATATTTGTAGTATTTCAAGAAATTTAAAATAAGCCTTGACTTTTTGGCTTGGTTTATCCTGAGCGTAGTCGAAGGGTTTTGCATTAAGGCAAAATGAATGAAGGAGAAGTTTTTTTGGCTCCACCTTACACATCACGCCTATCTCATCATCCAAAATATTAAAAACGTGAGTAAAAAATATTGTAAAAAAAGTGATTGCATTACAATCACTTTTTAACTTTAAAATTAGTTTAAAATAAACCTTTAGCTTTATCTAGTAAACTACTACCGGAATCACCACCTAATAAACTTCCTATCTTGCTTATATCGAATGCACTATCTGCTGCATTGTTAGATAAAAATTTTTCTTTTATCCCATCGACCAAACCTGGAGCAATGTTGTTAGCTTCATTTTGTGCTTCTTGAGCGTTCATTCCTTTATTCTGTAATACTCCGCTTAGTTTTCCAACTAAATTTTGAAATATGCCATTGTCTTGAGTTGCATTTCCATCATTTGAAAATAAACTTGTAACAGTGCTTATATCTCCTGATTTTAATTGATTCATAAGGTCATTAATCAATTCAGAAGAACCTTCTTCTGCAGCAGCCTGCGTAGCCTCTACTCCAAGTGAATTTGGGAGCATTTTTTCTTTAAGTTTTTCTACGGCTAAGTTTTTTAGTAAATCTAACATATATGTATATTTTATATTTTTAATAAAATACTATAATAATTCGTAAAAATTAAATTATTTAACTTTTAAATGCAATTGAATAATTTCTATACTTTATTTTCTATTTCTTAGAATAAACAGTTTATGCTAATAGAAAATTTAATGCATTGATCTACAGTAGGTTCGTAAATAGAAATAATTAATACAAGCCATTGTGTTTTTCATTCAGCCCTCTGCGAATAAAAGGCTTCGTCTGTTCGAATCTTAGAAATTTAAAATAAATCTTGATTTTTTGATTGTACCCATTGCATCATCTATTTCATTATTTAAAATATAATAATATGAAAGAAATATTTTTTTAAACCTAAAAAATGGATTGCTAAAATAACAATCCATTTAATTTTAATTACTCTTCTCCACTGCAACCAATTTCTAATAGTTTACCAGCTCCATAACCACCAAATAAAAAACCTAAGCCTCCAGTAGCAATACCAAAGCCAAAAGTAATGGCTGCTAATCCAATGGCAAGTGCGCAAGCACCAGCATCTTCTACTTGTCCTCCATTAAAAGATTCCATTTGATTTAATTCTAAAGTTTTCATAATTCAAAATTTTAATTAATCTACCTACTCTCTTTAAGGTTTTTCGGCTTCTTCCTTTTTTATCACGTAGCAATAAATTTATTTATCAAACCTATGAGTTTTGATAGAAGATTGAAAACAGAAGAAGGCTTCATTTATAAATGAAGATTCGTGATTTATAAATTACGTGTAATTAAATAAATTCAATAGAAAGGAATGTAGCGAGTGTTCTTTAGTGATCAGCTATTGCTCTATTAATAATATGAAGTGAAGATGGCGATAATTCTAATTCTAAAGCTGCTTTTTGCCCTTTTTCAGACATTTTTCGCCATGTTTTTTGAAGAATAGTTATAAGTTTTTCTTCGTTATTTTCATGCTTTTTTGCAAAATCTTCAAAATAGAATTTTAAAAATACCAGACAAACTATATCTTCTAAGGTTTGTGTATCTGGGTTTTTCTTTAGTTGTTTTTTAAGAAGTAAAAAGCGCACATTTTCAATTGTTTCCTGATCATAACCAACTTGATTAAGTACAGCTGTTGATTTATCGGCGTGAAACGTTTTTAAATCTTGCCGCCATTTTAAATACCCAACTTTATTTTTTTCATAAGTGCTTCTAGGGATTTCCCATCTACAGATGTGTTGAGATCTAGCAGCAAGTTTTAATGCGACAGAAGCATTTGGTTTAAATATTGATAACTGATCACTTAGTCGTTGTGCATACAAAAGCTCTTTAGGGTAGGAAACACCATCATGTATTTCTAAGTTAGGGTCTTTTTTGTTTTCGGTGTCAAAAAGGTCAAAAGCAGCTTGTATTTTTTTATTTTCAGTCATGATGTAGCGTATTATTCAAAACTATTTAAAAAAATAGTAGGAGCAAATTAATTAAGAAAGTATTGAAGATAAATATTCTCCTAAAAAGAAGAGATTATAGATATGGTTAGTAAATATTTCAAGAAATACAGCAATAGATAAAGTATCTTCTAAAGATTTTAGACAAGAAATACAAAACCAACCTCTTACTTTTTCCGTAGATAAATTAGAATCGGATAACAAACTAGAAGCGCAGGTAAATACTATTGAAAATAGAAATTTTGTAGATAAGATAGATCAAAAAGATAAGCATTTTATAAGTTTTAAGAATAATGATTTTAGATTGATTTCTTATAACAAATGGTATGATTTTTTGTATTAGCTTCATTCAAGTTATGACAGATTCATTAAAAAAGATGATGAACTTATACTAGTTTCCTTTTAATATGAATTTCCCAAAATATATAGATAAGTCTATCGCATTTAAGGTTTTGAAAGGTAGAAACGCAAAGTTTACATCTTATTTTCATAGGTCAGATAATGTGAAAAATATTTTTTTAAATGTAGATGAACTCTTCTTTTTGCACGTCATTAAAGGAGCTGTGAAATTTCAATCTCCAAACGATACTTTTTTTATTAATGCAGGGCAATCTGCTATTGTAAGTAAAAGCTCTTATATTATGTCTGAGAGTTTGTCCAATACTTCTGATTGTTTTAGTGCATTGTTATTTTTCTTCGAAAAAGATTTTTTAGAGCATTATTATTTTGAAAATCCAACTGAAAAAAATACAGTATCAAAAGAAAATCATAAAAATATATTGTTGTTGAAAAATTGCAAATTTCTTCAAACAATGGCACAAAGTGTTTCTTTACTGTTTAATAAAAAATACGAATCAGATTTAATAAAAAACCTTATTGATTTAAAATCAAAAGAATTACTTTATTACCTGTCTATTAATGATCTATCTCGTGAAATACATGATATGTTGTATCCTATCATTAATGATGAAAACTATAGATTAAAAGAAGTAATTGAAGGTAATTTATTTAGTAATTTTAGTATAAAGGAACTTGCTTTTTTGTGTAATATGAGCCTTTCTAATTTTAAAAGAAAATTTCATTCAATATATGGCAACTCTCCTGGGAAATGGATTAAAGAACGAAAACTTGAACATGCCATAAAAATATTAAAAACGAAGAATTTTACAGTTAATGAGGTTTCTTATAAGTGTGGTTTTAGGAGCGCAGCAGCATTCAGTAAATTATTTCAAAAAAAATATGGAGTAAACCCAAGTAGTTATATTTAAGATGCTTTAGCTATTTTAAATAATTTAAAATTAAATAATCCAAGGATACAAATTATTGGGAGAATAGCTAAGTCAAAAACCTGTATTTTAAAAAACCAAAGAAGAGGGGGTAAGATTAATGATATAGATAAGAGTACGATCAATTTTTTATTGCGCTTTTGCTTCTTATTAAATATATAAAATAGATAAAGAGGATTGCACCAAAGGATATTAAAGTTATTTTTCATTTCTATGTGGTTAGAAAATAACCAAAAGAAAATTAATAAAATACCGATGATGCCAACCAATAAAAAAAGTAAAGATTGAATTTGAGTTGGAGCCCAAAAAATCAATATCAATAGCAAGCTTGTAAAGAAAGTAAGTGGTGTAAACCAATTAACTCTCGCTTTTTTAGGAGAAGTAGTATTTAAGGAAATCTCTTCTTTTACTAATTTTCTTTGCCCAATGTAAATATCCGAAATTCCTTTATAAAAATAATCAGGAAGAAACATACTTTGGGAAACATTAATTTTTCTATCTACAGGGCTTCCCAGTAATACATTAATCCCAAAACCTACCCATTTATGATCATTAAAATAGGTATTGAGTAAAGATCGAGCTGTTTGATCAAAATTTTTATTAATTAAAGATGTATTGTTTTTAAAAAGAATATCACGAATTTCGGTTGAGCAATTTTTCCTTAAGAAAGAATAAATATAATACCTGTTTTCCGGTTTGTATTGATTCTTTAAAAGACCAATAAATTGTTTTTTTTCAATTAATGTTAAATCCAATACTTGCTCAGTTACAGCTCTATTTTCTTTAGTATATTCTCTTATAAAACTCTTTGTGTCTTGAACTCCTAGTTCATATTTTAACCTACCATTTAAAAATCGTATTGCAAAAAAAGAAGTGTCAAAGTCAAATAAACCAAAATTGTATACTGCATCAAAAGAAGTTTCTGAATTTGTAATTCGAATAGCACTATGGCCAAAAATTGAATGAGATTCGTTTCCTGGAGAACACGTAAGAATGCTAATTTTAATAGGATCATTAGCATAGCTAAAATAAGTTCCTGATAAAACAAATACAACTAAAAAAAATACTTTCAATAGTTTAGAATGTGATGGTTATTAATAAATTACTAGTATTACAAGGTAGTTATTTAAAATAAACTGCACATAACTGCACTATAAATAAAAAGGAGGATGTTTAAATATTAAACAGCAGTATCAATAGTTCTCCATAAAACATCTACTATTGCATTCCATACTTTTTCTATAGTTACAGACAAAATACCCTTAAGAGTATTTACAAAGTTTAAAGCCATTGCTTCTAAACCATCTAAAAAGAAATCTTTTAAACCCTCATCAATATCACCAATTAGTATTCCTTTTTGAATGATTAAAGTTTGTTTTGCAATAGCCTCTACTTGTCTTTCGCTAAAACCTCGAACGGTAGAAATATCTTTTTCAAGAATGGTAGTTGCCACGTCTTTAATTTCTGTAATTAAGTTTAAAATATTGTCATCCATAATATTATCTTTTTAAGAAACTTTCATATGTAATTGCTTGGTCTAAAAAAATCTCAATCAGCCCTTTAAAGGCTTCTACTGCTATTGGTCTTATTCCGTTTGTTCTATCAGTTTCTTTCATTTTTATAAGTGTTTTTGCAATTTCTTCAAAAGCAAATGCACTAGGGTAGCTTCCAGATAATGAATTACTTCCTTTGGCTTGTAATAATTTGTTTATTTTTTCTGTTGCAATATTTTTTGGAATAGGCCTTGCTTTCGCTTGTAGTTTTAATGCTTCAAATTCACCTATTAAGGCATTATATGTACTTTCTCTATTTTTAAAACTGTTTTGAGAAACACCGTTTGAAAGTTCGGCTAAGAAACTCATTGTTTTTATACTAGAAGCTGTCACTCCATCTACAATAGCCTTGTCATATTCAGGAGCCAATGTAGTTCTACAACCTACTATAGATAATAGGTTTATCAATAAGATAATAGGAGTTAATTTCAGTTTAATAATTTTCATATGAGTTATCTTTAGGAGCTATAAATTAATAAAGTATTTGTAATACATACGTATACATTATAAAAAAAGGGGGAAAGTCCCCCCTTGTAAATATATGATTAGTACGATGATTTTCTGTTTTTAGAAACTTTCAATAAGTTTTTTCATATTAAAATAAACTAATGATAGTGTAGGACTTGCATTTGTATCCCAGTTTTTTGGATCTGTTTTAATAAGTTTAGCACATTTTTTTAAGCCTCTTGCTACCTCCTTAGAAGTGCGATCTAATTTTTTACTATTAATACTTACTATAGTAGGCAAATCTTCATAATAGGAGACTTTTTCTTTTAGAAAGCCTTTAAACTCTTCAGCCAAACGCACGCTTTGCCCATTTTGAATTTTCTTAAAGTGAACTTCTAAATAAGCAAGATCACTGTCTAATACGTTTTTAGTGTAGTTAATTGCGTAGCACAATATAACGTTGGACTCTATTACTACTATGGAAAAGGAAGAGCTGTAAATAAAAGAAACGCAAGAGAATGGTATAATAAAGCTTGTGAAAATGGATACAATAAAGCTTGTGAAAAAATAAAAGAACTTTTTTAAATGCCTCCAAAACCTAAGAAAATGAATATATATCAACCGGCATATCTTAATGAATTAGGAGGTAGGTCTAACAATGAAGATTCAATAATACCAACCTCTCCTTCTAACCAAGATCGTTTGTACTTAGTTTGTGATGGTGTTGGAGGGCAAGCAAAAGGAGAAATAGCTTCGGCTATAGTATGTGAATATTTTCAAAGATATTTTCAAGAAAATCAGATAGAAATCCATAAGAAAGAATTTCTAGAAAATGGATTAGATGAGGTTGAAAGTCATTTGAAAACACATATAGAAGTGCATCCGGAATGTTCTGAAATGGCTACCACATTAACCCTATTATATCTTTCTGAAAAAGAAAATAAAGCCTTAATAGGATGGGTTGGAGATAGTAGAGTATATCAAATACGCAATGGTGAGATTTTATTTCAAACAAAAGATCATTCTGAAGTTCAAAGCTTAATTGATATGGGTGAAATTTCAGAAGAAGAAGCCGAAAACCATCCTAAGAAAAACGTCATTACAAGAGCGATTTCAGGAAAAAACACAACGCGAATTGATCAAAAAATAATCGATGATATTCAACCAGATGATTTCTTTTTACTCTGTTCTGATGGGATTTTAGAAAATTTAAATAAAACTAAGATTCAACAATGGTTTACAAGTGAAAACAATCCGGAAAATATTAAAAATGAAATACTGAATAATGCACTTAATAAAACTAAAGATAATTTCTCAATGCATTTGATAAAGATCAAAGAGCTTGATGAGACTGCTGGTTTTATGGAACCTGAAAAACTCACATCTAAAACCAAAAACAATCTAAAGATTAACTATATTTTACTGCTAATAATACTCCTTTTTTTAGCGCTTTTCTTTTTCAGAAAACCAATAATAAATGCTTTTAATAATAATGGCAAAACCGGATTAGAAACCACAGAAGAAAAAATAAAAGATACAGTAACCCCAGATACTTCAATTCGTTTTGAAATTTCTGTTAAAAAAAGAAGATGAAAATATAACTGTAGATAAGGAGGAAGATGAGCTTGCTCCAGAAGTTATAAAAACCAAGAAGATAGATACTGTAGATAACGCAGGAGCAAGATAATATAATCCTTACCCTAGTACACTGCTTAGTTTGAACATTGGCAAATACATTGCGATTAAAATAACACCAACCAGTACGCCAACAAATACGATAATAAGTGGTTCCATAATTGTAGAGAGCACCTTAGAACGTTGTTGTAATTCAACATTGTATTGATTGTTAAGCCGCTCAAAAATAAATTCTAACTGATTGGTTTCTTCAGCCACTTTAATTAGTGAAATAACTTTATTGTCAAAAACCTTATTTCCCTTTAAACTATTGCTTAGTGACTCTCCGCTTAATATTTTACGTTCGGCAATCGTTAATGCATTTTGAAGTGGATAAAATGAAATCATTTTTTTTACCAATTGTATGCTTTCTATAATAGGAATTTTAGAAGCACTTAATAAAGAAACTGCTTGTGTGAATTGTGCTAAATAAATGGTTTTGATAAAACTTCCTAAAAGAGGAATTCTAAATAGTAGTTGGTCTTTTTTTTGCACATACCATTCTTTTTTATTGAGAATACTTCTAAACACAATAAAAAGGAATATTAGAACTAAGAATATCCATCCATATGATTTTGAAAACTCAGAAAGGCCAACAACTAATTTAGTAATCCAGGGGAGTTCTACATTATTTAGTTTAAAAATATCCTGAAACATAGGTACAACAAAACGAAGCATGAAAATAAGTACTAGAACAGCTGTCGAGAAAATGATTATAGGATAAGTGAGCGCACCAATTAAATTTCTACGTTGCTCGTTTTTTCTATAATAAAAACTGCCTAATTCTTTAGTAATATGAGATAAGGTGCCTGTCTCTTCTCCAATTCTAATGGAATGATATTCATACTCTGAAAATTCTTTTTTGCTCGTCATGGTTTCAGAGAAACTTTTCCCAGCAATAATTTCTGAAATAATGGTACCCAAAAAATCTTTTAATTGTTTTTTGCGTTGACTTTCTTCAATAAGACTTATGGCTTCTTTTAAATTGACGCCAGCTTTTAATAAAACACTTAACTCTGTATAAAAATCTTCTTTGCGTTTATTAGAAAAAAAAGAACCAAAAAAATTAATTTCCTTTTGTAAAAAATTAGGAGAAACTACTTTTTCTGAAGTTTTAAAAGTTGTATTAGTCGCTATGTTATCTAATTTAAAAGCCATTATTCATATAATATGTTGCATCTTTTTTATTATAAACAAAGAGAGACGTATTTTGGCTTTTCTCTAATTGAGTGAGCTCAATAGCATCAATGATTCCTTTGTTTACATTTTTTCCATCGAGATAAAAATTCTTATTTTCTATAGCAATATTTATAGTGTCATTGTTTTTTAGTACCCATTCTTTTTGAAAAATATACCGAATAGAATTTATTTCGTTTTTAAAAAGCAATTCATTTGTATTTGCATTATACTTAATATGGTTATACGTATTAAAATCTATCCACAATGATTGTTCTAATTTGTGCAATTCAGTAGTAGTCGCATAATTATATTGAATCCCTAACATTTGTTTTTGTACAAGATTTAAAATAGAAAATGCCAATCCAACCACAATCGCGGTTAATACAAGAACGACCATCAATTCGCTTAATGTGAAGGCTTTTATTTTTTTTAATGCTGTCAAAATATGATTGTACGTTTTATGGTTCGAGTATTTTTATGATGTATAGCTTCTATTAAAACAAAAGATGATTCAGAAATTTTATCTTGAGAAATACTTAATTTCCAATCTTTGTAAACTTCTTGATAAGGAAGTTTTATAAGTTTATGTTGGTATTGATATTCTAATTTATTTAAATAAGTTTCTATTTCAGTAGTATTATAGGTAATGGTATTTCTAAACACATTATTTAGGGTAAGGCTGGCAATCATAAAAATGATAACAATAAGTACTGTAGCTACCATTGTTTCAGCTAGTGTAGAAGCTTTTATTTTTTTTAATACAACCATTTCATTACTTCTTTTTTAGAATCATCATATATCAATCCAGCAAATTCTGAAGGAAGCGCAGAAGCTATAATTTGACCATTAAATAAATGATTTAGATATACAGATCCGTATTCGCTAGAAATAAAACCAGATGTAAAGACACTGCCATAAACGCTTCCTTTTAATTCTATAGTAGCTTCACAATAAATATCACCATACACTATTGAATTTTTTTCTATTAAGATTTGAGGTTTAAATCGATTTTTTTTGACATTCTCTCCCAATAAAAAAATACTTCCCTTAAAAATAGTATTGTCAGCAATGCTAATTTGCCTATTTATAATATTGTTGCTGCTTATAGGTTTTTTAGAAAGTATAAGCGCAGAAGGGTAGTCTAATTGACATTTTTTACCAATAGTAATAGATTGCGTAGCAAATGCCTGAAAGGTTCCTTTTACACCTTCTTTGATTTCAATTTTTGGGGCAATGAGTATAATATCTTTTAATACAGCAGAATTTTCAACGATAATAGCATTTTCAGATTGTACAATAATATTGCCTATAAGCTTACCATCGTTCAGATAGATCGTCTGATTATCATACAGGAGTTGAGTAGGGTTTTTAAATGAATTTGAATAGACGTTTATTTTTGATTTTAAAGAAAGTGGGATTGATTTCTCTGTATGTTTTATTAATTTTTCTAAAGGTTGATCAATAATTGGTTTAGGGATTTTATTAGTACTCGTTTTTTTAATACCATACAAAAGATTCGTTCCATAATAAGAATTTCCAACGATATTTCCAGCTTTTATACCTTGTTTAGGAATATAGGAGGTTCCTTCAATACGTGTGTTTCCAACAACTATAAGAGGTTGGTTGTTTTCTTTTAAATAGAGGGCGATTCTATCTTTTGTTGTGCCACCTATCAATGCTATTTTTGTGAATTCATTTTTATTGATTGAAGAAGTGGATGTTATTTTTTCAAAAACCCCCCAAGATCCTTTTTTATTATGGGTTGTTTCTGAAATTGAAGTGTTACTTTGTATTCCTTTATAAAGATTAAAGTCTACATCTTTTATGGTTTTAACGGCAAGATCAGATTGTTTTTCAAATAATGAATGAACATGTGACAACGTCATAAAAGCAGCTAAAAGAATGGCAATAACTACTCCAATAAATACAACAAATTGAAGCGCTCCAGCTTTTAGCTTTATAATTTTCAGATGTCTCATTCGCTTACTGTTATTTTTTTCTGTTCCCCTTTAAATCGTAACGTAATATCTTTTTTAGTTGCTTTTACAAGGGTGATATCCATCATTTTATCATGAAGTTTCATTAAATATTGTACATTATTAATATAGATAAAGAAGATTTTTTGATTTGAGCCTGTATCGCTCATCATACCAGAAAAGCTAACTTTAGGCCATATAACCTCCTCCTTTACTATATGGGCTTTATTTTTATTTTCTTTTTTAGCTTTTGTTTTAAAGGTTCCTAAAAAAGGATCTCTTGGAAAAGAATGGATAGCAAATGTATCTTGTTCTTTAATAGATTTTGGATGAAAAGAAACGGCAATGTTTTTTGGCTTTTGTATATCATCTCCATTATTTAAAGAAGAAAAGATTCGATACCCAATCATTCCCCATACTGCTAGCACGAGAATAAGTAAAATATAGGTATTGTGTTTATTTTTCATTTAAATTTTTTGTTAGATATCTGAACAAGTATAGTGTCTTAATTAACAATAAAACTGCGAATAGAAGATTGCTCACTGATGTTTCCAGCAGCATCTATTGCTTGTACTATCCAAAAATATGTACCTGGATCTAATGTGGTTGTAAATGCTTTTGTGCTGCTCTCTGCGCTAATCACTAAATTTTCTAAATCCATATCAGAGTAAATAAAAATAGTGTCTCTTTCTTGACTTCCGGAAATGCCTTCTCGCGTCCACATAAAATCTATATCGTTAACATTAAAAGATTCATTATTGTCAGGACTGTCTAAAGTGGGTGTGTTAGGGGTTGTAAGATCAATAGTAATGGTGCGAGAACTAAAAAGTGTATTTTCAGTAGCGTTTTGTGCGCGTACTTGCCACATAAAAACTCCTTCAGTAAAAGTCAAATCAAGAGAGGTTTCAGAAATTGTTTCATCAAAAACAGAAGTGTTGTTTGTTTCTAATACCTGTACTCGGTATTCTAATGCTTCATCTAATGCTTGCCAGTTTAATGAGATTTCTGTTTCATTAATAGTAAAGTTATTTACAGGAGATTCCAAGACTAAAGTATTTCCGGCAAAGCCTTCACTTACTTGTACTATAAAATTATTAGCACTATATATTGTTTCAAAACCACTATTGATGGCTTTAACTCGCCATTCGTAAGTATTGGGGAGTAGCGTTTGCGTGAAACTAGTAATGGTCAGAGTACTGTCTAATACTACTTGAGATGCATTGTTGAAATTTGGAATGGCGACTTGTAATACATAGGCATCTGCATCTGTTATAGACTGCCAACTAAAAGTAGTTGTATTTCCTTGTACTGTAGCTCCTTCAGTAGGAGCAATTAAAGAAACTACATCATTTGATATATCTGGAACTTCCAGTATGTCATCACAACCTGATAATAAAGTAACAAATACTAAATATAAGCCCCAATATGTAATTTTTTTTGATGTATTCATTAGGTGTCTAGATGTTTTAAAACTTAAATTCATTTTTCTTTTCTAGCTTGAAAGCTTTTTTATAAGTATCCTTAGGGCAAGAAGTATTGCTTTTAACAATGGCTCTTATACATGGGCGGTTTCTATTGTCTTTCCCCCAACAAAAAGAAGAAAGATTGTAATTAAAAGGAGTAAAATCAGCAAAGTTTATTGTTTTATAGAGTTTCCCTCCTTTCATCAATTCTAATCCTAGTTTATTAGCACTATGCTGTGTTAAATAAATTTCCTCTGCGTCTAAAAAATCTTTATATATAACTTCTGTAGCTACTACAGAAATTGAATTAATTATTTTGTATTTACTATCATTGTCTAAATACGACTGTAATGCCAAGTTTTCAGGAGCGTTTAATGCAGACGTTAGACCAACTAAGTCTGTAATGGTAAATTCTAAATATTTAGGATGCTTTTGAGTAGTAGAATTTATAGAAATAAGAATATTAGGCTGTCTGCTTTTTTTAATTAGATTGCTATATTTTTTGTAAGTAAACTTATTGAAAGGAATTTGAGTTACTTGAACACGTATTTTTTTTGCAAGTTTAGGGACTCCAATTTGATTAAAATTACTTCCTAAGATACTATAATTAGTGCTTCCAATAGTTCCTAATTCTGCATTAGTATAGCTTATTTGCTGCTTTTGATCTTGTGTTTTGACGGTTTGACAACTATAAACAATGATTATTGTAAAAATGAAAATTAATTTTTTCAACATAAGAATAAAGATTAATAATAAATAAAAGTAAGAAAAAAACTATAAAAAAATAATATTTTAACTTAAATTATATTCCTAGTCTAAGAAACTATATGGCTTAACCATGATAACCTATAGCTAAGCTACCAAGTAATCGTTTTAAAATCAAGAAAATAAGATAGACGTTTGTCCAGATTTATGAATTTAGATAGCATTACTTTAATGACTTGATTTTATTGATGCTTTTTTGCCTAAACCTTTAATACTAATAAGAAGCTTGAGCATTTCTTTAAGTTGTAGATCTGCTTCTATTAATCTATCCATCTCACGTTCTAAATCATTTATACGCCAGTGCAATAAATTAATGATATCTTCTTGTATCCAAAACAGTAGAGCTTCTTCTTCCAGTACTCTTTTCTGCTCTCTAAGGGTAGCCATATGTCCTGCTCTCTGTGTTACTAACTTTCTACGCAGAGACATGAGTCGTTTTAACTTACTTAAAGTAGAGTTTGGTACTTGATACTGCTTAATCTCTTCTCTTGTGCGATATCCATAAAGTGCAATACGCTTTGCGTCTGCTTTATCGTCTTTACCTCTGATAATACCAAGTGAACGTTTTATCTCTAGACCAGATACAACATTCATTCTACATTCTTTACCATCAAGTAATTTTACCAGTAAATCAGAATACATACCAGTATGTTCAAGTACAAAAAGTAGGTTTTCAATGCTTACTTCACTTTTCTCTATTGACCAATCTATCATTTTCAAAATTCCATGTGAATCATTTATAAATTCTTTTTGCGCTCCACTTTTATGAGCATAACATGCTAATGTTAACTTACTAACATCAATCCCAATGACTTCTTTAATTTCCATATTTTACATTATTTTAATTAAGTTGCTTAAAGAAGACCTTTAATAGGAAGGGCTAAAATCCTATATAGTTCTAGGCAACTTGTTTATAAGAAAGAGGACTAATACACTAAGTACCTGAGTTCGATTAATATTTAAGTAGATTTTATGAGTAAAAAAGATAGATTTC
>CAYMDH010000068.1:0-12466 GCA_964389205.1 uncultured Flavobacteriaceae bacterium
TATCTTTTTTACTCATAAAATCTACTTAAATATTAATCGAACTCAGGTTATGAAATGCGAAGCATTCACGAATACTTATATAGAAAATAGAGATAGCACGAGTAAAAAGTACCCTTTTTGTAATCCTTTTTAGTTCACGATTTTTAATATTTAAGAGTTCATGAATCTTCGATTTGGGCAAGCAAAAAGGATGAAGAGAAAAACATTTTATTTTTATTCATTTTGTCTTGAAACAAAACGAACCAAAAATTCAAGAAGATTTCAAGGAAATTTTTGTGAGTATTCACAAAACCGTTGACAAATCTGGTCGTTTCATGCTCTTTTTTGCTTCGCAAAACGCACTTCCACTTGATTTGCAACTATTTCTGCGAAATCTTCAGTTTGTTTTCTAAGTATATATTAATTAAAAAGGGGGATTTACCCCTTTTTTTGTTTACTGTTAAATCTTAATTTTCTGTTGATTAAAGTAATCGAACAGAATATAATGTTATCCAGAGTTAGGCATAATGTAACATAACTACTCGTATTTCGTCTTCTTTAAAACTAATTTAAAAAGTAAATGTCAAAAACAACATTAGAAGTTAAAGAAGCGTGGAAAACAATAGTTTTATTTTTAATACTCCTTATAACTTTAAGTTCAATAGCATACTATGCAATTTTAAAACTAAACCCAACTAGCATTTATGTTGGTTCTCTAATGATGTCACCTGCTTTGGCAGCATTCATTACATTGAAAATCAAGAAGCGGCCTATTTCAAGTCTACCGTGGAGTTTAAAAGAACTAAAATACTTAAAACTTTCATACGTAACTCCCATATTGTATGTTTCAATTGCTTATGTTTTAATTTGGTTATTCGGTTTTGGAAACCTCATAAATGCTGAAATAATTACACAATGGAGTAATGAATTGGGTATTGCTGAATCTAATCAAACATTCGTAATAATAGTAATGATTTTTCTATTATTAACTGTCGGTGTAATCAAAAATTTGGGTTCTACATTGAGTGAAGAAATCGGATGGCGTGGCTTTTTAATATTCGAATTGAAAAAAGTAATGTCTTTTAAATCACTAGCCATTGTGAGCGGAATAATTTGGGCCATTTGGCATTTTCCTATAATCAATTTAATTTACGGAAGTGGTGAAAATCTTTTATTACATTTGATCGCTTTTACCATAATGATAATTGGAATATCGGTAATATTGGCCTATTACACTTTTAAATCCAATAGTTTGTGGCCAGCTGCTATCTATCATTCTATTCATAATATTTACATTCAAAAAATATGCACTCCTTTGACTATTTCTAATAATACTACTACATTCTGGATAGATGAATATGGATTTATGATTCCAATTGTAACTACTATTTTTGCTGTTTACTTTTGGAGAAAAGCTGATAAGGAAAACTTATAGAATTTAAAAAGCCAGCGCACAACAAAGAACTTTGGTAAAAAACAAGAGAAATCCATCTAATCTTTCATCATATATTAGTCCTGATTTGGCTATAGCAAAAGCTTGTTTTAATAATTTATTACGTACTGCTATTAGTGCTAATTTTTTACCTTTGACTACTATTCGATCATAAATAGCTTTACAAGATTTATTGTATTTACAAGCATTAAAACTACACATAAACAATAAATTTCGCAGCTTAGCATTGCCTATTTTGCTTATTCTTGCACGACCTTTTACACTACTGCCTGATTGTCAAATTATTGGTGTCAATCCTGAATAACTACACAACTCACTACTACTTGAAAAACGTTGAAAATAATTTATATGTAAGGTGTTTCCGGTCTCTTTTTAACTTCGTAGTTAAATCAAGCTATTTTAATGTTGGATGATGGAAGCCATCCATAAAGTATTTTATATGTTCATTTTGCCTTGATGTAGGGCAGAGTGAAAAATACAATGATTTGTATTTTGAATGATGAGCCAGTTGATGCGGAGGATGGAACCAAAAAAGTCAAGAAGATTTCAATAAAATCACAAAACCGTTGACAAATCTGGTCGTTTCATGCTCTTTTTTGCTTCGCAAAACGTACTTACACTTGATTTGTAACTATTTCTGAGAAATCTTCAGTTTTCTTTCTTATGGAACTTTTATATAAATTAAAAGTTGAAAAGCTCCTTAGAAGGAAATTCTTTATCTGTGAGTATAGTATTTATTTCTCGTTAAAAATTATTGAAGCCCTGCCCACAGGCAGGCTTGGAGATAATTTAGAGAAATAAATGCGGTTTTAGACTCTTTTAAAGAGGCTAAAAATACCTAAGAGAAAGTGCCTTTTCTTTTGATTCGTTTTCTTTGGGCAAGCAAAGAAAATGAATGAACAGTACTATTTTCATCAATGAAAATGCTCAGCATTTCATGAATACCTAGATATAAAATAATTGATGCATGAATAAAAAAGAAAAAGAAAACTCTTTCATATTTCAAGATGACATTTTTAAACTTTTATTTAAAATCATACTTTTTTTCTAAGGCATAACGAAGCAATTCTCCAGCACCTTTTAAGCCAAGAGTACGGATCATATTTTTACGATGCGTTTCTACCGTAGTTTTTCCTATAAATAAGGCATCGGCGATTTGCTGATTGGTGTTTCCTTGTGCAATTAGTTTTAAAATTTCTATTTGCCGTTTAGTTAAAAGGCTTTTTTTTCTTTTTTCAGTTCCTTTTTCAGGAATAATAATATTGGTGTCAAAATAAGACTGGCCATAGGCAACCGTTCTAATAGCAGCCAATAGTTCTTTTAAACTAGAGTTTTTAAGTAGATATCCAACAGCACCTGCATCTAACATTTGTACAACAGCTTCGTCTTGATCAAACATAGTGAAGGCAATAATCTTGATATTTGGATATTGTTTTAGAATTTTTTTAGTGGCCGTAATACCATCCATTACGGGCATTCTAATATCGGTAATAATAACATCAGGTTGTTTTTTTGAAACCAAATCCAACAATTCTTTGCCATTATTAGCAGTGCCAATTAGTTTTATATCTTCTTCATATTCAAGAAAGACCTGAATGCCATCAATTAAAGCGTTGTGATCTTCACAAAGTATTACTTGTATCATAAAAATGGAATGTCGATTATAATAGATGTATTTCTTCCTATACCAGTATCAATAGCAATGGTACCATTTAAATATTCTATTCGTTTTTGTATAGAATACAGCCCCATTCCTTCTTTAGGTTTAATACTAGAGATATCAAACCCATTTCCGTTGTCTTCTACCATAATATTGATGCTGCTTTCATGATGTGTTAAATGAATGCTAGCTTCTGTAGCATTAGCGTGTTTAATAATATTAGTAATAAGTTCCTGAATAATTCTAAACAAGGTAATTTCTAAAGAATTTTCTAGGCGTTCTTCCAAACCGTGATCCAATACTTCTATAACCAATTGATTGGTGGAAGAAACTTTAGCAGCAAAGTTTTTAACCGCTGGTAGCAATCCTTCATTGGCCATCACCCCTGCATTACGTGCATGGGCAATACCACGAACCTTTTGATAGGCTTCCTCAATAAGGTCATCTGTTTTATTTAATAAGACATCTTCTTCTGTTTTTAGGCGTTCTTTTTTAACCTTTAAATTTTGAAAATGAAGTTTTAAGGTAGCCAGTAAACTTCCTAAATTATCATGTAAATCATTTGCAATACGTTGTCGTTCTTTTTCCTGCCCTTCTATCATGGCATCAATACCGTTTAACTCTTGATCTTTAAGCAATTGATTTATTTGCTGTTCTTGGAGTATTTTTTCTTGATGAGAAAGCTTTTGTTTGCGTTTTGCGTTTTGAAACAATAAGAATGATATCAGAATAACTGCCAACAGAAGAATACTTAAAATAATATAGATGTTTCTATTAAAAATGCGTTTATTTTCTAAGATAACATTCTTGCTTTGGGCTTCGATTGCTCTTTTTTCAGTTTCAATAGTTCTAAACCGTGTTAAATTTGTGTTTTGAGATTGTATATTTACACTATCGCTATATAATTTATATAGATTTAAATAGTGATACGCTTTTTGAAAATCACCTATTGAATCATAATCCTTAGACAACCATTCATAAAGGAATCTTTTTTTATTATAAATAAATCTGGTTATAGGAATTGTATCTGCCTGCAAAGCATAAGAAATAGCTTTTTTATAGTTTTTGTTAAAAATCCTTTCATAGCTAGCTTTATTTCCTAAAGCGGTAAACACCCTGTTAGGTTTTTTAAGAGCCGTATAAAATTCATGTGCCTTATTAACATGGTACCAGGTGGAATCTTTATTTAAAATCTCTTGATAAAAAACTCTTTTATATTGGTGTATACTAGCCTGATATGCAGAGTCTTTATATATTTTATTTAAGGTTTCAGCCTTTTGAAAATAATGCCGTGCGATGTCTGCATCTTCTATATTGGAATTAACCTGCGCTTTTAAAATATATAATTTTAATAAAACCTTATAATCACTATCATCTTCTATATTGCTTTCATAAGCATTGAGATAATATTTGGCATCATCTAGTAAATTTTCTTGAGATATATAAGTGTAATACAGGTCATAATTGATATCATTGGCTTTTTTAAGATCTCCTTGACTTATTAATATCTTTTGCGCTTTTAATTTGCATTCCACTGCATCGTCTTCTTCATTGGAAGATCGATAGGCTTCTCCTAAATCATACCAATAATAACCTAAGTTTCCCTGACTGATTTGTAAGGTATCTACTCGAAATAAATAATAGAATGCAGAATCTAGTTCTCTATTGGTTACGTGCCACTTTCCCAATAAGGCATTTTGTGTATCTACATTAAAAGAACTGCTTTTTTTGTAAGTGTCTAAAAATACTTTTGCACTATCATACTCTTGTTTGGCAAGTAAGACATCCATTTGTTTAGATTGCCCATAAAGTCCAGCAATTGACAACATACAATATAAAAGAAAGGCTGTTTTTTTTAATAGCATAGTAGGTCAGGTTTATGGGATTGGGTCTACGGTTCCACCGCCTCCGGTAGTAAGAGGTTCTTTATCTATACCTTTATTTTCAAAAATATCTCTTATATACTTTTCTAATTCATCAGAACAGTAAAAGCTATTACATCTATTGTGACTTGGAGGGTTATTAGGATCTCCTATTATTTCACCAATGGCTTCTTCAAATATATTTTTATGCTTATGAAGAGGTACTTTTTCTTCATGAATGGTAATAATCCCTATTTTTTTTCCAGTTGGAATTTCTGGGAATTTCCCTTTTAATTTTTTAGTTTTTACTTCAATGGTTTGATGCTCAAAGTCTCTATAAGGCTTTTCATCGACAATGTTAAAGTGACGCAAGACCACTACAAACAGATAGATTTTTTTTGCTTCGTTAAAAATCGGAAAGATTTTAAAAACTTTCATTTTTGGTTTTCCAACTTTTTTTAAATCGGGTAATGCAATAAAAAAAGTAAACTTGTGTTTTTTCTTTCTTTTGTAGTGAAATCCTTGAACGTCGTAATTTTTCATATAATTTTTTAAGTTAATATACTATTTATGGAATAGGATCTACAGTACCGCCTCCACCTGTTTCGAGGGGCTCCGGAAGATAGTCTAAATTCTTTTCACTATAATTACTTGATAAGTTATTGTCAATAAATATTTTTAAAGAACTAGGGGTGTATAAATTGCTAGTTGCAGTTGTTTTAGAATCATTAGGATCACTAATAATTCCATCTTCAATTGCTTTTTCAAAAATCTTTTGATTCTCAGTACTGTGCAATGGTATATTTTCTTCATGAATAGTAACTATTCCTATTTTTTTTCCAGTAGGAATGGTAGGAAATGTACCTGATAATTTTCCTCTTTTTGATACTATTATTTGCTTAGAAAGATGACTATAAGGTTTAGAGTCACTAGAATCTCCGTGACGTAAAACAACCACAAATATATAGGTGTCATTTTTAACAATGGGAAATACTTTAAAAATCTCCATTTTTTTATTTTCAGACTCCAGATCAGGGAGTGCGGCAAAGAAAATATATTCTTCAGAATTATTTTCTTTATAATGAAACCCTCGAACTTCATAATTTTCCATAATAATTTTTATGTTAGTTAGTATAAGACAAACGTATATATTTAATGTTTGTCATTAAATCCCCAATTATGGGTATATTATACTAAGAACTAAAAAATGTTTAGGGGGAAGTTTATTTTCTTTTTCGATACTTATTATGATATCCACCCATTGGCTTTAGCCTTACGCGAATACCAAACTAGAAAAATAGCTAGAATAACAATAAAAATAGGCATAACTAATTGATTCTCGCCAAATAATGTTAATCCGTCACTACTTATTATATAGGTATAAACTTGCTGAGCAATCACTGCTAATAAGGATACAATAAATAATGTGGTGGCCCATTTTTTTCTAAGCAATAAAGCTAAACAACCAGCAGCCCCTGCGAAAACAGCTATTGCAAAAGCAGCAGTGGCCCAGGCAGGAGATGCGTGATAAAAAGCCTGTTCTGCTTCGGTAAATTTCGCAATATCTTCTTCTGTCCAATATGCTTGACTAATATAGGCGAAAACACCTAAAAGATTCCAAAAAAATGCGAGTGCACTAATGATCCAAAAAAAGATAGAGGGTTTGTTAGGCGTTGTCATATTGTGTTGGTTTTGGTTGATTTACAATTACGTTTCCAATAGAAAAAGGAAAAATAGTATCCACAATGTAGTTAGAAAGCATAGAAAAAGCAAATAAGTATTTATTTGAGCAAATGGAAATGGGGTTAAACCATAATAAATAAAAGGAATCATTAGCTTTTTAACAAAATAGAAAATATAAATTGTTAAGTTGATATAGGTTTTTTCTTCCAAATAAATTAATTAACGTTTTTTTAATTCATAAATGATTAAAAAACGAAAAAGCATTAAAACTCAATTAAATATTAGCTTTAGCAGTTATCATTGTTTTCCTATAGTGGATGTTTTTACAAAAAAGATAATTTTCTCTTATGTTAATGTGATCTTAATCCTCAGATAATGAATTCGCACAATAGATAATTTTAGAGTATCAAAAAATTTAAAAATTAATATTATGAAAAAGAGAAAAGCAGATTTCAAAAAATTGTCATTATCTAAGCAAATGATTTCAAATGTTAACGGAGGTCATGGAGAAGGAGCTACTGCTGTAGGATGTGCTCCTACAGCAGTTGGGTGCCAAACTATAGAAACTCCTAATTGTGGAGTAACCATATATTTTACTCAATGTAATGGCGGTGCTCAATGTGGATTTGTTGATCCAAATGGAGGATTTTAATCTAAAAAAAGAGCTTAATTTTTAGAAAAGGTAACATAAGCCCAAGTTTTTAATATTAAAAACTTGGGCTTATTAATTATAAGAATTTCTCTTTTAAACTTTTAAGTATTACATTAGCTTATAATGTTTGATTTTAAGCTTAAAGTATTTTATACAGTTGCTATCCGTCTTAGTTTTTCTAAAGCAGCGGAAGAATTGCATATCACTCAACCGGCGATTACAAGGCATATTAAACAAATAGAAGAATATTTTAAACAAAAACTATTTGAACGTCAAGGAAATCGTATAGCACTTACATTGGCAGGAGATCATTTATTGAAACATTGTAAGATTATATTTTCTCAATATGATGAACTTGATTTTGAAATGAATGGCTTGTTGAAAAGAACAACCGGAGAGTTAAATATCTCTGCCAGTACAACAATAGCACAATATGTATTGCCAAAGTCATTGGCTAAATTTCATCAAAATTTTCCAGATGTTAAGGTGACAATGAATAGTCAAAACACAGTACGTGTAGAACAAGCAGTACTTGACAAAACAATAGAATTAGGTTTTATAGAAGGGAAATCAAAAAACAGAGAGATTGCATATCACCCCTTTATGGCAGATGAAATAGTATTAGTAGTTTCTAGAGGAAATCCATTAATTCGTAAAGAAGAGATAGGCTTTGAAGAATTGTGTAAACTTCCATTAGTGCTTAGAGAGCAAGGGTCTGGTACGTTGCAAGTGGTTTTAGATGCTTTAGAAGCTAAAGAAGTATTGTATACAGATCTAACAGTAGAAATGCAATTAGGAAGTTCAGAGAGTATAAAATCATACTTAAGTGATAAAAAAAGCGCTGCTTTTTTAAGCACCAATGCCATTCTAAAAGAACTAAAAAACGGAGAACTCTTTATTATAGATATCAATGATCTAAGTATAGTTCGTAATTTTTATTATATCACTCTTCAGGGACATCAATCATCTCTTTCTTCTTTATTTGTTAATTTTATTGAACATCACTATAACAAAAAGTAATAATAGATGCTTTTTTTTGATAAGCATGAAGCTAGTTCTTAGCGTAATTTTGCATTGAAATTAGAATGTTATCTTATTTATATGTTTAAGCCTCTAGCAGATAAAATATTAATTCGAAAGGTTATCTTACTTATCCTAGTTGTTTTTTGTTTTACTCCTTGGGTATCGCCAGCTATTGCAATGTTAATAGGTTTAGTAACAGCACAAGTTATTGGAAACCCATTCATGGAATACAATAACAAGGTAATTAACTGGCTTTTAAAAATATCTGTAGTTGGTTTAGGTTTTGGAATGAACGCTTTTAGTGCTTTAGAAGCAGGTAAAAACGGTTTCTTTTTTACAGTAGCCTCTATTGCTTTGACATTAAGCTTTGGATTTATTATTGGGAAATGGTTTAAAATAGACAAAAAAATATCACAGTTAATTTCTTCAGGAACAGCTATTTGTGGAGGTAGTGCTATTGCGTCTGTTGCCCCAATAATTAAAGCAGATGCGAAACAAATATCTGTTTCGATAGGGATTGTATTTTTATTAAACTCTTTTGCCTTATTTGTTTTTCCAGCTATAGGGCATTTTTTTGAATTATCTCAATATCAATTTGGTGTGTGGAGTGCAGTAGCTATCCATGACACAAGTTCTGTAGTTGGCGCAGCAGATATATATGGACAAGAAGCATTAGAGGTAGCTACTACCATAAAATTGGCAAGAGCTCTCTGGATTTTACCAGTATCTATTATTTTTGCTGTATTTTTTAAGGATACTTCTTCTAAGGTTAAAATCCCTTATTTCATAGGGTTATTTATTCTGGCTATAATTGCTAATACCTATGTACCTCAAATAGAATTAGCATCGCCATATATAGTTGCTGCTGCTAAAAAAGGATTAACACTTTCATTGTTTTTGGTAGGTACAAGCTTAACAGATAAAACCTTAACTTCAATAGGATTTAAACCACTTATTCAAGGAATTGTATTATGGTTGTTTATTTCTATCGGATCACTCATCGTGATTATAAACACAATACATTAATATCGTATCAAGAAGCTTTTAAAAGCTTAATTACCTCTTCTCTAGATTTATGCCCAAACCAAGTTTCAAGCACTCTATAATTTTTATCAAAAATCACAAAACTAGGAGTTCCTTTTAATTGATTTAATGTAAAAGTATATGAAAAATGCGGCAGTGTATTTACATATTTAGATACCTGAAGTTGTAACAATTTTTGCTCTTCAGTTGTCCAATCTTTATAGTTTGGATTTAGATTGCATATTAATTCAATATTTTCAGAACTCTTGATTGTTTCTTCATCCATTACATCCATTGCTACTGGAAAATCAATAGAACCTTTGTAATGAGTTTCGTTGTACTGATTAAATAATTGTTTTGTATGCCCTACTACTGTTTTATTATTTATTAATAATTGAGTATTCACATACGTATTAAGATCAAAGTTTTCAAAAGCAGTTGAAAGCCCTAAGAAACCAATCTCATTTTGATAAGTAGCATATAATTCATTAAACATAGGAAATGAATTAACGATACAACCAGGGCAATTTACTTGAAATATAAACAGAATATTTTTATCTCTCAATTGAAAATCTCCTTGAATAAAATTGTGATATTTTAAATGTAGTTTTTGAGTAATGACCTTTTTCAGTTTAAAGGTTAGTCGAAAAAACAAAAATTCCTTAACATAGAGAATAACAACAAAAATCACATAATAAAACGATGGTTTATGAATAAAAAGGATCTTTAAATTTTGTTAAAAAGAACAGTCAATTTTTCTAAAGAAAGTTTAACATTTAAAAAAAAGGGTAAAAAAGAAATATCAATATCTTTTGAACCACCTTTTTTTACTAGTGTTCGCAAATAACACTAAGTAAAGAATAAGAGAAATGTGAGAATTGAATACTAGTGAGTTTTATTAGGGTTGTTTCGGTAAGCTGTAATTTTGAGATATTAATAATCGATAACGAATTATTATAAAAAAAAGAAAACGAATTTCAAGAAACTATGATTAAGTAAAAAAGTAATTGCGAATATTGATAGTATTAAAGGGAATATGAATTTCTATCTATTTGTTTCTGTGAAACAATAGATTTCAAAGCATACTATGGAAACTTTCAATGCAATATTTTTCAAACACAACAAGATTGTCAAAGAAGATCATTAAGATGTTAACAAATTAAAAAGTAAACATTAGATCATATTAAATGGAGAAAGTCGCTTATAATTAGCGACTTTTCTTCTTTTAAACAGTACCTAATGACAAAATAACACGTCCCATTAAGCTAAATTCGTATTAAAAATTATATTTAAAGATTAAAAGTACGTAGTTTTGTTCGTTTGTGATGCGACCTAAATGATGCAATCTTTACCAGAAGTAGAAAAAATAGAAGAAAAAGAACTTTACGACTATCAGTTAAAGGATTTAGAAGCGATCTTTAAATGTATAGAAAAATCTCCTCAAGATTATAATTTACTGTATCAATTGCCTACGGGAGGAGGTAAGACAGTAATTTTTTCTGAAATTGCTCGTAGATATATAGAACAAACTAAAAAGAAGATAATAGTACTTACACACCGTATTGAATTGTGTAGGCAAACATCGGGCATGTTAAAAGGTTTTGGTGTTAAGAATAAAGTAATAGATAGTAAAGTTAAGGAACTTCCTGATCAAGACGAGTATATGTGTTTTGTAGCAATGGTAGAGACATTGACAAATAGACTACAAGACAACAAATTTGAGATGAAAGACGTAGGAATGCTCATTATAGATGAAGCACACTATAATTCTTTTAGAAAATTATTTAGTTATTTCGAAAAGTCGTTTATTCTAGGAGTTACTGCAACACCTTTGAGTTCTAACATTAAACTTCCAATGAAAGATCATTACAATGAGCTTATTGTTGGAGAAACCATTTCAAATCTAATTAGTAAAGGGTTCTTAGCCAAACCTAAAGTATATAATTACGATGTAGGCCTGCAAAGTTTACAACTAGGAATTAATGGAGATTATACTGTAAAATCATCTGAAGAACTTTATACCAATGATTTTATGCAAGAAAAACTTTTGTCGGCCTATGAAGATCGTGCAAAAGGAACTAAAACATTAATTTTTAATAACGGGATCAATACTTCTCGATATGTCTATGAAACGTTTTTACAAGCTGGATATGATGTACGTCATTTAGACAACACTAACAATGCAAAAGAACGGAAAGATATTCTGGATTGGTTTAAAAAAACACCAGATGCAATTCTGACTTCAGTAAGTATTCTAACGACTGGATTTGATGAACCTACCGTAGAAACTATCATTTTAAACAGAGCAACACGATCTCTCACCCTATATTTTCAAATGATAGGAAGAGGCTCTCGTATACTGAATAATAAAGAAACCTTTAATATTGTAGATTTAGGAAATAATGTTTCTCGTTTTAGTACTTGGGATGCCCCTATAGATTGGCAAGAAATTTTTCACCATCCAGATTATTTCTTAGAAAATATTAGAACCGATGAAGAAATTGAACGCAATTTTGTATATGAAATGCCTCCGGAATTAAAAGAAAAGTTTAAAAATTCTGAAACCATTACATTTGATATTAAAGCAGTTTATAAAAAAGCAATAGCTCAAGGATTACCCGCTAAAAAAGCATTAGAATATTCTATAGAGCAGCATGCAAGTATTTGTGTAGAGAACAGTGAAGATGTTTTCGAAGCACGTATACTGGCAAAAGAATTGATGAATGAAATTATTTATCGCGTTCGTTTATATACCTATTGCATAATGAATAATACCAAAAACTACCGCAATTGGTTAGAAGAAGATTATGTTCGTAAGTTGCGATTACGCATAGGTCAAAAATTTTCTGGGATTGATTAATGATTACACATTTATTTATTTAAAGCTGAGATATATTTCTCAATATACATTGCTTTTGTTTTCATTTTATACTGCATTACATACCTAGGGTGCTCTAATGGAACAACTTCTTTAAAGAATTGATGCTTTTCATTTAGCTTTTTAAGAAACGTATAATTTTTACCTGTTCCCATACAAAAAACACGATCTGTATCAATGCCAAATGCTAGTTGCTTCTTAATAACCTGAGTTCGATTAATATTTAAGTAGATTTTATGAGTAAAAAAGATAG
>CAYMDH010000069.1:0-12438 GCA_964389205.1 uncultured Flavobacteriaceae bacterium
TTACACTGCTCAGTTTAATCCGGCACGAGTGGTTCACTTTATCCGAATTTTCCACATAAAGTACAAAATCTATTCTTGTAGTATTTATGATATATTCTGTCATCAGTTGTTATAATATTTTATTGACAGTGCTATACGTTTCAATATGATTTTTCTAATTCTGACATTCCTTTTCTTGTATAATTGAGATGAAATTTAGCTTCATTATTTGGGTAATAGTTTTTCGCTTTGTTTATCTCGTTTGTTAAAATTAGGTTTTAAAAAAACTAAAACCGCATATACAGTTTTGAGTTTTATTGTAAGAACCATCTAATAAAGAGATCATAAGCAAAATGAATAGTCTCTCCTTCTCCGTTTAGAATTTCTATAAGTTAAAAAAAGTTTAATGGCTCTGTTATTTTTTCAAATCGATTTAGCAATACTTCTATTCATTTTGAATTACTAATCTATTTACAAAATAAAATGCAACTAAGTTGCATTAAAGAATATTCCTGTTTATTTTTGCAACTTAGTTGTACTAATAAAATTTCAATGATACTAATAAAACAAAAGTCAGACGTTATAGGAACTCTTTCGAGTTCATTATGTTTGATTCATTGTATTGCTACTCCTTTTCTTTTTATGGCACAGGCAGGATCGGCAATTTGTTGTGAATCACACTTTATATGGTGGAAATATATGGATTATTTTTTCTTAATTATTTCTTTTTTTGCTATTTATTGGTCTACAAAAACGACAACTATTAATTGGATTAAACCCTTATTCTGGTTAAGTTGGTTGGTATTATTACTAGTTATTGTGAATGAAAAAATAGAATTAGTACCACTAACAGAAGTTGCTGTTTATATTCCTGCATTCGCTTTAATAATTTTACACCTATATAATAAAAAATATTGCAATTGTGATACAAATAAATGTTGCACAAATGAAAGATAAAGAACAAATTCAAATAACAGGCGATAATCATTTTTCAACTAGTATAAAAACTCCTTTGCGTGCAGATGCGTTCGAAAAATCTGATGATGAAAAAATAAAAAATATAGAATATCATTTTGAAATGATAATGAAAGAGATAGGATTAGATTTAACAGATGACAGTTTATCTGGAACTCCTTATCGTGTTGCAAAAATGTATGTGAAAGAGCTTTTTTATGGATTAAACCCTGTAAATAAACCAAAACTTTCAACATTTAAAAATAAGTACAGTTATAAAAAGATATTGGTTGAGCAGAATATCACTATTGATTCTGCTTGTGAACATCATTTTCTGCCAATAGTTGGATTTGCTAATGTAGCATACATCCCTAAAGATAAGGTCATTGGATTGTCAAAAATTAATCGTCTAGTCGATTATTACGCACGACGACCGCAAGTTCAAGAAAGGTTAGTTCTTCAAATTCTTAATGATCTACAAGGCGTATTGGAGACAAAAGATGTTATTGTTTCGGTAACAGCAAAACACCTTTGTGTTTCTTCTAGAGGAATAAAAGATCAAAGTAGTTTTACTACAACTTTAGAATATGGGGGTTGCTTTTCAGAAACTGCAACACGTAATGAATTCTTGAAAATAATAACACAACAAAAAATATAAAAATGATAACAAAAAAAGAAGTATTAGATGCTCAAAAAAATTGGGGCGATGGAGTTGTAAAGATTGGTTCTTTAAAAAATAATATAACTGAATGCGAGGCTTTCACAAACGAATTTCTTGAAAAACTTTATTCTTTTAATGAAGGTCCAGTTTTGTTTAAACCAACTAAGTGTGAAATAGAACAATTTAGATCTACCCAACTACAAGCGTTATCATACTTTATCGCAGGTGAAAATCGAGCTTGTAATGAAGACAGAGGGTTTGCCATTCAACCATGGACAAAGGTAAGGTTTGAAAACTCAAATCTAATTTTAGAAGAAAATCGTGCAATAGCTATGGGTAATTACTATTTCACTGATTTAAATGGAAATGAGGCAAAAGTTGAATATACATTTGGTTATAAACTTCTTAATGGAAAATTAAAAATTGATGTACATCATTCTTCATTTCCTTACAATCCAAATGCAGTGGTATAATGCAAAAATGCCTTTACCTTATATGCCCTACTGATCGTTTAGAATCTATTATCAATAATACATTTAAATGTGAAAATTATTTTTATGCTTCACTAGGGAATTCTTTTATATTTGATAGTAAAACAATAGAACATATAAGGCAAGTTATTAAAAAACATAATATTAGAAAGATTTACTTTGTCCTTTCCAAAGACAATCAAATTATTTTAGATGCTTTGGGAAATCAATATTTTTCTAATATTAAGGGGTTAAACAATTTCTATAATGAAATTACAAAGCAAAAAGAACGTTCAGAAATAGCATCTAAAAGAAGTAATCGTAAATTTTCACTTCTTTCCTATTATTTGAATAAGAAAGTAAAAGAATTACAATTACAATTAAATAATTTATCAAATCAGCCCATCGTAAGTGGTAAAGTATATAGTAGATACCAAGACGCATTTACAAATATATATTCTGATTTAGTTTGTTTAGACAAATATCATTTAAATTAAAAACACGAATCATTAATTTGTTTGGGTGTAAAATAATTTGATATTAAAATAGTATGGAATATAATCGAAGAAAATTTATTTCTTTTATTGGAAAAGCTGGTTTAGGGTCATTCATTATGCCTCAATTTTTGATAAGTTGTGGCAATACAACTACCCCAGCAGCAAGTTTTAATGCAATTTCTAAAGAAAGACTTAATATCTTAAAAAAACTTATTTTAAAAGGTATACCTCCTTCTGATACAGATGATTTATTATTGGCAGATGGATTAAATTATCATACCATAATAAAATGGGGGGATAAAATTAATGATAAAGATACTTTTGGATTTAATAATGATTTTACATGTTTTATTCCTATAGATAACAGTAACCCGAAAGATGGTTTGCTATGGGTAAACCATGAATATGTAAACCCACTTTTTGTTTCTGATTTCAATTATAGAGTTCATGAAAAACCATCTCAATATCGAACTCTAGAACAAGTCGATAAAGAAATGTACAATGTTGGCGGAAGTATTGTACGAATTAAAGAAGAAGATGGACGTTGGAAAATTGTTAAAAATGATCCATTCAACAGACGTATTACTGCGAAAACCCCAATTAAATTAAACTGGGACACTCCCATTAAAGGAAAAACTACCGTAATAGGGACACATAGTAATTGCTCTGGTGGCATTACTCCATGGAAGACGTTTCTTAGTTGTGAAGAAAATTATGATAGTTCTTTCGGAGAAACTAAATATGATGAAAATAATGTGGCTAGTCACAAACCTAGTAGTCAAGGTTGGGAAAATTTTCATGAGTATCCCCCAGAACATTATGGCTGGGTAGTAGAGGTAAACCCTAAAGACGGAACAGCTCAAAAACACATTGCCTTAGGAAGGTTTGCTCATGAATGTTGTACCTTATATGAGCTAGATGACAAACGTATAGTTGCCTATACGGGAGATGATAAAAACAATGAACATTTGTACAAATTTGTCTCTTCGAAACCTCAATCTTTAAAAGAAGGGACACTCTATGTCGCAAATACAATTAATGGTAAATGGCTTCCTTTAGACTGGAATAACCAACCTATCTTAAAAAATAAGTTTAAAGACCAAACAGAAGTATTAATTAGAGCAAGAGAGGCTTCAAAACTATTAGGAGCTACAGCTTTAAACCGTCCAGAAGATATTGAAATAGATCCTATTACCGGAAATGTATTTGTTTCGTTAACTAATAATGAAAGTAAAAACGACTTTCATGGTTCAATTCTAAAAATTGAAGAAACTAATGGAGCTTTTGATGCATTAACCTTTAAAGCTTCTACCTATATGGCTGGTGGTGAAGAAAACGGATTCTCTTGCCCTGATAATTTAGCATTCGATTTATCGGGAAATCTTTGGATGACTTCAGACATGTCGGGGAGCGCCATGAATAAAGAAGATAAGCCATACATGCCTTTTAAAAATAATAGCTTATTTGTGATTCCAAGATATGGAAATGATGCCGGAAAAGTAATACGGGTTGCTTCAGCTCCAAAAGATGCTGAACTTACTGGTCCTTGGTTTTCCCCTGATGGAAAAACGTTGTTTTTGAGTGTTCAACATCCTGGTGAACAAACTAAAGATGTGAATAATCCGACAAGTAAATGGCCTTTTGATGAAGATCAAATTCCTAAACCCGCAGTAGTTGCAATTACAGGAGGTTTAATTGAAAAAATGAATATCCTAAATCAAATTGAATCTAATCTAAAATAATATTCATAGAACGCTTTTATTAGAATAAAAAAAGAAAAAACGATTCAGTATTGGCCATAAATGCGCCCAAAGCTAAGGTATAAAGAAAATGATATGTCAACAGTAAAAATAGGAATCATCGCTGTAAGTGATAGAGCAAGTGCCGGAATTTATGAAGACATAAGTGGAAAAGCAATCATAGACACTTTAAATGAATATTTAATTTCAACTTGGGAAAAGATATATGAAGTAGTTCCTGACGAACAAGAGATTATTGAAAAAACCATGATTGACATGGTGGATAATCAAAATTGTTGTCTGGTTATTACGACAGGTGGTACTGGTCCAGCTAAAAGAGATGTTACACCCGAAGCTACAGAAGCTATATGTAATCGTATGATGCCAGGTTTTGGAGAGTTGATGAGGGCCGAGTCATTAAAATATGTCCCTACTGCTATTCTTTCAAGACAAACTGCTGGCCTTAGAGGTAATAGTTTAATTATTAATCTACCAGGAAAGCCAAAATCAATAAAAGAATGTTTAGATGCTGTTTTTCCTGCAGTACCATATTGTATTGATCTTATAGAAGGCCCTTTCTTAGAATGTAATGAAAAGGTAATAAAACCTTTCAGGCCTAAAAAAAAATAAAAACGATCAACTAAACGATGTTTAGAAAAATATGGAAGCTATAATTACAGTTGTTGGTTTTCTAGGAGCGGGAAAAACAACGCTTTTAAGACATTTAATGAGCAGCTATATCGATAAAGGCTGGAACCCCTTTATCATTCTAAATGATTATGAGAATGCAAATCTTGATGCTATTCAGCTTACAGATAAAATTGCCCCAGAGTGGATTAAACCTCTTACCGGTAGTTGTATTTGTTGTAGTGGTATTAATGAACTGAGAGATTACGTAAATCGTATTCCTGAACGAGTAAACGGAATTACTTTGATCGAGGCTAATGGTACATCGGATGCCTGCTCTCTTATGGAATTTCTTGGTGTTGGATTAAATGATCGGTTCTTACCGCCTATACAAATATCTGTCGTTGATGTAAGAAACTGGCAAAAACGTGGTGAGCACAACGAACTTGAATCCAATCAGATTCAGGTATCTTCGTTAATTGTTCTCACACATATTGAAAAAATATCAGATAACAGGCAAAATTTGGTAATTAATGAATTGAAAAAACTTAATCCTTTTGCTAAAATTTTAACCATAGATGCCCTTGATATTATGCTTCTTCCCGAACTTTCACCATCTAAAAATACAGCCCAAAAGTTAGATCATCATAAAGCGCATTGGTCTTCATGCTCTATTGATTTGCCTAATTTACCAAACCTGAAAAGCATTCATGATATTTGTACTATGTTACCAAAAAGCATTCTACGTGTAAAAGGTTGTACTAAAATTGGAGTTGAAAATAAATACACTTATTTTCAACGCAATCCTGATGGTGAAGTGTTTGTCAGACCATTTAATGGAGTTCCTATAACAGATTCTAAACTTTTAACCATTGGCCCTGGGAGTGTTCCTTCTATTTTAGAGAAAGCTGTCAAAGAAAGCCTTGTCCTAGCAAATTTACATCTACAATTGAAAACTAAGGGTTAGTAATTTCAGTATATTAAATATTAAGTTAAACAGTCTTCACAACTTCCTTGTAACAATACCTGAGATATATCTACTCTGCGGTTTGGTATTTGCGGAATATTAAAATCTGTTGTTAAACAATCTACTTTACCACAATGTAAACATTGAAAATGTGCGTGAGCATCATGATGTCCAGAAGCAGAACAATCATTGCATTTTGCATACCATTTATGACCATTTTTTCCCAAAAAAGAATGTAAAAAACCATCATCTTCAAGTTTATCTAAAACACGATAAATTGTAGTCTTATTCATTTCTGAACCAAGGCGTTCTATTAAAGTAATAACAGAAATGGCGCTTGAATCCTTGTTAAACTCTTCAAGTAATATCTTAACCGATTTTGTTTTTCTTATAATACCCATACTACAAAAATAATGCAACCCAATTGCAAAAAAAAGTTTGTTAGCAATATTTTTAATTAATCAATTGTGCTTTACAATCTATTAGAATATAATTAAAATGTTCTACATCATCTGCATTTAATTTTAATGTTCCTGTAACGCTTATTATGTTGTCTGTTTTAAAGGTCGACTTAGAAGCAAATTGCAATTCAACAGCAGTTTCAGGGCCTCCAGTTCCACAGAAAAAACAAGACGACAAAGGCCCTTTAGAAAGTATAAGCAATTTTCCTTGAGGGTCTATGTTTAAAAAATAACCTGTAATAGTTACCCGTTTTCCTTCTATAGATTTTACTGCATCTGAAAACTCTGGATACAAAAATTTTTCTCCATAAGCAGGGAAAAACTTTTCTGTAAATTTTACTTGTGCCAAATCTTCCCATGTTATATTTTTCTGACTAAAACATGTATAAGACGATAGAAGAATTAATGTAATTAAAATTTTATTTTTCATTGCTTAAAGTCGTTGATATATTCATTTTTATGATAGGATATATAGCTAATAAAATAGAAAGGACAATTATTACTATCACTAGTAGTCCTATTTGTAAGAACTCCCTTAATGATAATTCTTGAAGTATATTTTGGGTATATTCTGTTTCTATAATTTTAAACAAAAAATATAGCCCTGTTTTCAATAATAAAACACCTAAAAGGTACGCAAGCAGTCCAATTATTAGTCCTTCATAGGCAATCATTCGTGTCAATTGAAAATTACTAGCTCCATAAGTTCTCAAAAGTGCCAAATCAAAAGCGCGTTCTTTTATCATTTTATATAAGCTGATAAAAATTGTCATACAAGAAACCATAAGTATTGTATACCCTATCCAAGAAATTGTTTTAAAACCAATACCAGTATATTGGTATAATTTGTCTAATTCATATTTTGGTAATACAGCTTGCATATTAGTGGTTTCATTAATTCTTCTTGGAAGTGTTAAAAGAACAGAGGGGCTTCTAAAAGAAACTAATAACGAAGTTATTTCTTTTTCTTTTTCATGGTCTTCATGATGTTCTAAATGACTTTCGTTTTCTTCATCTTCGTGATCATGAACTTCCCATATACTTTCTAAATTGGTAACAATCAAACGGTCTATTATTTTATTGGTAGATTGATATATGCCAACTACAGTTAAATGCTCTGGATGGACATCTATATCATTTTCTATCAATCCATGAGAACTTAGAAAAGTGTCTCCTATTTTGAGGTCTAATTTTTCTGCTATAGTGGCACCAAGTATTACCTCCATAGATTTTTTTATAGCACGCCCTTTCTCTATTTTAGCATTGTAAAGTGTTGCGAATTCATCTGTTGTACCTACAATTTTATAGCCTTTATAATTATCTCCATATGAAATAGGAACAGCTGCCTTTATAAAAGAACTCTTCCCTATTTTTTTTGCATCTTCATATAAAATATTACCCGTTGGGTTATCCATATACAATACGGAAGCTAAAACTAGCTGTAATGGACTCCCTTTCGCTCCAATAACCAAATCAATCTCTCCTAAATTATTTTGCATTTGGTATTTAAAAGAAGTCTCCAATTGTCTAATACCTAATAGAAGTACAATGCTTAATGCTAATATGAAAATACTTAAAAAAGTATATAAAAGTTTGGATTTAATATTTTTTAAGCTAATACTCCAAACATTCATAACGTAATTGAATTTGAAAATAATGGCTTAACTCTATGATCATGTGTAATAACAATTAGATTTGCATTAGTCAACTTTGCTTGCTTTATAAGCAACTCAATAACAACCTTACAATTCTCATCATCTAAGCTAGAAGTGGGTTCATCAGCTAAAATAACTTGTGGATTATGTATAACAGCCATAGCAATACCTAAACGCTGTAATTGCCCCTCGCTAAGGATGTTTATCTTACTGTTCTTATAATCAGATATGTCTAATTGTTCTAACAAAAAATCTATCGCAGTATTGTTAATGGGTTTTCTGCTAAGAAAAAGACGTGCTCTTAAATTCTCGACAACGTTCAAAGATTGGATTGCATGCTTTTTTTGAAATACAAGCCCAATATTCTTCCCTCTAAATATATCTAATTCTGAATGGGAAATAGAATGAATATCTATCCCTTGAATAACAATTTTTCCATTGTCTGGTTTTAAAAGACCCGCTAAAAGATGCATTAGAGTTGTTTTACCTATTCCAGATTTACCTAAAATAAGTAAATTCTCTCCTTCCTTTAAAGTTATATTTGGAAAGCTAAAAAGATGTTCCTCTTTTTTATAATGAAATGTGAGACTATCTATTTGTAGCATAATAAACTTTTGAAGTTATCTTGCAATAGGTCATTGATCCTCTTGAGGGAATAATTTATTTTCCCATACTTGTGTTTCCTCATCGGTAAGCAAGCATTCATTTAATTGAGTCGTAATTTCTTCTTTGTCTAAATATTGTCCAATAAAAACTAATTCAATTTTTCTATCTCCATACAAAGTGTCCCAATCAGATTCTATTTCATTTTTGTTTTCATTAAAAGCCTCATAGTTAATTCGTTCTCCAAAAGCCATAGAAGCCCACCAAACTCCAGCAGGGTCTGCTTTACAAGAACCTCCTGCAGAACTCCATATTAAAGCCTGATCTGATCTTGATGCCAACCAAAACAATCCTTTGCTTCTGATAATACTTTGAGAAAAATTAGTATTAAGATAGTTTAAAAAGCGCTCAGGATGAAATGGTTTTTTACTTCTAAAAACAATAGAGCTTATACCATATTCTTCAGTTTCTGGAGTATGTTCATTTTCGAGCTCTTTAATCCAACCAGCCGAAGCTTCTGCTTTCTCATAATCAAACAAGCCTGTATTGATAACATTTTTTAATGAGACTTTAGATTTATTAGAAAGAAGGATATGAGCTTCGGGATTCAATTTATGAATAATGCTTTTAAGTTCTTTAAGCTCTCCTTCTGTTACAAGGTCTATTTTATTGATAATTATTATGTTAGCGAATTCTATTTGATCTGTGAGTAAATTAACTATAGTTCTATTATCACCTTCTATATCTGTAAGTGACCTTGTAGCAAGATAATCGGAGCTAGAAAAATCTTTTAAGAAATTAAATGCATCTACTACAGTTACCATAGTATCTATATAACTAAACCGACTTAAGTCTATTTTACCATCTTCACTTTCAAAGGTAAAGGTTTGAGCTACGGGGATAGGTTCACTTATCCCTGTGCTTTCTATAAGTAGGTAATCAAACCTATTTTGAGCAGCTAATTTTTCTACTTCAACCATCAAATCCTCACGTAAGGTACAGCAAATACATCCATTAGACATTTCAACTAATTTCTCTTCTGTTCTAGAGAGTGTATTTTCATTTTCAATGAATTGGTCATCAATATTTACCTCACTCATATCATTAACAATCACGGCTACTTTTAATCCTTCTTTATTATGCAGTATATGGTTTAGTAATGTGGTTTTTCCAGCACCTAAAAAACCACTTAAAACGGTTACAGGTAATTTCTTCATATATTCAATAATTTATTGCACAAATATATTGTTATTTTGAGTTAATGCAACTCAATTGCATTAATTTATTTCATAAATAAATCATACAAAAGAAATACTCGAAATGATAAAACCAAACTCTTCTAAAACTTTCAAATATGACCATCTTTGTCCAAACTGTCAATACCAACAATGCAGGTAGAAGATTAGTAAAGTTCTACTTATATTATATGGTATTTACAATATTATTTTTTGAGAATCACAGTTCTAACCACTTCATTAAATGGTCCATCTATTAGATTTCCTTCAGTATTTATAAGTTCTAATTTTATGGTCACTTTTCCCATAGACAAACCTTTGATAATGTATGGTGCCCATTCTGTAATCAGAAATTCTGACTCATTGATAGTTGCCTTAACTTTATTTCCGTTTTCTGAAAGCGTTGTATTTAAAACAAAAAAGTCTAATAACAAATTTTCTGTAGCTTTCCCTGTATATTCTCCTTTGGGTCTACTATAAATAAGCGTTGGAGTATCCATATTCAAGTTTGTATCTTGGGTATCTGCTCCTACTTGAAGTTTTTTTACCACTACAGAGTTTTTATTTTTAACTGATTCATGATACGAACGACTTAAAAAAGCTACCAAATGGTGTACTCCGTTTGGAATTTCTTTTTTGAATGTTGGATCATAATGTGCAGAGTAAGGTTGATTATTCAGAATAAAATGGATGTGTTGTCCTTTGCCTGAATTAGCAAGTAATTCTGTATTTAGACTTTCGGTTTGTGCTCCCAATTCGTAATTATTTACAGTAAAGGCAAAATCTATTTCGTCTCCTTCTGTAATCTTTCCATTTTTTGGAGTATCCATTTGCAAAACAGCATCTGTGTATGTAGGAGAGTCTTGTAATTTTTCAAGGGTGATATTATTTACTATATTTTCTTTGGTAATCTCTTTATCTACTGGAGTTTCTTCCTGTGAATTACTCTTCTGTTGTTTACAGGAAATCATTGTGAAGCTAATAAGCATTAGTGACAGGATTACTTTTGTGGCATTTTTTTTCATTATATTCTATTTTAAAGGTTTAAATTTAATTTTCGTTGCTTTTATGTAGTTTATCAAAGTCCCATATCGATGTCTTATCTTGATTTGTGAGCGTTAGGCTTCCTAGATAACTCACATTATGGTCTGCTTTATTTAGATTACAGGTAATTTGAGTAATCCTACTGTATTTGATTTTGTTTGAGGCTTCTATTTCTATTTTTATATCTCCACTTTCAATTGTGAATACCGTATCGTCTTGTGCTATCAATTCACATTGCAAATATCCTAGTTCTTGAGCTATTCTTAGAAAATCATTTCGAGTGCAGCTCAGTCGTAAAGTTTCAATACTATGAAATAGTTTATGGTCTGCATAAGAAGGCACTAAAAAAGATTCTCGTGAATAAGAAGTGTGATCTTCTCCATGTAAATGGTCTAGAAAATCAGGATTGTAAAAAGCATACCAAGTATGCAAAGCTGTTCCAAAACTAAGGGTATAAAAAGCCTTAAACCAAGTGTGATCTTTCCCATAAAGCGCCATTTTTACTGTTTCTGTAGCATTTAGCAAAGAATCTTTTACCGCTCTTAATTTTGGCTCAACACCTAAATGGAAATCCTCTCCTTTATTTTGTAATGAAAATCCAATTCCACTTTTCCCTACAGACTCTTTGTAGGCATTGTTTGGTCCCAATATTTCAATCGAGTGCTGATGCCCTCTTAAATAACAAGTAGAAGAATTGTTTTCAACTGGAGCAAAGTCTGGTAATCCTAAATCTAATCTAGCATAAGTATTATTCCAATGGCTATTATTTATTAAACTTTCATATGTAAGACTATCAACGACTACATACAAATGATCAAACAATACCTGAGATACTTCCTTTCCAAATATTGCATCAAGCTTCTCATGATCAATAACCGAAGGATCATATCGTTTTTGCCCCTGTCCTTGACAGGATGTAAAAAATAGGGCAATTAGAATGATGATGATTATACGGGTTATCATAATGAGTTGCATGTGACGAATAAAAAATCCTATATAGACTCTTATTCTTTTAACAAAATTGATTTAATAAAATTTATTGAATTTGAAAGTATACTCCTCCTGTACTTTCGAAATAAACAATAAAGATACTATGGTAAGTTTCAATCTTAGCTACGAGTTAGAATGATGTACTATTAAAATTATAGAATTTACATTTTTGTGAAAGCATAAACTCTCACTGAATAACAAATTTTAAAAAGAGATAGCTTTTTTAAGAAAGTGGTGGTGGTCTGTTATAAGTTGAATTAGGAGAAACAATTTTGCCTAGTGGACTGTCATAGTATCCATAAATAACTATTGGATTTGACCTGTTAAGAAGTTGATCTTCCTTATAATAATTAAAGTCTAAAAACAAATCAAATTGTTGTGAATGATATACGATATCGCAGAGTTCACACAAAACAGAATTATCATCTTCAGACAAATGATCTAATGCGTGCAAATCTGCAACCCTTGGTATAAGGAAAGCAACCAAAAAGAAAAAGGTAGTTATGAGACCTTTGAAAAATGTCATAAATTTTAAGTTTCCCTTGAATTTTGCATT
>CAYMDH010000070.1:0-12363 GCA_964389205.1 uncultured Flavobacteriaceae bacterium
ATATCAGTTTGATAGACGGCGATGACTTATGGTGCGAATCATGGGTTTTTGACAGCTATTTAACAGCAGCTTCTGACACGCGAAAATGTATTTATCATCCAGAATATAACTTCATATTTGGCAATTCCGAAGAACATATATTCATGCATGTAGACATGGAAGATGCAGATTTTGAATTTAGTGCGATATTTAGAACCAATTATTGGACAGCATTGAGTTTTGGAAAAAGGCAATATTATCTTGATCTACCTTTTGAAAAAAATCGCTTGTCCGAAGGATTTGGATATGAAGATTGGACCTGGAACTACAAAGTAATAGGACTGGATGTTATTCATAAAGTAGTGAGAGGAACCTCTCATTACATCCGAAGAAAACCTAAAGGCATGAGTTTGTTGAGCAAAACAAACACACTAGACACTTTACCAAGTTTTCTCCCGATATATCAAAAAAGAAAAAATATTGCATCTATATAGAAACCACATCAACATTCGATCAATTGACTAAAATATGAATCTTTCTGAACTAGTGAGTGTTGGCAGTCTGGATGCCTGTAGTGGTAAGACATTGCGAGGTTGGTTTCAGTCGGACGATGAAAATGCTATAGAAAAAATTAGATTACTGGTTGATGGTGAAATTCTAGAGACTGAGCCAACATTTGAAGATCGCCCAGATGTAGTGGAAGTGCATGGTGGAAAATTATCGTGTGGATTCCTTTTTGATTTGAGTGATATTGAATTTTTATCAGTGAGCGAAATCGGAGTACTTCATACTGAATCACATTATGATTTTAACGGTCGAACGTTCAAATATCATACTGTAAAAGAAAAATATCTAGACGTCCTGAAAGCTCTTGTAATGCCTGAGTATTATAGAAGTCGATATACATTGTTTGAATTAAGCGATGATGAAATTATCGATCATTATATTAGTAAAGGGATATACAAAAATTTCGATCCTAACCCTTGGTTTGATTCGAATTACTATATTAATCGGTATGAAAAATATTTGGATGAAACAGGGATAGCAATTACTTCATATCTAGTCGAAGAACATCTTCTGGAAGTTAACCCTTCTCAGCAGTTTAATACAAGATATTATTTTTATAAATATTCTGACATCAGAAGTTCATCAGGTATTTTTCTGCATTATGTTGTTAGTGGACAAAAAGAAAGAAGACAGATCTGCGATTATGAACCGCCTTCTTCTGTTTTTGATCAAATTCGTTCCATAGCTGATTTAGAACCACAATGTGAAAAATTTCTTGATAAACAACACCGACTTGTTAGATACCCACAAGTGAGATCTTCTACATATTTACCCTTATCAGTATTACAAAAATGTCCTGAAAACATCGAGGTAATAATTACGGTACCGTTTATTAGTGTTGGGGGGGCTGATTTAATATCAACATTTGTATTAAGAGCCCTACAGGAAAGATTTAGCGAATCAAGTATTCTTCTTGTAGTAACTGACCATGATGGTATCGAAATGCCTGAATGGGTATCTAGTCAGTCCAATGTATTGGTACTCCAAAATTATGCAAAATTTGAGAATACAAAGGAAAAAGTACAATCTCTACATACAATTATAGGCTTGTTGGCACCATCTAAAATAATAAATATTAACTCTCCAACTGCTTGGAAATTAACAACTCAGTATGGTAAACAATTATCTACAGTTGTAGATCTGTATGCTTATCTATTTTGCTTTGATTATAGTGAATCAAATAAAAAAGTTGGATACATAACAGAGTATATACGAGATTCAATTCAGTATTTGACGAAAGTTTTTTGTGACAATAAAAAAATTAAGCAAGATATACAAGATCTTTATAGTTTCCCGTCAGATCTAATGAACAAGTTCGCAACTGTATACGTGCCATTCCCAAGCAGAATTGGAAGTCAATGGACTAAACCTGTTGAGCAAAATAAAAATAATATACTGTGGACAGGTCGTCTCTCAAAACAGAAAGGTCCCGAATTTCTAGTTGAAATATCCAAAATTCTACGTGATTTTGTATTCCATGTTTATGGACCAGCTGGAGATTCATCTGAGAGTAATAAAATAGTAGAAGGCCATTACCCTAATATTATATATCAAGGTGTGTACAGTCATTTAGAAGAAGTGGATATAAGTGAATACGAATGCTATCTAAGTACTTCACAATGGGAAGGGTTACCCACTGTTCTCATTCAAATGATGGCACGTGGCATTCCAATAGTTACCTCAGCAGTTGGAGGTGTAGAAGAATTAGCGAATTACAGTAATGCATGGATTGTAAAGAACTCAGAAGACCCCATGAGCTATGTAAACAGTATTAGGTTAATGTCAGTTAATGAGGGTGAAACACTGGAAAAGATTGCATTGGCAAAATCGAAAGTCATGGAAAAACATGTTTGGAGTGCTTTTATTAACAGGTTAGAACAACTCGATTTTTTACCATCAGCTATTAAGAATGATAGTCAAAACACTAGAGAAATAATTGAGCAGGTAGCATAGAAATTAGAAATTGTGTTGATCCAAAATTTATATATATTGCACCAACTAGAGTAGTTTAAACTAGAAATATTTTTAATTTTTTTGTTCACTATTTACTATCAGGAATTTAGCAAGGTAATTTAATGAAAGGTATTATATTAGCGGGCGGATCAGGAACACGTTTGTATCCCATTACTCAGGTAGTATCGAAACAGTTACTGCCTGTTTATGACAAGCCAATGATTTATTACCCACTAAGTACCCTAATGCTTGCAGGTATTAGAGATGTATTAATAATTTCTACTCCTGTTGATACTCCACGCTTTAAATGCTTAATTGGTGATGGATCACAATGGGGAATGAATATTTCTTATGAAATACAACCTAGTCCTGATGGGCTTGCGCAAGCATTTATAATTGGTGAAAAATTTATTGATAATGATAGTTGCGCATTAGTGCTAGGTGATAACATATTTTATGGGCATGACTTAAGCGGTTTATTAAAGAAAGCAGCTACTCTAGACAATGGAGCAAAGGTATTTGCTTACCGTGTTAGTGATCCACAAAGATACGGTGTTATTGAATTTGATAAAACTGGTACTGCTATAAGTATTGAAGAAAAACCACTGATTCCTAAATCTAATTATGCTGTTACTGGACTATATTTCTATGACTCTCAGGTGGTAAACATAGCCAAAGAAGTCAAACCTTCTACTAGAGGCGAGTTAGAAATAACATCAATTAATCAATTTTATCTAGATAACAATTTGTTAAGCGTAGAAGTTATGAATAGAGGTTATGCTTGGCTTGATACTGGTACTGACAAATCTCTATTGGAAGCTGGGCAGTTTGTTGAAACGCTTGAAAGGCGTCAGGGATTAAAAATATGTAGTCCTGAGGAAATATCCTGGCGTCAAGGATGGATAGATGACGATACATTATCTGAATTGGCAATAGAATTAAGTAAAAATCAATACGGTCAGTATCTATTATCTTTAGTGGAAGAACAAAAAAAATACAGTTTTGAAACAGATAAGGTTGTAGGTTTCTGATTTATTTTTATTAAACAGTCATCTTATAAAAATATATAAGATTCGTTATGTAAATAGATTATAAATGTAAGTAAAATATAGCATTATATAATCGTTATTCAGTTTCGATAAAAAATTGCGTACAAATAGATGATTATAAGGCTGTACTGTTACGATCACATTCATCCCCACTCAATAGTAATGCGCATTATTGTACAAAAAATGTGCAACGCTATGTATTTCTCTCTTTATCACTGTAATAGAGGTACGCATCATGCAGATGTTCATCAAGGAAACATTCTGTATTGATTTTTGCGATAAGTCGTTTGCAGTTTATCATTGTAAAATCAATGAAAAATCTAAAAATGTTAGATATAACTTAGGTGGTTATTAATAGTTATGCCAATTTAAGTCTCATCAAAACAGTTAGCAAAATGAACATATAATTTTATGTTTCTGCTGGGCAAAATATAGCAAATAAATTACCTAAATAATTTATGCAACTGTATAAATTAATTTGAATATCTAGAATGGTTTAGTCAAGCATGGTTACTCAACTTTCACATTTAGTTCAAAGTAACGATATCAGCAATGATGTCGTAGATATCGATGAAATATTTAAAAAAGCGCAGAAATATAAGAAAGAACTAAACTTGGAATTGTCTCTAAAGTACTTCTTCGAAGTGCTTTCCTTAAATCCTCAGCATGGATGGGCGCATCATTGTATCGCTCAAACATATCATTGGTGTGGACAACTTGATAAGTCTATTGAGCACTATAATCAGGCTATCGACTGTTTATCATTTAAAACAAGTGCTGTATCGTTGCAACAATTAGCTTTTGTCTATAAAGCACGAAATAAAAATTATCATGCCTATATTGCAATAAATGAAGCTGTAAACCGCCATCCTGATCATAATCAATATGAAATCGATAAAAACATTTTATTAAGTAACGTTGCTAAATCTATAGAGTATTTGTTTGATGTAGAATACTACAATATAAAAATATCAGAAATTACAGAAGTAAAAAAGTATTTCAAAAATAAAAAAGAGTGTTCTGAACACTATGTTGAATTTGGATGGAAGCTTCTGCCTACTGGTAACTGGTTATTTTCTGATCACTACATAGAACAACAGATAAAAAATAGTGATACTAATGTACCACTGTTAGTCAAATATACAGATGCTATTAAGAATGGGCAAAATATTAACCCATCTCCTTTATTTGATGTTGGCCTGGTAAAAGATACTTTAAAAGATAAAAATGTATCAACGTATCTTGAAAATATAATTGACGGTAAGGATACAGAGCTGAATTATTCATATTTATTTGATTCTGTTTACTACAAAAATCAAATTAATCAAGCTAGTGACGAGTGGATACACTGTGGTAATAATTCGTATAAGCATTATCTACTTTATGGTTATCTTACTGATGCGAATCCGCATCGGTTGTTCAACACAAAATATTTTCGTGCACAAATAGCAAAAAATCAAAGCGATGATAAAGTAAACGATGATGAAAACTTGCTTTATTACTATTTCGAACAATCAGTTTTCGAAGATGCAAGTCCATGTGTAGTTATACCTAGTGCGCATTATAAGAGCCAGTTTCCTCAGATTATGGGTAGTGATTCAAACGACCCTATCTTAGTGCATTTTCTAAAATCAAATAATCGAGAAGGTTCGATACCTGGGTTTGATGCTGAATATTATCTTAGGTCTAATAGTGATATCCAAAATCAGTGTCCCTATAAGCATTTTGCTGAATATGGTGTATATGAAAAGATACGAGCACCTTTTAGAGGTTTTTCAAAAAGTGCTATAAATAACCAATTACCTATAAAAGAATACAAACATGAAACACCTGCGTTTAAATATTACTTGAGTGAATTACATAGAAACGAAACAATATTACTTGTATCGCATAGTGGTTCACGAACTGGCGCTCCATTAATAATATTAAAAATAGCAAAAGAACTTTGTAAGATAAAAGAGTTAAATATTATTACAGTTGTATTAGGCGGAGGTGAGTTGGTTGCTGATTTCGCTAGATACTCCCATGTTTTAACTACTGAAGATCAGTTTGGTGGCGACAGCATCGAGAATAATAAATTATACGGCGAATTAATACAAAATAATATTTCTATTGTAATCGCTAATTCTGCTGAATCTGGAGCTTTTATAGATAACTATAATTTAAAAGGAATACCAACATTTATGTTGATACACGAGATTGCGGATCATTATCCACAATCAGCCTGGAATAATCTATTTAGTATCTCAAGTCATATAGTGTTTCCTTCTCAATATGTTGCTCAAAAATCAGTAAATAAATTAATAGGTACTATTGATGCAGATACTCACAATAGTGTGTCATCTGTATTACCACAAGGTTTGTTGGCCAACAATTTTGGGCAATCAAGATACCAAAAAAACAGAACCGATATAAGAAATGAATTAACAATACCAGAAGATTCAGTTGTTGTTCTAGGCTGTGGTTTAATGAATTTTAGAAAAGGTGTTGATCTTTTTTATGATACCGCTAAAAAAGTTATTTTGTACAACGAGAACGTATATTTTCTATGGGTTGGATCTGATAACAATCAATCAGATAATGACAACATATTGTATTGGAAAGAAAAGGTAACATCCGAATCGATTCTTAGCAAAATAAAATTTGTAGAAGCAGTGTCTAACACGGAACCTTATTTTCAGGCAGCAGATATTTATCTTTTATCATCAAGGTCTGATCCCTTTCCGTGTGTTGTTCATGAGGCAATGTCAAGCAAATTGCCAATTGTTTATATGAAAGACTCAACTGGTTCAGAAGAACTTATCGGTGACGAATTTGGTATTCGTGTTGAGTATGAAGATGTAGATCAATTATCCGAAGCAGTAAATAAATTGGTTTGCGATAACAGTTTGAGAAACACAATTGGAGATGCTGCACAATATCATGTACGTAACCATTGTAATTACCAGTCTTATGTAAATAATTTATTAAATTTAATTTGTGATCATGAATTTGTAAATGAGAAAACAATAAATACTCTTCAACAATACAATCAACATACGCAGAAAAATGAAAATACTTCTGTCTATTTTCTGTCGCCAGATTGGGGTCTCAGTGGTGTAAACAGCATTTCCGAGATACTTATTAATCAACTTATACTGGAAGGTTATGATGCAAAAATATTGTTTACTCGGCATCAATTGGATTTTTCCCATTCTGAGAATATATTCATGCCTAAGGTGCCGTATAGATTTCTGAATACTAGTTCTGAAAAAGATTTTCCAGAGAATGTATGGGATAGTCTAATTGAATATTTTTCTGAACATGATCCTTGTGTTGTAGTTTTTAATTACGATTACATTTCATCATCAATTAGTGCACTTTTCCCTGAACATGTTGCAATTATTGGTGTAGCACATAGTGATGATGCAGAACATTATGAACATGTTAACAGAGTGGGTAGATATTGGAATCATATCGTTGGCGTGTCAGATGAAATAACCGATAATATAAAAAAAATAAATCAATCATTAAACAGAGTTACAAGTATTAGAAACGGAATATGCGAGTACGATTCCGAAGATTCTATTTTCGTAAAAAAGAAAACAAAGATTGGAGACAAAATCAATCTTGTTTACTCAGGGAGAATGGTTGATGCACAAAAAAAAGTGAAACGCTATATAGATCTTGCTTCGGAATTAAAAAACCGAAACATAAAATTTCATCTAAATATGTTAGGTGACGGATCAGAATTAGAAACTCTTAAAAACGAAATAGTTTGTAGGAATTTGGAAGAAGAAGTAACCTTGTTAGGCAGGTTGCCGAATTGTGAATCTATTGAATATTTTAAATCTGCGGACGTTTTTTTATTATTATCTGATTTTGAAGGTTTACCTATTTCGATGCTGGAAGCATTAAGAGAGGGTTGTATTCCTATTGTCTATTCTATGAATAGCGGCATCAATGATGTAGTGGAACATGGCTATAACGGTTATGTTTGTGAATCGAACACTATTGATAGTGTAGCGAATTTAGTAGAAAAGATTATTGAATCTGAAAATAATGAAGATATGATTTTAAATTGTATGAATTCATTAAAGCAAAACGAATTAACATCGGTTGATATGTCAAACAAGTATCAAGAGATAATAGAAGATTGTTTATTAGAAATTAGAAATAATAGTTTCGTCAGACCACAATCATTGGAACATGGCTATTGGTATAAAGGAGCTATGCCCCCATCTTGGGTTAAAAAGGAAACTCTATAATTTAGCATGATAATATCATCACAACAATTGAATTTTATTCATGTTCCAAAAGCAGCTGGAAGTTCTATAGGCAAGGGTTTAAGAGAAACTTTTAAATTAACAAAAAAAGATTTAGAAATTCAGACTGACTATAAGACATTCTCGAAATTAAGAGGATTTGAATTTCCTAATCACAGTCCCGCTTCTGTTAAGAAAGAATACATAGGCGCAGATAATTATGCGAAGTATTTTAGTTTTACTTTTGTTAGAAATCCATACTCTCTACTAGTTTCACTTTATGAATATACTCATCAAACAGAAAAAAAAATATTTGAAGATAGAGGGTGGGCGTTAAATAAATTTCAGCAAAATATTCTTGATAACAGTTTTGAAGAGTGGGTACACAAATATCCTACTGGCAGGTGTCAAACGGATTTAATTTTTTCTGATGATGGTGCCTTGCTTGTTGATTTTATCGGAAAAACGGAAAATTTTGAGAACGATGTAAATAAATTGTCGAAAATTACTGGAATTGGTGTTGATACCAAGACGATTGCTAATTCGACTACTCACAATCACTACAGAGAATACTATTCTGAGAGTACAAAAAAAATTGTCCTTCAAAGATATGGAAAAGCTATAAATTTATTTGACTATAAGTATTAGCTACTTTGTTTTAGAAAAACAAAAATATGTATAACCTTAGGAATATAGATACATTTACAGAGTAATTAATGATAGGTGAAATATAAATATATAACTTTCTTTAATTATTCAATTTGATTACTTTAATAATCTCCGCTTTAAAACATAGATACATACCTCGCGTTCTTCAAACTTCCTATCAACTTTATATTGATTTTATTAGTTTGGCTTGAAAATTGATATGTCTGTCTTGTCTACTATTAAAAAGATTAATGATTTTTGATGTATCTTATTATTCTTTAGTTTATCTGTTTTATCTGTTTTATCTGTTTTATCTGTTTTATCTGTTTTATCTGTTTTATCTTTTTAACTAACTCTGTATTGTCTTTGGCAAAAGGAATAATTTATGAGCAAATATAACTCGTTGTCAATAGATAAATCGAGAGAGCTTGGTATGCTATGGGAAAACGAAGCACAATTGCTATTCGATACAGTGTCTAAAAAATATACTGGAAGTGGTGAGTTAATAGATCTTGGTAGTTTTACTGGATCGTCTGCTTATTTCATGGCAAAAGGACTTTGTTCTACCCCATTTGCTGGTTCAAATAAAATACATTGTTTTGATAGATTTGTTGTTGGTAGTAAAATAAGTCAACGGTTCATAAAGGAAAAGTTCGACCAACATATTGATATTGGAGATAGTTTTAGACATATTTTCGAAAACAATTTGGCTCAATATAGTGAGCATATAAATGTTTATGAATGTAATTTTTTAGAGTATTCATGGTCAAAAAAAAATGTTGAATTACTTTTTATAGATCTAGCAAAAACAAAAGCATTACATTCAAAAGTTGTAGCTGAATTTTTTGATTGTCTAGAAACTGATAAAAGTCATGTATTTCATCAAGATTTTCATTGGCCTGCCTTACCGTGGATTGCTGTAACAATGCATCTACTACAAGATTGTTTTCAAATCACCTGTGAAAAATCAGATACTACGAGAGCGTGGGTGTGCGTAAAAAAACCTAATAAAAATGTACTAGAAAAATGCGTAAATTATGAGTTCAACAGTACAGATCAAATAGCAATAATCGATGAATTCTGTCAGGAAGAAAAACAATCAGATAGGGATACTCTTCCATTTGAAATAATGAAATTAAAACTAGGAAAAAATAATAAGGAATACGATTTTTACAAACAGATAAACTACTTAAAAGAAAATTATATCGGCAACCCTAAGGCTCTAAATTGGTGCAAATATTTTCTCAATATTGATTTAACTGAATCATTGTCTGCTTAATAGAAATATTACTTACTATTAAAGTATAAGTGTCTTGATTTGATGTAGTTTGAATCAAAAATATACATCAAAATAACTAACTAAAAAATAATATAGGTTACACATGTTATCTAATATTGAACACTGGTCAGAATTTTACAACGATACGCACGGACCAGTATATCCTTCACAATTTTCAATTTTTGTTCATTCCTGGCTCAAAGGTCTAAGCGCCAATATTTTGGAAATTGGTTGTGGTAACGGAAGAGATACGATCTTCTTTCACCAAAAAGGTCATAATATTATCGCTACAGATCAAGTAGTGAGTAATTCTTTACTTAGTTATAAACAAGGTAATGAAAATATAGAAACTTATGAAGGCGACATATCAAATGTAGTAAAAACGTTAGATAAAACATTTTTTTTACAAAAATCTGTCGTTTATTCACGATTTTTCCAACATGCTATTCCTCAAAACATAGAGGAAAAGTTGTTAGAAAATCTCTCAAACCTGGTTTCTGAAGAAACAATATTATTCTTTGAATTTAGATTAAATAAAGATGAAAAAAAACAAAAAGAATTTGGTTGTGATCATTATCGTAGATTTCAAAAATCATCAGATTTTGTTAAATTATTAGAAAAAAATCGATTTGAGTGTATTTATAAATGTAAAGGTACGGGGTATGCTAGATATGGCGAAGAAGATCCATATGTTGGTCGATTTGTAGTTAAAAAATCTAATAGAAAACTAAAAATAGTGAAATAAATATAGTGTTTATTTGATTAGTGAATGCATTTATTTTATATGAGGGTTGGAGAATACCACTTGTTAATTCTAAAAAATATATAAGTGGATTCCACTTGTATCAATTCATATATAGATAAAACTGGTAATTGTTTGAATTATCGCCTGTAAATATATTTACATCAGAAGATACATACTATGAGACAAAATGAAATAGATTTGCTGTCACAACGTGTAGAGCAGTTTCTGATAGTGGATAACAATATCGGACTATTTGGTGGGGCTAATGGAAAAACGTTAGATATCAACGTGAATGCTAGTTCTATAAAAGGAATAAGAATTTCCTCTCCACTTCGTGACAAACTAAATTTGAAGTATGTAAAATTGTTCGGTTCTAACGGTGTATGTCTTACATTTAATGAAAATGAACTTCGCCAGAATTTGAAAATACTTGATAAATCTCAAAGAGTAAATGGATTACCCTATTTCGATTCTATAACATCAGATAGCATTCATGAAATTAAAAATAATGTTTTTCTGGAAGTCAATTTAGATCAAGAAATTGTTATTGATTCAATAGAAATTGGAACTAAAGACAATGCTAAGGCAGCAAACGATTGGCTAGTTTGTATTGAGTTTTTAATACCGAAAATAGGTTGGAAACTTGTGCATTCACAGTTTAAAGTATTATGTGAACGATTTGCTAATGAAGAGCGAAGTTTGAAAATATGTAGTTCTCATGAGTGTAAGATGTACAGAACAATATTAACTATTTTAAAAAAATATGTATTTTCAGGTACGTTGAACGTAAATGAAATACAAACAATATGTAATGATTATAGTTTATCTGGGTATGACCAAGCTGTAGTCAAATACTGTTTGAATAAGGTATTGAACCATTTTCAATTAGAAGTATCAGCGCACGGTATCCGAAGGTCTTTTAGGTTTTGGACTTTAGAAGAAAAGCATAATGCATTGAACCACGCTAATAGGGTAATAAATATATTAAATCAAAATATTGGTGAAGCCTGTCTTGGCTTTGGAAGTGTACTCGGTGCAGTCAGAGAGAATAATTTTATTCCACATGATGATGACATAGATATTATTTTATTGCCAAAAAATAACGTCTCTAAAGAATTTGCTCAAGTAACTTCAGCAGTGCATGATCTTCTTAGCAATTTAGAGTTTAATGTACAACCTGCAACTGATTTTCATATAAAAGCTTCTCTTGAATCAGGGCAAATCCTCGATATTTTTTGCGGTGTAAGAAGAGGCGATTTTATTGATTGGCACCCCGGTAAGAAACAAGTGCATACATATGAAGATGTATTTCCAATCAAAAAAATTAAATTATTTGGGATAGAAACCTATATTCCAAAAAATTCAGAAGTTTATTTAGAAAGAGTTTATGGTAAAGATTGGAGAACGCCGCAACCATTTTATTCACATAATCATAAAAAAAGAATGAACTTTTCTGTAAGCAGTGATGATGTTAGTGTTAGCAAAAATGCTGCTTAGTGACTTTTTAAAAAATAGATTAAACACATGTCTTATAGTTTCAAATATGTTCTTACATAATTATTAAGTTAAAATCACACATAAATATATCTTTTTAATTGTTGTATAAATACATACTTATCCTGCTGCCGATGAGTTATTTAAGTACAAATCATAAAACCATGGATACTCAATCGATAATTAATAGGGCATATTCACCTGATAATACTCGCGCTATTGGTTCAATAGTAAAAGACGAAGCTTATTTTTTATGTCAAATGGTATCTAAATTAAAGCCAGATACCGTTGTAGAAATAGGAGTAGCCAGTGGACGTTCATCTGTTGTACTGGGTTTATGTTTAGCTAGCGGTGTAATCCCCCCATTTTGCACTGACGGATTTAGTAGAAGTTAAGCCGCTATTG
>CAYMDH010000071.1:0-12201 GCA_964389205.1 uncultured Flavobacteriaceae bacterium
ATTTAATTATTTTTAATCCATTAAAAACTGTAACGGTTTTTTAGGACTAGTCAATATTGAAAAACGATGCATATAAATTGTGTAAACTCAAATAATATATTAAAAAATATATTATTTCAATATTAATAACGATATTCTAATGCATAATTCGGGCTAAATAAATTGGTTAATCCTGTTGTAAATTATATATTTGCTCGTTTTTTAAAATTCATTTAATAAATAAGAATAACAATGCAGAACAAGGGACTTATCAGATTGTTTGCCATTCTATTTGGGATTGTTAGTATCTATCAACTCTCATTTACTTTTATTGCTGGTAAAGTAGAAGATGAAGCAGCCGTATTTGCAACAAATAAAATTGCAGATACAGAAGAAGGAGCTATAGAAAAGCGAGAGACGGAAGCAATACGATATCTGGATTCTATAGGGAACCAAAAAGTCTATAATTTTTTAGGCTTGACAAGCTATACCTATAATGAGGTTAAAGAAAAAGAATTAAATAAAGGATTGGACCTTAAAGGAGGTATAAATGCAACCCTTCAAATATCTATCAAGGATATTTTAATTGGCTTGGCAAATAAATCTAAAGATCCAGTATTTAATAAAGCGTTACTAGATGCTGATGAAGCTTCTAAGAGTAGTGATGATATTTATTTAAATCTATTTTTTAATGCTTTTGATGCTATTAAAGGAGATACAAAATTAGCTTCACCAGATATTTTCGCAAACAAATCGTTAAGCGATGAGATTAATTTTCAAATGGAAGACGATGTAGTTCGTCCAATAATTAGAAGAAAGATTGATGAATCTGTAGTATCAGCTTTTGAAGTATTACGTAATCGTATCGATAAATTTGGTGTTACACAACCTAATATCCAACGTTTAGGGAATTCTGGACGTATATTGGTTGAATTACCAGGAGTAAAAGATGTAAATCGAGTAGAACGTTTATTACAGAGTACTGCACAATTAGAATTCTGGGAAACATTTAAATCTAATGAAGTAGCACAGTTTTTAATTGCTGCAAATGAAGCATTAAAAGATGTTGTAGATGTTAAAAAAGAAGAAGAACAAGAAGAAGCTGTTGTTTCAGAAATAGATTCTTTATTATCAGATATCAACAAAGATTCTATTAACGTAGCAAGTCAAGTAAATCCAATTTTTGATCTTCTAGTAGGTGGTGGTCAACAAGGATCACCAGTAATAGCTAGTTTTGCTGTAAAAGATACAGCTACAATTAGTGACTATTTAAAAATGCCAGTAGTTCGAAGAGTTTTGCCTTCAGAATTGCAATTTGCACGATTTTTATGGGGTAAAGTATCGAACGATTCTGAAGTAGCAGATTTATATGCTATAAAATCAAATAGAGAATTAGAAGCACCAATAAGTGGAAGTGTAGTTGTAGATGCCAGCCAAGTTTTTGATCAATTTAATAAGCCTGCTGTTTCAATGCAAATGAATGGTAAGGGAGCAAAAGCATGGGAAAATCTTACAGGAAAAGCATTTAGAGAGCAAGGAAATATTGCAATTGTATTAGATGAAATCGTTTACTCTGCTCCAGGTGTTTCAAAAGGGGCAATTTCTGGAGGGAATTCAGAAATATCAGGAGAGTTTACTTTAAATGAAGCAGTCGATTTAGCAAATGTATTAAGAGCTGGAAAGCTACCTGCTTCTGCAGAAATCATTAACAGAGATGTTGTTGGACCATCATTAGGGCAAGAAGCAATTAGTAGTGGTTTATCATCTTTTATTATAGCAATGCTATTAGTATTGGTTTGGATGATTTTCTACTATGGAAAAGCAGGAGGGTTTGCAGATATAGCTTTGGTATTTAATATTTTATTGATATTTGGAGTACTTTCTAGTATTGGTGCTGTATTAACTTTACCGGGTATTGCAGGTATCGTTTTAACAATAGGGATGTCTGTAGATGCAAACGTACTTATTTTTGAACGTATTAAAGAAGAGCTTGCCAAAGGAAAAGGAATGAAACAATCTATTGCAGATGGATTTGGCAATGCCTTGTCTTCTATTTTAGATGCAAACATTACTACAGGTTTAACGGCTTTAATTTTATTAATATTTGGAACAGGTCCTATTAAAGGATTTGCAACTACTTTATTAATAGGTATTGGTACTTCATTATTTACGGCAATTTTTATAACAAGATTGTTGTTAGATTGGTATACATCTAAAAATAGAAAATTAGACTTTACAACCTCGCTTACTAAAAATTGGTTTAAAGGTCTTAATGTAGATTTCCTTAAAAAACGTAAAAAGGCATATATTATATCTGCGATTATTATCTCAGTAGGATTAGGATCATTATTTGTAAATAAATTAAATCAAGGAGTTGATTTTGTTGGAGGTAGACAATATATAGTTCGTTTTGAGAATTCTGTAAATACATCTGATATTTCAGTAGGGTTAAACGAGCAATTTGAAAGCGCACTGGTAAAAACTTTTGGGCCACCAAATCAAATACAAGTTACTACTAAGTATAAAATTGATGTAGAAGGAAAGGAAGTAGATGAAGAAATTCAGAGAGGGTTATATGATCGTTTAAAAGATTTACTACCTGAAGGAATGAGTTATGATGAATTTTCAGATTTAGGAATAACAGATAAAGAAAATGGTATACTACGGTCAGTTAAAGTAGGTCCAACAATTGCAGATGATATTAAGAAAAGTGCAGTTTGGGCTATTTTAGGATCTTTAGTAGTAGTATTTTTATACATATTATTGCGTTTCCGTAGATGGCAATTCTCTTTAGGAGCTGTAGCTGCTGTTTTTCATGATGTATTGGTAGTGTTAGGTATATTCTCTCTTACTTGGAAAATTATGCCTTTTAACATGGAGGTAGATCAAGCTTTTATCGCAGCCATTCTAACTGTAATTGGATACTCTTTGAATGATACGGTAGTTGTATTTGATAGAATTAGAGAGATTGTTGGTGAAAAAGGCTGGAAGGCTGGAAGTAATGTAAATCAAGCTTTAAATAGCACTTTAGGAAGAACGTTAAATACATCATTAACTACTTTAGTAGTATTGTTGGCAATCTTTATCTTTGGAGGAGAATCTCTACGAGGGTTTATGTTTGCAATGATAATAGGTATTATAGTAGGTACGTATTCTTCGTTATTTATTGCTACGCCTGTTATGTTTGATACTTTAAACAAAGGAAATAAGAAATCTGAAAAGAAATAATTAGTACATAGTACACGTTTATAAAAAAAGCATCCTAATATTAGGATGCTTTTTTATTTATTCAAAATGAAATAAATATTAATTTCTTTGAAATGATATTGAATCACCTTGTTGTATTCCCCATTTGTTTAACAAGCCTGCATTTATTTCTAATACATAGCGTGCAGGTTTCTCTGAGGGTAGTGAATCTTCATTAAAAGGTGTAGCGTTTTCTATAAAACTTACCACTTTAAAATTTTCATCTATATAAATAATATCTAAAGAGATTTCAGTGTTTTTCATATAAAAGAACCGTAAATCTTCTTGATCAAATATAAATAGCATTGCTCTATTTTCTAGCATAGATTTTCGATGCATCAAACCTGTCTGGGTTTCATATTCATTGTCTGCAATTTCAATATCTAATTTTTTAATAAGACTTCCATCAGGTTTTAATAATCGTAATTCTCCTTCTTTTTGAAAAGCAATGTTCTGCGTTTGTATGGTTTCTTTTTTAGTACCTTCTCCGCATGATGACAATACAGTTAATGTGGTAAAAATTGGAATTATATGTCTGTGAAATCTATTCATTACTTGGTCGTTTTAGTAGGTTTGAACATAAAATACAATCCAGCTATAATAAAAGGAATACTGAGTAATTGTCCTGTTGATAGAACATTGTTTATCTGTTCTTCGAAGCCTCCTTGTCTTTCTTTGACAAACTCTGCAAAGAAACGAACAGTCCAGAGAAGTACTAGAAACAAACCAAATAGATAGAAAGGTTTTTCCCTTTTTGTTGTTTTCCAATAAACAAACCATAAAATCAAAAACACAAAAATATAACAGAAAGATTCGTATAATTGAACAGGATGTCTAAATGGTATGGCATTTAGGGTGTCGGCAAATTTTGGATCGTGTGCAATAAGATCATAAGCTTCAGAGATATTTCTTGTTCCTGTAGTTCCTAATGCATCTCTGGTAGAAAGGTCACTTGGATTTTGTATAAATCGAACTCCAAGACTAAAAGCCTGATCTACTTTGGTTCCTACAATTTCAGAATTCATAAAATTACCTAAACGAACAAATATAGCTCCAGAGGCCATTGCGATAACTACTCTATCTAAAATCCATGAAATTTTAATATCGGGATATTTTCTTCGGTATAAATACATCGCAACAATAACACCTACAGCTGCTCCATGACTTGCCAATCCACTAAATCCTGTAAATTCAAATTTTGGAGAAAATTTGAAAGGCAATAATATCTCGGCCAGATGATTTTTAAAATGAGGCCAATCATAAAAGAATACATGACCTAGCCTGGCTCCTAAAAGAATAGAAACTACAGCATATACAAATAACGTATCTAGTTTTTCTAAAGGTTGTTTTTCTCTTATAAAGATTTTTTTAGTAAGATACCAGCCTATTAAAAAGGCGACGACAAACATTAAGCTGTAATAGCGTAATTGAAAAGAACCTATTTCGAATAATGCTTTATCAGGATTCCAGTTAATACCTAGAAAATACATGTGATTTGTTTAAGAATTGTAATTGTAAAGATAGGAATTAGATATTGAAGTATGAAGCATAAAATAGTAAGCACAAAATCTTTTTTTCAATAGATAAATTGATGTAGGTTTTGAAAATGTACGGTGTACATTTTTAGCGAACATGCGAGGAGTATGCGTTTGGGCAAGTTGTCATCCAGATTATGGAACAGGATCATAACCATTACCTCCCCATGGATGACAACTAAAAATTCTTTTCACAGCTAGCTTCCCACCTTTTAAGACACCATGTTTTCTCAATGCTTGTAAGGAATAACTTGAACAAGTAGGGCTATAACGACAAGTTGCAGGTGTTAAAGGAGATATCAAAAGTTGATATACTCTAATTAAGAATATAAAAGGAGCGATAAGAATTTTTTTTACCATAAAAAGGTGTTTTTAAAATCCTAGTAAAATTTTTATTATAAAAAACTAAAGTTAAATCAATATAGAGACTTGTATTAGTTTATAGAAAAACCAGTACCCTCTTTACCATCTTTTAATTGGATGCCCATTGCCAAAAGCTCATCCCTTATTTTATCTGATGTTGCAAAATCTTTATTAGCTCTGGCTTCACTTCTTAAATTTATAAGTAGCTCAACAACTCCTGATAATTTATCTGAATCGTCATTGATCGAAACAATATCGACCAAACCTAAAACATCAAAAACAAAAGCATGTATTGTATTCTTTAATAATAAAAGATCTTCAGCAGTAATGCTGGCATTTCCATCTTTTATTTGATTAATAAATTTAACAGCTTCAAATAATTGTGCTATTAAGATTGGACTGTTAAAGTCATCATTCATAGCGTCATAACACTCTTTTTTCCATGACTTAATATCAAAACTAGTGGTGGTTCCAGTTTCAATTTTTTCAAAAGAATGTATGGCTTCCATAAGTCTATTAAACCCTTTTTCTGAAGCGAGTAAAGCATCATTACTAAAATCTAAAATACTCCTGTAGTGGGCTTGTAAAATAAAAAATCGAACAGCATTAGGCGCAAAAGCTTTACTTAGAATTGCATTATCACCACTAAAAATTTCACCAGGTAAAATATTATTACCTGTAGATTTTGCCATTTTTTTACCGTTTAAAGTAAGCATATTGGCATGCATCCAATAATTTACTGGGTTATGACCATTGCAAGCTTCTGCTTGTGCTATTTCACATTCATGATGTGGAAATTTCAAATCCATCCCTCCTCCATGAATGTCAAATCGTTCACCAAGATACTTAGTACTCATGGCAGTACATTCTAAATGCCACCCAGGAAATCCATCACTCCAAGGAGATGGCCATCTCATAATATGTTGAGGTTCTGCTTTTTTCCATAAAGCAAAATCTTGAGGATTCTTTTTTTCTGATTGACCAGATAATTCTCTGGTATTATGAATAAGATCTTCTACATTGCGGCCACTAAGTTTGCCGTAATTATTGGTTTTATTAAATTTTAAAACATCAAAATAAACAGAGCCGTTAATTTCATATGCCAAGCCCTTGCCTATTATTTCTTTGATAATTTCTATTTGTTCAATGATATGCCCGGTGGCTGTTGGTTCTATACTGGGAGGTAAGAAATTAAATTTATCTAGAATATTATGAAAATCTACAGTGTATCGTTGTACAACCTCCATAGGTTCTATTTGCTCTAAACGTGCTTTTTTTGCTATTCTATCTTCCCCTTCATCTGCATCATTTTCAAGATGCCCTGCATCTGTAATGTTTCTAACATAGCGTACTTTATATCCTAAATGTTTTAAATATCTAAAAATAACATCAAAAGACATAAATGTTCTTACATTTCCTAAGTGCACATTACTATACACAGTAGGACCGCACACATACATTCCTACATTACCTTCATTGATGGTTTTAAAAATCTCTTTTTTTCCTGTAAGCGAATTGTAAATTTTTAATTCTTGACTTTGGTATAGTTGCATTCTTTAAATTGGTTACCGTTTAGTAATTTGTTTCGAAGCTAAATTTAATTAATTATAGTGTAAATAAATTAGAATTCTGTATCTAATTTAATATAATCTAAAAATTCTCTTCTTACAGCAGCTTCTTTAAATTTCCCACCAAACTCAGCAGTAACAGTACTGCTCTCTATATCTCTAATGCCTCTTGAGTTTACACATAAATGTTTAGCATCAACAATACAGGCTACATCTTTAGTACCCATTACCTTTTGAAGTTCTTGTACTATTTGAATAGTCATTCTTTCTTGTACTTGAGGGCGTTTTGCAAAATAATCTACAATTCTATTCATTTTGGATAAACCAACGACTTTGCCTTTAGATATATAAGCTACATGCGCTCTTCCAACAATAGGGAGTAAATGATGTTCGCAAGTAGAATATACAGTTATATTTTTCTCTACAAGCATTTCTCCATACTTATATTTATTTTCGAAAGTAGATGCTTTGGGTTTTTTTGCAGGATTTAACCCTCCAAAAATTTCTTTCACAAACATTTTTGAAACTCTTTTAGGAGTACCTCTTAAACTATCATCAGTAAGATCAAGACCTAGAGTTTCCATTATGTTATAAACGTTTTGTTGAATACGTTCAATTTTTTCATCATCGGATAATTGAAAAGCATCTTCTCGCAAAGGAGTATCTGCTGCAGCAGAAGCATGATTATCTCCTAATTCATCAAATTGCTTTTCAAGTATTTTATCTATTTTCATCTATTTAAAAATTTTATTTCTCTGTCAATCAAAATAAATAAACTTTTTTACTTAGATCAACCATTGCGTTTTTGCAAAAAAAATTTTATTTATGCTCATTTCATAAATGCTTCTTTTTTGTAGCCTGATTATAAACTTTAAACAGCCTATTTATACAGCAAAAAAGTTATTTTAAGGAGGCAAAGATAGTTAAATATTAAACAAGAAAAGCTATTTAACATGGCCTTAAGGAATTGATGAATATAAAAAAAACCGAGTCAAAGCTCGGTTTTTTTATAACTATAATTTTTATACTATAAATTAAAACTCAATGAAAGGGTAACATTAGAGTTAGTGTTTTCTACGTTAGCAGTATTGGTTAAACCAGTATCAAATAAAGACTGATTGAATTCTCTTTCTGATTGACTAAAAGTTAAATCTAACTTTGTAGGACCAAAATTATATCCTACACCTACTGAAAATCCAGTTAAATCACCTACTGCATTACCATTGTCAAAAGGGCTTTCCTCAAAGCGATATCCACCTCTTAAGCTAAATTGCTGTATCTTATATTCTCCACCTACTCTAAAAGTAGAAACTGCTTTTAATTGATTTTCAATTAAATCATTTTCACTTGCAAAACCAGCATCGGAAGTTGGTCTTAATTCTGCATTGGATAAATCTTGATATCCATAATCAAAACTTAACAATCCTTGTTTGCCAAAAATTAGTGCTAAACTTCCGTTTAATTTAGAAGGAACCTGTATTCTATATGTTGGGAAAATAGTTGTTAATGAGAAATTGATGAAATCAATTTCACTGTCTGCTAAATTTGTGTTTATTCGTTGTGATAATTGATCTTCGAATCGATACCAGGTAGGAGATTGGTAACTTGCCCCTAATCGTACAACATCATTTAATTTAGCAATTCCTCCTAGAGAAAATGAAAATCCATCTCCAAATGTTCGTTGTAAATTATCAAATTCAACAAATTGTAAGGCAGAACTAGCATCATAGCCATCTTCATTAAATATTGTCAATTTTTCAAAAGAAACATCATGAAAATTCAAATTAATACCTAAAGAAAGCCATCCTTGGTATTGCGTAGCAAAATTTGCTGTGAATTTACTGTTCTGTCCACTAGTAATTTGTAAAAACTCTTGATTAACACTAGTAAAAGTTCCATTAGAGACATAATCTACATTATTGTCATCATTTATATCTACGGGATCTATTACACCTCCAAAAAAACCAAGAAATGCTTGTTGGGCTCCAAAACCAAGACTGGATCCTATATCTAAAAAAGCTTCTTCGATAAATTCTCCCGGTTGAATAAGAAGCGGTCCTAAAGCTTGCCCTTGAGCAAAATCTAAGAAATATTGGTCAATGGATTGATTACTTGTTCCGGTGGCAAAAAATTCATTATCAAAATTATTAACGATATCGTAGTTAAATGCTAAAGAGAATTTTTTCCATTCAGCATTTTCATCTGGCGATTTAAAAACCAATACACCTCCTGCTTGATTGAGTTCAACATTACTTTCATTAGTAGAATTAAACCCGTTGAAATAGCGGGTGTCATTTGACGAGTTGTAATTCGTGCCAGATACAGTGATGTAATTGTTATTAAAAATAACAGAACCAGCTGGATTGATATTTAGCGCTGATAAATCCCCTCCTAGGGCTCCAAAGGCCCCACTAAGCCCTTGAAATCTAGCTGTTCCTTGAATATCTTCTAGACTAAATCGTAAAACATCATTTATATTTTGAGCATTAGTACTCACTGCAGTTGTTATAACTGCAAATAGTAAAAGTATTTTTTTCATAAAATCTTAGGTTAATAGATTGATGAATTTATTGTTTTGTTTATTGGCGACCTCTTCCTCGGCTTCCTCCTCCAGATCTTCCTCCAGAGCTTCTTGATCTAGATCCTCCACTAGATCTAAAAGATCCAGAACTTCTACCACTAGAAGAACTTCTTCTAGCTGATGATGATGACCTTGTACCTGTACTTCTTCTAGAACTAGAACTACTACTTCTAGTTCTAGTTGAGGTTCCTGTACTTCTTCTTACGCTTCTACTGCCGTTATTAACACTAGAAGATCTGCTAGATGAGCCTCTGTTACTATTAATGCGCGCACTGTTGTTGTAACTTCTGTATCCTCTTCTGCTAGCAGTAGAAGATCGATTAGTCGCTCTAGAACTATTGCCTCTATTTGCTGTTGTATTACTTCTTCCTCTTAAATTATTTCTTGATGTTCTGGAATTTGCAGTATTGAAGCGGGAATTTCGTATAAAACTTCTTCTGCTATTTCCAAAAGCAAAGGAATTTCTTCCAAAGTTATTGAATCCAGCACCATAGCCCCCATAAAAGCCTGGGTAAAAACCACCTCTAAAAAAGAAAGGGCTTCCAAAACCAAATCCGCCTCTATAAAAGAATGGATCATAAAAACCACCTCCGAAACCAAATCCTCCAAAAAATGGGCTTCCAAAACCAAACCTACCAAATCGATTGAACCTGTTAAACCCAAATCTACCAAATCCAAATCCACCAAATCCAAATCCTGCGTTAGAATATATATTTACAGATACATTTTGAGGATTTTCACCCCAACCTGGATTTCCGTTTTGATACTCGTTAATATATTCTGAAGTAATATCTGTGCTATCTTCTACTTCATTACTAGTATAAGATTCAATATCCGTAAAAACAGTACCATCTTCATTTAATATAGCTTCATACTCTTGTGCTTTCTGGTTGAAATAATTTTCATATTGAACAGCAGTATTTTTAGTGTCAACTTTTTCTTCTTTTTTCTTTTTAGCATATGGAGAACTAGTCTCATTATAAATACCATCATTATCATAATATGATGCTTGTTGGTATGAACCACAAGAAGCAACTAAAATTGCCAACACTATAATCGGTAAAAGTATTTTGCTACGGGAATAGTATAAATTCATCATTGTAAGTTTTTTATTGTTGCACATTACAAAAATAGTTAGTTTTGCTGAACTATTTTTTTATTTAACATAATCACAATATTTGTGCCAAATTACTGATAATGGGCAAAAAACTAACCAAAAGAGAAGAAGATTACTCAAAATGGTATAATGAACTTGTTGTAAAGGCTGATTTAGCTGAAAACTCAGGTGTTAGAGGTTGTATGGTAATAAAACCATATGGATTTGCAATCTGGGAGAAAATGCAAGCCGAATTGGATAGAATGTTTAAGGAAACAGGTCATGAAAACGCATATTTTCCGCTATTTGTACCTAAAAGTTTGTTTGAAGCAGAAGAGAAAAATGCAGAAGGCTTTGCAAAAGAATGCGCAGTTGTTACACATTATCGATTAAAAAACAACCCAGATGAAGCAGGGAAATTGATGGTAGATCCAGAAGCAAAGTTAGAGGAAGAATTGGTAGTTCGCCCTACAAGTGAGGCAATTATATGGAATACTTATAAGAGCTGGATTCAATCATATAGAGATTTACCAATCTTAATAAATCAATGGGCTAATGTAGTGCGTTGGGAGATGCGAACACGTTTATTTTTGCGTACGGCAGAGTTTTTATGGCAAGAAGGACATACAGCTCACGAAACAAAAAAAGAAGCAGTTGCTGAAGCAGAACAGATGATGCATGTATATTCAGATTTTGTTGAGAATTTTATGGGAGTTCCAGTAATCAAAGGAGTGAAAAGCGAAAGTGAACGATTTGCTGGAGCAGAGGATACGTATTCTATAGAAGCCTTAATGCAAGATGGAAAAGCATTGCAGGCAGGAACTTCTCATTTTCTTGGACAAAATTTTGCAAAAGCTTTTGATGTGAAATTTGCAAATAAAGAAGGGAAGTTAGATTACGTTTGGGCTACTTCATGGGGGGTGTCTACACGATTAATGGGAGCATTAGTGATGACACACAGTGATGATAATGGATTGGTTTTGCCACCTAAATTAGCGCCAATACAAGTAGCTATAGTACCTATTTATAAAGGAGAAGATCAATTAGATTTGATCTCAGAACGAGTGGCTCCTTTAGTGAAAGAATTGAAGGTCAAAGGAATTTCAGTTAAATATGACAATAGAGACACCTATAAACCTGGATGGAAATTTAATGAATATGAATTGAAAGGAGTTCCTGTACGTCTTGCTATTGGGCAAAGGGATATGGAAAATGGAACTTTTGAGATAGCAAGAAGAGATACTTTTGAAAAAGAAACAGTAGCTACAGAAGATGTAGTTGCAAAAATTGAGTTTCTGTTAGAAGATATTCAAAATAGTATCTACGAGAAAGCATTGAGTTATAGAGCTTCTCACATTACAGAAGTAAATAGTTTTGACGAATTTAAAGAAGTGCTTGAAACTAAAGGAGGATTTTTATCTGCGCATTGGGATGGAACTATAGAGACTGAAGACAAAATTAAAGAACTTACCAAAGCGACTATTAGATGTATTCCAATAGATGCTAAGGAAGAAGATGGAAAATGTGTTTTTAGCGGAGAATTATCTAGAAAAAGAGTACTTTTTGCTAAAGCATATTAAATTTTTTGTAAAAAATATTTTACAAATATTGCAATAGTAAAAAATAGTTGTATTTTTGCCTCCGCAATTGAATAAAAATGGTCCGTTCGTCTAGGGGTTAGGACGCCAGGTTTTCATCCTGGTAACAGGGGTTCGATTCCCCTACGGACTACAAGTAAAAGTTTGCAAAAGCTTTTATAAATAATTTTAAATAACAAAAATAAAAATGGTCCGTTCGTCTAGGGGTTAGGACGCCAGGTTTTCATCCTGGTAA
>CAYMDH010000072.1:0-12078 GCA_964389205.1 uncultured Flavobacteriaceae bacterium
AATCTATCTTTTTTACTCATAAAATCTACTTAAATATTAATCGAACTCAGGTTGTAAGAGGCAAATATGATCAATTAGAAGGAGGCAGTTCTACTTCACCTGTTGAAGATCACCCAGACACTATTTGTATAGAAGGGCATGAAGGAGAAGTAACACACTTTCAAGCACTAACTGCTGCTTTGTCGGCTACTGTAGGATTGGGAAATATAGCAGGAGTTGCTATTGCTTTGTCTATTGGAGGTGCAGGTGCTACTTTTTGGATGATTTTGGTAGGTCTATTAGGAATGGCTACCAAATTTGTAGAATGTACATTAGGTGTAGCTTATCGAGAAATAGACGAAAACGGAACTGTTTATGGTGGCCCTATGTATTATCTTAAAAAAGGATTAAAAGAAAAAGGTTTTGTTAGGTTAGGGAAAGTACTTGCTGTTTTATTTTCTATAATGTGTATTGGAGGTTCTTTTGGAGGTGGTAATATGTTTCAGATCAATCAAGCATTTAAACTTTTTGAATATGTTACAGGCGCAGAGCATAGTTTTATTCATGGAAAAGGATGGATGTTTGGCCTTGTAATGGCTGTTTTAGTAGGGATAGTAATTATTGGAGGGATTAAAAAAATAGCACAAGTGACAGATAAAATTGTTCCTGCTATGGTAGTTATGTATGTGCTTGCCGTTCTTACTATTTTGGCTATTAATTATACAATGATACCAGCTGCCTTTTATGCTATTTTTCAAGGAGCATTTAGTCCAGAGGGTATTGCTGGAGGTTTTATAGGAGTATTGATTCAAGGATTTAAAAGAGCTGCTTTTTCTAATGAGGCAGGTATAGGTTCTGCTTCTATAGCACATTCGGCAGTAAAAACTAAGTACGCAGCTAGTGAAGGTTTGGTAGCTTTATTAGAGCCTTTTATAGATACAGTAGTTATATGTACTATGACAGCTTTGGTTTTAATTATTACTGGACAGCTAACTGTGGGAACAGAAGTGTCTTTTGAACAGGGCGTTATTCTTACTTCAAATGCGTTAAAAAGTGGAATTTCTTGGTTTCCTTATTTGCTAACATTTGCAGTCATTCTATTTGCATTTTCATCAATGATTTCATGGTCATACTATGGGTATCAAGCATGGTCTTTTCTTTTTGGAAGAGGGAAAAAACAGGCTATGTATACAAGATACTCTTCTGTTGTTTTGTGATTGTAGGTGCAGCAGCTAGTTTGGGTGCAGTTACAGATTTTTCAGATGCAATGATTTTTGCTATGCTAGTGCCTAATATGATTGGCTTATTTTTTCTTACTCCTAGAGTTGCAAAAGAGCTGAAACGTTATAAAAAAACAATTAAAATTAATTACTTAAAATAAATAAAAATGTAACCAAGCTTTTATCATTGATGTCTGATTATTCAAAATATAAGGATATGAAATTTACTTTTGGATATTTTTTAGAAAGAGCTTTAAGAATCTATGTTTGTATAACGCTTTCAACCTACGGAATAGGAAAAATAGTTAATGGACAATTTTATCAGAAGGGGAACTTTCCAGAATCTGTATTATCAACACCTGTATCAGATTTAAGTGGTTTTGACTTAGCGTGGACTTTTTTTGGACATTCGAGGTTTTATGTCTTTTTTATTGGGATTTCACAATTAGTAGGCGGGTTTTTATTAATATTTAATAAAACTAAGTTAATAGGAGCAGGAATTTTAATACCAATACTTCTCAATATTATTGTCATTGATTATGCTTTTAATATTTCATGGGGGGCAATGACAAGTGCTATTCTTTATTTTTTAAGCCTTTGTTTTATTCTTTTTTATAACAGAAATTATGTGATTGTTATATTCCAAAATCTACTAATCGAAACTAGAAAAGCTTCTCCAAGCTTGAAACAAAAAATAATAATGTTTAGTGTACCTATTTTAATAGTACTTATAATTGTTTTATTAGAAAATCAATTGCTTACTATTATTGGCAGATAACAATATTATTTACAAGGAATTTGAATTTGTTCCATTGTTTTCCATAACGCATGATCAAACGATTGTGGAGAAAATTCAAAATACACAATGTGTTTTTTAGTAACCTCGCAATAAGCGGGCTTTACAATAACATTTAGCTTTATAATATCTTTGGTGAAAAAAACATCAAACAAATGTACTTTTCCTTTAAAAGAATGATTAGGAGAATCTTTGACAAAAATAGCTAAAGTGGGTTTTATTTTTTCTTTTGGTATTTTTCTTCCCTGGCCTACAGCATTCATCAAACCGTCAAAATAAAATTTTAATTCATTTTCTATTTTCTCTGTTCCTAATTTAGGATCGATGTCTAAATACCATGCAAATTTATAGGTCCAAAACTCATCAGAGTTTTTATCTCCCCATCCTTTAGAGAATCTAACATCTTCAAGGCCTGTATAATCTAACTCAGGAGCAAAGCTTAATGGTAAGGTCAATAGTTCTTTTCGCCAATCACCGGGAGCTGTTAAATAAGAAATAGCAGCTTTTTTTTCTTGAGCAGCAGTACTTAAACTAACTATTAAAAAAAAAGGAATAAAGATAGATTTCATTTGTTTGAAATTTTGGAGTTTATAGAAAGTGAAGAAACTAAAAATTTCTGCACATTCAGGAATTCACATAAAAAATTTAATCATATCGACGGGTATGCAATGATGAAATTTGTTTATGTTCATTTCATTTGTTTAAAATTATAGAATGCTTTCAAAGTTAGTTATTTTTTCCACTAAGTTTTGTAAATTTATGAAACGAGAATGCATCTTTTTAAAACATATGCTGTCTTATATATAAACCCTTAAATAAAATATTATGAAAAAAGGTGGATGTACTTGTTCGTGCTCTAGTTGTATAGAAGGCCAATGTCAAAATTGTACTTCGGTAGAATGTATGTGTTCTGGACATGCTAATTAAAATGGATTATAAATACTAATCAGAGCGCAATATTTTAATATGATATTGCGCTCTTATTAATGATGGAGAAATGATAACTACTTCAATATTATGGGAAGAGTATGCTGATGATTTGCAAAAATTTATTTTCAGTAAAATAAAAGATGAACAAATAACGAATGATCTTTTACAAGATGTTTTTCTAAAAGTTCACAAAAATATACCTCAATTAAAAGATGCTACAAAAGTAAAATCATGGATTTTTACCATTGCTAGAAATACAGTTTTTGATTTTTATAAAACGAAAGGAGGAAAAGAAGTATTGCCAGACGCTATAGCAGATGAAGAATCTGTTGATAGTAAATCATCACATACAGAGAAAGATTGTTTACCAGGTATTATAAAAGCATTACCAGAAAAATATAGAACATTTTTATTTCTTTCTGATATAGAAGGAGTAAAACAAGTGGACATAGCCAAGCAATACAACCTTCCACTAGCTACTGTAAAATCTAGAATTCAGAGAGCCAGAAAGATGATTGTTCAAGGGTATATGGATTGTTGTGATTATAAACTTAATGCACAAGGAAAATTGGTAGGAGAAATTAAAGAACGAAAAGATTGTAAAATTTGTAATCATTAATAGATGTTCATCGATAAGTTAGCTTGGATTGAATTAAAAAAAGGAAAGATTTTAAGCACTTTAAGTAAAAATAAAAATATCTATTATATACCAGGTGGAAAAAGAGAAAAAGGCGAAAGTGATACAACTGCTTTGATTCGAGAGATAAGAGAAGAATTGAGCGTAGAACTTGTTTCAACACCTATTACGTATATGAATACTTTTTCTGGGCAAGCGCACGATCATCCTGAAGGCATTGAGGTTAAAATGACATGCTATACGGCTAATTATAAAGGAGCATTGCAACCAGCTTCTGAAATTGAAAAAATGATATGGATAACATATGCCGATATAGATAAAGTTTCTCCTGTTGATAAAATAATATTTAAATGGTTATATGATAAGAAGTTTCTGAAATAACCTTTAATTATTTAACAAAATTTATGTAGATAAAAGTTCTAGATATCAATCTTATGAAATATATTCACCCTTTAAATAAAAGTTTTTAATAATAAATTGCTGATGAATGAAAGAGATAAAATCGATTATTAAGCTCTATGAATCATACAAACCTCTAAATGAAAGAGCTGCAATTGCTCAGGTTGTTAGTGTAGAAGAATCTTCGTATAGAAGGGAAGGAGCAAGGATGATTGTTTTTGAATCTGGCGTTTTTGAAGGTGGGATAAGCGGAGGATGTTTAGAAGGTGATGCGCTACAAAAGTCGCAAATTGCTATTTTGAAACAACAACCTTCAGTAGTAACTTATGACACTTCAAAAGATAAAGAAATAGGCATAGGATTAGGATGTAATGGAGTCATAAACGTATTAATATCTCCTATAACTTCTAAGGCTTCTATTATTGATATATTAAAAAAATGTGCTGCACATCGTAGAGAACATATTATAGCTACAATTACTGCATTTGAAGACAAAGCTGTAGATATTCAATTGGGGACTAGTTATTATTATGATACAGCCTCTAAGGTTTTACATGATTGTGAAAATGATACTTTGAAAACATACATATTAGACAAAGTAGAAGATGTATTGCAAAGAAAAAAATCGAAAACGTATCAATTTGACACAGAGAAAATTAGAGCGCGTATTTTTATAGAATTTATACCTCCACAGTTTCATTTAGCTATTTATGGCGATAATTATGATGTATATCCAATGATAGCGTTTGCTAATGTGTTAGATTGGGATGTAAGCCTTGTTGGGAATATTCAAAAATTAAAAAAAGAAAAATTAAAAACAGTTACCAATTTGTTTCATAAAGACACAGATGAACGACCAGAAATAGATACTAGAACAGCAGCGGTGTTAATGGCTCATGATTATAAAACAGATTGTGAAAACATGAAAGTACTCTTAGAAAGTAATACTCCTTATATTGCTTCTTTAGGCCCTAGAAAACGTTTTGAGAAAATGCTAACTACTTTTAAAGAAAAAGGATTAGCAATCTCTGAAGAAAATCAAAAACGAATTTTTGCACCATGTGGTTTAGAAATTGGAGCAACTACTCCAGAAGAAATAGCAACCAGTATTTTTGGTGAAATACTAAGTGTTTTTTCTAAAAATAAAGGAGGCATGCTTCGTCATAAAATAGGGCCTATACATGATAGAGAATAAACTTAAAAACATTTATTTTATCTGCGTTCCCAAAGTATATTGCTATCACGTTGTAATGCAATTTCTTTTTTAATAATTGCGATTGCTTTTTTTATTTCTTCTTCAGTAGTGTAGCGTCCTATACTTAAGCGTAAAGAGGCATATGCAATATCAGGTTTAATACCCATGGCTATTAATACGTGTGAAGGTTCAACGGAAGCAGAATTACATGCAGACCCATTAGAAACAGCAATATATTTGCTCAAGGAACGAAGTAAGCTAGCGCCATCTACATATTGAAATGAAATATTAACTGTATTAGGAAGGCTTTGTCTTGTTTTACTATTAAGAAAAGAACACTCGATAAAAAGCAATCCTTTCTCCAGTTTTGTTTTTAATAAACTAAGTCTTTCTATCTCATCATCAAGTGTTTTATATGCAATGTCTATGGCTTTTGCAAACCCAATAATAGCAGGAGTATTTAAAGTACCTCCTCTTAAATCTCTTTGTTGACCCCCTCCTTGAATGAAAGATGGTAGTAAAGAAGTTTCTTTGTTATTCTTAGCATAAACCAATCCTACACCTTTTGGCCCGTATAATTTATGCCCAGAAAAACATGCAAAATCTACATGATTAAAAAAAGTATTGAGGTGTATTTTTCCTAATGCTTGTGTGGCATCAGAAAATAATAACGAATTATTAGCTTTCACCAGTTTAGATATCTCTTCTAACGGCTGTATAATCCCAGTTTCATTATTAGCATACATAAGTGAAACTAAAATAGTTTTAGATGATATAGCTTCTTTTAATTGATCTAAAATAACTAAACCATTAGTATCAACATCTAAATAAGTAATATTGAACCCTTCACTTTCTAAAAATTTACAAGTATCTAAAACCGCTTTATGTTCTGCTTTTGAGGTAATAATATGATTTCCTTTTTTTTGCATTTTTTTACAAATACCTTTTAAAATCATATTTATACTTTCTGTAGCTCCAGAAGTAAATACAATATCACTTTTGGAAATTTTTAAAGCAGTAGCTATTTTATCAGTAGCTTCTCCAATAGCATCATTAGCTAACCAACCATAAGGATGATGACTGCTGGACGCATTGCCAAAATTTGAATAAAAGAAAGGAAGCATCGCCTCAACAACTCTTTCATCGCAGGGTGTAGTTGCATTATAATCAAAATATAATTGAGTGTACATTTCTAAAATTACAGTATTGAAATGATTTAAATTACTTCCTTTATAAATGTAAAATAAATATGATAAACTAATGAAATTAAAGCATGTTTTTTAACGAAAAGTTAAATAGAAGAGAGAATCAAAATTTATAAATTAAATGATCTTCTTTTGGCTAGATTTTTGATGCTGTACTTTGAGTGAAATAATTCTATTTTTAAGTATTTGAAATGAAAAGATACTTATTCGATAAATATTTTTATTAATAGTATTAAAATTGTAAATTTTGAAAATGAAAAAACTTCTTTCATTTATTCTCTTGTGCACATTATCATATGCATCAGCACAAGACTTAAAACTCCAGAAACGAAAAGTAATAGATAGTATCGCCATTGTAAACGATAGCATATCAGAATCGTATTCTCTGTATTTACCTTCAGCATTTGAAGGACAGAAGAGATGGCCTGTGGTTTTTATTTTTGATTATGAAAACTCAGGTAAGGTAGGTGTACGAGCTATGGCAGAAGCCGCAGAGAAATATGGCTATATTTTAGTAGGCTCTAATAATGTAGTTGAAAACATAGAATCGAATGTGCAGATTTACAATAGACTTTCTCAAGAAATTTTGCGCTTGTTTCCTATTAATTTATCTAGGATTTATACAGCAGGTTTCTCAGGAGGTGCTCGTTTAGCTACCTCAATAGCAGTGTTATCTAAAGATATTAATGGAGTAATTGCATGCGGAGCTGGGTTTAGTGCATCTTTTACCCCAAAAAAGAATACTTTTTCTTTTTCAGGTATTGTTGGAGATTCAGATTTTAATTATTTAGAGTTGATAAATACAACATCTTATTTGAAAAAGAATAAATTTGAAGCAGAGCTTTATGTTTTTGAAGGAGCACATCAATGGCCTCCTTCTTTTGTTTTTATGAAAGTATTTGAAGGTTATGAGCTTAAAAAATTAGCAAGAAATAATGTGAGTGATGAAGACGGTCTTGTAAAAGAATTATATGCTGAAGATTACAATGCTGTTACATCTTTATTAAAAGCCAGAAAAACAAATAGAGCAGTTGAGGCGCTTAAAAGAATGCAAAAAAATTATCAATATTTCTTTGAAACAGATAGCCTAGGAGAACTGATTAAAACAGTAAAGAAAGATAAGGTGCTTAGAAGAACAATTGTATCTAACCGCAGAGCGATTAATTTAGAAAAAACGATTCGCCTTAACTACTTAGAGTATTTTAAAGATGACCTGGATACTATTTTTATGGATAATTTAGGATGGTGGGAAGAACAAGTAAAAAGTCTTAATACTTATGTGAATGGAGCAGATAAGGCTAAACAGAAAATGGGAATACGACTTAAAGGAATGCTTTATACCTTAGGAAAGGAAACGGCTGCTTTATTTAACGTTGATAAGAAAAAAGAAAAAGTATTATACCTCCATATTTTTACAACTATAGCTAACCCAAAAGCATATGACTCTTATTTGACAATTATGCAAATAAGTACAAAGGAGAGTAATTATGACATGGCATTATATTACACTGAAGAATTATTAAAAAATGGGTTTAAAGATAGAGATAAACTCTATGCTATAGAAGGACTCTCTCTCTTGAGGATTTCTCCAGAATTTAGAGAGTTGGTTTCAAAGTACTTAGATTAAAAAATGAAATTAACAATTCATTTTAAAATCAGATTGATAAATAGACTATATTCACTTTAAACATTATTATTATGAAAATTGTAAAATTAAAAAAGAATAAAAAAGTAAGTATTCTCAAAAGTAAACAGTTAAAAAGTATTTTTGGAGGTATCGATCTAGATTGTGAAGATCCCAATGAGTCTAAACGTTTTAGAAAGAGAACTAATAAGAATTAATATAGAGTATATCTATTGTATGTTATAGATAATACTATCCGTTTAATTAACAGTTTCCAAAGTTTTGTGTAAATTAAAAAACGGATTTAAAGATCGCGATAAACTATACGTAGCCAAAGGACTTTCTTTGTTAAGAATATCTCCTGTGCTTAGAAAATTAATGTTAAAATATTAAGGATTAATTATTATTAATCCTTAATACCAGGCTGTTTTAGTTCAAATCCTTCTTTTGCTTTTGCCTTATCAACCATTTCTTTTACTTCTTTTAGCAATGATTTTGCATCATAAATAACACCATCTTTTATAGTATACTTTACGCCTCCAATTCTAACAACCTTATTATCTTCAGTAAGTTTAATGGCTCCAGTACCATATAGCACTTTTAAATTTGTTAATGGATTTTCTTCTACAATTACAAAGTCTGCTAATTTTCCAATTTGTACAGAACCTAATTTGTCATCTATTCCTAATGCTTCAGCTCCATTTAATGTAGCAGCTCGAATAACTTCTAAAGGATGAAACCCAGCTTCTCTAAGCAATTCCAATTCTCTAATGTACGCGAAACCGTAGAGTTGGAAGATAAATCCAGAATCAGACCCGGTAGTAACTCGACCTCCTCTATTTTTATATTCATTGATAAAAGTCAACCATAATTTAAAATTTTCCTTCCAAACAATTTCTTGTTCAGTTCCCCAATCATGCCAGTAAGAACCATGAGAAATTTTACTAGGCTGATAAAATCGCCAAAGTGATGGAAGTGTATATGTTTCATGCCACTCTGCTCTTCTTGCTCTATGCAAATCTCTACTGGCTTCATAAATGTTAAACGTTGGATCTAGTGTGAAATCTAACGATAATAATTCATCCATTACTTTATTCCAATAATCTGAATAAGGTTTCGCAGCTTGTTTCCACAATTTACCAGCTTCTTCAAATCGATGTTGTTCGTTTTGATAATTATAATCTAAAGGATAATTTTGAACAGTTCTATCTTCAAACAATGCTTCTGGTAACCCGTACCAATGTTCCATAGAAGTTAAACCAGCTCTTGCAGAATGTAGTACGTTCCATCTAGCGACACTTAATTGTGCATGATGTGCAGCAGATCGAAGGCCTAATTTTTTGTTTTCATCCAAAGCGGCTTTCATAATCTGAGGCTCAGCTCCAAAGAATTTTACTCCATCTGCACCCCTTTTTGCATTGGCGCGTATCCATTGCCTAGCCATTTCTGGAGTTGTAATAGGTGCATCATTAAGCGGGTTAAAGTTAGCGCTAGATTGCCCAAATCTGGTAAATGTGAATATACGAGGAGCTACAATTTCATGAGCATCGCTTTTCTTTTTTAATGCTATAGACCAATCTAAACCACGTCCTCCAACTTCTCTGACCGTAGTTATACCATGTGCCATCCATAACTTAAAAACATAATCCCAGTCTGCTCCTTGCGCTTCCCCTCCAATATGTGCATGCGAATCTATAAACCCTGGTAATAGGTACATGCCTTCTGCTTGTAATTCTTTTCCTCCTGCTTTTAATTTTGGGCGCTTAGATTGATCAATTGGAACGCCAGGAAACCCAACAACTTGAATGTTTTTTATAATATTATTTTCTACTACAATATCTATAGGACCTCTAGGTGGAGCACCATCACCATTTATAAGCATCACTCCTCTAATAATTAATTGAGAATGAGGGCCATCTCCAATCTTTGAATTGGTATTTTGACTAAAAAGAGAAACTGTAAAAATAAGGGTCGCTATAAGAAAAATAGAAGCAGTTTTAAATTTCATTAGAGTGTCGTTAGTGAGTAATTTTAATTGAAGGTGAATTTACAATAATTTTAGAAGAGTATTAATTATCAATAACAATGTGCGGTACTTTTTTTAAATCCCAATCAATTACCAACCCACCAGCCAGCGATCTAGCAATTTCAGCTCCGTATAAAAATTCACAAAGATAAAGAGCAGCTTCAAAACTTTTTGCTCCTCCTGCCGAAGTTATATATTTGCCGTCATGTACAAAAAGTGTTTCATCTCGTACATCCAAATTAGGAAACATTTTTTTGTATTTAGCAATATCATACGGAAAGGTAGTAGAAGCTATACTATCTAAAATCCCAGCTTTTGCAAGTACAAAAGCACCGTCACAATGAGATGTTATATAAAGAGCTTCTTTAGCTGTTTTTTTTACAAAGTTGATCATGATTTCATCATTTAAATCGGTATCTAAATGATGTTCTGCGCTAGGCACTACCAGAATATCAATTTTTGGCAATTCATCCATTGTGTAATCAAAATCTGGTAATATGCGAACTCCTTCAAATGTGTTTATGGCTTGTAACGTATTTGCTACTGTAAAAACATTCATCTGTTTAATGCCTTCTCTATATTGCGTATGTTGAAATATATCAAATGGTGCAGTAAATTCTGTATTATAAGTACCTTCCATAATGAGGAAGGCTACGTTATATCTATTTGGCTCTAATTTTGGAAATATCCTGGTATTCTCATCAGAAGCAACCTCAGTAGTATCTTTTTTATCTGAAGATTGACATCCAAAAAGAATGACGATTAAAAATGTATATATTAGGTTTTTCATATTTTAATTATTTAAAATGTTTTAAATCGTTTCATTACTTTTTTATTAGTTAACATTCGATTTAATAAATATAATAACAAAGCACATAGCATGGCTAGCAATGTTATTATATACCAGGTATTATCAAATCCAAGTTTATTAGTCATTTGCATTCCTGCATTATGACCAAAAATATGCCCTATTGAAAAAGCCATAGTATACAATGCCATGTATTCTCCTTGATTTCCTTTTTTAGCACGTTCTATAGCAAACGCATTAGAAAAAGGGAAAGTAATCATTTCTCCAATAGTCATCAATAACATTCCAATAATAAGTATGCCAGACCATGATGTAATGGTAAGAATTATCAAACTAGCCCCTACAAGAATGGCACCAAATAGCATAAGGTCTAATTTAGAATACTTTGAATTTTCCAACCATTTTATAAGCGGCATTTCAAGGATAAAAATAAAAAAACCATTTGCTCCAAGTAAAAGGCCAATTTCTAGTTCACTTAACGTATGTACATCTCTATAATATATTGGAATGGTAGAAAAGTACTGTAAGAATACAACACCAAAAAGTATCATCGCTCCTAAAAATATTAAAAAAACAGTATCGCCATAAGCAGATTTTGGATTTTTAGTTTTTACGTCATCTACAGCTTTTACTTTTTTTGGATGCAATACTTTCAATAATACAAAGGTCGCTATGATACAAGTGATACCATCTACCCAAAACAAACCACTATAACTTAGGGTAGTAATAATTAACCCTCCGATGGCTGGGCCTGCCGAAAAACCTAGGTTTATAGCAAGTCGTATTAATGTCACAGATCGTGTTTTATTTTCAGGTTTGCTGTAAGCGCTTAATGCAACGTACATTGCTGGTCGAAACATATCAGCAACAAGCATTGTGATAAAAATACCAATAGAAAGTGATATAAATGTATTTAAGTATTGCAGTCCAATAAATAAAAAACCTGTAGCAAATAAACTATAAGTCATTACTTTATAATATCCAATTCTATCGGTTAATTTACCTCCTAACCAAGCACCTCCTACTGACCCTACACCAAAGGAAGTCATGATCCAACCAATATTTGGTAATGTAAAATGTAAATCTTCTTTTAGGTATAAAGACAGAAATGGAATTACCATGGTGCCTGCTCTATTAATCAATGTGATTAATGAAAGCCACCATACTTCTTTAGAAAGCCCTTTAAAGGTATTGATATACCCTGTTAACCTGAGTTCGATTAATAAAAAGCGAGTTGATTAGTTTTAATAGATTGATAT
>CAYMDH010000073.1:0-11864 GCA_964389205.1 uncultured Flavobacteriaceae bacterium
AATCTATTAAAACTAATCAACTCGCTTTTTATTAATCGAACTCAGGTTTTTAGATGATTTTTATTCTTTTGAAGTTTCAACAACTGGCGTAAACACAACCCCTGTAATTTCAAATACACCTACACTCGTACCATTGGATGGCTATCGTTTTAATGCTATAGGATATTTAAAAGCATCTCCTGATGGGACTAAATTAGCCATTGCTCATAATACTATTTCAAACATTCCCAATAGACAATCTCCAGGAGGTTTGCTTATTTATGATTTTGATGCAGCTACTGGAATAGTAACAAATGAAGCGTCTTTAAATATTGACAATGGAAATCCTTACGGAGTTGAATTTTCTCCTAGCAATGATATATTATATGCTTCCATAGACTTTATAGATGGGAATACCCCGCCCCGCCCTTCAATAATTAGTCAATTTGATCTTACTGCTGCAGATATCTCTGCTTCTAGATTTGATATTGCAAGTAATTCAAGTGGTGCCTTACAGCTTGCTCCTAATGGTAAAATATATCATTCTAATTTTGGAAATACTTCTCTAAATGCAATAGACAATCCTAATGGTTTAGGGGTTAATTCAAATTTCATTCCAAATGCACAACCGCTAGCTGGTCGAATATCAACCTTCGGACTTCCTCCTTTTATCCAATCTTTATTTAATGAAACTATAGACATTATTAATTCAGATAATAGCCTGTCTACAGATATAGCGTTGTGCGAGGGAAATTCTTTTACATTTAGAGTTCCTTTATTTTCAGGAGCTACGTATTCTTGGTTTTTTGATAATGGAACTACTGAAATACAGCTGGCTTGCAATACAGAAGAATGCGCTTTAATTAATGCCCAACAAAATAGCGAAGGTATTTATAGGGTAGAGATTGATAGAATGGACGGCTCTTGTCCTGCAGAAGGTTTTGGTTTTGTATCTGTAAATCCATTACCAATAGCCAATAATACTCGTTTAATACAATGCGATGTTGATGAAGGTGACTCTACAGATGGATTTGCATTATTCAATTTAACACAAGCGGTAGCAGCAGTAACTGAAAACGTAAATGAGCTTGTTATTGAGTTTTTTGAGAGTCTAGATGACATTGCAAATGAAACTCCTATCGATAATTTTGAAAGCTATAGAAACATAGATGCATTTAATCAAATTATTCTTGTTAGAATAACTAATAGTAATAATTGTCAAAATGTAGCGGAGCTAGAACTAAATGTCCAACCAACTGTTACAAGCTTGCCGGTAATCGGTCCTTTTTTTTCGTGTGAAGTTAACCCTAATGATGGAGTAATTGAGGGTTCTTTTAATTTAGATGAAATTCGAATTAATAATTATCCTGCTACACTAGATATAACTTTTTACAGAAATTTAATAGATGCTTCTCTAGAAAGAAACTCTATTTCAGGCGATAACTTTATATCTGAAAGTTCTACTGTATTTGTACGCATAGAAAATGCCTATCAATGTCAAAGTATAGAACAATTTGATCTCATAGTAGATCCTGCTCCTCAATTTGAATTTCCAGAAGAGATAACGCTTTGTTTAAATCAACTTCCATTAGAAGTTTTAGGGCCTTTAGATTTTGATTTATATAACTGGTTTCGCATCAATCCTGATGGCACTGAAACTTTAGAATTTATTGATTTTGATTTTGAAATATTTGAAATAGGAGAATATCGCCTTGAAGTTGGTCAAATTTTTAATTCTTTTGGAGTCTTTAGAACTTGTTTTAATTCAAGAACGTTCATAGTCGTTCCATCAAATATTGCTACCATTACAGACATTGAAGTAAGAGATATTTTGTCTAATAATACTATTCGCATTACTGTAGAAGGTGAAGGTGATTATGAATATGCAATTAATGATATTAATGGCCCTTATCAAGACAGTCCTCTTTTTGAAAACGTTCCTCCAGGTTTTTCAACAGTTTTTATTAGAGATAAGAATGGATGTGGCATTGTTCAAGAAATAGTTTCGGTAATAGGAGTTCCTAATTTTTTCACTCCTAATGGAGATAGTATTAATGATCGATGGCAACTCATTGGCCTTTCTGAACAATTTCAGGAAAATTCATTTATTTTTATTTTCGATCGCTTTGGGAAACTTTTGGCTCAAGTTGATCCTTCAGGGTTAGGTTGGGATGGTATTTTTAATGGAAGGCCTCTACCCTCTTCAGATTATTGGTTTCGAATTCAACTTGTGGATGGCAGAGACTTTACTGGTCATTTTTCATTAAAAAGATAGCTTTTTTTGTATTTTTATAAAAAATTGCTGTTGGTTTATGCGTTTTGGGCTCCCTATTTTTTTGCTTATATTATTATTTTCTCTTTTTTTTTCACTTCAATTCTCTGAAGAGAAAACTAATTTCCACACCTCTTATTTTGAAAATTTAATTCCAAAAAACCGCAACGTAAATAATCTAGAAAGCACCACTGCTAATTATATGTTTTTTGATGGCGCTATGTTGTTAGATCCTGTTGATGGAGCAGTTGATGTTCCTGTAGATGTTACAATTACATGGAGAGAAGTACCTGGAACCATAGGCTATTTTATTACATTAGGATCTACACCAGGCGGAAATGATATTATCAATAGACAAGCAGTAGGTTCTGCAACCAGTTTCACTCTTCCCTTAGGGCTTCCTGAAAACACAACTATTTACGTTACAATTACTATTTTTATTCCAAACGGAGATGATATAGATTGTAGAGAAGAAAGTTTTACTACTGAAGATGTTGTCGATCCTCCAGGGTGTACTCTTTTAAGAAATCCTATCAACGGAAGTACTGGAGTTTCAATTGATACAAATATATCCTGGAATTTCGCTCCTGGTGCAACGGCCTATAGAATAAGCATAGGAACTACAGCTGGGGGTACTGAAATTATTAATGATCTTGATGTCGGTAATGTTTTAAATTTAAATCCACCAGTAGATTTTCCTTTAAACACGCAAATATTTGTTAGAGTTACTCCTTTCAATGAAAATGGAGATGCTGTAAACTGTAATGAAGAAAGTTTTACTACGGCTGCACTTATTATGCGCCCAGATTGTACTTTATTAACAACCCCTGTTAATGGTTCGATTAATGTCCCATTAAATACTCCTGTCACTTGGAATGCTGTGCCAGGTGCAATTGGTTATCGCGTTTCTATTGGGCTAACTCCCATGGGAACAGAAGTGCTAAATAATGCTATATTCAATACCACTTCTATCCCTGTTATTAATTTTGAAGCCAACACCATCTTTTTTGTAACTATTATTCCTTTTAATATGGAAGGGGATGCTATAGGTTGTATTTCTGAAAGTTTTACTACGGCAATGGGTTGTTTATTTATTGATCCTATAACTCAGGAAGAAGTAAACCTAATTCCTACCTTAGATTTTCCTGATGCGTTTTTTCTTTGTTTAAACGATGTTCCACTTTTAATTGAGGGACCTGATGGATTTGATGGATATAGATGGTTTTTAATTAATGATAATACTACCGAAACTCAAATTTCGAATACTTTTTTTGTCGATATTTTTGAACCTGGAAATTATAGACTTGAAGTTTTTAATAATTTTGATCAATTTGGTACTATAGTAGAATGTGCAAACTCTCAGGTTTTTACGGTTACTGCGTCAGAAATCCCTACAATTACTAATGTTGAAGTTTTCGACATCAGTCAAGATAATCGTATTACTATTTTTGTAGAAGGGCAAGGAGATTATGAATATGCTCTCAACAATAGCAATGGTCCATATCAGGATAGTCCTGTTTTCAATAATGTTTCTGTTGGTTTCAATATTGTTTTTGTCAGAGATAGAAATGATTGCGGAGTAGTTTCTCAAGAAGTTGCAGTTATAGGGTTTCCTAACTTCTTCACTCCTAATGGAGATGGGTTCAATGATTTTTGGCAAATTTTTGGAAATTCCAGCCCTGTACTAAACGGTGCTAACATATTTATTTTTGATCGTTTTGGAAAACTCTTAAGACAAATTGATGTTAACTCTATTGGTTGGGATGGTAATTTTAATGGCCGTCAACTTCCTTCTACAGATTATTGGTTTCGAATTTTACTTCAGGATGGAAGAGATTTTACGGGCCATTTTTCTTTGAAACGCTAGCCTTTTTGTAAATTTATATCTTAAACCTTTTTAGCTACAAAAATCTCGAATGAAATTTAAAATAGTTTCAGAATTTAAGCCTACTGGAGATCAACCTCAAGCCATTGCTGAATTAGTATCTGGTATTGAAAAAAATGATAAATACCAAACTTTATTAGGTGTTACTGGCTCTGGAAAAACATTCACAATTGCCAATACTATTCAAGAAGTTCAACGTCCTACCTTAGTATTAGCTCACAATAAAACATTAGCAGCTCAGTTATTTTCTGAATTTAAACAATTCTTCCCTGATAATGCTGTAGAGTACTTCGTTTCTTATTACGATTATTATCAACCAGAAGCATATATTCCAGTAACAGGGACTTATATTGAAAAAGATTTATCGATTAATGAAGAAATAGAAAAACTTCGGTTAAGTACTACCTCTTCATTACTATCTGGTAGAAGAGATGTTATAGTAGTTGCTTCTGTCTCTTGTCTGTATGGTATAGGAAATCCTGTTGAATTTCAGAAAAACGTTATTTCAATAAAAAGAGATGAAATTATATCTCGCACAAAATTTTTACATCGACTTGTACAGAGTCTTTATTCTAGAACTACAGATGAGTTTAATCATGGGAATTTTAGAGTTAAAGGAGATGTGGTAGATGTATATCCTAGTTATGCAGATGATGCTTTTAGAATTCATTTTTTTGGAGATGAAATAGAAGAGATAGAAGCTTTTGATCCTTTAAATAATAAGATTATTGAAAAATATGAGCAATTAAATATTTATCCTGCAAATATGTTTGTTACTTCTCCAGATATTCTTCAAAATGCAATACACCAAATTCAAGATGATATGGTAAAGCAGGTTGACTACTTTAAAGAAGTTGGAAAACCTCTTGAAGCCAAACGATTAGAAGAGCGTACAAATTTTGACCTAGAAATGATACGTGAACTTGGTTACTGTTCAGGTATTGAAAACTATTCTCGCTACTTAGACGGTAGGGATCCTGGAACACGCCCTTTTTGTCTCTTAGATTATTTTCCAGACGATTATTTAATGGTAATAGATGAAAGTCATGTGACCATTCCTCAAGTACATGCAATGTATGGAGGTGATAGAAGCAGAAAAGAGAATTTAGTAGAATTTGGTTTTCGGTTGCCTGCTGCAATGGACAATAGACCTTTAAAATTTGAAGAATTTGAAATACTTCAAAACCAAGTAATTTATGTAAGTGCTACACCTGCAGATTATGAGATGCAAAAAAGTGATGGAGTTTATATAGAACAAATTATTCGTCCTACAGGATTATTAGATCCTGTTATAGAAATTCGTCCTAGCCTTAATCAAATTGATGATTTAGTTGAAGAAATACATCAAAGGGTAGAAAAAGACGAACGAATTCTAGTTACTACGCTAACAAAAAGAATGGCAGAAGAGCTTACAAAATACCTTACTAGAATTTCGGTTCGATGTCGTTATATCCATAGTGATGTCGATACTTTAGAAAGAGTAGAGATTATGCAGGATTTACGAAAAGGACTCTTTGATGTTCTTATTGGAGTAAATTTATTAAGAGAAGGATTAGATTTACCAGAAGTATCACTGGTTGCTATTTTAGATGCTGATAAAGAAGGTTTCCTTAGAAGTGCTAGATCATTAACACAAACGGTAGGTAGAGCAGCCAGAAACTTAAATGGAAAAGCAATTATGTACGCTGATAAAATTACCAGAAGCATGCAAATCACCATTGATGAAACCAACTATAGAAGAGAAAAACAAATAGCTCATAATACAAAAAACAATATTGTACCGAAAGCACTCAATAAAAGCTTAGATAGTGCACTTTCAAAAAATTCATTATCTACTCCCCATTTCGAAAGAGAGATTTTAAGAGCTGCAGAACCTGAAATAGCTTATATGACTCAGCCTCAATTAGAGAAAAAAATAAGAGGAAAAAGAAAAGAAATGGAAAAAGCAGCCAAAGAACTTGATTTTATGCAAGCTGCCCAATTAAGAGACGAGATTAAAATGTTACAAGAACAGTTAGATTGATATTTTTTAATCAATGAAAAAAGCGAGTCACATATAACTGCAACCCGCTTTAATCAAACTAACTAACCAAACTTAAAATTATGAAACTTCTATTTGTCTTTTAGGTTGAGGCAAAGCCTCTTCTTTTTTTAATAATGTAATGGTTAATAAACCATCTTGATACGCTGCATTAATTTTATTTTCATCGATCGTTTCTGGTATTGTAAAAGATCTTTTAAAAGATGTAATTACAAACTCTTTTCTTTTATAATTCTTAGTAGCACTTTGGTTTTTTTCTTTTTTATTTTCTGATGATATAGAAAGAACTCCATCATTAACTTCTATTGCAAAATCATCTTTTTTTCTTCCTGGTACAGCCAACTCAAGAGCAAATCCTTCATCAGATTCTATGATGTTAACTGCTGGATTATTAATTTTTTCATTTTCTACTCCTCCCAACCAATCTGGTTTAAATAATTCATCAACAAACGAAGGAAACCACACATTACTATTAGCTTTTATTAAACTCATCTTATATAATTTTATGTATTAAACTTTATTTTCATTTACATAACATCTTAAGTCAAAAGCTATACCATCGCTAAAATCATGTAATTTTGTCATTAATCATTAATTAAATAATGACAAAAAGTCATTATTTTTATTTATATCATACTTTTTGTCTTTTTTTTTAAACACAAACCTTCATTTTACTAATAAATAAAAAGCCCTTGAATAAAAATTCAAAGGCTTATTACTACAATTGTTTATTTTTTGATTTTGATGATGTATAATTAAATAGACTATACTTAACTTAGAATGTTACACAGTCATTATACTTTAACCATTGTTTAACGTATCTATTTGCCTTTAGAGGCAATAAAAAAGCTTTGGAAAATCCAAAGCTTTTTTAATCTATATATGTTTTAAGAATTTACTTAAGCCAGTACAGCTTGTACTTTATCTGCTGCTTCTTGAAACTCTATTACAGAATGAACTTCTAATCCACTATTATCAATAATTTCTTTAGCCAGTTCTGCATTAGTTCCTTGTAAACGTACAATTATAGGAACTTTAATAGTATCACCCATATTTTTATAAGCATCAACAATTCCTTGCGCAACTCTATCACATCGAACGATACCTCCAAAAATATTAACTAATATAGCTTTTACATTAGGATCTTTAAGAATAATACGAAAAGCAGTTTCTACACGCTTAGCATCTGCAGTTCCTCCAACATCAAGAAAGTTAGCAGGTTCTCCTCCAGCTTGCTTAATCAAATCCATTGTGGCCATAGCTAACCCAGCACCATTTACCATACATCCAACATTACCATCTAGGTCTACATAATTTAACCCAACAGCTTTTGCTTCTACTTCAATAGCATTTTCTTCACGAAGGTCACGCATTTCTGCATAATCTTTACGTCTGTACAACGCATTATCATCTATAGTTACTTTAGCATCTACTGCTATTATTTTATCATCTGAAGTTTTTAATACCGGATTGATTTCAAATAAAGAAGAATCACTATTTACATAGGCAGTATATAAAGCAGTTACAAAACGAACCATTTCTTTAAAAGTCCCTCCACTTAATCCTAAATTAAATGCTACTCTTCTTGCTTGAAATGGTACAAGTCCAATAGCAGGATCTACTTCTTCTGTAAATATAAGATGTGGTGTTTTTTCAGCTACTTCTTCAATATCCATCCCACCTTCAGTAGAATACATAATCATATTTTTTCCTGTACCTCTATTTAATAATACAGACATGTAAAACTCTGATGTTTCACTATCACCTGGATAATAAACATCTTCAGCTACGAGAACCTGATGTACTTTTTTCCCCTCTTTAGAAGTTTGAGGAGTAATCAAATTCATTCCTATAATATTCTCTGCTATAGTTTCAACTTCATTGAGGTTTTTTGCCAACTTAACGCCGCCGCCTTTTCCTCTTCCACCTGCATGAATTTGAGCTTTTATAACATGCCAACCTGTACCTGTTTCTGCAGTAAGTTGTTTAGCAGCAGCTACTGCCTCCTTTGCATTGTGTGCAACAATACCTTTTTGTACGCGCACCCCAAAGCTTGCTAATATTTCTTTTCCCTGATATTCGTGTAAATTCATAACAAATTATTCAATATTTAAGCGTCACAAAAGTAACAAACGTTGATTTATAAAACCAATTTAATTTTAACTGTTGGAAGCCTTAGTCGTATTACAACTTTACTCCTATCTATATTAATGTAAATATTACCACTTAATATCTTTAAAATCCATAGGATCATAGCTTCTAAAACTACCATTTAACTTAATAGTTTCTTTCGATTGATTTACTTCTTTTATTATAGGAATAATTATTTTTAAGTGTTCTTGAATATATAGCAGTCTCTCACTTTCATACAAAAGTTGTAGCATTTCATATTCTTGTTTTAAGGAGAATCCTAATCTATGTGCTAGATGGTAACTCAAAAAATTAGCTGCATTAATAGTTGGAATTTCTAATTCCAAAACATGGTAAAACTCTTTTATAAGTACAATAGTTTTTTCTTTAGCACTGATAACACTATCGTTTATATTTTCAAAAAATTGAACATCTCCTCCTGCATATAATTTATCATTTAGAGGGTTGTGAAAATTTTCAATTTTAAAAATTCTTTTTCCTAAACATATAACGTCTGAGCTTCCATTATCATACCGTTTTGCAATTTTAATTAAGACAACTTCTGTACCTAATGACATCTTCTCATCTATTACACATGGAATTCCAAAGCTTACTCCTGTTTCTTCACAATCATTGACTAATTGCTTGTATCGGTCTTCAAAAATATGTAGCGGGACTTTTTCATTAGGGTAAACAACTATTTGTAGGGGGAAAAGCGGAAGTATACTTTTCATGAATCTTTTTCTTATAAATTTACGAAATATTATCTTATAGATTTAATTATAAAGTTATAAATATAACATTTTGTTGTATTATTATAAATCTTCTTAAATTTATTTCTACATACCAAGATTTAATTTAACTTTGTTTTTCATTTATTTATCAAGTTATGATCAACGCAAATTTATTAAAAGTAGTCAAAGAATTCGGAAGTCCAGTTTATGTGTATGACAGTGAAAAAATAATGTCACAATACAAACGATTAACCGCTGCTTTTAAGAAGGTTCCTAAGTTAAAATTAAACTATGCTGTAAAAGCTCTTTCTAATGTAAATATTTTAAAGCTTATGAATTCTTTAGGAAGTGGACTAGATACCGTTTCTATCCAAGAAGTGAAACTTGGTATTTTTGCTGGTTTCAAACCTGAAGATATTATTTTTACACCCAATGGAGTTTCTCTTAAAGAAATAGAAGAAGTTGCCGAATTAGGTGTACAAATAAACATTGATAATTTATCCATTCTTGAACAATTTGGAACAAAACATCCTGATATTCCTGTTTGCATTCGTATAAATCCTCATGTTATGGCTGGTGGTAATTCTAATATCTCTGTAGGTCATATCGATTCTAAATTTGGTATTAGTGTTCATCAAATGCCGCATTTGCTTAGGATCGTAGAAAATACGAATATGAATATCAACGGTATACATATGCATACTGGTAGCGATATTCTAGATATTGAAGTATTTCTTTATGCATCAGAAATTTTATTTGAAGCTGCAAAACAGTTTACATCTTTAGATTTTATTGATTTTGGAAGTGGTTTCAAAGTATCTTATAAAAAAGGGGATATTGAAACAAATGTAGAAGAACTAGGAAAAAAATTATCAAAAAGATTTAATGATTTCTGTACAGAATATGGTCGCGAATTAACATTATCATTTGAACCTGGTAAGTTTTTAGTAAGTGAAGCTGGTTATTTTTTAGCAAGTGTTAATGTAGTAAAGCAGACCACTTCTACAGTTTTTGCAGGAATAGATTCTGGCTTCAATCATCTTATACGACCAATGTTGTATGGCTCTAATCACGAAATCGTTAATATCTCAAATCCTAAAGGAAGAGAACGTTTTTATTCTGTAGTTGGTTATATCTGTGAAACAGACACCTTTGCTAGTAATCGACGAATCAATGAAATCTCTGAAGGAGACATTCTTTGTTTTAACAATGCAGGTGCTTATTGTTTTACTATGGCAAGCAATTATAATTCAAGATTTAGACCACCAGAAGTATTATGGCACGAAGGACGCGCCATTTTAATTAGAGAACGTGAAACTTTTGATGATTTAATTAAAAATCAAGTAGATACTGGGGTCAATTTTTCTGTAAAAGAGATGGTATAAGTTAAAAAAAGAGAACAAACAAAGTTTTTTACTATCTTTACGTAGTATTAACCTATTTATCTAATAAAATTATGAAATTAAAATTTGCACGCCCAGCGATTTTGATGTTTGTATTTATCCTTAGTACATCTTTCTATTATGATGCTACAGAAACCATCCAATGGATGAGTTGGGAAGAGGCTGTAGAAAAGGCTGCAAACGATAAAAATCCTAAGAAAATATTCGTAGATGTATATACTGACTGGTGTGGTTGGTGCAAACGTATGGATAAAGATACCTTTAACAATCCGGAGGTAGCTGCTTATATGAAAGAGCATTATTATATGGTTAAATTGGATGGAGAAGGTAAAAAAGATATTTCTCATAATGGAAAAACATATAAATATGTTTCTTCTGGAAAAAGAGGCTATCATGAATTAGCAGCTGCTTTGCTACAAGGGAGGTTAAGTTATCCTACTACCATCTTCTTAAGTGAAAAATTTGAAATGTTATCTCCTGTACCCGGATATCAAAAGCCTGATGCTTTTTTAAAAATCGCAAAGTATTTTGGAGAAAATATATACCTAGAAAAAAAATGGGTTGATTATGAAAAAGACACTAAGTAATTATTCTTAATCATTTTATTTCCCAATTGTAACATTTTAGTATCCTGTTTATTTTTAAATAAAAAAAGAATGAACAGGGTATTTTTATTTTTAGCATTACTTAGTTTTACTTATAGTAATGCTAAAAAAATAGTTATCAATAATTATATTGAAAATGATTCTATTTTTTTAGATATTAAAAATGGGTGTTTTGCTCCTTTTAAAATAAACATCAACATTTTACTTGAAGAGCATAAGGCTAAGATCAGGTATCAAGATCAAATCATTATCGCTGCTAATGATACGCTTCAAAAGTTTTTAGCAGTTCCCTTAACAATCATTAAAGACACTTCCATTATCAAATTGAATGATGTACTCTCTATAAAAGTAATTATGGGCAATCCTTATCATTCAAAACATGATGTTTCCTATAAATACACACTTCCCTTTAAAAAAGAGATATCCTATAGAATAACTCAAGGATTTCATGGAAAAAAAGCCGTATTCCTTAAAAAAGTCTAAATATGCAATTGATTTAACCTTCAAATTGAAGATACTGTATGTGCAGCTCGTGAAGGTATTGTAACGTTAGTTCAAAAAGATTTTACTAAGCACGGAGGCATTGATTTTATTAATAAAGCTAACAGGATTATTATTCTACATAATGATGGTACTATGGCTTGGTATGTTCATTTAGATTAAAATGGTGTTTTAGTTGCCTCTGGAGGTTTCGTAAAAAAAGGAGATGCTATAGGTATCAGGATTAACAAGTTATACAGGAGAGCCTCACTTACATTTTGTAACCTGAGTTCGATTAATATTTAAGTAGATTTTATGAGTAAAAAAGATAGATT
>CAYMDH010000074.1:0-11275 GCA_964389205.1 uncultured Flavobacteriaceae bacterium
CAAGAAACAAGATACGAATTATTTAAAAAAATTAAATTTTAGTGCAAAGGTCTCTCATAGTCATTACACATTTAACGCAATTATTAGATTTGATAACAGGATTTGGCGGTTTTATAGTCCCATTGGTATTATGGCTTACACAACGCGATAAGATATTTGAAATGGATGAGCACGGAAAATCAATTATGAATTTTCAAATTAGCATGCTTCTTTATGCTATAGTTTGTATTCCTTTAATATTTTTATTTGGCCTTGGAATCTTAGGACTCATTATCATAGGAATCATATGTTTTATTTTCCCAATTGTTAATGCTATAAAGGCAAGTAATGGAGAATCTCCAAGCTATCCACTATCACTTAAGATTGTATAGACGTAATATTTAAAAATAAAAAAACCGCAGATAATGCGGTTTTTTTATTCAATATATAAATTGTCTTTATAAATACTAGCTATTTAGCATAACGGGCATCACAAGCATAGTAACTAATTCTCCTTCATCTAAACCATCAGTTGGTGTTAAAATACCAGCTCTATTAGGTAAACTCATTTCTAGAGAAACTTCATCAGAGGTAAGGTTATTGAGCATTTCAGTCAAAAAACGAGAATTGAATCCTATTTGTAAATCATCTCCTTGATAATCACAAGTTAATCGCTCTTCTGCTTTATTACTGTAATCTATATCTTCAGCAGAAATGTTAAGTTCTGCACCTGCAATTTTTAAACGAATTTGATGTGTAGTTTTATTAGAAAAGATACTAACACGTCTTACAGAATTTAAAAACTGAGTTCTATCTATAACTAACTTGTTAGGGTTTTCTTTTGGTATAACTGCTTCATAATTTGGATATTTACCATCTATTAATCGGCAAATAAGTGTAGTGTTTTCAAAAGAAAACTTTGCATTACTATCATTATATTCAATAGAAATTTCGGCCTCACTGCCTGCTAAAATACCTTTTAATAAATTCAAAGGCTTTTTAGGCATAATAAATTCTGCAACCTGAGAAGCAGTTACATCATTTCTTTGATATTTTACTAATTTGTGAGCATCTGTAGAAACAAAGGTTAATCCATCTTGAGAGAATTGAAAAAACACACCACTCATTACGGGTCTTAAATCGTCATTTCCAGTAGCAAAAATAGTTTTATTAATAGCTGTAGCCAATATATCACCAATCATTACGGTAACACTAGGATCTGCTAATTCTACAGCTTTTGGAAACTCTGTACCGTCGGCATAAGCTAATGCATATTTCCCATGATTGGAACTAATTTCTATAGTATTATTGTCTTCTACAACAAATGTAAGCGGTTGTTCTGGAAATGTTTTTAAGGTATCTAATAATAGTCTGGCAGGAACAGCTATACTACCTTCAGAATCTGTATCAACATCTAGAACTGCACTCATTGTGGTTTCTAAATCTGAAGCAGATACGTTTAGTTTGTTTTTACTTAATTCAAAAAGAAAATTATCTAGTATAGGTAAGGTATTGCTATTGTTAATAACACCACCTAATATTTGTAGTTGTTTTAGTAAATAAGAACTGGATACAATAAATTTCATGTAGCGTATAGTTTATAAGTATTACAAATATATTTTAATTGGAATTTCTAACGAAAATAACTTATTAACATTTATGCACTATTGTGTACTATAAGCACGTTTTTTTATAAAGCGAAACAACAAAGCAAAGAAGCCTAAGATAAGCAATGGAAGTCCTAAATTAAGTAATTGCCACATAGATTTTTCGGCAATCATTTTCTCTTTATCCAAAAAAGGAACAGCTACTTCTTTTGAGCGTATGTTTATAAGTCCTGTATCATCCAATAGATAATTTACAGAATTTAATAAAAACTCTTTATTTCCAAAAGTACTATTGGTCCATTTGTCATAACCCAAATCTAATGGAACGCCTTTACGTAATTGATTTTTTATTAAGTCACCATCAGAAATTACAATCATTTTATTTAAAACACCATCATCTAAATTATTTTTAAGTTTAATGGGTTTTATTCTATTTTTAAAAACAGAAGTAAATGCCCCCTCTAACAATACAGCTACATTTTGCGGCCCAGCTATGTATTCTTCTTTTTTAGGAGCTTGAGAGATACTATTTAAATTTACTTCAATAGGAGTACCTACCACCTTTGTGAGTGGAGATGAATGTAGTAATATTTTCTTTTTAATTCCGTTGGCTAAGGTATCTATAGTGTTTGAAAACTGAAACCGTAAGGCTTCTATATTATTATTAATTGAATGATCATTAGATGAAAAAACCATAGGAGCGTATACCCAGGGGTATGGATTGTATTGTGACGTATTTCCTTCTCCGCTAGTCAAAACAATTTGTGTACAGTAAATATCATTAATTAGTGTAGGGTTAATTCTAACTCCATATCTAAAAAACAAATCATCTAGATTAAGATCTCTTTGAAAAGCTAGTGATTTATTATCTCCAGTATATAAACTGTCAAGCTCTATAGCTACTTTATCTATTAACCATAATGATTTACCGCCGTTGGCTATGTATTGATCTACTACATATTTCTCTTCATCAGAAAACGCTTCTGTAGGCTTTGCGACAATTGCTAAGTCATAGCTTTTTAAGGCATCTAATGTCTTTTGAGGTGCACTTGCTACAGAATCTAAAGTAAAAGGAGCAATGTTGTAATACTCTTGTAATGTTTTTAAAAAGTCTGCAATATAAATATCGTCAAGCTCTCCATTCCCTTTTATAAGAGCTACTGTTTTATCTCTTGGCGTCGTTAATTTTGTTATGGCGTCTGCAAATACGTATTCTAATTGTTGAATAGAATTATTAACCCTTTGTTGACTGTCTGTAACTAATTTTTTATTGAGTAATGGAACTTTTACTGTTTTTGTGTCTAAATTTGCCATAGCCCATGGAAATACAAGTTCTTGCGATACTTTTCCACCTTCTTCAACAGTTACATTAGCAGGTGTTAACCCAAGTTGATTAAGCTGTTCTATTATGGCATCAGTATTTTCTTGATTATCTAAAGGGTTTACAAAACTAAATTTGATGTTTTTATTTAAAGCATTAAACTCTTTTAATAGTTGTCTGGTTTCTATTTGCAACTTTTTAAATTCAGCAGGAAAATCCCCACTTAATAAAACATCTATAATTAAAGGGGATTCAACTTTAGAAATAACTTCTTTCGTTGCTTCAGATAATGTAAATCGTTTATCTTGAGTAAGGTCAAAGCGGTGATACACTTTTGAAGCTATAAAGTTTGTAATAATAAGAACAACCGCAATGATTACTAATTGTTTAATGCGTTTACTTTTTATCATGAAGCGTTCTTTTTTAATTGAAAAACAGTTAGATATAAAAAGAAGGTCGTTACAGAAAGGAAATAAATAAGATCTCTAGTATCTACAACACCACGGCCAATACTATCAAAATGTGCTTTCATTCCTAGACTTTGAATCCATAAATCTGTTGTATTAAAAACAGAAAGATTAGAAATACCTTCTAAGCCGTAATACAGAAAAAAACATATAAGTACAGCGATAATAAAACCTACAATTTGATTTTCAGATAGCGTAGAAGAAAAGATTCCAATAGCAGCATAGGCAGCAACTAAAAAAAATAAACCAAAATAAGAACCTAGTGTGCTCCCTAGATCAAAATTTCCAACAGGGTTTCCAAGTTGATGTATAGTAATGACATAAAGTAATGTAGGTAATAAAGCAATAATTACTAGAATAAAAGTGCCAAAGTATTTCCCTAAAACAAGTTCCCAATATGAAATAGGTTTGGTTAACATCAATTCTAAAGTTCCCATCTTTTTTTCATCAGAAAAACTTTTCATTGTAATGGCAGGGATTAAAAAAATAAGAATCCAAGGCGCTAATTGAAAAAAAGAAGTCAAATCTGCAAAACCAAAGTCAAAAATATTAAAATCGCCAGAAAACACCCAAAGAAAAAGTCCGTTAAGAACTAAGAAAACAGCAATCACCAAATACCCGATGGCTGATGAAAAAAAAGTACTAATTTCTTTTTTAAGAATTGCTATCATATTTTTTATTCTAAACTTTCGATTTTACCTACACTCCAAGCCTCAGGTTTATCATCAAACCACATCTTGGTTGTTTTCCATATTCCTTGAAAAAGTGTAGAACTTCTATAATTTTCAAGATCTTTTTCTTTTTCCCAATAACTGTATGTGAAAAAAATAGATGGATTATTTTTATCTCTATACAACTCTAAAAAACAGCAGCCTTTAAAATTTCTGATATGCTCCTTGTTTTTATCAAAATTAATAAGGAAATCTGCTATTTTATCATTCTTAAAAGTCAATTTTACAATTCTTACTAACATTGCTATTATTCTTTAAAAAAAATTAATAGTAACAGGATCTCTAAAATCCAATCCAAATAAGGTATTTGCACCTCCAACTGTTAATGGATTGCTCTTATAAATAGCAAGTTCTATATATTCGGCAGTATTAAAAATGGCCAATCTTTTCCCATCTTCATCTCGTTTACTCTTCTCAACATCAAATTTTATAGCATCACTGTAACGTTCATATATTCTACTAAATTTATAACCTCTAGCATTTATTTCGTATCCTCTTCCTTTTCCAACATCTTCAAAAAGTTTTCGCTTAATATTAGTAACAACATTTCCGTAATTATCAATGTATAATACGCTCCCAATAATCTGGTTTTGTTCATTGTTTATTACAGGCTTAATTCCTTTTAACCGTTTAATGTCATCCGTTGGTTTCCCAATAACTTCTAATGTACCTCCTCTTGCGATATGTGCTGCTACTTTCACAAAAACATCCAATACAGGGAAACTACTTTGTATTTTATCATGTATATTGATTTCTACCAATTTTTCAGGAACAAGTTCAGACATAATAAGACACATAATGCCATTATCTGCACAAATAAAATAATGTTCATCTAATTTAATAGCGATATGTCTATTTTCAGGATTTAATTCTGCATCGATACCTATGATATGAATAGAGCCTTTTGGGAAACTTCTGTAAGTATTTTGTATTACATAAGAAGCCTCTATAATATTAAAAGGACTAATATTATGCGAGATATCAACAATTCTCACATCCTCTAATTCACTATAAACAGCCCCTTTAATGGCTCCTACAAAGTGATCTTTTTCACCAAAGTCTGTAGTTAATGTAATAACGACCATTGAAATCTGTTGATATTTTTATAAGTTTCCAGTGTGTTTTTTATGTAAGTTTGCCATGCAAATCTAATAAAACAAAAAAGGATAAACTAACTTAATCGTCTAGCTTTTGAATGAACTAACAATAGAACTTACCGAAATTAGCCCAAGAGAGTTTTTTGGGCAACAAAACACAAACATCAGGCTCTTAAAAAAATACTTTCCTAAATTAAAAATTGTAGCGAGAGGGAATAAAATTACTGCATATGGAGAAGAAGCAGTCTTAGAAGAATTTGACAAGCGCTTAGATTTATTAATATCTCATTTCAGCACTTATAATAAGTTAGATGAAAACACAATTGAACGTATATTAACAACCAATGAGGTAGATGAAATTAATACTACAAAAGGAGGAGATAAGGTATTACTTCATGGCGTTAATGGAAAACACATTAAAGCACAAACGGTCAATCAACAAAAACTAGTAGAATTAACTAAAGGCAATGATATGATTTTTGCCATTGGTCCTGCAGGAACAGGAAAAACATATACCGGAGTTGCATTGGCAGTAAAAGCTTTAAAAGAAAAACAAGTAAAGCGTATCATTTTAACCAGACCAGCAGTTGAAGCGGGAGAAAGTTTAGGTTTTTTACCTGGTGATTTACAAGAGAAACTAGATCCTTATATGCAACCATTATATGATGCATTGAGAGATATGATACCTAGTGAAAAACTTCAAAATTATATCGAAACTGGTATTATACAAATAGCACCAATGGCTTTCATGAGGGGTAGAACGTTAGATAATGCCTTTGTTATTTTGGATGAAGCACAAAATACAACAAGAGCGCAAATGAAAATGTTCTTGACTAGAATGGGTAAGAATGCCAAATTTATGATAACAGGTGATCCTGGTCAAATAGATTTGCCTAGAAGAGTAGTATCAGGACTAAAAGAAGTACTCTTAGTACTTAAAGATGTTAAAGGAATAGGGATGGTTTATTTAGATGACAAAGATGTAATTAGACATCGATTGGTGAAACGAATCATAGAAGCTTATAAACACATAGAACACGAATAATAAATTTCACAAAAACAGCTTATTATAGAATGGATAATACCATAATATCAACCAACTTTCATTTTCCAAAACAAAAAAGTGTATACAAAGGAAAAGTGAGAGAAGTATATAATATAGACGATCGTCTTTTAGTAATGATTGCAACAGACAGACTTTCTGCATTTGATGTAGTTATGCCAAAAGGAATTCCTTATAAAGGGCAAATATTAAATCAGATAGCAACAAAGATGATGGTCGCTACGCAAGACATAGTACCCAATTGGTTGATAGCCACTCCAGACCCTAATGTAGCAGTAGGTCATTTATGTGAACCTTTTAAAGTAGAGATGGTTATAAGGGGATATATGTCTGGACATGCGGCAAGAGAGTATAAATTAGGGAAAAGAGTTTTATGTGGTGTAGAAATGCCAGAAGGGATGAAAGAGAATGATAAATTTCCAACACCTATAATTACTCCAGCTACCAAAGCAGAACAAGGAGATCATGATGAAGATATATCAAGAGAGGAAATTCTTAAAAGAGGAATTGTTTCTGAAGAAGATTATATAATTTTAGAAAAATATACCAAAGCATTGTTTGAAAGAGGGACAAAAATGGCTTCCGAACGAAACTTGATATTGGTAGATACCAAATACGAATTTGGAAAAACAACTGATGGAGAAATTGTTTTGATTGATGAAATACACACTCCAGACTCTTCGAGGTATTTTTATGCAGAAGGTTATGCAGATAGACAGGAGCGAGGAGAAGTACAAAAACAACTATCAAAAGAATTTGTACGTCAATGGCTAATTAAAAATGAATTTCAAGGATTAGAAGGTCAAAAAGCTCCTTTTATGAGTGATGAATATATCCATACAGTTTCAGAACGCTATATAGAACTCTACGAAAATATAACAGGAGAAGAATTTAAAAAAGCTAGCACAAATAGTATTCAAGAAAGAATAGAAGAGAATGTCATAAATTATTTAAAAAATTAACGTAAAATTATAAATCAGTATGTATTTTTATCCTTAGCGTTAAAAAGAAAAAAAATGACTTCTTATAAAATCACAAATCTTGAACAATATTTTCAAGAATATAGAAATTCTGTAGACAATCCTGAAACGTTTTGGGAATCTATAGCAGAAAATAACTTTCTCTGGAAAAAGAAATGGGATAAAGTATTAGAACACAATTTAGAAGAAGCACATGTTCAATGGTTTTTAAATGCAAAACTAAACATCACTGAAAATTGTATCGATAGACATTTAAAAATAAGAGGTGATAAAACTGCTATCCTTTTTGAGCCAAACAACCCTAAAGAAGAAGCCAGAGCTATCTCATATACAGAATTATATCAAGAAGTAAATAAATTTGCAAATGTACTTAAGGATAAAGGCATTGGTAAAGGAGATAGGGTCTGTATTTATTTACCAATGATACCAGAATTGGCATTTGCCGTACTAGCATGTGCACGTATTGGAGCTATTCACTCTGTTGTTTTTGCAGGCTTCTCTTCAAATGCATTGGCAACTAGAATAAATGATTCTGAATGTAAAATGGTGATTACTTCAGATGGTGCTTTTCGAGGAAATAAAGTACTGGATTTAAAAAGTATTGTAGATGAAGCATTGTTACAATGTGAATGTGTGGAAAATGTTTTAGTTGTAGAAAGAACAAAATCTGCTATAGATTTAAAAACAGGAAGAGATTTTCTTATACAAGCTTTATTAGATAATGCCACTTCGGAATGCAATGCTGAAACAATGGACGCAGAAGATCCTTTGTTTATACTTTACACATCGGGCTCTACAGGAAAACCCAAAGGGATGTTACATACTACTGCTGGGTATATGGTATATGCCGGGTATACATTTAAAAACGTATTTCAATATGAAGAAGATGATATTTATTGGTGTACCGCAGACATTGGATGGATTACTGGGCATTCATATATTATATATGGACCACTTGCCAATGGAGCCACAACTGTAATGTTTGAAGGAGTTCCATCATATCCAGATTATGGAAGATTTTGGGAGGTTGTTCAAAAACACAAAATAACTCAATTCTATACAGCACCTACTGCAATACGGGCATTGGCGAAAGAAAATTTAAGTTTTGTAGAAAAATATAAACTTTCATCATTAAAAGTTTTAGGTACCGTAGGAGAACCTATAAATGAAGAAGCCTGGCATTGGTATAATGATCATGTGGGTCAAAAAAAGAGCCCCATTACAGATACTTGGTGGCAAACCGAAACTGGAGGTATCATGATTGGGTCTATTCCTTACGTTACTCCAACTAAGCCTACCTATGCAACTTTACCACTTCCTGGAATTCAACCAGCACTAATGGATGAAAAAGGGGAGGAAATATATGGAAATCAAGTAGAAGGGAGATTGTGTATAAAGTTTCCATGGCCATCTATGGCTAGGACCATATGGGGAGATCATAAACGATATAAAGAAACCTATTTTACTGCTTTCCCAGGAAATTATTTTACAGGAGATGGTGCTTTGCGTGATGAGGTTGGCTATTACAGAATTACAGGAAGAGTAGACGATGTTATTATTGTTTCCGGACATAATTTGGGAACAGCTCCTATTGAAGATGCAATTAATGAACATCAAGCAGTTGCAGAATCTGCTATTGTAGGTTTTCCACATGATATTAAAGGAAATGCATTGTATGGTTATGTTATTTTAAAAGAAGTAGGTAGCGATAGAAATCAAGATAATCTTCGAAAAGAAATCAATCAAGAAATTGCCGATAAGATAGGACCTATTGCGAAGTTAGATAAAATTCAATTTGTTTCTGGTTTGCCTAAAACACGTTCGGGTAAAATTATGAGAAGAATTTTACGTAAAATTGCTTCAAATGATATCTCTAATTTAGGAGATATATCTACCTTATTAAATCCAGAAGTAGTTGAGGAAATTATAGAAGGAAAATTGAATTAAACATAAAAAAGAGCACTATTTTAATAGTGCTCTTTTAATTTTTTTAATAAAGAAATACTCTAGTCGAAATAACTAAAGGTCTCCCCATCTTTTATCTTAAGAAGTGTTTCATAAATAAGCCTAATAACATTTTCAACATCATCTCTATGAACCATCTCTACTGTAGTATGCATATAACGTAAAGGCAATGAAATTAATGCGCTAGCAACACCACTACCGCTGTAAGCAAAAGCATCTGTATCTGTACCTGTAGCTCTAGATAAAGCAGCCCTTTGAAAAGGAATCTTTTTTGATTCTGCAGTATCCGTAATTAAATCTCGGAGTTTTTGTTGTACTGCTGGAGCATAAGCTACCACAGGGCCGTCACCAATCTTAGCCAATCCTTGTACTTTTTTATTAATCATGGGGGTAGTAGTATCATGGGTAACATCTGTGACAATAGCAGCGTTGGGTTTAATACGTTCAGCTATCATTTGAGCTCCACGCAAACCAATTTCTTCTTGTACAGAATTAGTAATATATAGCCCGAAAGGAAGTGACTCCTTATTTTCATGTAAAAGACGCGCCACTTCTGCGATCATAAAACCACCCATACGGTTGTCCAATGCACGACATACAAATTTATCTCCATTTAAAATATGAAACTCATCTGGATATGTAATAACACATCCTATATGTATTCCCATTTCGATTACTTCCTCTAGGTTTTTCGCACCTACATCAATAAAAATATTATCAGGCTTTGGTGGCTCTTCTTTTGCTCTATTACGAGTATGAATTGCAGGCCATCCAAAAACACCTTTTACAATTCCTTTCTTAGTATGGATATTAACCACTTTTGAAGGGGCAATTTGATGATCACTACCTCCATTTCTAATTACATAAATAAGACCATCATCAGAAATGTAGTTTACATACCACGAAATCTCATCTGCATGCCCTTCAATAACAACTTTATATTTGGCATCAGGATTAATAACACCCACTGCTGTTCCATAGGTATCTGTAATAAAAGTATCTACATATGGTTTGAGATACTCCATCCATATTTTTTGACCTTCCCACTCATATCCAGTTGGTGCAGCGTTGTTTAAATACTTTTCTAAAAATGTAATCGATTTTTTATTTAAGACTTTCTTTTTACTCATTATAGAAATTTTGCTTGCTAAAATAACAATATTCACATAGATTTAATAGTTAACAATATGATAATTGTTATTTTTGATGCTGTAAAAGGTTATTTTACTACGAATGAAAAAAGCGCCCTTTTTAATATTATTTTTTATATTTTCTCTACACGCTCAGATTATTCCTGAAGCTAAGGATACATTACGTCAAGAATATATAATTATCAAAGGAGATTCTATTTTTAGAACAGCTATAGATTTGGATGAGGTAATTATCTTTAATCCATTAATATTTGAAACAAAAGAAGAAAAATTACGCTACTATATATTAAGGAGAAAGACATTGAAGGTTTATCCTTATGCAAAACTAGCTTCAGAAAGGCTTACAAAATTAACAGAACGATTAGAAAATATAAAATCAAAAAGGCAAAGAAAAAACTATACTAGAGTTATCCAAAAATATATAGAAGGTGAATTTTCAGACGAACTTAAAAAATTGACAAGAACTGAAGGACAAATTTTAGTAAAGCTAATTCATAGACAAACAGGTAAAACAACTTTTGAATTGGTAAAAGAACTTCGTAGCGGCTGGAGAGCTTTTTGGTATAATACTACTGCTAAAGCTTTTAAAATATCATTAAAAAAAGAATATGATCCCGAAGAGATTCAAGAAGACTATTTGATTGAAGATATACTCCAACGTGCTTTCTCTTCTAGAAGATTAGAGAAACAACCTTCTGCTTTAGATTTTGACTACCTATCCCTATCCAATAAATGGGTAGTAAGCAATGTTGATAAAAATTAATTGCACACTATATTGTAATTCCTTAAATTAGCTACCCTTTTTATTTTATTTTTTGTTATGTAAACTGTTGTTTAGGAGCTTGTTATGAGAAGGTTGAAATTTTTTCAAAAAATTTTAAAAAAAGTTTTGTTGGGGGTAAAAAGGTTTTATA
>CAYMDH010000075.1:0-10816 GCA_964389205.1 uncultured Flavobacteriaceae bacterium
AGAATTTCATCACGAACAAAATCACAATCTCCAAGATCTGTTAAAAAGTTTGTAGTTCCAGGGGTTCCAAAATTACATTCGTCAATATTATTGAAACTAGCATTATCTGATATAATATTTGTATTAATAGTACCTCGAAATGAAGAAAAGGCTTGATTCTCTACCATATTAGAACAGGCATCTCTAAGCTCATTACAACTAGATACCACTGATACTTGAAACCGTATTTCGTATTCAGGATCTCCCACTTCAACAAAAACATCGGGAACATTAAATATAATTTCGTTGGTTGTAGCATCAAAAGTAAAGGTTATTGCTTCACCTCCTATTGGATCTGGTAAAATAACATCACCTGGCTGTATGGTTCCACCAACTGGAGGGAAATTTACATTTATAGGAAGTACATCTCGAATGGTATAATCAGTAGCGTCATCATTTCCTGTATTTTGAAAACTTAATACATATACTAATTCATCTCCTAAAGAAATACCTCCACCTTCTATATCATTTCCAGCACCATCTTCTACAGTTTTTTCTAATACAATATTAGGTTCTATAATTTCTACTGAAATTGTATTTAAAAAAAGATATGTAATATCTCCTCCTTCAGTTAATAAAATACGAACAGAACCCCCTGTTTCATCATTGGGCAATACTGTATTTAAAGGATTATTAAGTTGAAACAAATCTGTGTCCCAACCGAGCGTATTGGTACTATTGGGAACTCTGGATGTCACAAAAGCTCCATCATTTGTAATTGTACTATTAAAAAAATTATCTTCAGGGTTATTAGGAAATGTAGATAGTATAGAAAAGCCATCATTAACTCCTGTAGCAGGGGTACTATTGGCTCTAAATTGAATTTGTGGTCCTGTAAAATTTGCGTCTCCTTCCATTGCAGAAACTCCAATTCGAGCTCTTACTGGTTGGCCAATAGGCAGTGTTCTAAAACCATTATAAGAAAACGTTTGACTACTAGATTCTCCTGAAATAGCAGCAAATCCATCAAATGTTGATATAAACTTACTACTTTCAAATTGATTTTCATAAATGATAACTAAATTCCAACCTGCTAAATTCCCGCCACGTTTTCTAAGTGTAGTACCAACTACATTAGCGATTGTATATTCTCCATTTGGATTACTCAATGGTTCGAGTAAACTGGTTACATTTGCATAATTTAAGTATGGAGTATGTATTAAATCTACTTCTTCTATTCCTGGATCAGTTACTCCATCTCTATCTCTATCTCCATTTTCGTCATAAATACGTTCATATTGAAATTCTGGAGGACTTGTAGGTGTAATTTCAACATAACTCCCTCCTGGTACTTTAAACATTACATTTTCATACGGTAGGTCTCTATTTAAGTCTTCTGGAGTTCCTCTATTACGTCTTGCATTTCCTCTATTATAAGGATATGTTCCTCCCCAATACAAGCCTGCGTATACAATTCTAGAACAAACTGCAAGGTTTAAAGTAGAGCTACTGGAGCTAAAGGTAGAAGGATCTCCATCTATATCAATATACTCTACTGGTAAAAATTGATTGTTTGCATTTCTATCATTATAAGCATCGTTTGGATTAAAAGGGGCATTTTCTGGGTTAGTAGGGTTGTTAGATTGTCTAGGGCCAACAATACTAGTGTTTAAAATATTATTTGAAAGAATAACTAAATCTCCTCTCACTCTAATATTATCTCCGTCTAATCTAGGGGTAAATGGAACTGCTATTTGTGAATATGTAGCGATACTAAATAAAAAAAGAATCCAATAAATGATATAACTCTTTTTTACTTCGAGATATGCGTGCATAAGTTAAGTTTTGTAAATTAACATTATATGTTTTGGGAATTATATAACGTTTCTCTTTATTATTATATTGTTTTTTAAATCTATTCTCTATTTATTTGTTGCCATTCTGTGCCATCACTCTGTAAAACATGTATTCTTGAATTTCTAATTACTGTACTAGTTCCTCCTGTATCATTTCTATATCGTGAGATAGTACGATTATTTGCTGTTAAATTTTTAATAATATAAATACGCCCAATTACTGTATTTGCATTTGGTAGTATTAAATTATGTGCTCCCGTAATAATAATTGTATGATGATCTTCTGTTAACGTTAAATTGCCTGTTGTACGAACAATTGCGGTTGAAATAGAACCCCCTACTTGTAATGTAGAATTTGCTATATTAAATGTACTTTGACTATCATCGTAATCTTCATCAATAGGAACTCGTTGAGGGTTAATATTAATACCAAATCTAGGTTTAGCATTTGCACTATTATTACTTCCTTGTACTCTAAATAATTCTGTGTTAAATCGTCCGTTTCTAAAATCAAATCTTTTAAAAACCATTGGCTCTGCTCCATCATCTCCAATAACAAATTCTAAACTTCCATCATTGTTTGGCCCAGAAGATCCTATTTCAAATAAGTCTGTTCTTCCCGAGCTTCCTTTTAATCTAAAACTCCCATTTGGAGTAGTAAATAATAAGGGTCTATAAAATTGTGCATTTGATGCCGTGAACTGTAATGCAGAAACATTACCATCTCCATTTATAACTACTAAAGGTTGATCATCATCTGTATAATCTTGAAAACTTTGAGTTAATCCCAATGTTTGTCTTCTACCAAATTGCATTAATGGTAAATTATTAGATCGAATTTCCATTCTAATATCATCTGTTGTTCCCAAAAAATTAACATTAGTAGTTCCTGAATTTCCATTAAGAGACCATTCTACAGCACTATTAGTATCTGAAAATCTAGACCATGTAACGCCATTCCAATAATAATATCCAGGGGAAACATCAGCTATATTAGCTGTGTTAAAAACAAATAACCCATCTACATTTCCGCCAAATATGGTTGTCGTGTCTGTAGTACTATTTAAAGAAACTCTAGGAAAAAGTACTCCTTTGTTATTTGCGAAGATATCTAATACAGTCGAGTTTTCAGGGGTTGTAGTTCCAATACCTACTTGAGAGTATCCAATAAAACAATAAAAAAACAATATAATAATAACATACTTCATGATTAGGGGGCTTTATTTTATTATAACAAATTTAGTAATAGCTGAAAAAGATTACATTATTTATGTTGTATAACTCTTCATTTTTGTTGTTTTCTTCTTGAATATTGTTGTTAGAGATAATTGCAGGTCACCTCATTTACTTCACATTTTTTTGTAACTTATAAAGAGTCGAAAGACCTATATGTTGATTTAACTTTCATTTAATCATTTTAGTATTCACTTAAAACGAGCTGTTATGAAGGCTATGAAAACTTTCAATATTTTATCTTAGTCAAAGAAAACAATGCGAAAGTAAAGATGTCCAATATGAATGTAAAGTAAGGCTTATCTTTAAAAATATTTTAATTAGGCTAAAAGCATACTTTTGGTAAAAGAAATAGAATTTTTAAAACTAAATTAAGGTATTACGCAATATGCAAATATTATACCAGTGAGTTCACCGAATAGTACGCCTTTTTATTGAATAATAGTGATATCATATGAATGCATAAAAAATGAAAAGCATTGATAATCATACGACTAACAATGCTTTCTGTCCTACTAAAAGTAGGTTCGTCGGGGTGGCAGGAGTGTTTGACTACTCACTAACCTCCACTATTTCATTTATTTACGTTATTTTTTAAGAACTTGGTAACCGATTAGGTCACGTTTAAATTGATATGCTTTGGTTTAATTTAGTGTAAAAGTAATAAAGATTTATCAATGTTCATTTAAACCATAAAATGCAATAGCTTTTTCTTTAAGTGGGTTTTTACTCCATTCAGACCACTCATTGGTATATGGATCATATCCACATTTTAAGGGTTTAGAATATATATCATTGGGATCTTCTCTATAAGCCCTACAATCTGTACAAATATGTCTAAATTCACAATCTCTACAAATATTTATTTGATCTTTAGTAAGGTTCCAATATTTTTTAAAATCTGGCTTTTCTATAGCTTTTTGTAATGATACGTCTTCTATATTACCAAAGCTTTTTGACATTGAAGGGCAATTTTTGATTGCTCCTTTTACATCTACTGCAATCTTTTTATATAAACAAGAATTACAATTAAGTGATTCTAATACTTTTTTTTGATTAACATAAAAGTAATCAGATGACACTACCCCACATGATTTACTTGATAAATTATCCTTTTTTGTATATACTACTTTAAATAGAAATGGATCTCCATAGGCTAATATTTCTTCTTTAGGTGAAGAATAAAAAACCATTTGAACAATTTTATTGGGTTTTTTATCTATTTCCAATAATTGTTTTTGATTCAAATTATTCTCATTAAAAGGAGCTGTTATCTCGATTGATCGGAATGAATTATCTCTGCTTAGTTTTGAAATAAATAATAGATCATCTTTAGATATTTTACTATAAAAAAACAGATGTACTGAATCACACAGGAGCTTATCTAATTGTTTAAATAAAGATTCTATAATAACATAATCCAATTTATCAACCTCAATGATTGCATTTGTAATCTCATTTGGAGTTTCAAAAGTTATATCCATTTTTGGGAAGAGTACCTTTTCATTATGATGACAATAAAACCCATACTCCTTACTTTCAAGATAATCAAGATACTCAATAATGATACCCCTATTTTCTATTCCAAATTCGCTAACTGTTTCATCAATACTCTTATTTTCTAATGCTGAGATTATATCCACCAAATCATTTGGAATAAGCTCAGCCTCTTCTCTTTGCAAATCGCAAATTACTGAACGGTTAGCCCCTTTTACTAAAATACAATTTGAAAAAAGTATAAAATCCGTGTTCATAGGTAACGTATAATATCTTTAAAAAAGGGTTTAACTTGATAGCGATCAGTATTGTAAGCACTATTTTTAACAGTTTTAACGATACTTTTTTTATCATTATTTTTTTTGCTCTCTTTGATTTCCATTCTAGTAAAAATGGCAGGTAATGATTGTTCGTTATCTTTTATAAATTCTAACATTTTCTTCATTCTTGTAATAAGTTGTTTGCTATTAATTTTTCAATGCCATAGTTACACGGATAAGAAACCATACCAAATTGTCCAATGGGATTAACTTCAAGAAAATAATACTGCAAGTCATCATTAACAAGCATATCAATTGATCCACAATTTAGATTCATTAAATTCATCAATTTCAATAACTTTCTTTCAATTGATATGGGTAGCTTAAATGCAACATTTCTATTAGGCTTTTTCAAATTGTACTTTCTGAAATCTACTTTAGTTTGCTCATCATTTTGAGAAAATATAGCCATAGAATAAAATTCACCTTTTAAGAAAAAAATTCTAAGTTCATACCTTTTATCAATATATTCTTGAAAATAAGAAGGCGCAAAATTTTCTGGAAAATCATCAATGTTTTCAAGCAAAGTGGTATAAAAAACGCCATAATTACTTTCATCTAAATTCACGAATCCATTACCAGCTATTACCTTAGTAATTAACTTGCTTTTATTGAAAATTTTTAGAAGTTCTTTTTTCTCTGTAATTAGATACGATTTAGGGATTGTCAAACCAGATTCTATTGCCAATTCATTAACAATTAACTTATTTACAATAGAAGAATTAATCGAGCCTATACTATTCTTTTTTTCAAGTAGGTAATGAATATAATTTTTTAGATGATATGATTCTTCATTCAAAAAATTACTGAGAGAAACTGAATTACTTTTTAGCTTATTTTTTACGTTTAGAAATCCTCTTCTATACCAGAAAGATGTAATTTCTGAGAGTTTAATTTTCCTTTCTTGATTAAGGATAATAAGGATATCATCATCATAATACTCAACATTTAAAACATCTTCTTCATTAACTCTTACATATTTTTTATCAAAGTAATTTAACCAACTAATTACAGATGTGGTTGATTTATCTTTATTTTCAGAAAGTATCAATACCATAATAGCAAAAATCAAAAAAGAGGAACTTACTTTCCTCTTTTTATATATAAATAGTTTTAGTTAGTGACTAACGAATTCCCAAACATTACCGCTATCAAATTTCCAAGTAGATACACAATCGGTATCAGTATGCGGTCCTAAATCACTACTAGATTCAGTTATCGTCACTCCTGTTTCTCCTGTTGAACTTCCATTTATTCTTTTAAAGAAGCTCTCTTTCAAAATGTGCTCTTTATTCTTTTCTTTGAACTTTTTTAATGATATCATTTTCTTAATTTTTAGCTATCCATACAATTACTAATCCACTATCAAATGTCTCTCTTTCTCCACAATCAGTATCGTGTTGCGCTCCTTGATCTGTAGAAATTGATTCTATAGTTGAAGTTGTACTCCCTCCATTAATACATCTAGTTTCTGAGTTTTTTAACAAATAGTTCTTTGATTTTTTTTGAAAATCTGCTAATGATCTTAATTTTTTCATATTGAAAATTTTAAAAGGTTAATAAATAATTTTAGTTTTTAGATTTATATTTTTTTATGATTAAATCCCTTGTTTTTTTATGCTGTTCGATAGTTCTCAACCCTATAGAAGTTCTTCTCATATTTAGATTTTTAAAATCTTTAATTTTGGAGGTATCTAAATTTTCATAAATGCCATAAGTAAAAAGATTTTCTTTTCTATCATTACTATCTACCATATTAGCTAGTACAGAAGGAGAGCATTCCCCTTTTTTAATAAATTCTAATAAGATTGGTTTAAAATATTCAACATCATTAAAGTGCATCATCATTGTTGTAATATCAATACTCTCATTTAAGGTTGAACCTCTTATTAATTTTTCATTTGGAAAACCATATAAAGTAAATATCCTTTTAATCTTAGATTGATGCATACTATCAATCGTTTTCATTTCTGAGGGGATTTTATTTACTCTAACTTCTTGATCTTCTTTTATCATAGCAATAATTTCATCGCGTAATTTATATTCTGTTGTTTTTTCAAAAATGGTTGTTAGAGAATCAGCTTCTTTTTTTAATTCGTTCCATTTCGGATGAGATTTAAGAAAATCTAAATTTTCATTACCTTCTATATAAACAAAGTTGAATCCGTCTTTAATAGCTAATTGTAAATAATGAAACGCTTGGTCATAAAGTCCTTTTCTACCACTTAGTTCAGCAAAGACTATACGTTCAATAATATCTTGATTATTTAATAACTCGCATTTGCTTCTAACACTATCAAATAAATGATAAGATTTTTCAAAATTCCCTTTTAAATATTCAATTTGAGCTTTATAAACAACTGGATAGTAATCTTCTATATAATTACATTTAGATTGCTGCGCATTTACTTTAGCAAAAAAAAGTGTTGTGATTAACAAACAGTATTTCAAATTTTTCATAATTAGGTTTCTCTAAACTTCACAATAATCACATATTAAAATCTTTTTATACTCTTTAACTTTATCATAATGTTCAATAAGATCATGTTTATTAATAGTATTTGATTTAAGGTAGCTAATCTTAAATATATAAGTTATGCAAAAAATCAATATAAGTTACGCAATTACAAGTCAAAGTTAAGTAAATATTTTTCGTACAAAAAAGAGTGAATAGTTAAAAATTGAATTAATGAGTCTTTTTTTATGAAAAAGGACTGAATTCTATTATTTTTTTATGATTATTTATATAATAACTGTCTTTCGAGCTATCATTGAAAGAGTAAAATAATTATTATACATATTGCTAGAGCAAAAAATTATGGTTTTACCATAAAAAAAATACATTAAAACCTTCTTACAAATTAATTATAAGTTTTTTCTTTAATTCAAATAAAACTGTTTTTAAAAAAATAGTACATTAGTTGCCTAATTTATATAGTAAAATCAATTTTAAATAATCATTTCAAAAGTATGCAACGTTAATAAAATTTTAAAAACAATATATATATTGTAAGAAAAAAACACTTTTAGATTGTACCTTATTATAGTATAATCTAAAATTTATTTATTATGAAAAAAGTATTTTTTCTTCTTACATCTTTATTGATTTTAATAACAATATCATGCAGTCCAGATGATGAAATTTTATCAGAACAAGAAGTAAATGGAACAGAATTACAAAATGAAACACAAGCGCAAGCAGTTGACCCAGCCAAAGCGTGTCCTCCATCAAATCCTAATTGCAGCTAAAAAGAATCCATTTATAGCATTTTTATCTATAGGTGGGTTACTATTAAATTTTGCTCACCTATACTTTTTAGTATTCCCAAATCAAGATGCTGGAGGTTTTTTGGGTAATGATACTATATTTAGATATCAACATAAATCAACATTTCTATATTCTATACAATGGCCTGTAGACATGTTGTTAATCTCTTATTTTGTTATTAAGATTAAGAATAATTATATAAAAGATGAAATAGGAATTACTATAACCAATATGTTAACTATTACGCTGGTTACAATAGGGGTCTTTTTTCTTGGATGTACATTTTGGCCTAGAGGTGTAGATCTCCATGAGGGGTATTATTATTCATTAATGATTCTTATTTCCTTTTTCATTGGCTATACATTTACTAAATTACCTAAAGAAACAAGCAAGGTTAAATACTTAAGATTAAAAGTTAAATCTCTTCAACTACAAATTAAAACCTCCAAAAGTCAAATAGGTACTTTGATAGCGTTAATTGGAAAGATTAGAGTTCACCATTTTTTGAAAATGGCTATTAAATTAGAAACTCCACAAAACGCAAAAGTAATAGATCGTTATATAGAAGATTTTGACAAGCAAACTTCTGAAACCCTAAGAAAAGTGAGCGATGAAATCTAAAAAGCTTGAACATGAAATAATAAAACTTAGAAAAGCAGGAATTCCCATCACAGAAGAAACTCTAGAAGAATTTGAGATTACTTTTGAAGAGTTAAAACAAAAATTAATAGAAGAAGCAGAAGCTGAAACCAAAAACTTAGAAGACCAGTTTATATCTTTAATCAGTACGCAAAGAAAAAACTACAACAAAATGGATTTTATAAATTATCTACTTTTAAAAACTAACTATTAATATATTACAATATTCCTTTTTCTCTTAATAAATTTTCAGCATACTCTTTTAAAGCTTTTGATTGCTTATTATTAATATAGGTTTTAAAAACCTCATTCTCCATCAATTCTTTATCATGTACAATACAGTATAATGCAATATCGTCTAATGTTATATTTTCAAATTTATTATTAATCAAAGAAGAATCTTTATACATCTCCTTATATAAGATATTACTATTGGATTCAATTGAATAAAACTGGCTTCTAGCGACATTATATTTATCTTCTAGAAATTTTATTAGAACATCAATAGTAGTTTGTCGAGGTTTTTTAGAATCTCCTTTAAATATTTTTATAACACCTGCTTCAGTCAAAGGAGTATATTGAGCCACTTCATAAGCCGTAATATTCAACTCGCGATATTTAGCGATAATGGCATCAATTATATTTTCTTCTTCCTTTACTTTCAAAAACAACGAGGGTTAAATTAAAAAATAAGTTTAGCAATAGTTTTGTTTTTACTAAACTTGTTTAGTATATTTGTTTTATCATTATGATAATAACAATATTACGAAAATAATGACAATTAAAGAAGATGTCTACCAACGGTTAAAGGTTGACAGGGCTTTACGCAAAAAAATCATTACTAAAATGAAGATACGAGAGTCTAATATGATTAATTGGATATATAGAAAAAGTCACTATAAAATTGGGCATTATTATGTAATCAAAATTATAAAAGAGCATACTGGATTAACAGAAAATGAGATATTTAAAATTGATTAAATCAACAAGAAGAGATATGACTAAAACTTTTCTTTTTTTCATAATTATAACTTTGATGGTTAGTGTTGAAGTTTTAGTCGGCGCATGGGGTAGTCGTTAGTTGTAATGTAACATATAAAAGTAACTTTTGCTTACAATTTAGCCCTCCAATTAACAACATGACTGCCTCATTTGCGCTATCTACCTAAGAAATAGAGCAAGTGTCTAACTTTATTAATTACTAAATTATTAATCAAAGTTACCGATACCCACTTGCTCTTTTATTATTTTGGCATCTATGGCAAACACTATTTACAAATAGACTTTTTTGATTGATCTATTAGAGAATAGTAAGCGAGTGAAACAACGTTTCGTGCTGCAAGCCCCATATCTTTCCGAACTAATCTTTCTTAGCTTTTGGATTAGGCAGCTTGTTCGAGTATTCTTTTAAATTTTGTAAGTTCATTTTCTGTAATCTCAACTTTCAAATAGGTCTTTCCTATAGCTGGTTTAACCACTTTAATATTCTTTAGTACATAACTAAATCGATCTTCTATTTTTTCTAATTTCATTTGCATACGATCTAGCTCTGCTTTTGAAGCAGTAATATCTTCTATCTTAATAGGTTCTCCATCTTTAAAATATTGTTCTAATCCATTTGGTTCTTCTTCCTCTTCTTCTACCACTCCTTCAAAGAGTGATAATAACATTGCCGTTGTAGGTTTTATGTCATTCTTTTCTATGTTCCGTAATATAGCTATAAGAGCCTCAGTACGTTTTCTGTTTTTTAATAGCTCTCGAAGTATTCCTTTTTCAAATCGTTCATTGGGTAAAAACCCGTGCCATTCAAAAAAATCAATAATCAGGTTTATTGTATCTGAATGCGAACCTTTTATTTTTCTTGAAAATTTTCTAAACCTTTTAGCTACAGAAGCTCTTAGATTAATAGTCTTGTATTTATACTTATATTTCCCTTTTACTATCATTTTGCGCCAAACTTTTTCAGTATTTATAACCTGAGTTCGATTAATAAAAAGCGAGTTGATTAGTTTTAATAGATTGAT
>CAYMDH010000076.1:0-10783 GCA_964389205.1 uncultured Flavobacteriaceae bacterium
CTATCTTTTTTACTCATAAAATCTACTTAAATATTAATCGAACTCAGGTTAATAGTGTTAAGGCATCTGTTATTTTTGGGGTTTTTGCACCAGAGACTAATTTATATGAAAATCTAATCAGCAATTTCAAACAGTCATTATTTGGAGTTTTTAATGCTTGTGAAAATGACCCTAATTGCAGCGAACGCTATCCAGATATTAAATCTAAGTTTTTTAATACACTTAAAAAGTTAGAAACAACTCCACTTAAATTAGAGTTTAATGGTGATCCTTTTGTACTGAATGCTCAAGATATGTTATTAATGACACATCAATTGTTGTACAGTAGATCTTCTATGGGTCTTATTCCTTCTTTTATAGATGCTATAGACAATAAGAATCCTAATATAATAAGACAAGCACTGCGTCCTACTGCCACTGTTTCCAGTCTTATTAATTTTGCAATGAATATGTCTGTAAATGCCTATGATGAACTTCCTTTTAATGGAGATACCGAGTTTTCAAAAGATCTAAAACGAAATCCTGAGTTTCACAATATTGCCCCTGCTTATTTCAATTCTGATGCAAAATTATTAGAAAAGTGGCATCCATTTAGAGCAGATGCTTATGAAAACAAAGCCGTAGTTTCAGACATCCCTACCTTAGTGCTAAATGGTAGACTGGATCCAGTAACTCCTCCACAAAATGCTAGAAAAGCAGTAAAGAGCTTGTCAAATTCTTATTTTGCTGAATTTAAAATGGAAGGGCACAGTTTTTTCAATGCTTGTTTTTTTGATATTTGCAGCGCATTTTTAGACAACCCAGACAAGCAACCAGACCTCTCATGTATTAATGAAGAGACCTCTATTAATTGGAATTAAGTCTCCTCTCCCAGTAGGAGAGGATTAAGGTGAGGGTTTTTTCATCTTACTAATAGTATATGTAAGATTCCTTATTAAGATTAGAGATCTAAACTCTATCAAAACTAAAGTTATATAATTTATCAAGTACTTTTTAGAATCCTTAAAACTTCATTTTTATAACTCACTCCTATAGGGATTTCTAGCTTTCCTATTTCAATGTCATGTGTTGTAAAGGCTGTAATTTTATCTAAGTTTACAATATAAGATCTATGAATTCGCAAAAAATTATTTGGCAATTTATGCTCAAAATCACTGATCTTATCTTTAGTTACTAAAGTCATTTCTACAGTGTGAATTTGCACATAATCCTTTAAACTTTCTGCATACAAAATATCTGAAAACAATACTTTAAAATGTTTCTTATTCGTATTTATATTGATGAAAGTCGAACTATTATTATCTATAGCTTTATTTACCAAATGCGTATTTTTATGTACTGCAGTTTTAAAATATTTATTTACAGCTTTAAAGAAACGATCAAAAGAAATGGGTTTAAGTAAATAATCAACAACTTCTAATTCATAACTCTCTAAAGCATATTCTCTAAATGCGGTTGTGAAAATAACTTTTGGGGGGTTACTTAATGATTTTAAAAAGTCAATTCCTGTTAATAATGGCATTTGAATATCTAAAAAAATTAAATCGACTTGTCTCGATTTTAAAACTTCAAATCCTTCCATAGCGTTATGACAACTTGCTACCATTTCTAAATTGGGGAATTTAGCAATATGCGTTTTAATCAGCTCAATAGCAAGTGGTTCATCATCTATAATAATACATTGTACTTTCACAAAGCTTTAATTTTAAGTTCTACAAAATTTCTTCTTTTAAATCTATCTTAAGAATTACATGATACGAAGTATCGTTTTTTTCAATATCGATGGAATGTTTGTCTGGGTAAATTAATTCTAATTGACTTTTGGTATTTGTTAGCCCTATTCCGTCTTTAAAGTTCGTAGGGTCTTTTTGCACATTTATTGGTTTGGTATTATAAATAGAGAATAATAAGGCTTCATTTTTAATTTTAATATCAGCTTTTATTTCAGGAATAATAACAGACCCACTTGCTCCATGTTTAAAAGCATTTTCGATTAATGATACTAAAATTAATGGTGCTATTTGAGTCTGAAAATCATCAATATCTTTATTAAAAAAAAGTTTTATTCTATCTCCATACCTCAACTTTTCCAGATCCATATAGTTTTGTAATAGTTTGATTTCCTGATCGATAGAAACTCTATTTTCATTGCATTTATATAGCATATAATCAAGCATATCTGATAGCTTTAAAACAGTATCTGAAGCCTTATCAGACTTTTGAAGCGTAAGCGTATATAAGTTATTTAATGTGTTAAATAAAAAATGTGGATGAATTTGAGCTTTTAAAAAATTTAATTCGGCTTTTGTTTTTTCTTTTTCTAAACGTTCATTTTTATTCTTTTCCTTAAAACGTTCTATAATCAGGTTTATACTGATAAAAAGAAATACTGGTAAATATACTTTATAAAAAAAATCTTTATAGAGTCTTTTAAAATCTAAAGCAATTTCAAAAAATGATTCTTGCCTAAAAGGTGGTTGCCTGTATAATTCTTCTACAACATATATAATTAAAATGCGCGCTAAGCTTGAAAATACATAGGTTCCAATTAAAAACAAAATCCCAAAAAGCACATATTTTTTCTTGTAAAGTAATTTTGGGTTTAAAAAGCTGAGAATATAATATGTAGCTAATATCTGTGGAATCAATAAAATAACATTACGATTAAACGATTTGTATAAAGAGCCATAATTGCTCTTCATTGCAATGGTGTAAAAAAACAGCAATAGCATCCAAAAAAAGATATGACCCAACCAACGTTTTTGAAGAGCACTAGTAATACGGTTTTTTGGTGAGTGATTCATAATCGCAAAAGTATATATTAATGCTACTTATTAACTGATTTTTAGACGAATTCACTTCAATTTCTCCCTAATTAGTATTAATAACCTCTAAATGAATACTATCAGATTTTGTTTGTTATATATAATGAAAAGAACCTTATCGATCTAAAATATAAAGTATACAAAACTTAAAAGACGATTTTTACCTCATGAAATAATTAAATTCAAAAACATGAAAATTAAAATATTAATATTTATTGCAATATGTTGTATTTGCTTTTTTAACTATTCACTTGCTCAACAAAAAACCAATCCATTAGTTCAAATAAGTGAAGGTTCTGGGTCTTTTTTCATTTCAGGAGGTGTTGGTCATGAAAATGATGTAATTAAAGTTTATTATCACAAACCAAAAAATATGACTTCAAACTCAAAAATACTAATGGTTATTCCTGGTGCTGGTAGAAATGGAGATGACTATAGAGATTCTTGGATTAAAGCTTCAGAAAAATATAGTGTACTTATTATATCCCCTTCTTACCCAGAAAAAAATTATCCTTACGGCGATTATCATCTAGGTAGTATGGTAAAAAACTTAAACTTAGAAAAAGGGATACGTTTTAAAAAAAATACAAATCAAGTACATATAGATGAAGGTGTGGTGAAATTTAATTTCAATGCCAATAAAAACGAATGGATATTTAATGATTTCGACAGAATCTTTAAATTAATTAAAAAGGTTACCAAATCAAAACAAAAGAAATATGATATGTTTGACCATTCTGCTGGCGGTCAAATTTTACATCGTTTTGTATTAATGCAACCAAAATCAAAAGCAAATCGAATTCTTGCTTCTAATTCAGGCACTTACACATTGCCAGATGATGTTACAAAATTCCCTTTTGGAATGAGTGATATTGATAATAAACAACTAAAGCGTTCATTTAGGAAGAATCTGATACTTTTCTTGGGAGAACTAGATAACGAACATGAAACAGGCGGTACACTATTACGTTCCAAAACTGTAGATAAACAAGGCACAAATAGATTGGCTAGAGGTGGTTACTTTTATAATAAAAGTGTGAAAACTGCCCAACAATCAAATATGACTTTTAACTGGGAATTAAAAATCATTCCAGCTATCGGTCATAATCAAAAAGAAATGGCTAAAGCAGCTGCAAAATATTTATATGAGAACTTATGAAAAAACACCTATCCATATTTAGACCCTTGATTTTAATTTTTCTAACTACTCAGTCTTGCTTAGGAAAACATTTTGAACAGCGTATAGAAGTTGAAAAGCCCTTAAATTCTTTTAATAGAAAAGTGGATTCAATTGTTATTGAAAAAATGAACACTTATAGTATCCCTGGATTATCAGTTGGTATTGTTAAAAACGATTCAATAGTATATTCAAAAGGCTATGGAGTAAAGAATATTAATACTAAAGATAAAATTACTAGCAATACAAATTTTCATACCGCATCTATTAGTAAATTATTTACAGCTCAAGCTATAATGATACTCGTACAAAAAAATAAGCTTAGTCTTGACGACAAATTGACACAAATTATTCCAGAATTGAGATATAGAGATGATAATGTGAAAAATGTTACTATAAAGTCATTACTTAATCACACTTCTGGGCTAACTGATGTAAGCAACTATAATTGGAAAAATAATAATCAATCTAACAGTAGTTTAAAGGAATACATTTTAAATCTTAATTTAAAATTAAAATTTGAGCCACATACAAAATACTACTACAGTAATTTAGGATATAATGTTTTGGGTTATGTAATTGAAAAAATATCTAGAACTAATTTTGACTTATTTATTAAAGAAAATATTTTAAATCAGAATCAAATGCTAAGCAGCGATTTTAGATATTTCAAAATACCTGATTCAATAAAGACATCGCCACATTCTAAAAAACTTATTTCTAAAAAGATATATAAACGTAAAATTTATCCATATACACGAGAGCAGGCACCAAGTAGCACATTAAATTCATCATCAAACGATTTAAGTAAGTGGATGATTTCATTTTTAAAACTAGCTAATAACTCAGATTCTAAGGAAAATTTAAAAGAAATGTTAGAACCAAGCTTTAATGAATACCCTTATATTGGTTTAGGTTTTAAATTAAACAATTTGTTTACTGAAAAAACTATTGGGCATTATGGCGGAGATAAAGGATACAGAAGCTATTTGATTATGATTCCAGAAAAAAGAATTGGTCTGGTATTATTAGCAAATTGCGATTACGATGAAGATTTCAGGCAAGAAATTTTGCATCCGATATTAAAGCTAATGCTAACAAAATACAAACTAAAATTAGATTCCTAGTTAGTTCAGGAACAGTATTATAACTATTCAAGGACGTTGAATCTAAACCCTATCAAAACTAAAATTAGAGTGCTCTTCTACTTCTCTGTTAAGAGTATCTCTGTAACGTTCTATGGTATCGCTGTCTAATTTAAAAACAGCTTTAAACTCTTCTAAGATTGTTTCAAGATGTATTCTTATACTATTTATATCAAAATACAATCGCCCTGTTCTTCGTATAAAGAAATCCATTGGGGTTTGAATCATTTCATTTTCAATTCCATAATGAAGCTCTGCTTTAATCATTCTTGTATAAATATCTTGATCATTAAGTGATGCGTATATCTCTAATATTTTTTCAGATTGTTTTCCATAATTAGTAACCAAATACCAAGCATCATATTCTATAAAGCCTTCTTGTAGAATCTTTGTATAAATTTCTTGAATATACTTTTTTACTGCTTTAAAATTTTTAAAAGGTCCTCCCGTTAATGGAATTTCATCAGTATAATTCTTTTTGAATGTTCTATCATAATCATCATCGAACTCTTTTACTACACGATTTACAACACGTTCAGCCATTTTTCTATAGCCAGTAAGCTTGCCTCCTGCAATACTAATTAAACCGGTATCTGAAACAAAAATTTCATCTTTACGAGAAAGTTCAGAAGCAGATTTTCCTTCTTCATGTATTAATGGCCGCAATCCTGCCCATGTTGAAATAATATCTTCCATTTCAAGATTGATTTTTGGGAACATATTATTGACAGCAGAAATAAGATAAATGGCATCTGCCATATCTACTTGTACCTTATCTTTATTATCATTGTAGTTTGTATCTGTAGTACCAACGTAGGTTATTTTCCCTCTGGGAATAGCAAACATCATTCGGCCATCTGGAACATCAAAATATACAGATTGTTTGATAGGAAGTTTTTCATGAGGAAACACCAAATGAACTCCTTTAGTTAAATGCAATCGCTTTCCTTTTTTTGATTTATTTTTTTCGCGAAGTTCATCAACCCAAGGTCCAGCCGCACTTATAACATATTTTGTTTGTATTGAATATGCTTCACCCGTAATTTCGTCTGTTACTTTTACTCCAGATATAGTATCATTTTCATATTCAAAATCTGTTACTTCTGTATAATTAATAGGAATGCCATTAAAATCTAAAGCTGTTTTAATATTTTCTAAGGTTAGACGAGCATCATCTGTTCGATACTCTGCATAATATCCAGCTCCTTTTAAAATCTTTTTTGGCAATAATGGCTCTAATGCCATCGCTTCTTTTTTCTCCAGCATTTTACGTTGGTCATCCCCTTCTACCTGTGCCAAAATATCATATACTTTCAATCCAATAGAGGTTAACCATTTTCCATACGATCCATTTTCTATTAACGGTAAAAGCATTTTTTCAGGAATTACCAAATGTGGTGCTAGTTTATGAACGATGGCTCTTTCAGAACCTACTTCTTTAACCAACCAGAAGTCAAATTGCTTAAGGTAGCGAAGCCCTCCATGAATTAATTTTGTTGACTTACTACTTGTTCCCGATGCAAAATCATTTTTTTCTATTAACGCTACCTTCATACCTCTGGAAGCTGCATCTAATAAAATTCCTGCTCCTGTTATTCCTCCTCCTATGACAACTAGATCAAAGTCAGTTTCTTTAAGTTTTTCAACTATTTTCCCTCTCTCTAAATTGGAGAATTTAATCTTCGTCATACCAGTTTTTTGTTCTTTTAATGGCTTTTTTCCAGCCGTTGTATAGTTTTTTTCTTTTTGATTTTTCTAAGGTTGGGCTAAAAATTCTTTCTATATCTCTATTTTCATTTATCTCTTCTTGTGTCCATAAACCAACTGTTATTCCTGCAAGAAAAGCAGCACCCATCGCCGTAGATTCTATAACTTCTGGGCGTAACACTTCTACATTTAAAATATTTGCTTGAAATTGCATTAGAAAATCATTTGCACAAGCACCGCCGTCTACTCTTAAATTCATAAGTTTTATCCCAGAATCGTTTTGCATTGCTTTAATAATATCCTTTGTTTGATAGGCTAATGACTCTAAGGTAGCTCTCGCTATATGATTTTTACCTGTATCTCGAGTAAGCCCAAAAATAGCACCACGAGCATACATATCCCAATAAGGAGCCCCTAAGCCTGCAAAAGCAGGAACAAAATATACAGGATTATCTCCCGCTACTTCTTGAGCTAAAGCTTCAGACTCTGGTGCTGATGTTATAATTTGTAGACCATCTCTTAACCATTGAATGGCTGCCCCCGCTATAAAAATACTTCCCTCTAAAGCATAGCGCACTTCACCGTTTAATCCCCAAGCTATTGTAGTTAATAATCCGTTGTTAGAAAATTGAGGTTTTTTCCCAGTATTCATTAACATAAAACAACCTGTGCCGTAAGTATTTTTGGCAGTTCCTTTTTTAAAACATCCTTGCCCAAATAAGGCTGCCTGCTGGTCACCTGCAATTCCTGCTATCGGGATTTTAACTCCTTCGAGCTGGTAGTCTCCAAAGTGAAAAGCAGAAGGTTTCACCTCCGGAAGCATAGATGCAGGAATATCTAATTCTTTTAGCAATTCTTTATCCCATTGTAAGTTTACAATATCATACACCATCGTTCGGGATGCATTACTATAATCTGTGTAATGGCTAGCTCCTTTAGTTAGATTCCAAACCAACCATGTATCTATGGTTCCAAAAATCAACTCTCCTTTTTCTGCTTTAGCTCTGGCACCTTCTACCTGATCTAAAATCCATTTTATTTTTGTTCCAGAAAAATAAGAATCTATAACTAATCCGGTAGTATGTTTTACGTATTCATCTAGTCCTTTTTTCTTCAGTTCTTCGCAAATATTGGCAGTTCTTTTGTCTTGCCAAACAATTGCATTATATATTGGTTCCCCAGTATTTTTATCCCAAACGACTGCAGTTTCTCTTTGATTTGTAATTCCAATAGCTTTGATTTCTGAAGGTGAAACAGCGTTGGTTTTTAAAACTTCTTTAAAAACTTTCAATTGTGTTTCTAAAATGGCTTTAGGATTGTGTTCTACCCATCCAGATTTCGGGAAAATTTGTTCAAACTCTTCTTGAGCCATCCCTACTATTTTTCCTTTTTTATCAATGAGTAAAGCACGAGAACTAGTTGTTCCTTGATCTAAAGAAATGATATATTCATTTTTCATGGCGGAAATTAAGAATAATAAGCCTTAAAATTAAGGCTTTAAGGGGAGTTGAACAAATTAAATAAAACAGCAATTATTACACATATAAAATTACTCCAATTTCTTGAAATTGGAGTATAGATTATTTATTATCAGCTATATACGAATTATATTTAATCATAATAAATAATTTAAAACTTAATGATTATGAAAAAAAAGAAACTTAAAAAATTAAAACTTAGTAAAAAAACTATTGGCAAACTTAATGGCAATTCAATAAAAGGAGGTACAGCTTCTATTACATGTACCTTTGGAGTTATATGTATCTCTATTGAGTATTGCCTAGATCAATTTACTAAAGGTGATGCGATATCCCAACTATAGGCCATGATGATGGGCCTTATTGTATAAGTAAAGAGTATAAATGGTGTGGAGGAATTGCATAAATAACATTTAAAAAAAGAGGGATAATTGAATTATCCTTCTTTTAGTTTTTTCAAGTCTCACTAAAATCGTATTCTCTCAAAATTAAACTAATGCGTATTTTATACCAACTATACCATTCTTCTTTCCCTTTTTTTTGTGCTTGAAGATGTTCAGCATTTTTTTTCCATCTCAAAATAGAGCGTAAATCTTTCCAGTAACTAACGGTAATTCCCAATTCACTTTTTGCCGTTTCTATCCCTAAAAAACCTTCTTGTTTTTTTGCTAGCTCTTCCATTTTTTGAGCCATTTCTGCATAGCCTTTATCATCTTTTTTGGTTCTTGTAGAGGTGAAAATAACAGCGTAATAAGGTTTGGTATTCATTAGATAGATAATTAAGGATTAATGTATAATAATATTACTTAAAGGTACTTAATCTAATCTATATCTTACTTTTTTATAGATGAAAGGGTTTTATAGGGGTTTGAAATGTTTTATTATTATTCATTTTCTTTGCTTGCCAAATTTAAATTCAGCGAAGCCAATACTACTTATTTCATTGATGAAATCTATTCTTCTTCATTCCTTTTTGCTCATCCAAAAAGGAATTTAAAAAGGATGCTTTTTAAGAAGGTATTTTTTTAAAGTTTCACTTTTAAAAACCGTTTGATTATCGCTAAATTATCTCCAAGGTTTCGATAATTCTTTACACGATAATCAAACATATACTGGTTTAAAAAGAGTTTTCTTCTAATAGGCATTTTCAATAAACAACTTATTTAAAGTTTTAAAAGAAATCAAGAATTGTTTTTAGTAGTGGGTGCAGGAGCCTTTCGCGAACGTAGTGGCTCGAAATGCGAACGCAAAAAACGATTCGTAGTATTTCAAAAAACTTTAAAGTAGTCTTGATTTTCCTACGAAGTTAAAAAGGGGCTTAAAATACTCTATATGTAAATTATTCACTACACTTGATAAGCATTCATTATTTGATGTTTTTAAATGTTAGGTTTAATGTGGTTAACGGTCTGGCATAACCGTCAGTTGCGAGTTTATAAATGTTAATTTTCGTTTAGTATGGACATTAACAATTCCAAGTGTACAGACGTAGTCGAGTCCTACGTAATGAAGATACATTGTTGTGCGCTAATTTTTAATTTTTTTTATTGGTCATTAAATCAAACTTATTTGATGAAATTCCAAATTCAAGAATTTTATCCACAATAATTTTTTTTGCTGTATCTGATTCTTTCATTGTATTCGAAATTTTAAATGCAAATAGAGCATTATGAATAAAAACTTGTCTATTGTAAAAATATGTCAGTCGGCTCATAGAACTCTTATATATCCATAAAAATAATGCAGATATAAGTTCAGTTATTATTCCACTTCCAATCGTCAAAATTTGAAAGTTGCCACTTATTAAATCTGCATTTATATATTTACTCGGAATTATATAAGTTACCATACCAAATGCAATAATCAAAAAACCAATCCACATTGCAATTATAGAATAACGATAACTTTTTTGGGTTTGACTTAAACCAATTTTATGGTATTGTTCTAGTTCAATACGACTATATGTAATTAGCGGAATTAATCCTTCAACATCTTTCTTTTCTAAAATATTTTCATAATCAGATTGCTTCTTTTCAATTTGATTTAGTTTATTCGTAAAATCTTCTTCAGCCTCTAAAGTATAAAGTTGAAAAATCTCAGAAATATTATCTCCAATAAATATTAAAGGAAAAAACGGAAAAATCACAAGATATAGTGCTCCTAAAACAGAAAGAATGCATTTCCAAGATAAAGGATTAAATCCCCATTCCCATAAAGAAGGAAGCCATTGTAAATAACTGTAATAACCAATTACCAATGATAAAGCAATTGTAATAAATATCAGGAATAGTAAAACAATAATACGTGTTGATTTACTTTGAAACTTAACCCATTGAACAAGCCATAACTTTTTCGTTTTTTTCTTTTTAGTATCATTGTTTTGTTCAGGATTATTACCTAATAACCTGAGTTCGATTAATATTTAAGTAGATTTTATGAGTAAAAAAGATA
>CAYMDH010000077.1:0-10662 GCA_964389205.1 uncultured Flavobacteriaceae bacterium
ATTTAATTATTTTTAATCCATTAAAAACTGTAACGGTTTTTTAGGACTAGTCAAAATATTTTTTACATATTTCTACGATACTGCCCTCCTACTTCAAAAAGAGCGCTTGTAATTTGCCCTAAAGAACATACTTTACAAACTTCCATTAAAGCTTCAAAAATATTTTCATTATGAATCGCTTTATGTTGTAAATCTTTTAGCATGGCTGCTGTATCATTTACTTTATGCAAACTGCCTAGCGTATCGATTTGAAACTGTTTTTCTTCTTCCGTAGCGCGAATTACTTCTTTAGGCACTACAGTCGGCGAACCTTTAGAACTCAAGAAAGTATTCACCCCAATAATTGGAAAATCTCCATTGTGTTTCAAGGTTTCATAATACAAACTTTCTTCTTGTATCTTACTACGTTGGTACATCGTTTCCATGGCTCCAAGTACACCTCCACGTTCAGTAATACGATCAAATTCAGTTAAAACTGCTTCTTCTACTAAATCAGTCATTTTTTCAATAATGAAAGAACCTTGTATTGGGTTTTCATTTTTTGCCTGTCCTAATTCTTTATTAATGATCAACTGTATGGCCATTGCGCGTCTTACAGATTCTTCTGTAGGCGTAGTAATTGCTTCATCATAAGCATTGGTATGTAATGAATTACAGTTATCATAAATCGCATATAAAGCTTGAAGCGTAGTACGAATATCATTAAAGTCAATCTCTTGTGCATGTAAACTACGTCCTGAGGTCTGTATATGATATTTTAACATTTGCGCTCTGGCATTTGCATTGTATTTATGTTTCAATGCTTTAGCCCAAATTTTACGTGCAACACGACCAATCACTGCATATTCTGGATCGATACCATTAGAGAAAAAGAAGGATAAGTTTGGCCCAAATTTATTGATATCCATTCCTCTTGACAAATAGTATTCTACATACGTAAATCCATTTGCTAAGGTTAATGCCAATTGTGTGATAGGGTTGGCCCCAGCTTCTGCAATATGATACCCAGAAATAGAAACCGAGTAGAAATTGCGAACATTATTTTCAATAAAATACTCTTGTACATCTCCCATTAATCGCAGTGCGAATTCTGTAGAGAAAATACAGGTATTCTGTGCTTGGTCCTCCTTTAAAATATCTGCTTGTACTGTTCCTCTTACTTGAGCAATAGTTTTAATTTTTATGTCTTGGTATACGTCGGCAGCTAGTACTTGATCTCCAGTAACCCCAAGAAGCATTAAACCTAAACCGTCATTACCCTCTGGCAAATCTCCATTATATCGTGGTCGCTCTACTTCTTTTTCTTTATAAATTTTAGCAATCTTGGTTTCAATCTCTTTTTCAATGCCTTTTTCTTTAATATATATCTCACATTGCTGATCGATAGCTGCATTCATAAAGAAACCTAATAACATGGGTGCAGGACCGTTAATAGTCATACTCACCGATGTCATTGCATGTGCTAAATTAAAGCCTGAGTACAATTTCTTCGCATCATCTAGGCAACAAATAGATACACCGGCATTTCCAATTTTTCCATAAATATCTGGGCGATAATCTGGATCATTTCCGTACAGTGTTACACTATCAAAAGCTGTAGACAAACGCTTTGCTGGTAATCCCATACTTACATAATGAAAACGACGATTGGTACGTTCTGGGCCTCCTTCTCCTGCAAACATTCGCGTCGGGTCTTCCCCTGTACGTTTAAATGGATATAATCCTGATGTATATGGAAACTCTCCTGGCACGTTTTCTTGCAAACACCATCTTAAAACATCTCCCCATGCTTGGTACTTAGGCAATGCTACTTTTGGAATTTGTGAATGCGATAATGATTCTGTATGTGTTTCTATTTTAATCTCTTTATCTCTTACTTTAAAAGAGTAAATTGGATTTTTATACTTGTTTACTTTTTCATCCCAGCCTGTAATTACTTCCCAGTTATATGGATCAAGATTTAATTTTACACGATCAAATTCTGCAATTAAAAGCTTTACAAAATCTTCATTTTCTGGAGTAGATTGAATCGATTCTGAAGCAATTCCTGCCTTGTCTAATTCAGGGGTGCTTTCTATAACAGATGATAAGGTTTTATAAATCCCATATAATTTCTGAGCAACTTCAACTTGTGCATTTCCTGTTTTATCATACGCACGGTTATTTTCTGAAATTTCAGATAAGTAACGTGTTCTAGATGGAGGAATTACAAAAATCTTCTCGCTCATTTCTTTCGAAATCTGAAAGTTAGATTTCAAATCATCTAATTCAGTTTTTTCAACAATTTTATCCATGATAGCTTTGTAAAGCGTATTCATTCCTGGATCGTTGAATTGCGATGCGATAGTACCAAATACTGGCATATCATCTTGATGTACATGCCATAAGTTATTATTACGCATGTATTGTTTTTTAACATCACGCAATGCATCTAGAGCACCACGTTTATCAAATTTATTGATAGCTACTAGATCTGCAAAATCTAACATATCAATTTTTTCCAGTTGTGTAGCTGCTCCAAATTCTGGAGTCATTACATACAATGACACATCACTGTGTTCTATAATTTCAGTATCAGATTGACCTATTCCAGAGGTTTCTAAAATAATTAAATCATATTCAGCAGCTTTTAATACTTCTACTGCTTCATTTACATACTTTGACAAGGCTAGGTTAGATTGACGCGTTGCCAAACTACGCATATATACTCTAGGAGAATTAATCGCATTCATACGTATACGATCTCCTAACAATGCTCCACCTGTTTTTCGCTTCGATGGATCTACAGAAACAATTCCAATTGTTTTCTCAGGAAAATCAATTAAAAAGCGACGTACAAGTTCGTCTACTAAAGATGACTTTCCTGCTCCACCTGTACCTGTAATTCCTAATACTGGTGTTTTAGAGGTTTTATTTTTGGCATGAATTGTTTCTAAGGTGTCTTTGGCTACTTCAGGAAAATTCTCCGCTGAAGAAATAACACGTGCTATAGCTTTTGGGTTTTTTTTCGCCAATATTTTAGCTTCTCCATTTAAAGAATCTCCTATCGCAAAGTCGGATTGTTTTACCAGATCATTAATCATACCCTGAAGCCCTAATTCTCTTCCATCATCTGGAGAATAAATACGCGTAATACCGTACTCCATTAATTCTTTAATCTCTTCTGGTAAAATTACACCGCCACCGCCGCCAAATATTTTAATATGCGCTGCTCCTTTCTCTTTCAGCAAGTCATACATATATTTAAAATACTCATTATGACCTCCCTGATAGGATGTCATAGCAATGGCATTAGCATCTTCTTGAATAGCTGTATTCACTACTTCTTCAACACTTCTATCATGCCCTAAATGAATTACCTCAACCCCTGTAGATTGAATAATTCGACGCATTATATTAATAGCCGCATCGTGGCCATCAAAAAGAGAAGCTGCTGTTACTATTCTAACTTTATATTTTGGCTTGTAGGGTACTTGTTGCTCCATATGTAATGAAATACTTTTTTTCGTGCTGCAATTTACGGAATTCTCAAAAAAATGGGCCTATTATTCCTAAATAACTAAAAAAACAGCACTGTTAAAATGATGTGAAATATTCTCTTAATTTTAAGTTTTTATAATACTCAAATAAGATGGCTCAAATAACATTGTTAATTAATTGTCGTGATCAATCAGGAATCATTGCTTCTGTTACCAATTTTATTCATAATCGTAAAGGGAATATTATTTACATAGATCAACATGTAAATAGGGAGCAAAATGTCTTTTTTATGAGATTAGAATGTGAATTTGAAAAGGTTAATTTTCAAACAGCACGCTTCAAAATGGATTTTTCAAATACAGTTGCTTCCAAATATGTTATGGATTGGAAATTCTATATGGAAGATACTATTCCAAATATGGCAATTTTTGTTTCTAAATATGATCATTGTTTGTATGATATTTTAGGACGTTGCAGAACAGGAGAATTAAATGCAAAAATCACTTTTATATTAAGTAATCATAAAGAGCTTAAACCTATAGCCGACATCTTTAACATTCCTTTTTATCATATACCATATACAAAAAGCATAAAAGAAAAAGGAACTTTAGAACAATTAAAATTGTTGCGATCACATCAAATAGACTTTATTGTTTTAGCTCGATACATGCAAATTATTGACCCTTTATTAATTAAAGAATATCCACATAGAATTATCAATATACATCATTCTTTCCTACCCGCTTTTCCCGGAGCAAAACCATACCATTCTGCGCACGAAAGAGGTGTGAAAATAATTGGAGCCACCAGTCATTATGTTACTGAAGAATTAGATGCTGGGCCAATTATTGAACAAGACATCCAAAGAATTACTCATGCAGATACTATTGAAAATTTAATTTCTAAAGGTCGAGATCTTGAGAAAATAGTATTGTCAAGGGCCATCAAACTTCATATTAATAGAAAAACTATGGTCTATAAAAATAAAACTATTGTTTTTGTTTAATTCATAATTCAATTCTCATCCCTTTGGTTGCAAAACGATACCCTTCTTTTTTCAATCGTTTTCTATCTTTATTAGTGTTATCTAACAATGGGTTAGAATGATTAAAATGAATGAAGATAATTTTAGATTTCACCTCGCTAGATTCATTCTCAAAAAGTGATGCCGTTTCTTTTATAAATGGATGAGGAACCTCACTCATTGGTCTAGGAATCTCTCCATCTTCATAAAAAGTAGCATCTATAAATGCCATGTCTACTTTTTTTATTTCTTCTACAATATCTCGCTCCCAAAAGCTCCACTTGTTTATATCCGGAATAAATAAAGCTGATTTTTTAGTGCCTATAATTTTATAACCTACTGTTTCTGAAAATTCATCACGATGTGGTACCAAGAAAGGAACTACAGATAAATTACTTGTTAATTTGATATTAGTTTCTGCCTCTATGTTTTGTATATTAATATTTTTAAGAGTAACCAATTGAGACCAAGGACCGTTTTGCGCTAAAAAGGCATTCATTTTAGGCATTGCATATACAGGAATGTTTTTAGCTCCCATAGCTTCTCTCCCAAAATACATAAGTCCTGTATAATGACCTATATGCGCATGTGTAATAAAAACACCATCGATTAATGTTTTATTTTTAAAAGTCTCTGATTCTAATTCATGTAATTGTTGGGGCATATCTGGAGTAGCTTCAAAAATATATTTTTTTTGGACTTTACGATCTACCAACCCTAATGAGCTTACTAATTTTTTGCTTTTTACTCCTTTTTCAAGATCATTCCATTCATCAGGATTATTAATGTGCGGAAAACCTGCATCTTGTACTACTCCTAGAACAACTATATATTGATCTGGTTTTTCTATTTCTTGCTGTTTTATTTCTTTATCACACCCAATAATACATAGGCAAAGACAAATTAGTGCAGAAGAAAAATTGATTTTCACCATAAAAGATTAAATTTGAGTTTCAATTATTTTTTAAAGATAAATAATATGTTAAAAAGAATTTCTATTGTGTTTTTTATTCTGATACTTTCATCCTGCGCAGAATTACAACAAGTAGTAAGCCAATTACCGCAAGGAGGTGCTTTGGGAAATGAAGAAATTGCTTCAGGTTTACGCCAAGCTTTAGATTTTGGCATTCAAAAACAAGTTAGTAAGCTTACTCAAAAAGATGGTTTTTTCAAAAATGAATTGGTAAAAGTTCTATTACCAACTGAGCTTCAAAAAGTAGACAAAACACTTCGAGGCATTGGGTTAGGAAATTTAGCAGATGAAGGATTAAAAGTATTAAATCGTGCAGCTGAAGATGCTGTTAAAGAAGCAACTCCAATATTTGTAGGCGCAGTTAAAGAAATTACTTTTGCCGATGCAAAAAATATTTTATTAGGAGAAGATCAAGCTGCAACTCAATATTTACAAGGAAAAACAAAAGCAGCGCTTTATGGAAAGTTTAGCCCTGTTATTCAAAAATCTTTAGATAAAGTGGGAGCTACACAAATTTGGGGAAACCTCATTCAAAAATACAATGCATTACCACTTACTAAAGATGTTACTACAGATCTTGCAGATTATGTAACTCAAGAAGCATTAAATGGAGTGTATACGATGATTGCTGTAGAAGAAAAACAAATTAGAACAAAAGCATCTTCTAGAACCACTGATTTATTAAGACGTGTTTTTGCATTACAGGATAGTAGGTTATGAATAGTTTTAAAATTGCAATTGCAGGACCTATACCTAGAGACACCATCATAACTCATAAAGGCGAGGTTATTGAAAAATATGGATGTGTAACACATCCTACTATCGCATTGGCTAAACTTTTAAAAGAAGAAGGAAGTATTATACCTATTGCACACATTCACAAAGAAGATAAAAATGCAATTACGACCCTTTTTAACACCTATGGCAATATTAAAACAGAAGGTGTTTCGTCTCATCATGATAAAGGGACTATCATAGAATTAAAGTTTATTGATCAAAACAATAGGTTAGAAAAACAGCTTTCTAATATGAGCCCAATTACTTCTATAGATGTGATTCCTTTTTTAGATGCAGATGCTTTTGTATTTGTTCCTATAACAGATTTTGAAATTGAATTAAACACCTTAAAAACCATAAAAGAACAAAGCAAAGCTACTATTATTTTTGATGCTCATGGTCCTACAACTAAGGTTGATGATGATGGAAAAAGATATAGAACCTATTGGAAAGATAAAGATGATTGGTATCCGTATATAGATGTGCTAAAAATGAATTTAGAAGAATCGCAATGTTCTTGGTTTGAAAAAGACTATTCAAAAGACACTGAAGGGCTTTATGATGAAAACGCTACCTCTCATTTAGATGAATTTGCTACCGATGTTTTAAACAAAGGTGTTTCCTTACTTTATGTTACTTTAGATTCAAGAGGTTGCGCAGTTTACAGCAAACAAGAAGGGCAAATAAAAAAAGAAATTATAAGTTCTATGAAGGTAAATGATGTTATAGACACTACAGGTTGTGGCGATTCTTTTGCAGGTGGTTTGGCATATGGATTGGTATATCATAATGACGCTATTAAAGCCGCTCAATATGCCAATATATTAGGTGCTTTAAGAACACAAGGGAAGACTTTTGATGTTTTTAAAAGCAAAGAAGATACCAATACACTTCTAAAAACAATTTACCTATAACAATAATAGGCTATGTTCACTTAAAAATTAATATAAAACTAACTTGAAATTAACATTAGCTAGAAGAAATTAAAAGATCTTTATATGGCCAGATAATTATTCTCTTAATTATTATGTAGTTAGTTAAAATGTAAAGCCGGTTAACTTTAATCGGCTTTTCTTTCTAAACCATTTAAAAAGTAAAGTACTTCTTTATTAAAAATTAGCGGTCTTTCTACATTTACAACATGCCCACAACTTGCTACAACAGACAAACTAGAATATGCGTGTTTCTCAACAATTTTTCGAATGGAAGGTAAAAACATATAATCTTCTTCTCCCATAATGTAAAAAGTAGGTATTTTAACCTCAACGGTTCTAAAAAAACGAAGCAAAGGATTTATTTCTGCCGTTAGCTTAAACCATCGTATAAATTCTTTCTGATATAGTTTTTTTGCTTCTCTGATAAAAAGCGATCTTGATTCTTTATGATTTTTATTAGGCATAATTATAAACGCAAAAAACTTATACAACCATAAATAAGGAATTACCGATTTAAATATAACCCCTATACGCATTAAAAGCTGCGAACGAAAATTTAATTTCATAATAGCTCCCCCCATAATCATACTCTGTACTTTCTCAGGATGCATTTCTGCCACCTGTCTAATAAGTATTGTGCCTAATGAAATTCCAATAAAATGAGATTTTTCTATGTTTTCGTGTTCAATAACATCTACGATATCATTGGCTATAGCTTCGAAGGTGTATTTCTTACTAAATGCTTCTTTTAAACTTTTAGAATCACCATGACCTCTTAAATCAAGTAGTAATACATTATAATGTTTCTTAAACTCTCTCAGTTGCTTAAACCAGATAGAAGAACTTCCTCCTGCTCCATGAACAAAGGTTACCCATTCTTGAGAATCTTCGTGAATGTATTTTGTATAATTAATCAAATGTGTTTTAATTTTTGGCTAAAATAGTAAATACCTGACATAGATAATTATAAATTAAGGTGTAGTTCTTTAAAATATTTAAAAGCATCAATAAGTCTAGATCCATACCAGCTAAAATATTCTCCATCTACCAAAATCACTTTGCTATTTTGAGTGTGCTTTTTTACCTCTAAAACATGTGATTCATTAAATGGGTATGGTTCTGATGATAACAAAATTAAATCAGGATTCTTGTCTTTAGAAATAGTAGTGATATCAACTTCTGGATACCTGCCAGCATCTTCAAATACATTCTTAAATCTATTGATTTCTAACAAATGATGTATAAATGTTTTATTAGCTACTACCATCCAGGGAGTTTTCCATATAAAATAAGCTACGCCATAAACAGGTTTATCTTTAATGAAATTTTGAAAGTCTTTAAAATTTGTTTCAATCTGACTTGCAATTTTTGTAGCCATATCATCACAATTAAACAATGTTCCATAACTCTTAATCAATGATAAGCTATCTTCTATTGTATAAATATCTGATACATGGACTGGGGCTATTTTTTCAAGTGCCTCTACAATTTCTTTTGTATTCTCTTCTTTATTACATAAAATAATATCAGGTTGCAGTTCTTTAATTTCAGCTATTTTTATTTGCTTGGTCCCTCCTATTATCGGTTTTGTTTTTCTAAGATACTCTGGGTGTACGCAAAACTTTGTAACACCAACTATATTTTCTTCCAAACCAAGATCGCAAAGCAATTCTGTTTGAGAAGGCACTAAAGATAGTATGCGTTGAGGATGGTCTTTAACTTCAATAGTTCGCAAAAGCTGATCCTTAAAAATTCTCATAATACAATATCTAATTATTGAGAATCTCTTTTTAGTATAACTTCCATTTGTTGTTGTAATTCTTTTGCTTTTACTTTTGCTGCTGCTGCAAAATCTACTCCATCTGAAGCATAAATAATTCCTCTTGAAGAGTTAATAAGCAAACCAACATCTTTTGTCATCCCGTATTTACATACTTCTTCTAAATTTCCTCCTTGCGCACCCACACCTGGCACCAATAAAAACTGATCAGGTATGATAGCTCTGATTTCTTTTAAATATTCTGCCTTGGTTGCCCCTACTACATACATGAGTCGTTCACTATTTTTCCAAGCTTTTGAAGTTTCTAATACTACTTTGTACAATTCTTTTCCTTCTGTAGTTTTCGTTTGAAAATCAAAAGCTCCTTTATTAGAGGTAAGCCCTAAAAGAATTGTAAACTTATTTTCAAAAGATAAGAACGGTTCTATGGAATCACTCCCCATATAGGGGGCTACTGTTACAGAATCAAAATTCATATCTTCAAAAAAAGCCTTGGCATACATACTACTTGTATTTCCTATATCGCCTCTTTTAGCATCTGCAATAGTAAAAATCTCAGGGTAGTTTTTGTTTAAATAATCAATGGTTTTTTGCAACGCTTTCCATCCTTTTAAGCCATAAGCTTCATAAAAAGCGGTATTGGGTTTATAAGCCACTGCTAAATGGTGAGTAGCATCAATTATTTCTTTATTGAATGAAAAAATAGGATCTTCTTCCTTTAACAGGTGTTTAGGGACTTTATTTAGGTCAACATCCAAACCAATACATAAGAAAGATTTTTTTGCGTGTATTTGCTCAAGAAGTGCTTCAATATTCATTATATGGTCGCTTTAGCTGCAAATATATTAAAGCCTTTATTCTATTCGGTTGAGAATGAAATATTTTTTAATTTAACCGAGTTAAATAAATAAAATTTTAGCTTTAATTACCATGGGAATTATAAGAAAATTAGATAAAGAAACTATTGAAACTGGTGGATTTAACGGGATAAAGCAAAAAAGATTGATCGTACATCCTTATTATGGCCCCAGTTCGGGTGTTAAAGAAGGGACTTGGACAGGTATTGGTAATTTGGTGTATCTATCTGACTCTTATTTTAAACCCAATATAGAAACAGGTTTACACCCGCATAGACATATTGATGTATTAACTTTTGTAGTAGAAGGCACCTTGGCGCATCAAGGATCTTTAGAGCATGGGGTTACTGTAAATGAATTGGAATTTCAGGTGCAAAAAGCAGGCTTAGAAGGTTTTATGCATAATGAAAAAAACACAGGAACTACTGCCACACGTATGTTACAAATGTGGTTATTACCACAGGAAGAAAAACCAGCTGCCTCTTTTAGAATTTATAAAGCCGAAAAAGGAAAAAGCATAAGTGTCTACGGTCGTGAAGATAATAATGACACTCAATTAGAATTAACGTATTTAGAAAATAATCAAGAAATAACATTTGATAAACCTTCTCTTGTCTATATTGTAAAAGGTGCTATTAACATAGAAGGCGAAACCATTACAAGTGGGCATATTATTGAAATTGATGAGGCCATTATAAAAGCAACTTTAGAAAGTATTTTATTAGTAGCTTTTGAGTAAAAATAGTTTTAATCAGTAATTAAGGAATTTAAATTATTCATATAGACAGTATCCAAAATTTTGTGTAAATAGAATTAGAGCGGGTTAAACTAATTAG
>CAYMDH010000078.1:0-10435 GCA_964389205.1 uncultured Flavobacteriaceae bacterium
TAATTTTATAGAAATATTAGAAATTTAAGCAGTTCTAATTAGGGGAAGCCTACAAAATCATTGAAGTACGATGAGTAAAAAGCAAGCTCTTATTTTCTATAAACCTGATCAAAATGCTCCTTCTGAATTAGTGATTGTTAATGAAGGAATTGCTGCAGGTTTCCCTTCTCCTGCAAGCGATTTTAAAGAAACTCGTATTAGTTTAGATAAAACACTGATAAAAAATAAAGATGCTACCTTTTATGCCCGTGTTCGTGGAGATTCTATGATTGACGCAGGATTAGATGATGGAGATCTTCTTGTAATAGACAGAAGTTTACTGTCAGAGAATAAAAAAATTGCGGTTTGCTTTATAGATGGAGAATTTACTGTAAAACGCTTAAAAATAGAAAAAAACAGTATTACGTTACTTCCAGAAAACTCTAAATACAAACCTATTACAGTAACTGACAAAAATGATTTTATGATTTGGGGCATGGTAACTTACGTAATAAAACAGTTATAAAAATATTTTGATAGTATTAATTACCCTATTTGATTACAAAGTATCTCAGAATCCTCCCCAAAGTTACTCTCACATTCTGCAAATTCTGTAACGCAGTTTATTCCTGTTCCATTTGTAGTAGTATCATCTGTTGTTGTTCCTGTATTACATTTTCCTACTCTACAGGACCAATTCGTGTTGTTTGTTGGATTTGGAGCGCCTCCAAAAAGCCTATTTGCTTCTGTTAAACTAGCAATACATTGCTTGTTAAGTTTAAGTAGTGATTGTTTTTTCTTCATTAATGCTATTGTTAAATTGTTTTGACTAAAATAGATAATTCTTTAATATGATGTTAAGTAGTATATGTTCAGTTTTATAAATCTATGCAACTTTCTCATGTTCTTTTAACTGTTTTAAAAAATAAGAAGGGTGAAGTTTTGTTTGTTTATAAAACGCAACTCTAAAAGATTGTACATTTTTAAAACCTATTTCAAAAGCAATGGCTTCTATAGTATAACCTCTAAGCTTAGGTTGTTCTTTAAGTGCCTTAATCACATAACTGATTCGTAAATCTGCTACATATACACTAAAGTTTTTATGTTTATAAAGGTTTATAATTTTAGACAAATAAGCACTATTTGTTCCTATCTTTTTTGCTGTACTATGTAAAGTAACTGTATTATTTAAAAATTCTTTTTCATTTTCAAATTGCTTCATTTTTTTTAAAATGTCTTGAACAATCTCAGGAGATATTTCTAATGCTTTAGCTATACTTGGTTCTGGTTTTTTATTTAAAATAAGATCGTTAATATTCATTAGTCTATCAAAACGCTCTTGTAATGATTTTTTTCTTCTGTAATAATAAAAAGCAAAGACAAAAGCTATCAAAGTTAGAATTACTAAAAAAGTAATTGTTTTTGATTTAGATATCTTTTCAATTTGAAGTTTTTTAATTATTCTTTCTTTTTCTTCAATTAATTTAGGTGTATTATATTTTGCAAATAGTGTGTTTTTAAGATATTTGTTATTATTATTTAAAATACTATCAAAATTAATTAGTCGTTCTAAATACAAAAGTTGATTTTTTAACTCTCCTTTTTGTTTGTAGTAGTTATATAAAAGTTGATAATTTTCTCGAATCAAGGGAATATAATTTTTGTCTCTCTGAATAATTGTATCAACTTTTTTAAATTGCCATAATGCCTTTTCCAAATCATTTAACGCCTTATATCCTTTTCCTTTAAATAAATGAGCAATAGCTATATCTAAACTATCATTATTTTTATTTAGATAAGGTAAATATTTTGTTATACTATCAATACTCTTCTGATAATTGCCTTCATTATAATTTAGTATTCCTTGTGAAATTTTAGCTTTATTAAGATAATAAGGTTGTTTGTAAAGCTTGGCCTTTTTCAGTATTGTTGTATTAAAATATTTTGCAGAGTCAATATTGCCTTTATACCAATAGACATTACCTATTGCATCTAAATATTTCAAATAATCAATTTTATATTTTTCTTGTAATTTATTTTTAACAATGTATTTATAATTTCTTTCAAATGTTTTCTTAGCATTATCATAATCACCAACAAAAATTTGAACCAATCCTAAGTTATACTCAATAGAGAATAAAAGATACTTTCCATATTTTTTATTAAAATAATCTCTTGCAAGAATATAGCTATCTATAGCTTGCTTATATTTTCCTTGATTAAAATGAAGGTTTCCTTGATTAAAATAAAGCAAAGTATGGTATCCATTTTTATATTTATTTTTATTAAAAGACAGCGCACTGTCAATATACTTTAAAGAGGTTTCATAGTTATTGAAATCAGACAAATAGTAATATGCTTGTGTAACTTTTAAACTATCATTGTGAATTTTTGCTTTATTAAGAAGAATTGAAGCATAAAATTTAGATTTTTCAGTGTTAGTATAATAATACTCTCTTAATTTTTTATCTAAACATTCATAGCTCACATTTTGAAGAGAGTCTTGAGATATCGTAGTATTTGTTTGAAAAAAATTTAGACATAATACAAGATAGAAACTTTTAACAAATAGCATACATAAATATAAAACTAAAATACTTTACTTAGGTCTTCATTAAATAATAAAAACATAAACCATCCAAAAAAGGATGGTTTATGTTTATTTTAAAATATTAACAACCCTGACCACAGCCACAAGAACCTGTGTCTGTTCCGAAACAAACTGCTGGAGCTGTTTCGCAAAGGCCCGTTGGTCCAGCCATGTTACAAAGACAATCTGAGTCTTGAGTTCCTCCAGTAATTTGTCTAAGTTTTAAACTTGAAACAGTACTTTTTGATAATTTGAGTTTCTGGTTTAAGCTTCTTTTTTTCATAATTAAAAAGTTTTAAGATTAAAATTTCACCCTAAAATTAGATTTCTAATCATGTGTTTTCAACTTAAGCATAATCAGATTTATAAATCTTAGCAACTCTGTAAAATAATGATTAGCGTTTTACGGCTAGATTAAAAAGAATCTTAGTTATAATTCACAATCATAATTTCTGCTTGTAAAAATTCTTTTTTAGTTCTCCTATTTTTATCTTTTTCTAAATGAACATTCATCACTTCTCCAAACTTTGTTTTTTGCTCCATTTGATGAATAAGTTTTAAAATACTTTCAAAACTTCCTTCTACAACAAATGCATAAGTGTTTTTCTTTGTTTCGTTCTCAATATATCTATGAGGTTCATTAAAATCAACAACTTTCAAATTCAATTTTTTTGCGGTTTTATTAATCGTTTTTAATAAATTATTTTGAATAGATGTTTCTGTAATTTGAAATTTATTTAATAATGAATCATAATATTTATTTTTCTCCTTAAGAACTGCAAATTGTTTAGGCAAATCATTAAATAAAAGCTCTTGATTTTTAAGAAGCTTATATTCTTTTTTATATAAAAAGGTTTTTTTTATAGCAAAATTATAGCATGTAAAAAGCACTAAAATACTTATAAGAACTAATGTTATATTTCGTTTCTTGCTATTCATTTTCAATATTAATTAAAACTATAAATGAAGAGGTAGATTTATTTTCATACCCATACCCAGTAACATCAAGTCTTGATACCCAGTCTAATTTTTCAACAGCTTCTATCCACTTTGAAAAATCTTCGTTATCTTTTGCTTGTCCTTTTATATGTATTGAATTAACATCAAACAAAATGGTTTCGTTCTTTTTAATTTTACTTTCAATAGGTTGATAATCCATACTTGAAAGTAATAATGTACTAGGTAGTAGTGACGCTATTTGATCTAGATACATTGAGCTTTTTGAAGAGGAAGAACTCACTACATCATCTATCAGCTTTTCTTTTTTTAAAACAATCTCACTTAATTCTAATAACTTTTCTTTATTTGAAGTGTTGACTTCTGCTGTTTCTTTTAATTTTTCTACTTTTTGAAAGTAATGGTTAAAAAAAAAGAAATTGATCAAAAGTAGCCCTAAAATGGTAATTCCAAATGATTTTGAATAAAGTTGAAAGAAACGCTTTTGGTAATATTCACTTTTTAAATAAGAGGTTTTTTCTATAAAATTAGATGCTAAAGAGCTTCCATTTAAAAAATGTGTCAAAGCTGAACTAAAGCTTACTAAAAAAGTATTTTTTACTATACTGCCATTAATGTTATATTCAATGTTATTTTCATTGGCATTATTGATAGAAATACGTTTATCTTCTCTATTTAATATAGCCTCAGGAAGTTTAATCACTGTTTGATCAATAAATTTTTCTACCTGATATAATTGTTGAAAGGCTAAAGAGAAACCTATTATTTGTTGTTTCTTTTCTGAAAAAGCACTTAAAATATCATCTACATGTTCTTTTCTACAAATAGCTATCATAAGGTTTTCTCCAAAAGAAGTTATTTCATAATAAAATGTGTCTAATTCAATATTAGGGAAAGCACTATTTATAGTAGTTAAATCATCTGTTTCTTTTTTTTCAATAATCTTGGATAATACTTGAGAGGTATTGATTACTAAAAATAATGAGGTATCTTTTTTAAGTTTTAAAGAAAGTTCAGTTATTGTATTTATTGCAAAAAAAGCTGTTACATCTAGTTCATCTCTCTTCTTTGATAATTGAGTACAGTACAAGTTAAGAATACTATCTCGCTCTACATATTCAACGCCTGTATAGCAATTTCCATCTTTTATATATTTTTTTACTCGTTCTAACATTAGTAAATCACTGTAGGTTTTATAAGCACTGTCAATTTTCGCTTAGAATCTTCTCTTCTACGTTGGCTAAACAGCCATTTTATTACTGGAATTCTAGCCAAAAGAGGAACTCCATTACCAGAATCATTCTTCACCTTTTCTTCTAAGCCTCCTAAAACAGCTATATCTTGATCTTGTATTCTAACAATAGAGCTAAATTCTCTTGAATTTAGACCTGGAGGTGCCTCCTCATCTATTTGTACACCGTTAAAATCAGATTGTATTACATGTATGTCTAGTGTGATTTGACCATCTCCTGAAACTAACGGTTTGATACTAACCGCTAATTCTGCATCTATCGGTACAAAGTTCCTGGTTTCTATTGATTGCGGTACTTGTGATCCAAAAAGACTTTGATTGGTAACAACATAATAGGTTGTCTCTCCTATAGAAAGAGTTGCCCGATGGCCATTTAAAGTAGAAAGCTTTGGTGTAGATCTAATTTTCACCAATCCATTAGCTTCCATGGCTCTAATATTAGCAAAAAAGTTAGGAACTACCTTTCCTATGTTTGTAAAACCATCAAACCCTCCTATAATTCTATTAACCGTTTCTGCTCCTAAGGTAATATCTGTATTTGGAAAAATACCTCCTCTGGTTTCTACCGGTTCTTCTCCTATTCCCCAATTAATACCTGTTTCTATTGTTGCTGTTTTGCTCACTTCTAAAATAATCACCTCTATAAGAATTAAAGGGATAGGCTTGTCTATTTGTTCTAAAAATGATTTAAACCTACTTACATTAGTTGCTGGGCCACTCACTAAAAAACTATTAAGCTCTGCATCCATTTTAATATCTAAGCCAGTTATTAGGTCTCTAGGTAAAATATCTATTAATGCTTCTCCTCTTGTATTGGATGTGGTATTTTGATTTTGATTAAAATTACTATTTCGTTGATTTTGATTATTAAATCCTGTATTCCTACCCAATCCATTATTATTTTGTAGCCCGTTCTGATTTCCATTTTGAAACCCTCCACCACCAATAAAGTTTAAACTACTTGATTGTGTTCTTCCTGCACTTCTATTCGAAAATCCTCCACTAGAAGGATCTCCTAGTAATTCTACAGAACGATGCTTTAATTGAACAACTTCAACTACTCTAACACTTAATTGATCTGAAGTTCCAAAGAAATAAGTATCTCCTTCTTTTTTATAAGTAAAGAGTCCTGATGTAATTGGTGAATTACTTAATTGTTGATTGCTCCCACTATTTTGATTTGAACCTATGCTTATAGAGTTAGGTGAAGATGCTGTTTCCTGGCTTTCAAAAATTTTATCTAATAAATCATCAAAAGCAATGTACTTTGTTTTAAATGTTGCTGTACCTGCTTCGTCTAAAGGTTTGGCTGTGAAAATATTAATTTTCAGATCTGTTCCTATATCATTAATAACATCTCTAATAGGAATATTTTCAAAATCAACTTCGACTATTTTATGAACCGTATCTAATATTTTATAGTAGAAACTAGAATTTCTTCTTTTAGTAGGGCGTGAACGCTGTTGCGTTCTATCTGCGTTTGTATTATTCGCTGTGTTTTCTATAGGAAGTTCTCCTTCTTCAAAAAGATAAAAACCATCTTTATTTTTAGTAACTGATAAGTTATTAGCAAAGGCTAAGTTATTCATTGCGCTTTCAAAAGAAGCTCCTTTTATAAAAGTCGTTAATGATCTATTAGCTATAGCAGGAGACCATGTTAATTTCTTTCCTGTTTTATTCATGATCGCTACAAAAGCATCGTATAAAATATCATTTTTGAGATCTAATGATATAAGGTCTTGAACAGCATCATATTGAACCGTAATCAATTTTTCTTCAGGAATTTTTGCTGGAGCTTTATATTTTTTAATAGATAATATAGTACCTGTAAAATCAATGTCTAAATCGTACTCTTTACATAAGTAGGTTAATAAATCTGCCACATTAACATCAGGAAAGTTATTAACTAAGGTTATTTTACTTAATTCTGGAGAAACAGTAAGGTTCAATTGATGAATTTTTGCTACTGCCAAAATGAAATTAGACAATGTGATATTAGTTACATTTATGTTTACTTTCAATTGTTCAGTAAAACCTTTATTTTCTACAGAAAGTATCTCTAAATTATTTTTTATAGTTTCAAAACGCTGAGTATCCTGTGCATTTATACACATCCCCCACAAAAGAAAACTTATTAAGATGCATTTTTTTATCATAGTTAATTGGTTAATAACGCATATACCTCTTCAACAGAAGTAATTCCTGTTTTTATAAGGTTTTCAGCATTATTTTTTAGAGTGTTTATATTATTTTCTATTAGGTGGTTGTCTATTTCTAATTCATTGTTCTTCACATGTTTTATCAAGGTTCCTGTTATAGGAATAATTTCATAAATTGCTTTACGACTTTGATATCCTGTATGATGACAATCGTTACATCCTGTGGCCTCAAAATGAGTTTTTAAATCTTTTGGAATCTTATAACTTTTTGGGAAAAGACCATCTTCTATAGACATTTCTCTTTTACATTGATTGCAAAGTTTGCGCACTAAACGCTGCGCTATACTTACATTTAAGGTACTTGCTATTAAAAAGGGAGGAATTCCCATATCAATTAAACGCGATACGGTAGCCCAAGCAGAGTTTGTGTGTATTGTAGAAAGCACTAAATGTCCTGTGAGTGCTGCTCGTATAGCCATATTTGCTGTTTTCACATCACGTATCTCTCCTACCATAATGATGTCTGGGTCTTGCCTTAAAAAAGTTCGAAGTGAAGAAGCAAAATCTAACCCTATATTTTCTTTAAGCTGTACTTGATTAATTCCTTCTAATGTATATTCGATAGGGTCTTCAATGGTTAAAATATTTGTTTTACTATCATTTAAAAGTTTTAAAGTAGCATATAGTGTGGTTGTTTTTCCAGACCCTGTTGGTCCAGAAATAAGTACAATCCCATTGGGTCTTTTAATGCTTTCTTTATAGGTTATTAATTCTTCTTTAGTGAAACCTAAGTCTTCCAATACTACATTATTACTATCCTTACTTAGAATACGCAATACCATTTTCTCTCCATGTAATGTAGGCAATGAAGAAACCCTAATATCAAAGGCTCCCTCGCTTTTATTTACGCTTATTCTTCCATCTTGTGGCAATCTTTTTTCTGAGATATCGAGCCCCGCCCGTATTTTTATTTTATTTATTATAACAGGATATTCTTTACTAGGGATTGTAAATTGTTCTGTTAATTTTCCATCCAAACGGAAACGTATTCTACAATGATGTTCATAAGGTTCAAAGTGAATGTCGCTGCTCCCTATTTCTTTGGCTGTTTGCAATATTTTCTCTAAAAAATCTGGAGTAAAATGAATAGCAGCTGCATTTTTTCGTTGTTGTCTGAAATTTGCGGTTAAATATTTTTGTAACTGCTCTGGAGTTTCATCAATTAATTTAATTTGCTTTCCTAAAATGACTTGTAATTCAGATTGCAATGCATTTTTATCCTTAGCATCTGTTTTAAAAACCATATGTCCATTAACTGCTTCTACAGGAATGATACGATAATGAAATGCCTGTTCTCTAGAAATAAGTTGCTGCAATGCTGATGGTATGTGAAAAACACTTGCTCCCATATCTATTAAAATTGATATAAATTAGGTTGATTACTTATACTATTTATTCCTAAAATTATAGTAAAAAAAAGCGCCATATACCCTGCTAATGGGATGGTAATTTCTACTTTTCTTTGTTTTCTAATAAAATGAAGTGCGAGACTAAAAATCAATGAAAACACAAAAAGAATAGTAAATGTTGTTGTTGGAAAAGCAACACTAATTGCATAGAAGAACAAAAGATCTCCCAATCCAAAGCTAGTATTCAAAAATGCTTTTTTTAAAAAAAGTTTGCAATAAATAAACAGTGTTAATAAAACACTGGAAACAAGTGTGATATTCATTCCTACATTGGCAAAAAAAAGTATAGTGCTCGAATATTGTAAATGATGATACCCTAAAAGAAATCCTAAAATTGGAAAAACAATTGTATGCACCATTCTAGAAGATACATCTTCATAGGTAATAACAATGAGTGTTATCAATATTATTATTTTAGTAATGATAAGCATCAATCTTTTACAATTTGTTTTGGAGTTCCATTTTCATCAATTTCCCACACATTAAAAACACCATCTCCATCAAAATCTGTAATAGCAGTTGCTCTAGCTTTAAATGAAGTATTGGTTCCTGCGACTAACTCATAATCATAATTTGCATTTCCACTATTTGCTACTGTTTTTGGCGCTTCATAATCCAGTGCTACCATATCTTCACTATATTTAGAATACATATAACGATAGGTTGTTTGTGCATTATAAATTGCTTTTAACTGCGTTTGCGCCTCTACAGATCTAGCTTTTGCGATTAAAGGCATTAAATTTGGCAACGCTATAAGTAATAGTATTCCAATAATAACTAGCACTATTAACATCTCTTGTAGGTTCAAAGCGGGTACTTTTTTATTTAGTAATTTTTTCATTATTTATTATATTAAAAAACACTTCAGATTCATTTATTTCTAAAACTTATCCTTGCCTTATAATAAGATTATAAATATATATAAAATATTATTATTCCCTATTGTTTGTAAGAAAATAATTCATTTTTAATTACTTAATTATATCAAAAGCATGTATATTATAAATATAGGTATCAGATGAACTGTTTGCGTCTTCAATTTGTCTACTTTCATAAATCTAGACCATCATTTGCTGAAAAATCATTTTTTTTCTAAAAAAGGTTAAGAGAATTATTCGACAATGAAAAAACATAAACTTATTTAAGATAAAAAAAGACTAAAAGAAATAGATAGAAGTAGAAAATAAGTATATAAACTAAAAAAGACCCTTATAAGGGTCTTTTTTGTGCTGTAGTTAATGTGAATTAATTTAGCCTATAAGTTTTTGGCCGTTATCTACGGTATCTTCCGGAGTTTCCTCTGCAATTTATACGACAGGAATTGTTAGACCCTCTTTGTGTCCACGATCCCCCTTTTACTTTATTCACATCTTCTAATGCTGCTATCTTAATTTTAGATAACGATAATCTGTTTTTTTTGTTGTTTTTCATAATCGTTGATATTTTAGTTTATCCAAATATAGATGGAAAAAGACTGTAAATCAATTATTCATACCCTTAGCTAGTCCATATTCTAGAATATGGACTCAGCATTCTGGAATCTAGACTTTATTTGTAAGAAATAAACTGTTAATGAGTGAAGTTTTATGAATTTTCTTCTTGTTTATTTAATTCTTTTACAAAAAAGGAGGGCTTGATTCCTGTTTTTTTATAAAAAGATTTGGAAAAAGATTTTGTATTATTAAAGCCAATCTCAAAAGCGATGGCCTTTAGTTTTGTATTATAAATAATATCTATGATAATGATGTTTGTAAGAGGGGGTCTGGGGGAGACTCATAACTATGAATTTTGTTAATAACTGGAACAAAAGGGATTAAGTGAACTTAGACGACGGCTAGAATAAAGACCCATTTAGAGTAATAGTTCTTATCCTTTTTTGTTCTAATTAACTAAGATATATTAAAGTAGTTGTTAATTTTTAATAAACCAGAAAGAGAAAGGAGTGAACTTAAGCGACGGCTAGGGATGACCTACTTAACCTGAGTTCGATTAATAAAAAGCGAGTTGATTAGTTTTAATAGATTGATAT
>CAYMDH010000079.1:0-10400 GCA_964389205.1 uncultured Flavobacteriaceae bacterium
TTTAATTATTTTTAATCCATTAAAAACTGTAACGGTTTTTTAGGACTAGTCAAATGGTTTAGTATTAGTCTATTCTTTTATAGTTTTCTGAAATAATCTTATTTCCTTCTTCATCGATAGTTATTTGTTTAAAATGATTTTTTTCTAAATGAAGTTCGAAAGTGAAAACTCGCATAGTATCAATAATACGCATCATAGAAGCAGAACCATATTCTAATGTTTCAGTAAGACTACTATCGTTAACATAAAAAGATCCATAACCAAACCATTCCACAGAATCTTCGGGAACAAAACGAGTCCACATTACTTTTCCATTATTGTACATTTTTATCTGGCGATACCCATCTGTATTTAAAACGGTATCAATTGCATGAGTGCCATCATAATTATATTGGCTTATAAGTTCCCAAGTTCCATCTAATTTATATTCTTGAGATATATTAGGAATTAGATGGTTTTTTGTACTGAAGGAAGATCCAATGAGAAAAAAAACAAAAAGATATAGTGAAGCTTTCATAAGAAATTATTTTTGTTTTGATAATCAAAAAGTTAGCTCCTTAAAAGATACGAAAAAAAATCAAAAAGAAAATAGATTGCTTGTTCGAAAGAAACGAAAGGGATTATTTTTAAACGCTTTATTGCGCAATAAATAAAGGCGCTCTATATAGTTTACCATCTATGGTAAGCTCATAAAACCGGAGCTCATTTTTTAAATTAAGTTGATCTATGTCTATAGAAGCTTCGACAGATTTTCTTTTTTGAGACCCATTGACTAAACTTTTTATAGTTTTCCCATTAATATCCTTTATAAATAAACTAGTAAAGGCTTTTTTTTCAATTTTATAAGTTACAATTAATTTTTCTTTTTTCTTATTGCGAGTAACCTTATAAGGAAACTTTCCTTCTTGATAATCTGAAGCATAAATGGTGATTTTATTATGATTCTTTCGATTAAATAACTTGACATATATTTTCTTTCGTTCTTCATCAAAGAAAAAAGATAACTCTTTACTGTTTTTTAAACTTATTATTGATTTAGATGCTTTCAATAGCCCTCCAAAAGAACGCAGTCCAAAAACATTTTTATGAGTATATGGAAAAGATACAATAGTAGTGCTTTCTTTTTGCGGTGATGTCCATTCTAGAGCTATATCTATTATGGGTTTATCATTATTGAACAAAAGATTGTATTCGTTATTCTGAGGAATGAAAAATCTTTTTTTATTAGTTATTTCAGATGTCTTTAAATCAAAAGTTCCTTTTTTTATAATAATCTCTTGAAATGTATTGTTATGATTCCTTAAATTCAAGTGATAAATGCAACTTTATTCCTAAAAGGATTTTCAGGAGTACCTATTTGAAATAATCCTCCATCAACAATAATAGTATCCGCACTAAGTTTAATGTTTCTTCTATCTTTTATTATGAGCGTTCCTTTTACTAGTAATGTGTCAATATGCCATTGACTTTTACTAATTTCAAGTGTTTCCCAAGATTCTATCTTTACTACTTTTTTTTGAAGTTGTGCACTGCATATCAAAAAAGAAAACATAGAGAAGAGAAGAGAAATTTTTTTTCCTCATCATAAATCATTAATTAATTGCAAAAAGATTGGTGATTAGTGCGTCAAATTATTTCGACACTAAAATACTATATAAAAAGAATATAAAAGAATATAAAAGGATATTAAAACATGTTTTTAGTTCATATATGATTTCAATGCTTACTAAATCTATAGGTTATATTAATACTACATTATTTTTTTATTGTATTTCACAACTTTTGCTATTAGATATGTAAGTTTATAAGCAAAAAGGCTACTTTTGTGTTGTAAAACATTATTTAGAAAAGATAAATAATTATGTCTGATACAGTTGAAAAAATAAAATGTTTAATAATAGGGTCAGGCCCTGCGGGTTATACTGCTGCTATTTATGCAGCACGAGCAGACCTAAAACCTATTATGTACACAGGAATGGAACCAGGAGGACAATTAACAACAACTACAGAAGTTGATAATTTTCCAGGATATCCAGAAGGAATAGATGGACCAACAATGATGGTTCAATTGCAACAGCAAGCAGAGCGTTTTGGTACCGAAGTTAGAATAGGTATGGTAACAAAAGTAATGTTTAACAATGAAGAAGGTGGTGTACACAAAGTAATTGTAGATAATAATAAAGAAATAGAAGCAGAAACAGTTATTATTTCAACGGGAGCTACTGCCAAATACTTAGGGCTTCCAAGTGAGCAAAAATTACGCGGAGGTGGAGTTTCTGCTTGTGCTGTATGTGATGGTTTTTTCTATAAAGGTCAAGATGTAGCTATTGTTGGAGCAGGAGATACTGCTGCAGAAGAAGCAACATACCTTGCAAATATTTGCAATAAGGTAACAATGCTTATTAGAAAAGATTATATGAAAGCTTCTAAAGCAATGCAACATAGAGTTACTTCTACTAAAAACATAGATATACGTTACAATTCTGAAGTTGATGAAGTATTAGGAGAGCAAGTTGTGGAAGGATTACGTATTGTAAATAATCAATCTGGAGAAAAAGAAGATATAGCAATTACAGGTTTATTTATTGCTATTGGACATAAACCCAATACAGACATATTTAAAGGACAATTGGATATGGATGATACAGGTTATTTAATTACAGAAGGGAAATCTACGAAAACAAATATACCAGGCGTTTTTGCTTCAGGAGATGTACAAGACAAAGAATATAGACAAGCAGTAACAGCTGCTGGAACAGGATGTATGGCTGCATTAGATGCAGAACGTTATTTGGCTTCTGTAGAATCTTTAAAAGAGGAAAAAGTAGCACAATAAATGATGAATAATATATATAAAACACTTGTTATTTTTAGCAGGTGTTTTTTTATGATCATATTTTATGATTTAATAGATATTAATTATCGTGAGTTTTAGACGATATTTCTACAGACTTATTTATTTCTTTTAATTCAATATCTGTCAAATCCCTCCAAGCACCAGTAGGAACATCTAAAGAAACATTCATTATTCGTGTGCGTTTTAATTTTGTTACTTCGTATCCCAGGTATTCACACATCCTTCGAATTTGCCTATTTAAACCTTGTGTCAATATGATTTTAAATTGAAATTGACTCATTTGTTCTACAAAGCATTTTCTTGTAATAGTATCTAAGATAGGTATACCATTACTCATTTTTTGAATGAATCGCTTTGTTATAGGTGTTTTTACAGTAACTAAATATTCTTTTTCATGATGATTTCTTGCACGTAAAATTTTATTTACAATATCTCCATCATTAGTTAGAAAAATAAGTCCTTCACTGGGTTTGTCTAAACGACCAATAGGGAAAATTCGTTTTGGGTAATTGATATAATCAATGATATTATCTTTTTCAACTCGAGTATCTGTAGTACATACAATTCCTATAGGTTTATTAAAAGCTATGTATACTAACTTTTCTGTAGGTTGTAAAATTAATTCTCCGTCAACTTTTACTTGATCTCCAACTATAATTTTGGTTCCCATTTCAGGAACTTTGCCATTAATAGTAACACGTCCTTGTTCAATTAACTTATCTGCAGCTCTACGAGAGCAATAACCAACTTCGCTCAAATATTTATTAATTCTTGTAGCCTTTGTCTCTGCCATTTATTAAAAACCTCAAAACTCTTTATAGTTGAGTTTTATGTTAAGAATGTAAAAATATCACTTATAAGTGAATAGACAGTCGAAGAAACTACTTTTTGAATAAGAGAAATAATATATACTAAAAAGACCTCTAATGCATTTGGGATAATTTGGCTAGCTACCCAAAGTGTTATAAGAGGCCTCTTTCTTAGGTTGTTTATTTAAAGTAAAAAGAATATTAATATTTTGATACGCTACCAGCAGATGATTTATGTTTTTTTACAATAGGATCTCCAGAATATCGAACATCACCACCGCTGCTAGCATTTGCAGTTAGTTCCTCTGTAGCATTTACTCTAATATCTGCACCACTGCTTGCATCTGCTATACATTTCACTACAATTAATCTACTAGCTTTGATATCACTACCACTGCTTGCATCTGCATATAGTATATCTGCCGATCCTGAAACTACGATATCTGCACCACTACTAGCATCACACTCAATTTCATTTGCTTCAATTTCAACTTTTATATCTGCACCACTACTACTATCTAATTCGATGCGATCTGCTTTTATCACAGCAGTGCTATACAAATCTGCCCCGCTATTACTTTGCAACGAAGTTATTTCAGGAAGACTGATGTAAACTTTTTTAGATTTTGCACGACCAATGCGTTCTTCTGTATGTACTTTTAATACACCGTTCTTTATATCCGTTTTTATCAAATCGATAATGTTTTCATCTGCTTCTATTCGTATAGAAGTTTTATTATCTTGTGTTACATAAACATCAAGCCCTTCAGTTGCTTTTATAATAGTAAAAGCGTCGTTGACTTCTCTGGTTTCTGTAACTACGTTTCCATTTCCTCTTTCTCCTTCTCCTAAATTAATATCCCATTGACAGGATACAAATAGTAGAGAAATAATGACTGTGACAATAATTTTTATTAAAGTGCTCATAATGTTTGTTTTTTGATTGGTTTACTTTTTTTATTATAATTAACTGCTGCCAGTCATAACCTATTTTCGACTGGCAACTGTTAACCATCACTACTAACTAATTGTTTGTTTCTACTTTTACTCCGTCTTCATCAATCTTTACTTTAAGATTGTCTCCATCTTTATCTTGAATGTTAATATCTACACCATCTTCATCTATTCTAATTTTATTGGTGTCATCTTCCTCATTTTCATCTAAACAATCAAGGCAATTTATTTCGTTATCATTAGCTACTTTCCACAAATGATTTATAATACTACTTCTACTTAGACTAGGTTTATAATCTGTTCTTCTTCTTCCTATTCCACTATAAGTTGTATCATCGAAAGCAATTATGGTACCTACAGGTAAGTATATAGAGATAGTGATTTCTTGATCTCTAAATTTATTTTCTGGGGTAGTAGTTAAAAAATCATCTAATGCAATAGTGTTCCCACTAGCATTGTAATTGTATGCTATTTTATCTGCACGCTCTCTTGCATATTTATAGGTTCTTCCATCTGCTTCTTTACGAATGCTTATGTATGCAACGCTATCTTCAGATTGTTTTATATTAAAAATCACATCTTCAGAAAAAATATACTCCTTATTATCTTGATCTACTACTAAATCAAATCTAGAATCTCTGTGATATTGTTCTAAATAATAATCTGAAGCACTATTCATTTTAATTTTCAAGGTGTCTGATGTATTTATTGACAAATTTTCTTTAACTACAACGCTGCCTGTATAAGCATGCTCTGATGCCTGTCGTACCCCTATAATTATTAGACCAGTGATGGCTAAAAACCATAAACCTAATAATGAAAATTTTGCAATATTTCCTATAGATTTGATATTGGTTACCAATATTTTCAATCCTAAATAAAAGAGGAAGAAAAAAGGAATACCTACAGCAAAGAATGTTATTATAGAAGCCAACCATATTGGTGTTCCTGAGGTATTAAAGATGTCTACAAAATCTATTCCTGGAATGTGTATTACGTCTGCAATACCCACCGTAAAGAATCCAATAAATAGACCTATAAGTGTAGCTGCTCCAGTAATTAAGAAAATTATCCCTACAAATTTGGCAATCACTTTAAAAAAGAAAAGAATAATATCTCCCAAAGTATCAAAGAAATTTTTAGAACCTGATTTTACTCTATCTCCAGCTTTTTCATAATCTACATTTTTTACTTTTTCTGCAACATTGTCAAATCCTTCTTTTACTTTTTTTTCGATATTACTAATGTTAACAGGCTCTCCCCGCATTTCTATTTTTTGCGAAGTAGAATTGGCCTCTGGAACAAGAATCCAAAATAGTATGTACGCAACAATTCCAAAACCAAAACCAGATGCGATAGTAAAGATTGCAAAAAGTAAGCGAATCCAAATAGTATCGATATTTAGATAATGCCCTAAACCAGAGGCAACACCTCCTATATATTTATTATCAATATCTCTATAAAGTCGTTTTCCTTTACGTTGACTTTTCTTTCTAGGCTCATCTTCAAAAATTTCTTCATCAAGAAGATAATCTTCTGGTTGCCCCATTACTTTAATTACATCGTCTATTTCTTTTGAACTAATGACTTGTCTGTCATTCTCCATCTTTTCAGTAAAAAGCTCTCCTATACGAGCTTCAATATCTGAAATGATATCTTCACTTCCTTGTGTGCCTGAGAATGAACGTTTTATAGCATCTAAATAGCGTTGTAATTTTAGATACGCATCTTCATCTATATGAAAAAACGTTCCTGCTAAATTTATGTTTATAGTCTTATTCATTTTTTTTGTTTTTGGCTTGTTACTATATTAACTGCATTTTTAAGATCGTCCCATGTGGCAGTTAATTCTGTTAAAAATATTTTCCCTGTTTCTGTTAATAGGTAATATTTGCGAGGCGGCCCTGAGGTAGATTCTTCCCATCTATAATTTAACAAGCCTGAATTTTTAAGCCTGGTAAGTAAGGGGTAGATAGTTCCTTCTACTACCAACATTTTGGCATCTTTAAGTGTGCTTAAAATTTCTGAGGCATATTTGTCTTCATCCCGTAAGATAGAGAGTATGCAGTATTCTAACACACCTTTGCGCATTTGCGCTTTAGTGTTTTCAATGTTCATAGTCCTTTATTTTTAATATTGTTAAAACTGTTCATTTTTTTGATTGATCGATTGATTGTTATTCGTAATTTGATGAATGTTTTTTATTTGATAAAATTGATGGTAAGCGGATAGCGATATAGAATTCCTTCACGTGCTTTTATTGCCGCAGAGATGGTACAATAGAGGTCAAGAATAAATAACCCTAGCCCTAATATACCTGCTATTCCTAAATATGCTAATCCTCCTCCAAAATTAAAGCCGTTATTAAAATTAATGTCAAAATGATGTGTATTGTGTTCAAAAATATCTGAAAACCCTATAAAGTCCCAAGAAGTGAAAAAGAAAACCGGAATGGCCATAATGCCTAGTACAATACTATACAATAAGAGGCTTATCTGAAAATTCAATGCTTGTTTTCCATGATGATCTATATAATTAGATTCGGTCTTATTTGACGTCCATAAGATCAAAGGCAAGATAAAATTTCCAAACGGGAAAAAGTATTTTGCAAAGGTTGAAGCATGAATAAAAGTTGCTAAATTTTTTTGATGTTGATTGATTGATGATTCCATTACATATTATTTTCTTATGCAAATATATATCTAAAAGAAGGTATTATGCAAAACAAAGTACTAAATATTAACATAAAATTAACATTTAATGATATTAATATTTTCAATATATTAGAGCATATAAATACTGAAAAATGGAACTAACACCTAGTAAACTCAATATGTTCACAATGTTTAAACTTCCAGCTGCATGGTTATGTGGGGTAAGGGTAAAGCAAATAGATAAAAAGAACTGCAAAGTAACAGTAAAGCATAGATGGTTTAATCAAAATCCATTTAATTCTATGTTTTGGGCTGTACAAGGTATGGCTGCAGAGTTAACAACAGGTGCTTTAATTGTTTCACAAATAAGAAATAGTAAAAAAAATATTTCTATGTTGGTTGCTAATAACAATGCTAATTTTTCTAAGAAAGCAAGAGGAAGAATTACATTTACATGTGAAGAAGGGTTATCTGTAGAAAAAGCAATAAATACTGCTATAAAAACAGAAGAAGGACAAACAATATGGATGAAATCTATAGGGATAGATAAAAAAGGAGATGTTGTTTCTACTTTTAATTTTGAATGGACATTGAAAGTTAAACAGTAATAGATATTGAAATTTAGTTGTAACATTTTATTTATAAGTACTACTTATTTATAGTAAACAACTTAATAACAAAAAAATGACAGCACATGAAATAGATTACCATATTTATGGTGAAGAAATGCAATTTGTAGAAATAGAATTAGATCCTCAAGAAGCAGTGATTGCAGAAGCAGGAAGTTTTATGATGATGGACGATGGGGTTAAAATGGATACTATCTTTGGTGATGGGTCAAACCAAGATAAAGGAGTTTTAGGAAAACTCTTTTCAGCCGGAAAACGTTTGTTAACGGGAGAAAGCCTTTTTATGACTGCTTTTTTAAATAACGCAAATATGAAGCGAAAAGTGAGTTTTGCTTCTCCATACCCCGGAAAGATTATTCCAATAGATTTAACAGCGTTTAATGGGAAGTTTGTTTGTCAGAAAGATGCATTTTTGTGTGCGGCTAAGGGAGTGACTGTTGGGATAGAGTTTTCTAAGAAACTGGGTAGAGGCCTTTTTGGTGGGGAAGGTTTTATCATGCAGAAATTAGAAGGTGATGGACTTGCATTTGTTCATGCTGGTGGTACTATGGCAAGAAAAGAATTGAAAGCAGGAGAAACACTTAAAGTAGATACGGGTTGTATTGTAGGTTTTACTCAAACTGTAGATTATAATATTGAATTTGTAGGAGGTATTAAAAATACAGTCTTTGGAGGAGAAGGTCTTTTCTTTGCTACATTAAAAGGTCCTGGTATTGTCTATATACAATCATTACCATTTAGTAGGTTGGCAGGAAGAGTATTGGCAGCTGCTCCTAGAGGAGGAGGGAAGGATGAAGGAGAAGGAAGTCTTTTAGGAGGATTAGGAAATCTTCTAGACGGAGATAATAACTTTTGATTTGTTTAACAATATCTTTAACTTTATGACAACAATATTAGAGCTATTAAAAGCGTTAATTTGTAATAATTATAATTTTAAACGTTCATAAATATGGCAAGAGCTATGTTTGAATATACTCAAACTATACTGAAAAAGGTTAGCTTTGATCCTATATTGTTCTGTAAAGAACTAGAAAAAGCAATTAAGCGTTTACTTCCATATGAAATTGAAGAATTGAGAATTTGGTTGGATCAATTTACAAATGGAAAACCAGAATTAAATCAGTATCTAATTTATTTAGAAGCATAAAAAAACCACCTGAAAAGGTGGTTTTATTTTTAACGTATAGGGCTAATAATTTCAACATTTTGAAAAGCAATAGCTCCTCTAACTATAGATGAAATAACATCTTGCAACGCTTCAACGATATGAATTTTCAATTCACTTTTATGATAAATAAGCCCAACTTCCCGAGCAGGACTAGGATCATTAAAGAAACGTAAACATTGTTTTTCTTTTTCACTTAGATCTGATGTGTGAAGATATGGTAATAATGTCATACCTAATCCTTCATTTGCTAATTTTATCATTGTTTCAAAACTACCGCTCTCTAATTGAAAATGATCATCCTGAAACCCTTTAACGCTTTTACAAAGATTGATAACACCGTCTCTAAAACAATGCCCGTCTTCTAGTAATAAAATGTCGTCCATAATAAGATCTGAAGCATCTACTTTTTTTGCATTATGGAGACGATGATTCTTTGGAACATAAGCTACAAACGGTTCATAATACAATACCCTTTCTTTAATATTGTCATTCTCGAGTGGTGTTGCTGCAATGGCAGCATCTAAATGACCATCTTGAATTTTTTGAATAATAGCCTGCGTATTTAATTCTTGTATCTTGAGGTTTATTTTAGGATATTTTTTTATAAAATTAGTTAAAAACATAGGAAGTAATGTAGGCATTACCGTTGGGATAATACCTAAGTTAAATTCTCCTCCGACATATCCTTTTTGTTGATCTACTATATCTTTAATTCTTCCAGACTCATTTACAATGTTTCTAGCTTGCGCAACAATTTTAACTCCAACTTCTGTTAATTGAATAGGTTTTTTACTTCTGTCAAAAATAAGAACACCTAATTCATCTTCTAATTTTTGTATTTGCATACTCAAGGTAGGTTGTGTAACAAAGCTTTTTTCTGCAGCCAAGGTAAAATTTTGATATTCTGCTACTGCCAAAACATATTGTAATTGAGTTATAGTCATAAGTATAGTTTTATGTGATAAAAATATAAAAACTATTGATAAAATCTATAGCATAAAAAGTTGATTACTATGTAATTTTGTGAAATAAAATAAATAATTAGGATTGGATATTAAAAAAAGCCGCTTTTATGCGGCTTTTTTTAATCAGGTTGTTTATTTATTAGAAACGAATGTTAAAAGACATATTGGTGTCTTTTACACTAAATTTTGCAGCTTCAAATTGTGGAGGACCAAAACTCATATCATTATTAGAAACTCCATAGCTTTCTTTTGGCATACCACTAGGTTCAAAATCCATACGATTATTTTCATTTGCATCATGTAAAGCCATAATAACCTGAGTTCGATTAATATTTAAGTAGATTTTATGAGTAAAAAAGATAGA
>CAYMDH010000080.1:0-9247 GCA_964389205.1 uncultured Flavobacteriaceae bacterium
CCATTAAAAACTGTAACGGTTTTTTAGGACTAGTCAAGATTTAAAATATTATTTCTTAAAATTAATCAATCCTTTTTCTAACCAATTTTTATACGTATCAGCATCTGTATACTGCTCTGGATTTCCAAGTAATTCTAGTTCTGGTGACATCAAAACATAAAAAGGTTGTGAGGCGGTTTCAAAATTTAAATATTGAAAAGTCGCCCATTTCTTTCCTATCGTTTTAATAGCTCTGGTTTTATTATTAGCACCTAAAAAATCAAACTTTTTATCTTCAGAAAGTTCTTTTCTATCATCTACATATAAAGAAATCAAAACATATTCTTCGTTTAATAATCTATAAACATCTGGCGTACTCCAAACATTTTCTTCCATTTTGCGGCAATTTACACAAGCCCAGCCCGTAAAATCTAATAATATGGGTTTATTATTAGCTGTAGCGTATGCTAAGCCTTCATCAAAATCTTTAAAACAATTAATTTCTAAAGGACAATCGCTTTTCTGTTCAAAAATGCTATAGAATTCTGGAGGAGGAAATCCACTTAATAAACGCAAAGAAGTAAATTTTCCTAAACCAGAAATTAGATACACTGTAAATGCAATGACTAATATTCCAAAAGAGATTCGTGAAAAACTCAATTTCTTTTTAGGTCCATCATGTGGGAACTTTAACTTTCCAAAAACATATAAAGTCATTAGTATGAAAATAACAATCCAGATACCTATAAAGACTTCACGTTTTAACAACCCCCAATGAGCAACCAAATCTGCATTTGATAAGAATTTAAATGCCAATGCCAATTCTAAAAATCCTAAAATTACTTTTACCGTATTTAACCATCCACCAGATTTAGGCAATGAATTTAGAAGGTTAGGAAATAATGCAAACAAAGCAAAAGGAAGTGCTAGTGCTAAACCAAAGCCTGTCATTCCTGCAGATAAATTAGTAGCAACATCTCCTTCTGATAAGGTTGTACTACCTAACAACCCACCTAATATTGGGCCGGTACACGAAAATGAAACTATGGCTAATGTAATGGCCATAAAGAAAACCCCAATTAAACCACCAACATCTGATGCCTTATCCATTTTTGCGCTCCAAGAAGTTGGTAAGGTTAATTCGTAATACCCAAAAAATGAAAAGGCAAAAAAGACAAATACGGCAAAGAAAAATATGTTCAGCCAAATGTTTGTAGATATATTATTGAGAATATCTGGATTTATAGAGTCTAGAAAATGAAAGGGCAAACTCAATAAAAAATAAATAATAACTATAAATAAACCATAAAAAATAGCATTTCTAATTCCTGTACTTCTCTTAGCTGATTGTTTGGTAAAGAAGGATACAGTTAAAGGTATCATAGGAAATACACAAGGCGTTAATAACGCCAACAAGCCTCCTAAAAACCCTAAGGCAAATATGCCCCAAATACCACTCTTATTTTTGGCAATATCTGAACCGCTTTTAATCAATTCAGGGTTCTTTATGTTTAACTTTAATTGTTTAGAGAGTAATTTACTACGTTCATCAATTATCTTTTGTTCTATAGCTACTTCAGAGCCGTCTAAAGAAAATACAAATTCATCTTCTCCATAAATACATTTTTCGTCATCGCATACTTGATATTCTATCGACGCTTTTATAACATTAGTAGCTTGATCAAGTAACATAATAGTTTGCGTAAATATTACTTTGTCGTCAAAAAAAGACAGATCTATATCGAATATTTTATCAAACTCTGTTTTTGATGCGCTTTCTGTTAATATTCCTTTTAATTCAAAGTTGTTTTCAGAAATATTAAAATCAAAATTGGTAGGTATGGGTCCTATAACATCTGGAGGTAATTTTTTTGAAGAATACAAGTGCCAACCTTCAGAAATAGCCCCTGTTACTATAAGGTTGTATTCTGTATTTGATATTTTCTCTACAGATGTTTGCCAAGTTATTGGATCTTGTGCCTGTACATTCGCATAAAATGTAAACAAAAAAATAAAAAATAGTATAAAGTGTTTCATGAATGTATTTGTATTTTTAAAACTTGGGTTGTTTTTTCTGTTATCTTAAAACGATTGTCTGCTCTTTTCTTTATAATCCACATAATATCATCTTCCGAACATAGTAACCATTGTTGTTCTTTGGCTATTAAGGAAAGTTTTTCGTCTTTAAAAAACTTACTTATTTTCTTTTTCCCTTTTAATCCATAGGGATAAAAATAGTCACCTATTTTCCATTTTCTTACTACTAGTGGAAAGTTTAACGTTTCTTTATCAACATAAATTATATGATCTCCTGTTTCTTCTATCTCTTTTACATCTTTAAAAGTTAAATGTATTGGAGTATCCAAAACCATATTTTCTTTGGTAATAACTATCTTTCTATCATCACCAACATTCTCTTCCAGACTATCTACCAAAAGAAAATCTCGGTCTTTTATCATTCTATGAGTAGATGAAAATAATTGTTTTCCACTTTGTGCAAATAGTAGGTCTTGAACATCATTCCATTGTGTAAAATCAAAATCTTTAAAAAGCGCATATAGATAAGCCTTAAGAGGTTTTAATTCAAGTAGTTTTGCGATTTTTATTTTGTAAACAGCTGCCTCTTTTTCAAATAAAACAAGTTGAAGTCTATCTATTTCATTTTCTATAATTTGTGTGCTCTCATATAGATGGTTTTGAGTTTTTAAAAAATTAGATAAAAACTGCGGATTTACTTCTTTTAATACAGGCACTACTTCATGTCGTATTTTGTTTCTTAAATATTTTGTATCATTATTGGAATAGTCTTCTCGCCATGCAATTTTATTTTTAAGAGCATATGCTTCTATTTCTTCTCTAGAAAAAACTAATAAAGGTCGTACAATTGAACTATTTACTGCCGGAATGCCCTTTATTCCATCTATACCTGTTCCTCTGCTCAAATTAATTATAAATGTTTCTAGGCTATCATCTGCATGATGAGCTGTTAGTACATAATCAAATAAGAGGGCTTCTTTTAAATCTTCAAACCAATTATATCTCAACTCTCTTGCTGCCATTTGAATAGATAATTTATGCTTTTCTGCATATTCACTAGTATTAAAATGTTCAACAAAAACTTCTTTATCTAATTCATTGCCATAATCCAATACAAATTGTTCATCTGCATCACTTTCTTTACCTCTTAAATTAAAATTACAATGCGCCAATGTAATATCTAATTCTAACTTATTACAAAGTGTTGTTAATACAATGCTATCTATACCTCCACTCACGGCTATTAATATTTTAGCTTGCCGCAAAAAGGGGAAATTATTCTCTATATGTTTAAAAAACGTATCTAACATTGCATTACACATTATTATCTATCCAGTTTACTATTTTCTTTAGCATAACTTTTTTTTCAATATCATTATGCAACTCATGATATCCTTCTTCAAACAATTCAAGTGATGCGTTTTCTGTCTGATTAGAAAACAACAAGCTTCCGTTATAATCTATAATACTGTCCTTTTTACCATGAGTCAACAGCATGGGTGTCTTTAATAATGATGCATTATCAAGTGCCCAAATACCCGCTTCCATAAAAGGAAAAGAAAAATTAGGGCTTATTTTGTCATGTACCAATGGATCATTTTTATAAGCATTTATTTCATGATGATCTTTAGAAAGCGCTGTGATATCCAAGCCTGTTTTTAAAGTAATTGTAGGCATTATTTTTTGCAATAATTTGCCTAATATGACTTTCCATTGAGGAGGCTGAAAGACCAATTTTAAAAAAGGACTAGTAGCAATGATGCCATTAGTTTTAATACGATTTCTTAGCGTGTAATTAATAACTAAATTTCCTCCCATGCTATGGCCGTATAAAAAAATTGGTTTTGATTCAAAAATTGCTGTTGCCCTTTTTATTATTATATCCATTACTTCCATAATAGTCTCATATCCTGGGTTATGACCTCGAATTCCTTTGCTTTTACCATGCCCAAAATTATCAAAAGCAATAACTCCAATTTGGTTTTTCACTAATTCTGGTATCACATAAGAAGTATAACGTGATGAATGCTCTCCCATTCCATGAACTAACATAACAACAGCTTTAAATTTCGTTGGTTTCCAATATTGACCAAATAATTCAGTCTTAGAATGATTAAAAAAAAAGGTTTGATGATTCACACTTTAAATATAGGTATATTAATTGCCTTCTAAAACTTCTCGCATCGCCTTTGCCTTAATTAAACACTCTTCATATTCTTTTTCTGGTTTTGATTTTGATGTTATAGCACTTCCTACAGAAAAAGAAACATATCGTTGTTTTTCATCATACAATATGCTTCGTATAATGACATTAAAATCAAAGTTACCTTCTGGGGTAAAATATCCAACAGCTCCACTGTAAAGCCCTCTTTTGCTCACTTCTAAATCTTCTATTATTTTCATAGAAGCTATTTTAGGAGCACCTGTCATACTGCCCATCGGAAAACTTTCTCGCAGAATCGCTACAGGGGATGTTGTATTTTCAACCTCTGCTACCACAGTAGAAATCATTTGATGTACTTGTTCAAATGTATATACTTCGCAAAGCTCTTCTACCTCAACACTTCCTTTTGTAGCAAATTTTGATAAATCATTTCTAACCAAATCTACAATCATGATATTTTCTGAGCGTTCTTTTATATCTGTTTTCAAATTTGATTTTAATATTTCATCTTCATTTATACTATGAGAACGCTTTGCTGTACCTTTAATTGGTTGTGATATAATTTTAGTTTGTTCTTTTCTCAAATAACGTTCTGGTGATGCCGAAATTAAAAATTTTGAATCCACCTTTAAAAAGGTTGCAAAAGGCGCTTTAGATATTTCATTTAATTTTAAATATATTTCTATTGGGTTTATTAAGGTGTTTTCTGCATAAAATTCTTGACAAAAATTAGCCTCATATATATCGCCTCGTTGAATATGTTGTAGCATCCGTTTTACTCTAGTATAATACTCATCTTTATGAATTCTTAACTTAATACGAATTTGATCTTTATGATTTATCTGTTTAATAGGGTATTTCCCATTATTTATATCTTGAAAATCTATTTCTAACTCCTCATCAATCATGTTTAAATAATGAAAATGTACTTCATTCCCTTTTATCAGCACAATTTTTTTAGGTTGAAAAAAATATAGATCAGAAAAGTTTAATTGATCAATATTATTAGAAGTTAGATTTTCAACATCGTTTTTCAAATCGTAGGTAAGGTATCCAAAAATCCAATCTTTAGTTACTTCTTGATATGCTTGCAAATCGTCAAAGGCATTTACATAATCTGTTTTTATACTAGTGAAGGCATCAACAGCCATAAGGCAATCAAAACTTCCATATTTTTTAGGATATTCATTAGAATCTAACCACAAAACTTCTTCGTATTGTTGTGACCATCTTATCAATTGATTCTTAAAAAGATGAATATCTGCTACCTTAACTATTTTTAATGCTCGCAATATAAATTAAAGTTCTTTCTGAAAATTAGTTATTATTGTCTCTATCGTTAAAACAACTTCTTGATTTTTAATTTCTTTATTTTCAATATCAAAGTTATCATAAAAAGAAGGTAATGAAAAAGTGTCTATAATGGTAGCTCCCATATGCGGAAGCATATTTTTTACAACTGCTAATGCATTTTTTCCTCCTCCTCCTCCGGGAGAAGTACTTAACAGTAATCCTTTTTTATCTTTTAAAAAATTTCTATCTACGCGAGACAACCAATCTAAGGTGTTTTTAAAATATGCAGAAAGGTTCCCGTTGTGCTCATTAACAGCAATAACAAAACCATCTGCACTTTGAAATTGATCTTTCAATGTTATTATCTCTTCTGGAAATCCTTTTTCTTTCTCTATATCTTCACTGTAAATAGGAAAAGAAAAATTCGACATATTTAGAAGTTGAGTTTCTATACCATCCATCTTAGAAATTGCATAATTAACTAATTGGTAGTTTATTGAGGTAGAAGAATTACTGCCTGCTAATGCAATTATTTTCATATTGTTAAGTTTTATTCAATCAGATTATGATTTATAGCAATAATAAGAAATCTAACTGTAAAGTGTAGACGTATGTATAAAAAAATCTTAATTGATTATTTAACATTTTTACTTAACTTCGTAGCTTATTAATTATCAATATTTTAGGCTCAAAAAAAGATAAATGAAGTCAGAAAATTTAAGATTATATTTTATTGATATCATGAGAGCTTGGGCTATTTTAATGATGCTCCAAGGGCATTTTATTGATGGTTTATTAGATCCCATTTATAGAGATAGCACAAATACAATATACGCTACTTGGCGTTTCTTTAGAGGGATTACTGCGCCTGCTTTCTTTACACTTTCTGGGTTTATTTTTATGTATCTATTACTCAAAGAAGATAATTCTCAAGCAATAAAAAATATACGAATTAAAAAAGGAATCAAACGTGGTTTGATGTTAATAGGAATTGGGTATCTCTTAAGAATGAACATTTTTGGATTGTTTAGCGGCGTAATTTATGATAGCTTTTATCTCGTTGATGTTCTACATTGTATAGGAGTGTCCATTCTTTTTTTAATAGGTATTTACACCTATAGCAGACATCGAAATAAATATGTATTACCAACTATACTTGGCGTTTTAGGTCTCTTTATATTTTTATTCGAACCCGCATATAAAGTTGTCAATTATTCGTTTTTTCCAGAGTTTATTGCAAATTATTTTACAAATATAAATGGATCTGTCTTTACAATTTTTCCATGGTTTGGATACGCTGCATTAGGTGCTTTTATGGCTGTACTATTTAGCAAATACAAAAATAGTTCTTATTTGTATCCTAAAGCAATTATACTAACTCTTGCATTAGGTATTATATTAACTTTTTTCTCTTCTAGAATATTTCTTTATCTCTTTGAAATTAGTCAACTTCAAATTTTTGCAGATATATTTAATAATAACTATTTATTCATTCGCTTTGGTAATGTATTGGTGCTTTTTGCTTTGTTCATGTTATTTAGAAATATTATTAAAGCCAAATTACTTTTAAATATAGGAAAGAGTACTCTATACATATACGTCATTCATTTTATTATCCTGTATGGTAGCTTTACTGGTTTAGGTTTGTATAAATATTTCCATCATAGTCTAGATCCTTATTATACCATAGGAGGAGCTATTCTATTTCTTATGGGTGTAACATATCTTTCTTTATTATATGGAAAAAGAAAGTCTTTTATTTTTAATACTATTAAATCCTTGAGTACTGAAGGCATCAACAAAGCAAATGAAGGGTATTTATTTTTAAAACCTAAAATTGCAAAAATTAAAGCCAAGATTAAAGAACAACTTGGGTATCAAAAAAATTAATGATTCTTTTTCCGCTTTAACGTTATCATTCTCCTCTTTTTTGTAAATTCCCGAAAAAATAAGTTATGGACTTACCTAAAAGAGCTGGAGATACTCCAATTGCTGTTGAATTAGAAGAAGGAAAAAAATATTCTTGGTGTACTTGTGGTTTATCTGAAAACCAACCCTTTTGTGATGGAAAACACAGAGGAACAAATTTCTCTCCTACTTCTTTCACTGCAGAAAAAAATGGAACTCATTATTTATGTAGTTGCAAGCAAACAAACAACCCTGGCTTTTGTGATGGTTCTCACAAAAATTAAATCCTAGCAAATTAGTTTTTAAACTTTATCACTTTTTTAAGTTTTAAATACGTTAGATATTCTCTATTTATGCGACCAAAATTGCATAAAGTGAAACTACTATGGCATTTAAATTGACAAAAGTTACCTGTATTCTATTATTATTTACATTTTTAAATACAATAATAGTTACAAGTCAAAGCAATCGCTTAGCATTTAATAATGCAAAAAAAGGAGATAAAACAGAAGTCAAATACTTTTTAGATTTACTTACAAGTCCAGATTTAATTTCACAAGCAAACTCACTTTCCTATATCGAAAAAAATTGGAAACCTGAATATGAAATAATGATTTTGGAGCTATTGTATTTTAATTCTAGTAAAGATTTGAGTATAAAATTGGCTTTATTACTTCAAAGAAAGACCGGGAAAGAATACGGATATGATTTTAATAAATGGTATGATTGGCTTTGGAATAAAGAACAAAAAATACTCCCTTATTATCATTATTTTAAGGCAAAACTTCACAATTATATAGACAATAAGTTTGGGAAATACTTTTTGGATAGACAAAACGAGAGCATTATTAGATTGGATGAAATTAGATGGGGAGGAGTTCGTCAAGATGGAATCCCTCCGTTAAGAGGTCCAGAAATGATTAGTCCCAAAAAAGCAACCTATCTTGAAGATGATAATATTGTATTTGGTATTGAGGTAAATGGTGATGCTAGAGCATATCCAAAAAGAATACTGGCATGGCATGAAATGTTTACAGACAATGTAGGTGGCATTCCTGTAACTGGAGTATACTGTACTCTTTGCGGTACTGTTATATTATATAAAGATATTCATAAAGGTGTACAACACACGTTTGGTACCAGTGGCTTTTTATATCGTTCTAATAAGCTTATGTATGATAAGGCAACACAATCATTATGGAATACACATTGGGGAAAACCAGTTGTAGGACCCTTAGTTGGTAAAGGAATTGAATTAGAATATATGAGCGTGGTAACTACCACATGGGGTGAATGGAAAAAAAGACATCCAAGCACAACTGTGCTTTCCCTAAATACAGGGCATAGAAGAGATTATGGAGAAGGGATCGCTTACAAAGATTATTTTGCTACAGATGAATTAATGTTTAACGTTCCATCTACAGATAAAAAACTGAAGCATAAGCAGTCTATTTTGGCTATTAAACTTTTAGAACATCCAGGAAAAGAAGTTGCTATTTCAGTGAAATTTTTAAAGAAAACTCCTGTATATCCTTATAAAATAGGAAATACAAATCTTGTAGTTTTAACAGATAAAACAGGTGCTAATAGAGTATACGAGACAAAAGGAACCATTATTACTAGCTTTGATCAAGAAGCAACTGCAAAAGATAATTTAGGAGGATCTTGGACTCTTAGTGAAGACAAACTAGAGAGTAGTACGGGAAAAGTGTTACAAAGAGTTCCTACGTATAATGCGTTTTGGTTTGGTTGGAAAGCTGCTTACCCGGATACTGTACTTATTAAATAAGTATTGAGATATTAGTATTGGATATTGGATATTGGATATTGGATATTGGATATTGGATATTGGATATTGGATATTGG
>CAYMDH010000080.1:9347-9998 GCA_964389205.1 uncultured Flavobacteriaceae bacterium
ATATTTAAAATATAAACTATACACAACAAAAACAGCATAAATCGTTTTTAATCAATGATATATTGTAATCTTAAATTAAAAAAAATTTGCTATAGAAAAAGTATAGAGAACAAGTTTGTTCTTGTTCATTTTACCTTGATGCAAAACGAACCAAAAAATCAAGACTGATTTTAAGTTTTTTGAAGTACTACAAACCATTTTCGCTTCCACATTTTGAGCCACTTTGTTCGCAAAATGCTCCTCCAACTATCCTAAAAATGTTTTTTGATTTCTAACAAAACTTAAAATAGGTCGATTGATTAATGTTCAACAGAAGATAACCTTTCTCTGTGAGTATAGTATTTATTTTTCGTTAATAATCATTGAAACCTTGGAAATGATTTAGAAAAATAAATATAGTTTTAGACTCTCTTAATAGAGTCTAAAAATACCTAAGAGAAAGTGCCTTTTCTTTTGATTCGTTTTCTTTGGGAAAGCAAAGAAAATGAATAAACAATGTTAAATTCATCAATAGAAAAAAAACAGAATCTACTTGCTAGTAGGCCGGTAATTTCTCATGAAAGGTCATTCGTGTGGGGGAATTTCATCTAAACATACTAATAACCTGAGTTCGATTAATATTTAAGTAGATTTTATGAGTAAAAAAGATAG
>CAYMDH010000081.1:0-9968 GCA_964389205.1 uncultured Flavobacteriaceae bacterium
TTTTTATAGTCTTTATAGGCCTTACCGAAGGATTTACAGTAAATTTTTCGTTTTTACCTATTTATACTTTTTATTAATTTTTATTTTAACTATTTGATTTTCAATATTTTAAAATAAAATTCAATCATCGAATCGCTGCGATAGCACGATGCCCTCTCGCTTACAAATTCTTTCCACTTTGTTTCAATAATTTGAAACATGAAATAAGACAAGCTTATTCATGCTTTTTTGTTATGATAAACTTTGAGATTGGTTAAGTGTTTTAGCTTTCTTTTTCTGTTTTTCTTTAAACACTTCTCTCAAAGCTTCCATGTCCTCCCCTACTTTCTTTTGTAACACTCTAGCATAAATTTGAGTAGTGGAGAGTTTGGTATGTCCCAATAATTTAGATACCGTTTCTATAGGCACTCCATTTGATAAAGTGACTGTAGTTGCAAAGGTGTGCCTAGCAACATGAAAAGTAACATTCTTATGTATCTTACAAGCCTTCATAATCTCTTTTAAGTATTTATTCATCTTTTGATTACTAGGCACAGGAAGTAGCTTTCCTGTTATTCGTTTCTCGCTATCGTCTTTATACTTTTCTATTATTTCTAGTGCTTTAGGAAGTACTGGTACTTTTACTACTTCATTGGTTTTTGCTCTTTGGGTATATATCCAGTAGTTACCATCAATACCTCTTACAAGTTGATTAATCTCTAATTCTTTTACATCTACATAAGAGATTCCTGTATAGCAAGCGAATATAAATAGGTCTTTTACCTTTTTTAAGGCAGTAGATTTAAATGTAGTTTCTTCTATAAGGGTAAGTTCTCTTTCTGTTAAGTAGCTTCGCTCACTCTTATCATACTTTAATTGAAATTTTTGAAATGGGTCTTTTTCTAACCATTCTAGTTTTACAGCCAGATTAATCATTTTCTTAAGGCGTTCTAAATGTTTCATTGTTCCATTATTAGAACAGGTCTTTCTTGTTTTCTTTGGAGTGTAGTTTCGTATGTACTGTTCAAAGTCACTTATAAAACGATAGTTTAACTGTTTAAGGTACATATCTGTTGTTTTATATTTTTCTTTTAAAAACTCATTTAAATACTTCTCGGTAGAATAGTAATTCTTCATTGTACCTTTTTTAAGTACTGATAGCATATTTGTATTATGATAGGTAATAAGTTCTTTTAAAGTAGTATGTTTCTCGTCTTCTCCTAGATAGCGGGCTTTTATTGCCTGTGAGGTAACAATCTGTCCTTCTTCTAATAACTGCTTATGTGCGTCTAATAAAAGTCCATACACCTCATCTAAATAATTATTTAAAATTCTAAGGTTTTTTACATTCCCTCTGGCTCTTGCTTTAGATGCATCCCAATGGGTAACCGATACGCTTCGTTTTAAGCTAATTTCAGAACGCTTACCATTTACGGTAATGCGTGCATAAATAGAAAGCATATTTGCTTTCCCTTTTGATTTTCTAGTGAAAAAAATTACTGTGAATGTCTTGCCTGTCTTCATAATACATCATTTTTAAAGTGAAACTTAAATACATCGCAAAGTCGAATATCAATTTCCCTAAAAGTCCTATGAAGTTAATGCAAATATTATACCAGTGAGTTCACCGAATAGTACACTTTTTTAGTGAATAACAATGATATCATATGAATGCATAAAAAATGAAAAGCATTGAAAATCATACGATTAACAATGCTTTCTGTCCTACTAGAAGTAGGTTCGTCGGGGTGGCAGGATTCGAACCTGCGACCTCCGCGTCCCAAACGCGGCGCGATAACCGGGCTACGCTACACCCCGAATTGGTTATCTAAAAAATGCGGAGAGACAGGGATTCGAACCCTGGCGACGGTTGCCCGTCGACAGATTAGCAATCTGCTCCATTACCACTCTGGCACCTCTCCTAAATACTATAATGAACTTATCTGCATTTTCAAATGCGGATGCAAATGTATGAGTTCGTCTCTAAGAAAGCAACTATTTTTGATGTTTTTTATTTACTTTTTTTAATCTTATTCTGGGTACTCTATTCTAAGGTGATATATGTTCGTTAATTTTTGTTTTAGTACCTTCTTTATCTGTTCTATTTCTTTAAAAGTAATATTTGCATTTAAAAATTGCCCTTCTTCTATTTGTTTACTTATTATTTTTTCTACAAAGTTGTCTATAATAGAAAAAGTAGGATTTTTTAAACTTTTGGATGCTGCTTCTACAGCATCAGACATCATTAATATAGCTGTTTCTTTAGAAAAAGGAATAGGTCCGGGATATCTAAAATCTTCTTCATTAAAATCTTCTTCCTTTTCTTGTTGTTTTTTATAAAAATAATATACAACACTCGTACCGTGATGCGTACGTATAAAATCTATAACTCTATCTGGCAATTTATTCTTTCTTGCCAATTCTATTCCATCTATTACATGTTTAATTATAGTATGTGCACTTTCCTTGGGTCCTAATTCATTATGTGGGTTTACATTGGTTGTTTGATTTTCTGTGAAATACATTGAATCTGCCATCTTACCAATGTCATGATACAATGCCCCTACCCTAACCAACATAGCATTGGCTCCTATTTCATTGGCAGAAGCTTCTGCTAAATTTGCTACTTGTAAAGAATGATGAAATGTCCCAGGTGCTTTATTAGAAAGCTCTTTTAGTAATTTTGAATTTGTGTCTGATAATTCTAAAAGTGATACGTCTGATACCAAACCGAATACTTTTTCATAGATATAAATAAGAGGTTGTGCAAAAAGTGTGGCTAGGCCATTAAGTATAAAAAGCCCAAACGTAATCCATTCTATATTTTTTAAGTTTCCTTCATGAGTGCTGTAAAAAGCAAAATATGCAATAATGTAGATTAGTGTTATCTGACCTACAGATATAAACAAGTTTGCTCTTTTATATAATTCAGAGACAGTTAAGATTGTTACTATCCCTGCTATTATTTGAAGAAAAACATATTCAAAACTATTGGGAACTATAAAACCTAATAATAGTACTGTAAGAACATGTGTAAACAATCCTAATCTTGCATCAAAAAATGCTTTTATAATAAGAGGTAGAATACACAAAGGCACTACATACACATATGTTACTCTATATTTTACTAACAAAGTAGTTAGAAAAATCATAATAATAACATTGAAAAAAATAAAAGTAACCTTATTATTATTTTGAAAAATATCTTCTCTATATTTTCGTAAAAAAAGCAAGAGCATCAGTAAAGCAAGGGCTACTAGTATTGTATATCCAGATACAATCCAATAATAATTTTCTGCATTCCATAGTTGTGATTGGTATTCTTTTTTAAGAGAATTTAGAATATCGTATTTCTCTCCTTCTACAACTTCTCCATTTGCTATAATTAGTTTTCCTTCTATAATATTGCCTCTTGTTAATGCAATCCCTTTTTGAGCTTCTTCTAATGATTTTGAAGTAAAGTTTTCATCATAAAAAACATTTGTCTTTACAAGTTCTAAAAAGAAATTATATACCGTATTTTCAAACTGTTCTAAAGAAGTATTTTTGAAGTTTTGATTGATCAATTGCTCTAATTCATCAATGATAAATAAATTTCCATACGTAATAGTGTTAACTTCTTTTCCTCTAATCAAATAGATGAGGTCATTCTTGTCATAGTTATCCTCAGGATTTAAAACGCCATTTGAATAAATATCTTGTAGCAATAGTCTACTTTTATTTTTAAGCCTTCTAAGTTCTCTTCTTGAAATAGTATCATTGAATTTTAAATCAAATCTGCTTTCAAAAATTGCCAATGCCTCTTCTGCAACTTCTTTTTCAAATTGAAAATAATGTATTTGGTTTAAGATGATTGCATTTTCTTCTTCTTCTAATTGCGCTTCAGATTTGTAAATAGGGAAATCAAAAGGAGCATCTAAGTTTTCATACTGCCATGTTTTTCCTTTCTGAAATTCATATTTAAACTTACCTCCTTTAGGGAAAAGATACACTATTAGTATCGTAGAGACTAAAAACAGGAAGCCTTTATATATGAGAGATTGATTTTTATAAAGCTTGTTTAGTTGGCTTTTCATTTATTCTAAATTGTAAACCAAAAATACCAAAAAAAATGGCTTGTTGGCATTCAATAAGTTATCCGACTAAGATTTATGAATATCCTTATAAATTAATTAATTTCGCAAAACAAAATAAAAACAATGTCAAATAAAGTAGTTATAGTTTCAGCAGCAAGAACACCAATAGGTAGTTTTATGGGTTCTTTATCTAGTATTCCAGCACCTAAGTTGGGTTCTACAGCAATTAAAGGCGCTTTAGAAAAAATAAATTTAGATCCTTCTTTAGTAAATGAAGTTTTAATGGGAAATGTAGTGCAAGCAGGAGAAGGTCAAGCACCCGCTAGACAAGCTGCTATTTACGCTGGTATTCCTGATACAGTACCAGCAACTACCATTAATAAAGTTTGTGCAAGTGGTATGAAAGCAGTAATGCAAGGGGTACAATCTATTGCCCTTGGCGATGCAGATATTATAGTAGCAGGTGGTATGGAAAACATGAGCTCTATTCCTCATTACGTACATATGAGAAATGGAACAAAATTTGGGCCAGCTTCTTTTATTGATGGAATGCAAAAAGATGGCTTAGTTGATGCTTATGATAAAAATGCTATGGGTAATTGTGCAGATTTATGTGCTTCAGAACATAAGTTTTCTAGAGAAGATCAAGATGCATATGCAATCCAATCATATAAAAGATCTGCAAAGGCTTGGGCAGAAGGAAAATTTGCCAATGAAGTAGTTCCTGTTGAGGTTCCTCAACGACGCGGAGAGCCTATTCTAGTTACTGAAGATGAAGAGTACAAAAAAGTAAAGCTAGAAAAAGTCCCTAATTTAAGACCTGCTTTTAATAAAGATGGTACAGTAACTGCTGCAAATGCATCTACCATTAATGATGGAGCAGGTGCTGTTGTTTTAATGAGTGAGACCAAGGCTAAAGAATTAGGGTTAGAACCTCTGGTTACTATAAAAGGGTATGCAGATGCTGCACAGGAGCCTAAGTGGTTTACAACAACTCCAGCAAAAGCCCTTCCTAAGGCAATAGATAGGGCTGGGATTTCGTTAGATGATGTAGATTATTTTGAATTAAATGAAGCTTTTTCAGTAGTTGGTCTTGCCAATACAAAATTATTAGGATTGTCTGATGAAAAAGTGAATGTAAATGGAGGTGCAGTTTCTTTAGGTCATCCACTTGGTTGTTCTGGAGTTAGGATTTTAATTACACTCATGAATGTTCTTGAACAAAATAATGCTAAAATAGGAGCCGCTGCTATTTGTAATGGAGGTGGTGGAGCATCATCTATAGTGATAGAGCGAAATTAATTTAGAAACATTCAATTATTTAATGCAATACGGTATATGCAACCTTAGTATTGTCCCGTTGAGGCATGATCCTTCTGATCCATCAGAAATGGTCTCTCAACTACTCTATGGTGAACATTTCAAAGTGTTAGAAAAACGCAAAAAATGGAGTCGCATTAGAATGGCATTTGATAAATACGAGGGATGGATTGATAATAAACAATTCCTATTTATTACTGAAGAGGAGTATACTAATTTTGAAAACACCACTCCTGAGTTTTTAGGAGATCTTATAGATTGTGTTATTGATGAGAATAATGAGTTAATTTCAATTGTATTGGGTGCAAATTTGGAAAAAACCTCTTTTTTAGAACATCAATTTGAAGGAGTTAAAAAAAGCGGAATAAAATCTAGAGAAGAAATTATCCAAACTGCCTTATTATATCTTAACAGTCCTTATCTATGGGGTGGTAAAACTCCATTAGGTATAGATTGTTCAGGCTTTACTCAAATGGTTTATAAACTCAATGGTTATGACCTTAAAAGAGATGCAAATCAACAAGCATTACAAGGAGAAGTACTAAGCTTTATAGAAGAATGTCAACAAGGCGATCTGGCTTTTTTTGATAATGAAGAAGGGAAAATTATACATGTAGGTATCATTATGAATGATAATTATATAATTCATTCTCATGGTAAGGTTAGAATCGATAGAATTGATCATACGGGTATTTTTAATATCAGTACAAAAAAGTATTCCCACAAATTAAGAGTTATTAAAAGTATTCTTCCATAAAAAAAGCCTCGTTATAACGAGGCTTTTTTATTCTTAATATTATTTTTCTTCTTATTGAGCCAATGCGTCTACTCTGTCTTTTAATTCTTTAAATTTAGCAGTGTCTCCTAAACTTCCGTAGATATTCATTAAAGTTTTTAAAGCATCAGGATCTTTGCCGTCTATCTTAAGTAATTTTTCTAAATATGGAACTGCAGATTTATACAAACCTTCTCTTTTTCCCTTTAAGATATCGTATCGCGCATTATCTGCTCTTGAATTTCCTAAACTGTTCATCTCTTCTACAATTGGACCTTCTTGCGCTAATAATAAAGATGCTAAATTTAAATAGCTTTCTTTATGCTTAGGATCTATCTCTACAGCTTTTTCATAATATCCTTTAGCTTCATCACTATTTCCTTGTTCTCCACTTATAACTCCTAAATTAAAGTATAATGTAGGATTATTTGGATCTTTTTCAATAGCTTGTTTTAAAAGCTCTGAGAACTTATCTTTTTCACCTTGTTGTATATAAAGATTTGCTTCCGTAAGTATCAAATTAACATCTTCAGGATTTTCTGCTCTAGCATCTTTAATAGCAGCTAATGCATTTTCTGTATCTCCTTTTTGAGTGTAAATAAGAGCTATATTTTTTACAATTTCTGGAACTCTAGATTCAGATAATTTTTCTACTGGATCTTTATGAGATTTTCCTTTTACAAATAAGTCACTTTGTTGCTTGTTTTGCATTTTCACCTGTTCTCCAGTTTCTATATCTGTAGCATAATATTCAGTAACAACGCCAGTATATCCTACTTCTTTAAGCTCTAAATAATACTTCAATGCTGAATCAAAATCTTTATCACTTATTGCACTATTAGCTGCAAAGTACAAGTAATCTTGATTGTTCTCTAATTGATATGCTAAATATAGTTTTTTAGCGGCCACACCATATGTTTTAGCTTCATTTGCAGCTAACGCTCCATTAACTAGATCTGCTGACATTGTAGACATAAGTTGCCTAGCTTCTATAGTATATGTTTTCTTACCACTTTTCTCTTCAATGCTAATTACTTCATTTAATGCAGTTGCTGCTAATGCATAATTCTCATCTGCTCCTTTTTTTGCAAGATCATAGTTCACTTTTGCATCTAATAAACTATATTTTGCTTTTATCTTCGCTTCTGCATTTGCCACTAAAGGTTTTGCTAATGCTAAAGCCGATTTAGCCTCTGCTGTCTTACCCGCTTTTAAGGCTTTTTCAGCACTCTTCATTTCTTTCTTTTGACCAAATGCAAATGTAGATATAGCTAATGCTGAAAAAATTAAAACTTGTTTTCTCATCTTATTACTCTTTATTATTTTTATCAAAATTAATCATTTAGCACATTTTAATCAATTGTTGTGCCATTATTTTCTCCTTCGCTTTCATTTTCACCTTCACCTTCTTCTAAATTTTCACTTTCTTCATGTATAACTTTGGCTACCGCTGCAATAGAATCTTTTCCTTTTATATTAATAAGCTTCACTCCTTGCGTAGCTCTACCCATTACTCTCATATTCTCAACAGCCAATCTAATTGCTATACCTGATTTATTTATGATCATAAGATCATCTTCGTCTGATACTGCTTTAATAGCAACTAGTTCTCCTGTTTTTTCAGTAATTGAAATTGTCTTAACTCCTTTTCCTCCTCTATTAGTAATTCTATAATCATCAAGGCTTGATCTTTTCCCATATCCATTTTCTGAAACTACCAACACGTCATTATCCAAATCATGAACAGATATCATTCCTATCACTTCGTCATTTTCTCCTGCTAGGCTGATTCCTCTTACTCCCGAAGCATTACGCCCCATGGGTCTTGTTTTTTCTTCTTCAAAACGAATTGCTTTCCCTGACTTTACAGCTAGCAACACTTGGCTATTTCCAGTTGTCAATTTTGCCTCTAGCAATTCATCTTCTTCTCGAATAGTAATTGCATTGATACCATTTTGACGAGGTCTTGAATATTGCTCTAATGATGTTTTCTTTACCACTCCTTTTTTAGTAGCCATAATTACATAATGACTATTGATGTATTCTTCGTCTTTTAAATCTTGCGTACAAATGAAGGCTTTTACCTTATCATCCGACTCTATGTTTATAAGATTTTGAATAGCTCTTCCTTTAGAAGTTTTACTTCCTTCTGGAATTTCATAAACACGCATCCAAAAACATTTTCCTTTTTGAGTAAAGAATAACATATATTGATGATTCGTGCCTACAAAAAGATGCTCTAAGAAATCTTCATTACGAGTAGCCGATCCTTTTTGACCAACTCCTCCTCTATTTTGCGTTTTATATTCTGTTAATGGTGTTCTTTTGATATATCCAGCATGAGAAATCGTAATTACTACTTGCTCATCCGGAATCATATCTTCAATGCTTAAATCGCCTCCAGCATATTCGATAGTAGATCTACGTTCATCACCGTATTTGTTTTTTATTTCAAGGAGTTCGTCCTTTATGATTTGCATTCTACGCTCTTCTCTTGCTAATATATCTTTGCAATCATCAATAAACTTCATGATTTCTTCATACTCAGATCGCAATTTATCTTGCTCTAAGCCTGTGAGCTGTCTCAATCGCATTTCTACAATTGCCTTTGCCTGAATTTCAGTCAAAGAAAAACGCGTGATTAACTTTGTTCTCGCCTCATCCGCATTTTTAGATGATCTAATTAGTGCTATAACTTCATCAATATTGTCAGATGCAACAATTAAACCTTCTAATATATGAGCCCGTTCTTCTGCCTTTCTTAATTCATATTCAGTACGCTTTACTACCACATCATGTCTATGATCTACAAAGTAGCCAATCATTTCTTTTAGATTAAGTAATTGCGGTCTTCCTTTTACCAAAGCGATATTATTCACACTAAAAGAAGATTGTAAAGCAGTGTATTTATAAAGTGTATTTAATACAATGTTAGGAATGGCATCTCGCTTGAGAACATAAAGGATTCGCATTCCTTTTCTATCTGATTCATCTCGAATTGTCGAAATCCCTTCTATCTTTTTATCATTAATAAGATCTGCCGTTTTCTTAATCATATCAGCTTTATTAACCTGATATGGAATTTCAGTGACAATAATACATTCTCTACCTTGAACTTCTTCGAATTGAGCTTTAGCCCGCATCACGATTCTACCTCTACCAGTTTTAAAGGCTTCTTTAACTCCATCATATCCATAAATTACTCCTCCAGTTGGAAAATCGGGTGCTTTAACGTATTGAATTAGTTCATCAATTTCAATATTCTTATTATCTATATATGCTATGGTTCCATCTACTACTTCAGACAAGTTATGAGGCGGCATATTTGTTGCCATACCCACTGCTATTCCAGAAGCTCCGTTTATCAAAAGATTAGGAACTCTCGTTGGCAATACAGTTGGTTCTTTTAATGTATCGTCAAAGTTAAGTTGGTGATCTACTGTTTCTTTATCTATATCTGCTAATAAGTCTTCAGATATCTTACGCATTCTTGCTTCAGTATAACGCATAGCTGCAGGACTATCACCATCTATAGATCCAAAGTTTCCTTGTCCATCCACCAACATATATCTAAGACTCCATTCTTGAGCCATTCTAACCATTGTATCATAAACTGAAGTATCACCATGTGGATGGTACTTCCCTAAAACCTCTCCTACTATTCTTGCTGATTTTTTATGTGCCCGATTACTCATAACTCCGAGTTCGTACATTCCGTACAAGACACGTCTGTGCACTGGTTTTAAACCATCTCTTACATCTGGTAATGCACGTGACACAATGACTGACATTGAATAGTCAATGTAAGCCGATTTCAT
>CAYMDH010000082.1:0-4642 GCA_964389205.1 uncultured Flavobacteriaceae bacterium
AAAAGTGTAAACTATGTCCCTTTAACTTTGTAAACTATGTGCCTTTAACGTACCAATACTTGCAGCTACGATACCACTTTTAATAGTTGCCTTGATTTTTAATTTAATAAGCCAACATGTAGGCATTTTATTTTTTATTGGGTTTTTTACATTGTTCTTAGCCAGTAAATGGCAAAGTCAAAATTCCATAAATATCTATTTGAAAATTATTCTTTTGGCACTTCCTTTTAATTTAGGTTTTTACTTTTTAATTATTAAAAAAACTCCTGAATTATGGATCATAATCCCTATTACTCTTTTATTTACGATTATAGGTTTATTAATTAAAAAGAAAAGTACTGCTATCTATTTTGGTATTTATGCTATTATCATTGGGTTAAACGTTAGCTTACTTGTATTTCCTGAAATTACTTCTAATGAAGTAGATAAAGCTTCTAGTGAGGTTGTTCCATCTTCAGAATATCCAAACTATAAACATAAGATGCGAAAAAAGCGTTGTTCTTAATTTTTTATTCAAAAAGTATAATTATACCGGAAAGTAAGAGAGATTACTTATAAAATTAAAGAAGGTACTCTGTTAAAATAACCGTTTAGCTACCCTTTTGTAATTAATTTATAATCTTATAATCGTTTTAAACTATCTTTGAAACTTTATGAGCGTACTTGTACAAATAGCCATTTTACCTCACAAACAAAAAGATGAATCTTATCTCTTAGATCTCGCTTTAAACAAAGCTAATTTAAGGATGGATGCCCTACAAGATTGGCGCATTAGAAAACGTTCTATAGATGCCAGAAGAAAGCCGGTAAAACTTAATTTACAACTTGAATTTTGGTTAAAAGGAGAAATAAGAGAATCTATTTCTTCTTACCTTCCAAAAGATGTTTCTAATGCAAAAGAAATAGCAATTATAGGTGCTGGACCTGCAGGTTTATATGCTGCTTTGCGAGCTATTGAAGGTGGGTTAAAACCTATCGTGTTTGAAAGAGGGAAAGATGTACGAGAGCGAAGAAGAGATTTAGCACTTATTAATAAAGAACATATTGTAGATCCAGAATCTAATTATTGTTTTGGAGAAGGTGGTGCAGGAACCTATTCTGATGGTAAATTATATACGCGTTCTAAAAAGAGAGGAAATGTTTTAAAAGCATTAGAATGGTTTGTTCACTTTGGAGCTGATGTTTCTATTTTGGTAGATGCACACCCGCATATAGGCACCAATAAACTCCCTAAAATTATTAGCGCAATGCGGGAGGCTATCATTAAAGCCGGTGGAGAAGTACGTTTTAACTCCAAGCTTACAGATATCAAAATACATAAAAATACTATTGAAGCTATTGAAATTAATACTAAAGAATGGTTATCATTTACTAATATAGTATTGGCTACGGGACATTCTGCCAGAGATGTTTTTTACTTATTAAACAACAGAAAAATTAAAATTGAAGCCAAACCTTTTGCCATTGGAGTACGAATAGAACATCAACAAGCTTTGATAGATCAAATACAATATCACGGAGATGATGAAAACCCATACTTACCTCCAGCTTCGTATTCTCTAGTCACTCAAGTGGATGGAATGGGTGTTTATTCTTTTTGTATGTGCCCTGGTGGGATTATAGCTCCTTGTGCCACTGCTCAAGAAGAGGTAGTAACAAATGGATGGAGCCCTAGCAAACGTAATAACCCCTATGCTAATTCGGGTATTGTAGTAAGTGTTGAACCAAAAGACCTCCCTAATTATAAAGCAAATGATCCTTTTGTTTGTTTAGATTTTCAGAAGATGGTTGAAAAAACCTGTTGGGAAGCCGCTGGAAAAACGCAAAAAGTTCCGGCACAACGTATGATAGATTTTGTAGAAGATAGAGTATCTAAAGACTTACCCAAAACCTCATATCAACCAGGTATAGTTTCTGTAAATTTAGCTTCTGTTTTACCAAAATTATTATCTAAACGATTACAAAAAGGATTGTTAGATTTTGGTCGAAAAATGAAAGGGTATTATACCAATGATGCTATTTTACACGCTCCTGAAAGTAGAACTTCTTCTCCTGTTTCTATCCCTCGTAACACTGAAACGTTAGAGCATATAGAAATAAATGGACTATACCCTTGTGGTGAAGGAGCTGGATATGCAGGAGGCATTATTTCTGCAGCCATAGACGGTATTAATTGTGTCGATGCCATTATAAAAAAGAGTAAAGCTCTTGTCTAATTCATTATTTTAATTTTTTTAATCATAAAAAAACACAAAATCTCGTGTTTATGATTAATTTGAACACTAGCTTTGCATTTATTAAAAGGGTAATTTGTGGTTCAAGACATTATCATAGCCATCTTATGGAGTTTATCTCCCTTTGGAGAAGCCAAAGTAGGAATTCCTTATGGCTTGCTTAAAGGAGTTAACATTTATTTGGTTTTCATTTCTTGTTTTTTAGCAAACGTTTTGGTATTTCCAATAATGATGTTTTTTCTACATAAAGTTAATGGGTATTTACTTCGTTGGAACTGGTATAAAAAAGCTGCTTTATGGGTTGCCAGAAGGGCTAAAACTGGTTCTGGAGATAAGATAAAAAAATATGGCTTTTGGGGGCTTCTATTTTTTGTGATGATTCCACTTCCTGGCACTGGTGTTTATGCAGGAAGCATTGCTAGTTATATATTTAAAATAAAAAAGAGAAAAGCTTTTTTAGCCAATACTATTGGTATTTTCTTCTCTTCTCTTATTATTTGGGTTACAACGGTACTTAGTATGAACGGAGCTAGTTAAAATTATAAATTGTTCTTTTACTTAATTGCTTTTAGATTATTTCACTTCTACATTATAGTAATTGACAAATATTTTATATCGCAAGTAGTAAACTATTTATACTTGATAATATTCCTGAAAAACCCCTCCAGATACATTATGGTTAACAAAATTAGTATCATTCCCTGCCTTTATACAGTCTATTTTTTTAATCTCTATTTTATATTTTTGAAACTTATCCATAGTTATTATTTTATGCTAAAAAAAGAAAAAATAATCATAGTATAAATGTTAATTAAGTATGTAATTTTATAAATTACTACAAAATGTAGCTTTATTTTACTTATATTTGTAGTATCGTGAAATTAATTGCTACAAATATTCGTTTTTTAAGACAATTAAAAGAACTTACTCAAGATCAATTAGCAATTGAGTTAAGAGTTCCCAGGTCTCGTATAGGATCGTATGAAGAAGGTAGATCTGAACCTTCTATTGATTTTTTGATTGAGTTGTCAAAGTATTTCAAATTACCTATTGATATTCTAGTCAAAAATAATTTAACATTAACAAAAGATACTTCATTTATTGAAATAGGAAATCAGCGTGTTCTTTTTCCTATTATGGTAGATGATGAAGGTGATAATATTATAGAAGTTATCCCTATAAAAGCATCTGCCGGATACCTTTTAGGTTATGACGATCCAGAATACATAGAACATTTAGAAAGGATAAAACTACCTTTTTTACCTACTGGAAAACATAGAGCTTTTCCTATAAAAGGAGATTCAATGCTTCCTATGAAAAATGGTTCGTATGTCGTTGCTCGATTTATTGAGGATATTAGGGATTTAAAAAATGGTAACACTTATATAGTTGTAACCCTTAATAATGGTCTTGTTTATAAAAGAATTCAAAATTTAATGCCAGACAAAAAAGCTTTATGTCTTATCTCAGATAATAAAGAATATGAACCTTTTGAAGTCCCTATCAATGAAGTTTTAGAATTATGGGAATTTACATGTAGTATTAATACACAAGAATATGATGAACATGAACTCAAATTGTCTAGCATTGCTAGAATGTTTAATGACTTAAAAGTAGAGTTGCGATCTTTTAGTGGAAAATTTACTTAATACTTTCACATAACATCATGTTTCATTCAAAAAAACTGCTTTTTTGATATTTAAAATGTTAAAAAATCATGATTATCAAAATTTAAATGTAAATTTTACGTTAATTAATTGTAAATTTAATGTTATAAAGCAATAATTATGGAAATCATATCTAGCATTTTTTCTACTACTTATAAAAGGTTTATTTCTTTTACGTTTAATAATTATAGACGTTTATGGGGATTTTCAAATTCTTACGTCAAAAAGTATAATAGAGAATATAATACTATAATTAATCTATAAACAATTATAGTATTTATATTCTAGAATAATAATTTATCAAGTATTAAAAATAAAAAAGTGGTGTTTTCACACCACTTTCTTTGATTATAAAATAATGATCCTTTAACAATTAAAAATTTATAGTTGTACAGCCTTCTAATTTTCCACAGGTTGGTGAAAATGAACTATAACATAACTCTATTGTGGTTCCTGATTCTTCAACATTAACATGATCAGAAAGTAATACTATTCTTGAGGTTCTTGGTGAAATTTGTACACCATCTATTGTCCAAACTACTGAACTCGGATCAATATCATTAATACTTATCGTTCTTACTCCTGCTGCTCTTCCATTTCTTACAACAATTACACCGTCAAAAACAGTACAATCTATTTCTCTATCTTCTACTGGAGATCCTTCTTCCCCATCATCATCTCCGTTGTCATCATCTCCGTTGTCATCATCTCCGTTGTCATCATCTCCGTTGTCATCATCTC
>CAYMDH010000082.1:4742-9726 GCA_964389205.1 uncultured Flavobacteriaceae bacterium
TTGTCATCATCTCCGTTGTCATCATCTCCGTTGTCATCATCTCCATTGTCATCATCTCCATTGTCATCATCTCCGTTGTCATCATCTCCGTTGTCATCATCTCCATTGTCATCATCTCCATTGTCATCATCTCCGTTGTCATCATTTTCAAATTCCCCTTCCGCTTCAGCTAATGCCTCTATATCTTCAGAATTTAAAGCAAAATCTTCAGTAGATGATTCACAAGACACGAAGACAAATAATAGAATGATAAATAATGATTTTAAATTTTTGATTCTCATAATGTTTTTTTTGATTAAACTTTTGTGTTTCTTATATAATATTAAAACAGCTTCCCGCATAAAAACCCTACTCCAAGATCGGAGTTAATTTTTAATATAATTTGTGATTAATTATAAACTACTAAAAAACAAATAGATACAATTAAAATTATTCTAACTATAGAGAGTTAAAAAATATAGTGTGCATTTCCATATTTTCTTTGATTATGAAAAAACTACTCTTTAATCTTGAGTAACAAATGATATTTTATTCCTTATATATATCTTTTATAGCATATTATAAAATTATAGATTTATTATCTTAGTTATATAATCAACTGCTAAATAAAAGATCAATTTCTAATTTGAAATCGAAAAAATTTAAAGGTGGTAGATCTGGATGTCAAACAGGTTTACAAGTTTCTTGTTTTAATGATATCACACAACATGGGCAAACTTTATGTGGTGATGCTTGTGATGCCCCTGGTACTGACAGCAATTTTGCTTCTTGTATAACTTATGATACTTTAAAGCAAAAATTCTAACTATTTCAATTTTTGAAATACAGCAAAAAGCAGGATAAATCCTGCTTTTTATTTTATAAAGATACGAGTGTATGATTCAATTAAAAATACTCTCCTAATTTACCACCAACTCTACATATTTCCAGGATTACTTTCTATACTTGCTCCTTTCCCTATTATAGTTTTATTTGTTCTTTCTTAATTTGATACTTATTAAGTTTTTCTATAATATTTAATTTTCCCATAGATTATAAAAAAATTTAAATAAAACGATACATATATTCTTTATGATCCTAATAACTTTCATAAACAGCTCTCTCATAATTTTAAATTTTAAGATTCAACAATATGGCTAGTGCCAATGCTTTGTATCTTAAAAAATATATTCGTCGGGAAGGCAAGATTTATAGAATCCTTTTACTTCCATCGCTGGAAATACAAAATGTAAGCTGCGCTTTGCCTTTTTTAGTATCCAAATTCCATAATCAGGATTTATAGAATCCTTTTACTTCCAACGCTGGAAATACAAAATGTAAGCTGCGCTTTGCCTTTTTTAGTATCCAAATTCCATAATCAGGATTTATAGAATCCTTTTCTAATGTAACTCACCGAATAACACACTAAATTCAAATAGAACTTTTTTAAAGTAAATTTTATTACTTCTTTGCTTTTATAAATATACAATGATTTATTTTAAATAATAAACATCTTTCCTTATTGGAAATTGAATCGTCAGAAATTAGTTTATCGCATTAATTCATCTAATTTCTCATAGAATTCATTTGATTCTTCTGAAAAGATCGCAACAATAGTTTGGTTCTTATCTATAATTATTTTCGTTGGATATCCTTGTAATGCATACTTTATAGTAGTATCTTTTTCTACTTCATCCGAATTGTTAAGTAGTTGAGTCCTTTTTAAATTGTGTTTTTTTACTGCTTTTCTCCATCTTTCCTCTGAATCTTTACAAGCTATACTTATAAATTCTACTCTTTTATTGTACTTTTTATAGTACTCTTTCATTTTTGGAAATCCTTCAATACAAGGCAAGCACCAACTCCCCCAAAAATCTAATACTATATAATCTGTTTTCATCATAGACAAATCATAAAAAGTATTGTCTAACGCTTGTAAGCTAAAATCTGGTGCTTGACTTGCAACTTTAATTTCTTCTTCTTTACTTTCTATTAAGGCTGATCTTTCTTTTCTAGCTACAACATCATCTATTAATGATTTATAAATCCCATTTCTAACTTTATTACTTAGCTCATTTTTTCTTTCATATAGTTCTCCGTAATACCATAATAAATAGGCACTTAACTCATTATCTAGGTTTTTATTTATATACTCATGATCTATTTTATTGTATAATTCCCAGTTTTTTTCTGAGATTTCAATTAAAGTATCAATTTCTTTAGGATCTCCTTTAAAAAAACGTAAGGAATCTTTTTTATGAAAAGTACTTACATCTTCGACCATATACCTAAGTTTCTTTTTCCTTAACTTAGTATTATACTCACTGCTAATAACCGAACCTATTACTGTATAATCAATACTTGTAGCGTTAGAGACTCCTTCTATTTTTATTTTCTTATTAGGTAAGAGTTGTACAAAAATTTGTTTGGATAATGGATAATAACCATTCCCATTTCTTCTTTTAATAGAACTACGAGCCGATATATCCAGTATTTTTGGTTTATTATCTTTATTATCATAGAAAAATTTATCGTCTTTTACAAAAATAGAATCATATATAAATTCATACTGATTTCCCGAATTAAACTTATTTTTTATAATAAATGATTGAACTAACAAAGTGTCATTACCTAATCCTAGAATTTGCCCTCTATTGAGTGATTTAATTTAGATAATTTTTCACGATCTTCTATAGAATATTCTATTTCAGATGATTGTTCATCTTGATTAACTATATTTTGATTCTCATTGTTTTTACAAGCAACTATAAGTATCAATATAATTACTTTTAAAATTATTCTTTTTTTCATTCTTTTAGAGATAAGATTAATTTAAATAAAAAGACAGTCATCACTTTTAACGAAGTGATGATTGTAATAGAAATTCTATTAATAATATTATCTTTTTAAATCGTAATTTTAATATTAATTAATAAGCTTCTCTTTTGTAGGTTAGAGATAAAAATGTAATACTAATGAATCTCCTTTTTTTAAGTGAAACTTTTTTGTTTTAGCCTTTTTCTGAGCTATCCATTCTGCATGTACAATACACTTATCAAGCAAAATATCTAGCTCATAAATACCATCATTATTCGTTTGTGCATTAATTACTGAGTTTTTACCCACAAAAGTAAAATTACAAATGATAAACTAAATATTGACTTCATATTTTTAATTATAATGAACAATTGGTTCGTCTACCTCTTTTAAATAAAAATGCAACACTAAAGAATCGCCTTTTTTTAAATTGAATTTCTTAGTTTTCGCTTTTTTTGATAGTATGAACTCTCCATGAATATGGTACTTGTCAGGGCGCGTTGTAAACTTAAATACTCCATCTATATTAGCATCTTTTCCAAATACGTATTTATTCCCGACAGCTGTAATAGGAGCTTGTGGTAGAAACTGAGAATCTCTAACCCATCTTATTGATCCATATATTACAGGATCTTCTTTGCCTGTCACGTTTTTATAATGCATCGCCTTATAATCTCTATGACTACAAGATGTTAAAAATATAGTAAATAGAATTAAGTAGCTAAATACTAGCTTCATTTTAATTGTAATTATAATGTTTCTCATCTGTTGGCTCTAAATAAAAATTTACTACTAGAGAATCCCCCTTCTTTAATCTGATCTTCTTCGTTTTTGCTTTCTTTTGACCAACCCAAACAGCATGTATTACAAATTTATCTGGATTAACCTTTACATTGAACCTTCCATCTAAATCAGTTGTGAGGTTATGCACAAAATTTTCACCTACTAAATTAACAGGGCTTGAAGGTAATAGTAATTTTGAATCTAAGTATCTTACAGAACCATAAACAACAGTATAATTAATTAGATACACCTTTATAAAAAACTGTTTTATAGTTTCGATGTGAACAAGAAGTTAAAAAAACCATAAGACTATATACAAATATTACTTTTTTCATAAGACGTCAGTCTTAGTTTCTAAACTCTTTAATACTTGTTCCTAAATAAAAATTCAATATTAAAGAATCACCTTGTTTTAAATTATATTTTTTACTTTTTACTTTTTCACGAGCTATCCATTGAGCATGTATTACGTACTTATCATTAGAAGCAGGAAAAAATTTAAATCTACCATTTTTGTCTGTAATAGTATTAAATACGGATTTCTTCCCAACAATAGTTATAGGAGTCTCAGGCAATAACTTCTTTGATTCATAGTAACTAACAGTACCCGTAATAACAGGTTGTGAATGTAAAGTCGCTTTTTTGTACAATACTGCATCATAATTTTTATAAGAACAACTCTCTAATAATATTATTAATAAAATACTAATTGATTTAATAATTTTCCCCATAACTCTAATTTTTTTATTATGATAATCTTCATCTTAAAGTCAAAATGAAGATTATCATTTTAATTTTTAACAACCAGATTTTTGTCCTTTTTGTTTCATTACATTTCCAAATTGGTCATTGCCAGAAGCTTCTACATTGATATTCTCTTTTATACGATTTCGTTCTTTCCTACTTTTACTTTTAAAAGCATCTGTTTCTTCCAATCCTCCCCATGCTAAATCTTGGTAAAATTGACTTGATAAATTATATCCTTTGGCTTTTCCATAATCTTCTAAATAAGTTCCAATACTTTTTACAAAACTTCTTACAAACTCATTATGTTGTGAAGCATTTATGTTTCCAGTACTTCTTATTTGTCTTAATAACTCAGGATAAGTTAAAGAAAATGAATGTGCATTACCTCTAAATTCTGACTGCAAATATGCATGCACACTCTCATGCAGTAATGTACGAGCTATGGATAGATCAGTTGCATTAATAAATTTACTACTATCAAAAGTTGTTGTCACTGTACCATTAGTAAATACCGAACTTGTAAACGCATTAACTCCGGCAGGTAAACTGCCGTCTTGTACTTTCCAATCAAACTGTGTATTTTCACCAGTGAATCTATGGATGGCAGATCCAGGGCCAGCTAATATACTTTTTAAATCGTCTAGTACTGCTTTAACAC
>CAYMDH010000083.1:0-9310 GCA_964389205.1 uncultured Flavobacteriaceae bacterium
AAGAAACAAGATACGAATTATTTAAAAAAATTAAATTTTAGTGCAAAGGTCTCAGTTATATGTTTAACCTGAGATTGTTTCATTATAGATTTTATGCAGGATAAAATTAATCATTTTCCATCAATTAATAGCCTGCGCCTACTATAATTCTATTCCTTCCATAACCTATATATCTGAGAATTAAATAAATTAAATATCTTTACACTTTTAAATCATAACACTAGACCTATGAAATACTTAATGATTTTTGCAATGATACTCGTTGTAGTTTCTTGCAAACAAAACCCTGCTGAAACCGCTGAACATAAAACATTGGTAGCTGAACACATAATTATGGAAACAGCTCACAAAGCAATGTCAGTTGAACATGATGCTATGAAAGGAAATCATGAACAAATGGTTGCTGGACACAAAAATATTGAGAATGATTCACTTCATTTAGTTATAGAGCAACGACACAGTGCTTTACTTTTAAAACATCAAAAACTTATTGACGCCCACGCATCACTTTTAGAAAAGCATTCGCAATTAGAAACTAAGCATGCTTCTAGTGATATTACACTCGAAGAAATGAAAAAAGAACACGAAGCCATGAAGCTTGAACACGAGAGAATGGATAAAGAACATCAAACCTTAAAATTTGAACACGATAAAATTGCAGGAGAAGATAAAAAGATGATGTTGGAAGACTCTAAAAAAATTACGGAATAATAATAATTAAATATTTTTATTAAACTTATTCTAAAGGGCCTTGTTTGGCCCTTTTTGCTTTTAAAAATGTACTTTTTGTGTAATTATAGTTTTAATATTAAAAGATATTATAATTAATTTATTTTGTAAGAATTTATTTATTAAATTTAACAGCCTAATGTAAAAAAAACATATTATGGAGAATAACAACCCTCAAGATTTACAGCCAGATTTTAATGTAGTAGCTCAATTAGACAATCCGTCTAGAGTTGCCTTTTATAAAAAAACGTATACTCATTTGGCAGGTGCTGTTCTATTATTTATTCTTGTTGAAACCTTATTTTTTCAAATTCCTGCGATTGTTAATTTTGCAATTTCATTAACAGGAGGGTATAGTTGGCTCTTATTATTAGGAGGATTCATGTTAGTGACTAATTATGCTGAAAAACTAGCATTAAAAAGTGATGATATTAAAGTACATTATACTGGGTTGATAATATATGTAATTGCTGAAGCCTTTATTTTCATCCCACTTATTTTTATTGCAATTGCAGTTGCTGAAGGAGGCGGAGGTAATATTCTCAATCAAGCAGCTATTTTAACACTATCTCTTTTTACAGGTTTATCTGCTATTGTTTTTTTTACTAAAAAAGACTTTTCTTTTTTAAAATCTATTTTAACTATTGGTTTTTTTATAGCATTAGGTCTTATCATAGCTGGAACTATTTTTGGGTTTAATTTGGGGTTATGGTTTAGTGTTGGTATGATTGTATTAGCATCTGGATCGATCTTATATCAAACATCTAATATGATTCATAAATATCAAGAACATCAACATGTAGCTGCTTCTTTAGGTCTATTTGCTTCATTAATGCTTTTGTTTTGGTATATCTTGAGTATTTTATCTAATGATTAAATTACATCCTTTATATATATAGTGCATAAATAAATATATCGTATTGTAAAACACAGAAAACTTTGTTTTGAGATACAAAATCTTAAAAATCAGAACCTTTGTTTGATTGAAAATAGTTTTATAAACAAATAATTATGTGTTTATGACATTCTATGATTTATGAAAAGAAGAGCGAGTTCTATTAATTAAAAAAATAAACCATGATATCTTTATAGAATTATCTTCAAATAACACAAGAAACATCATTAACTATTTTTCTGATGAAGATACTTATATTAGAAAAAATGCATATTTAGCTATTGGAAAACTCTTTTATGCAAAATCCGAATTACAAAAAAAATTCTTTTAATTTTAAAATCACAATTAGATTCTGGTATTGATAAAATACGTCAAACAGCTGTAAATACTACTGGTAAAATAGGTGAGTTTTATTTTTAAAAAGTTAAATACTTTTTTGATACGGGTTTATTTGATAAACATCATTCTGTTAGAAACGCAGTAATTGGTTCTATAAAAAAATCGTCTAGAAAGTGATTTTCTAGACGACCTTATAATATCTTTTTATAATCGTAGTTTTAAATGATTAATTCTAAAAAAATTGGCATTTAGTGACACATACTGAACATGTAAATACACCACGGCCTTTTACTTGAGATTTCTCGGTCTTGTCTAAAACTGAGATTGATTTTTTGTTAAGCTCCAAATTTTTGAAATTCTTTTTTTTCATGATATAGTGTTTTTAATTTAGAGTTAAAAATAATCAATACTTAATCATAAATGTTATGGTAAAACCTCAAAAATAGTGAAAATTTAAAGTAATAAATGATAATATAGAATGCATATTAATCAGGTAAATTACATATTTTTAAGGAGATAAATTTAAAGAGGAATTTTCTTTGTTTGATAAAATATTTAACAGATTATCAGTGTTTACTCAATTTATAGCATGCCTTTATTTTTTATTATTTTCCAAGCCTTCGTAAACCAATTGTATAAAAAGTTCTGTGGTAATAAAATTACCATTCCAACGCTCTGCATATGCCGAAAGAATATCAGATGCCATTAATTCTTCTTTAGAACGTCCTGATTCTTTTTCTTTTACAATAATTTTACGAGTTTCTATTAACATGTTTCGTAATTCTTCAACATCTGTTTTTTTAGAAAGCGCTCCATGGCCCGGAATAATAATAGTCTCTTCATTTGATATTTCAATAATTTTTCCTAAAACAGCAACCATACCATCAATAGATCCTCCAGAATATGCATCGATAAAAGGAAAACCATAACGTACAAATGTATCTCCAGTATGAATAACATTTGCTTCTTTAAAAAAAACAAAAGCATCTCCATCTGTATGTGCAGCAGGTCCATGAATCATTTGTATTTCTTCACTATTAAGATACATTTTAAAACCTTCATCAAAAGTAATCACAGGCCATCCTGTTTTTTCTAATGCTTTCACATCCCAACCAAAAGGCGTAATTATATGATCTTCACGAAGGCGTTTACGAACATTTTCATGAGCAATGATTTGTGCATCTTTTCCAAACGCTTCATTACTTCCTGCATGATCAAAATGCCAATGCGTATTAAAAACATATCTAATGGGCTCTGATGTAATTTCAGCTACTGCATTTTTAATTTTATCACCTAATTGCTTGTATTGATCATCAATCATAAACACACCATCTGATCCTACTAATAATCCAATATTACCTCCAGCTCCTTGAAGTAGGTAAATGTTATTTTTGACTTTTGTAGACTTCATTTGAACATTGTCAAAATTTTGAGCAGTACTATTATTCATTACAAATAGTCCAATAAAAAAAGTAAAGAAAAAGTGTTTCATTATATATTTTTTAAATTCGTGAAATTTAATTATTAATATCTATAATTATAACTCATATTTTATAATTAGTTTTTCTGGGGTATATCTCTATTAATTTCAATCATATCTACACTTGTAGGTGCTACACCTAAAAAGTGTTTGCTAAAAAAATCTGCTTTTAGCCAAAAGAAATATTCACTTAACCTACCATAGCCATGACGTTGACCAGGCATCACCATATAATCAAATCGCTTATTGGCTTTTACTAATGCATCTGCCATCCTAATGGTTCCTCCTGGGTGCACATTATTATCAATATCTCCCGTAACAAGCATTAAATGTCCTTTTAAATTCTTAGCCAAGGCTTGGTTCGTATCTATTTTATATTTATAACTTACTTTACCTTCTGTATCAACTATTTCTTTCACACCATGATGTGTCTCACTCCACCAACGATTATAGATTCTATTATCATGATTTCCTGATGAAGATACTGCTGCTTTAAAGAAATTTGGATATACTAACATTGCAGCTGTAGACATAAAACCTCCGCCTGAATGGCCAAAAATTCCAACTTTATCAATATTAATGTAATCGTATTTATCAGCTAATTGTTCTGCTACATGCTTTTTATCAGCAAGACCATAATCTCTTAAGTTTCCATATCCATAATTATGATACCATTTTGAACGATCTGGATTTCCTCCTCTATTCCCTAAAGTTATTACAATAAATCCTAATTGTGCCATTCTATCTGTTCTGTTCATTCTGGCATTAAATGATTTACTCACCGCCTCTGTTTGAGGCCCAGGATAAACATATTCAATTAATGGATAGATTTTGTTGAATCTATATCAAAAGGCTTATACAGCACTCCATAAATATTTGTAATTCCATCATCGGCTTTCATTTTAAAAGGTTCTGGAAATTGATATCCTGTTGCGAATAATTGTGACAGATCTGCTTCTTCTAATTTCATAACTAGATTCCCTGCACTATTCCTCAATTCAGACTTTGGAATTGTATTTACTCTAGAATAGTTATTTATAAAAAAACCATTAGAATCTGCCATACTAATTCTAGTGTTATAATCTCCAGGGGTTAAATTTTTCAATCCTGTACCATTTAAACTAATTTTATATGCATGTGAATAATATGGATCTTGATTTTTTGAAACTCCATTTGCATTAAAATATAGTGTTCTGTTTCTTTCATCCAATCCAACAAAATCATCTACATGATACGATCCTTTTGTAATTTGATTTTTTAAATTACCCTTACGATCGTATAAATAAAAATGAGCCCAACCATCACGTTCTGCCCAATGCAACATCTCTGTTTCATTATTAAATAAAACCAGTGGTCGCGATTCTATATAGGTATTGAATCGTTCTTCTATTAATACCTTAACTTCTCCAGTTGTAAGGTCTGCAACACAAATATCTAATTTCTTACGATCCCTACTTATAGTATTATAATAGATTTTGTTTTGTTTTGACAACAGTAATGAAGGTATAAAGTCATCATCAAAACTTGAACGCTTTACTGGCGTTCTGTATACTTGTAAACTTTGTTGTTTAATTGTATCTAATTGCACTTTAGTAATATCTTTTGATGATATATCAAAGATTAAAAGTTCTGTTTTAGTAAACTCTTGTTCTCCGGGCATTTGGTATTTATATGTTTCTAAAGTAGGGCGTTTGCTGTTGGTTGTATTTACTAACCAAAGGTCTTTAAGTGCCCTTTGATCTGTCTTTTGAAATACAAACTTTTTAGAATCGTGATTCCATACTACGTTTATCCTCTTTCTATCATTCTTTGTTTTTTCTTTAGTTTCATTATTGCTTCTTCTAGTATTTCCGCCATATCCAAAATGCTCAATTCCATCAGTAGTCCATTGATGTTCAACTATTGTACTGTCTTTTTCATCTTTAACAGCTTTTAAATAGTTTTCTTTATTCATCCAATACAAGTTATATCGTTTAGAAAATACAACAACAGAACTATCTGGTGCTATATTAGCCCATCGCTTACTAGTGTCCTCTTTTTTTGAATTGTCTATAAGGATGAGGCTGTTACTTCCTATACGATATTCAAAATGATATATTTTTTTTTCTGTTTTGGGTTTCTTTTTATCTTTTTTATCAGCATCTTTTTTTTTATCTTCTTTCACAGAGATATCCTCTGTAGAAGTCACTCTAAATCGAATAGCTGTTTCCCCTTTTACAAATTTAAATGCAAATACAGGCAAGTCTTTTGCATCGTATGGATCTTTTGTTGCTTCTGTTAACCATTTAGCCATTTTCTCATTATCAAACAATTTAATACGAGTTCGCCTGTCTGCATCTACTAAGTAATAATTAGATCCTTCTGAAGTTTTGTATTGATACCAAAATTTATTTCCTCTTTTTAACCAATGCGGTCTTATTGTTGTAGAATGTACTATTTTTTGTAAGTTGGTTGGCGAAAACTTGGAAGCGAGTCTATAATTAGGTTTTGGGGTTTCTCTTTCCTGGGCTATACTAATAAACACAGTTGTTAATAGCATAAAGCACAATGCAATTTTTCTCATAGTTATTTTGTAGTAATGTTCAATAAATTTTGTCAATAAATATAGCAGTAAGTTGCGCAAATTAAGTATTTATTTTTTGAGAATCAATACTATAACACAATACATATAAAAGGTTAAATTCTCTGTTTTCTATCAATTTATAGTGCGCTATCAGAAAGGAAGATTCTTTTTTTCAATATATTTACGATTATTTATTAAAATTTCATTTTAACACCCATATTAGTAAGTATTCTTTAAAAAAAGCTTCTTTAATTACGTGTTTTATGAATAAAAAGAAATTAAATGAAAAAAATAGTTTTAGCTCTTTTAGGGCTTAGTGTTGTATCTTGTTATGCACAACAAAACAATCCAGTCAAATATGCAGAGACTATTACAGCAGATGAATTAAAAACACATCTGTACAAATATGCTTCTGATGAATTTGAAGGACGTGAAACTGGTAAACCAGGTCAAAAGAAAGCTGTTAATTATTTACGAGAAAACTATATTAAATTAGGCATTCCTGCAGCAAAAGAAGATGGTGATTATTTTCAAGAAGTACCTTTAGAGATAAGCTCAGTTCCTAATGTTGCTTTATCCATAAGTAATAAAGAGTTTAAATTGGGAGAGAGTTTCGCTATTTTTAATGGTCCTGGAAATATGGAGATTGATGCTAAAGAAATTATTTTTGCTGGCTATGGTATAGAAGATGAAAGTTATTCTGATTATACAGATTTAGATATAAAAGGGAAAATAGTTTTAATAAAGGCTGGAGAACCTAAAAATGAAGATGGTACTTATTTAATAACTGGATCTGACAAAGCTTCAAAATGGTCTAATTTAAGACAAGCATTTGCTGATAAAATAGGACTAGCTAATACTAAAGGAGCTAAAGGATTACTTTTTTATGATGACGGTAACTTTGGTTTAATCAACCAACAATACAATATTTTAAAAAATAGAGAAAATGGACGAATTAGTCTTAAAACAAATACGGCTGAAGATTTCTTTTTTCTTTTCATCAATAAAGAAGTAGCCACTACTATCTATTCTAAAATAGATGAAATTGCAACTACGCATACTATTTCCAAAGCGATTAATGTTTCTTTTAAAAGCAATTCTAAGGAAATAGCCTCCGAAAATGTAATTGCTTTTATTAAAGGTTCTGAAAAACCAGAAGAATATCTTGTTATCTCAGCTCATTTAGATCATGAAGGTGTAAAAAATGGTGAAGTTTATAACGGTGCTGACGATGATGGCTCTGGAACTGTTGCTATTCTTGAAATTGCGCAAGCATTCAAAAAAGCTGCTGACGAAGGTAAAGGCCCTAAACGTTCTATAGTATTTCTACACGTAACTGGAGAAGAAAAAGGACTTTTAGGTTCTGCTTATTATACAGACAATCCAATATTCTCATTAGATAAGACTGTTGCAGATTTAAATATAGATATGATAGGAAGAACAGATCCTAAAAGAAAAGGAGATAGAAACTATGTATATTTAATTGGTTCTGATAAATTAAGTACTGAATTACATAATATTTCTGAAGAGGCTAATACTAAATATACCAACATCACTTTAGATTACACCTATAATGATGAAAATGATCCTAATCGTTTTTATTACAGAAGTGATCATTACAATTTTGCAAAGCACAATGTGCCAATTATCTTCTATTTTAATGGTACTCATGATGATTATCATAGGCCATCTGATACGCCAGATAAAATACAATACGACTTATTAACCAACAGAGCCAGGTTAGTGTTTTATACCGCCTGGGAAGTAGCCAATAGAGAAAAACGTATTATAGCAGACAAAGCTATTCCTGCTGAATAATACGCTTATAATATATCTAAAAAAGCCTTCTATATAGAAGGCTTTTTTTATTTTTAAATAACCTTTCAGATCATGACTCATAATGCTTCTATCACACCAGAAATACGTTCTACAATTGAAAATTTAGAACAGTTTTTCTCTCAACCTACAGTTTTAGAACAACTAACTAAAACTGCGAATATTCTTTTACCACAAATTTCTGTAGAAAATCCATATGCTTTTAAAAATATAGCTATTAATATACTCGATAAAAACATTCCTGAAGTAGTTGGTTCTATACGAATAGCTGTGTTTTTTCCTGGAGCTAAAACCAAGATAGAACGACATCCTAATAGCAAGCAATACCTACTTTCTATTTTAGGTTCTGGTATAACTCGTGTTTTAAGGGATCAAGTTTGGGAAGATGATAGCTATGGAGATACTTTAAGGAATTCTTTGTTAGAAACGAAGTGGCATTTTGTAGAGCAAAATATTTGGCACCAATCTATAGCTTTGGAAAATAAACCTTGGCTTTTGGCAGCTATTCATACTGCTACCGATGTTGAAGATCAATATCAAACTGAATAAAAATTATTCTATTTTTTAAAATCAGTAATTGTAGCCCTCTCTACTTTATTAAATGTTAATTCTTGAACACGCATTTGATAGATTTTATTGGAATCGTATTTTTTTCCATGAACAGAAATGTTGGAAGGAAAGTAAACGCCCTCTTTTTCTATAAATGAATTATACTTTGCAGTACTTACTGCAAAACCAGCAAAATCTCTTACTGTAAAGCGAATAAAATCTATAAAACCAGTTTCTTTATTGATTCCTATTATATACTGATCAATCTCTTTTTGCGGTTCAATGGTATTCCATGATGCTAAGATCAAGTCATATTCTTTAGTATCTATAGTTGTCTCACCAGCGTAAATGACAGCTGTAGCTTCCTGAATGCGTAGCGGAAATTCTAAAAAATATTGATGTGTATGAATCCACTTTTTAGCAATTTTATCATTGCTTCCTTCCCTACCTTTAATTGTTTTGTAATAAGTATTGCCTTGGTTATGATAGTATTGATTGCCTTTTTTCTTTCCATTTTTTACGGTCACCTTTCCTATAAAATTACCCGGTACATAGTCAATGGTTAATTGAACAGGATTTACATTAAATTTATTAATAAACTTTCCTACTCCATAATATTGTTCTTCATATTCAATGGTATAGGTTTTATAATTTACCAATTTATCAAGCCCCATTTTTATATGTGCTGCTCTTAATAAATCTTCTCCTTTTTTATTAACAGGAGTTTGATGATTTTTAATGCCATCCAGCCTTATATCTGCTAATTTACATGATGACAGCATAAAACTTAGTATTATTATAGATTGAAAATACAGCGCTCTTTTTTTCATTTGAAAAATTTCTTTTATACTATAATAGTCTTATAAGAGACCTTTGAAAAATGTCATAAATTTTAAGTTTCCCTTGAATTTTGCATTCT
>CAYMDH010000084.1:0-8896 GCA_964389205.1 uncultured Flavobacteriaceae bacterium
TCTAATTAGTTTAACCCGCTCTAATTCTATTTACACAAAATTTTGGATACTGTCTTGATATTACTAATATTTAGATTAATCGTAAAAGCATCATTATTAGTTGTCAATCCATTAAATCTAGACTCTGTATTTTCATAAGAGATTAGGCCTACAAATGACTGTACTACAAAGTGTTTGGTTAAAAAATAATTAACTCCCGCATTAATTCCAATATTAAATCCATCTGTATCTAACTTAACTCCATTACCAATATCCGTTTCGTTACTTAAATATCGTACTCTTAAAGTATTAAAAATAGAAAATCGTTTATTTGGTGTATAATAGTATCTACCAAAAACACCTATGTTATAAAAATCAAGATCTTGCCTTTCAGTATTAATTGTGGTATAACTAAGGTCAACTCCTAATGCTATCTGATTTGAAATAAAATATCCAATCTCTGGAGAAATTTGAAAACTAGTAATGTCGTCTTCATTCAGAGAGAATGTTGAATTTCCAATTGAATCTGTAAAAACCCCAAAGCCTCTTATAATATCTAAAGAACTAAAGGAAACTGAACCTCCAATAAAAAAGTCTCCCTTTGCAAAACCATACATACTTTCTTCTTGTGCATTACTTAGGGTAATTGAACTAATAATAATAACTGCTAATAATTTAAACTTCATATATTTATTTATTTGATTACATATCTATTTCATGAAGATTTAGATTCATTATTTAATGAAACCAATCCTCTATTTGTAATCAAATTTATACTGCGTTATAAAAGAAAAAAAGCATAAGTACCCCAGATTGGACAAAATAAGGCATAAAAAAACCTTATACTTAGATAAGGTTTAAAACATTGAAAATTGTACTTGAAAAGTTTTATCTTTTAGGTCTTGTATATTCAATAACATTACAATTCTCATCTGTTGGAAAGCATGTTCTCTCTACTATTGTTTTCTGAGTTTCAAACGTTCCTGGTTTTGTAGTTCCATCTTTACCTCCCCTAAGCATTAGAAAATCTTCTGAACTAATTCTAGCTATTGTTAATTTTCTAAGATTGATTTTTTTTGCCTTTCTTTTTTTCATTCTCTTCTTCGTTTATAAATAATTTATGATTAAATAATACTTAAATTTAAAAATCTATTTAGGAAGTTCATAGATATTAAGCCCTATTTTGTTCAAAATAAGGTGTTTTGTTAATATTTAAAATTACTCTTAGGCACTTGTTTTATTGATATTTTTAATATAATACGAAGGGTTTAAACCTGTTTTAGATTTAAAATGTTTAGCAAAAGAGTAATCACTTTTATATCCTATTTCTGTAGCTATAGATTTTATAGAAAACAATCGAAACGTTCTATCATTCTTTAATCGCTTTAGTACATAATCAATTCTTAAATCATTGATATAGTCATTAAAGTTTTTCTCTTTTGAAAGATGAATAATTTTAGACAAATAAGTAGCATTTGTTTTTATCTTTTTGGCCATTGATCTTAAGTTGCAATCTAAATTTAAAAAATATTCTTGCTTTTCTAACTTTTGAAGCCGTTGAAGTATTTCATTAATTTTTTCATCATCTATTAGAATTGCCTTTGTTTCTTCTTTTTTAATTGTTTTTTCTTGAGATTCTAAATACTCAATCTTTTGAATCAAATCATTAAATACAATTTTATTTGTTTGTTGTTTTTTAAAATAAAAGATTAAAAAAATAATTAAAATAACTATACTAAAAGATAAGGCCGAAAGTATATATTTAACATCCTTATTTCTTTTATTTTCATTTTCAACTAGTTCTTCTATTTGCTGTCCCAGATCTTCTCTATCTTTTTCTATGATTTTATTTATAGTTTGATCTTTATCATACAGAAATTGATTATTTAATTCTATATGTTTATCATACCATTTAGCAGCTTCATTACCATCTCCAATTTCTTTATTACACATAGCTAATAAAAGGTAAATCTCAATAACCCTGGTACTTGCTTCATTTTCTTTAATTAAATCTACAATCTCTAAAAGTTTGGTTATTGCTTCTCTGTATAATTTTTGATCATGAAAACATCTAGCTTGAAAATATACAGTATTAAAACGATGTGCATTTTCTATTGTGGTTTCATCTTCAATTAATATTTTCTCTGAAGCTGTAAGAAATTCTAATGCTTTCTTATATTCTTTTTTATAATAAAATGCCGTCCCTTGTACGGTTTTTAAACCCGCAAGTGCTTTTGTGTAATCAATAGAATCACTAATCTCTATTCCTAGATGAGCATAATTTAATGCTTCATCATATTGTTTAAGATCTAGGTATAGTTCACTAATTCCTACCAAAACATTCGCATGATTTAGTGTGTTTTTAATTTTATTTTGATTGATAAATCTTAAGGTAGTTTTATAAACTTGCTCTGCCCTTTCTAATTGCTTCATTCTTTTTCTAATAATCGCAATATTTAGGTTGGTTATAACTGCTCTTTCTTCATACTCCTCTTTAGCTATTTCTGTTACTTCATTAATCTTAAGTGCTTTTTGATATGCATTTAAGGCTTCTTGATTTTTCCATATATTTAGATATGCGTTTCCTTTGGTAAAATATGATGAGTGAATAAATCTATTATCCTTGGGAGATGTAAACAATTTAAGTGCCTCATCCATATAATATATGGATCGTTCACTTTCTTTTTTTATATAAAAAAAAGCTCCTAATCGCATCAGTTCTCCAGCTTTCAACAAATTTTCTATTGGAAAATTAATGAGTTGTTCTCTATATGATTTTGCTTCTTCTGGAGTAGAAGATTTTATAAGTTCTGTTATTTTTTTGAGCTCAATCCTCTTTAGGCTATCTGTAGTAGTATTTTGAGCATTTATAGTTACCACAAATAAAATAAAAGTATGTAATACAAGCCTTTTGAAAAATATTGTAGTTATTTTAATCATATAACACGTCCCTGAGCAATATCAGCTATAAGACTGTTTACTTATAAAATTGTTACAAATAGTATGTCATAATTTTATCTTAAAAAAGATTTAGGTTAGCAGATTTCCTTTATCATCCCATTCTGCAATATCTCCTCGTGTATTTTGATCAATACATTTAGCAAGCCATTCTTCTTCATAGGCTATACCGTGTTGCTTTAATACATCTTCCGGAACACCATCCCAGACATTAGCCTGATTTCCTTTATAACCCAGATCTTCAATACCCATTTTTGAAGTGTAATAACCAGTTAGTGTTAAATTCCTCATTAAGGAAAAAAACTGAACTTCTAAAGGTTGTTCATTATCTGGAATCTCAGGTTCGGGATATGCTATTACATTCAGTATTTCTTTTTGTTGTATTTCTGGAGTACTCTTAAATTCTGTGCCAAACGCTGAATTAGAGGTATGATCTAGCCACATTAATCCTCCTCGTAAAGGCACTTGAAATGGAAGGTAATCTTTGGCCATAAATTCTATAAAAGCCGATACCTCAGCATCTTCAGGGCCTCCGTATTTTTCATTTGGTGGAAGAATTAAATTACACAATGCGGTAATGGTAGCCAATTCATGTTGATTAAAAAATTGCTCTGCATGTAACTCTTCAATAAGTTTTTTTTCTTTTGGAGTTCTACCAAAGTGTCTCTCTTTTTCTTTCTCAATTTTGTCATTCACTTCTGCGCTTGATGAAGGGTTGCAACCGCTTACCAGTAAACCTCCGGCTATAGAACCTAATACAATTGATTTAAGACTCTCTCTTCTATCCATCACTATATATTTTGTTGTTTTAATTGATCTATAATATAATCTGAAGCTCTCCATGCCAACGCAAGAATGGTCCAAGTTGGGTTTTTATCAGCCTGCGATACAAAAGGACCTGCGTCTACAATAAATACATTATCTACTTCGTGCATTTGCTGAAATTTATTTACCACGGAGGTTTTAGGATCATTACCCATTCGGGTAGTTCCAACTTCATGAATTATTAATCCGGGGGCAGTAATACCATAATCTTGTTCTTTAGTGGGTTTATCTCCTAGTGGAGTTCCTCCCATATTATGAATAATTTCTTCAAAAGTATCGTGCATATGCTTCACCTGCTTTCGCTCAAAATCTGTCCATTGATAATTAAATTTTAAAACAGGAATTCCAAATTCATCTACTTTTGTTTCATCTATCTCACAGTAATTACTCTTTTGAGGTACAGATTCTCCTCGGCCACTCATTCCAACTACAGAACCATAATATTTTTTTATATCGTCTCTAAGGCTATTTCCATAGCCTCCTACTTTAAGGCCAAAGAACTTATTTAATGAATTTGGATTAAAACCAAAACCATAGCTAGGCATTCCGATGCCTCCCCATACTTCGATATGATATCCTCTGGGAAAATCCAACTTTTTATTATCTAACCACCAAGGGCTATACACATGTAACCCACCTACCCCATCTTCATTATAGGTTTTTCTATTCATTAATTCAGGGATAAAAGCTGCCCTGTCTGTTCCTGTAGAATCGTGTAAATATTTTCCAACAATATCACTGTTGTTACCCAATCCATTTGGATGTTGTTTGCTTTTAGAATTTAATAAGATTCTTGCAGAGCTACAGGCAGATGCTGCAAGCACTACAATTTTCCCTTTAAGCTTATATTCTTTTCTGTCTTCTTTATTAATATAAGAAACTCCCGTTGCTTTCCCTTCTTCATTAGTTAACACTTCTCTTACCATAGCATTGACAAATAAATCTATTTGACCTCCACTTTTTTGAGCAGGGAAGATAAGACAAGTGCCGGATGAAAAATCGGCGTATACAGAACAAGCCCTATTACATTGCCCGCAATAAAAACAAACCCCTCTGTCATTGTTAATCCTTTTGGTTAGCATAGACATTCTGGAAGGAATTACAGCTACGTTTGATTTTCTGGCACCTCGTATGTAAAACAGCTCATGTAATCTTGGTTTAGGAGGGGGTAAAAAGAAACCGCCAGGGTCATTTGGCAGCCCTTCATTAGTACCAAAAACACCAATCAATTTATCTACTTTATCGTAATATGGCTTGATATCTTCATAGCCAATAGGCCAGTCATCTCCATGACCGTCAATACTTTTACGTCTAAAATCATCCGGGCCAAAACGTAATGAAATACGCCCCCAATGATTGGTTCTACCTCCTAGCATACGCGAACGAAACCATCTGAAATTACTCCCGTTGTGATTTGTGTAAGGTTCTCCTTCTATATCCCAACCACCGTATGCACTATCAAACTCTCCAAAAGCACGAACAGTATTGGCACCTCTTCGGGGAGACTCCCATGGCCATTTTAACTGTGTTTTTTGTTCAGGATCTGCTGGGTCAAAATAAGGACCTGCCTCTACTACAGCAACTTTTAAACCTGCTTCAGATAAAACCTTGGTTGCCATACCTCCGCCTGCTCCGGAGCCTACGATGATAACATCGTATACTGTCGCATTTTCTTTAATTTGCATGTTAAGATGATTGTTATAATTTATTAATGTATGGTAATTTATAGCATTTTAAGGAATAATCCCAAAGAGATATTAATTTGTAAAAAAAATCTTTTATTTTGTACGATTTTTTTTATATTTTTATAACTATAAAACTCAACCATCATGAAGAAAAGAAGTTTAAAAAAGTTAGTACTTAGAAAATCTGCTATTTCGAATTTTAAAACTATAGACAGATTAAAAGGTGGAACACTCTCCAGTTGTGGTATCTTAATATCCGCATTGGCTTGTACTCGATGGGAAGGCTGTGATTTACACACTATTGGACACGATGATGGACCTAATTGTATTAGTCAGGAAGCTGATTGGTGTAACGGCCGTTAAGAAATTAAAAAGTGACTATTCCAGTCACTTTTTTTTATAACTAATTTCTCTTCTCAATTGATTCATTTTTTAAGTTTTATACTTAATATCTAAGATTTAGATGTTTCTTCAATTGCTTATAAAAGTTATAGAAATCATCCAGCAAACACTTATGCTGCTTTGTGCAAAATAAAAGCAAAAAAAAGAGGTTGCTTTTTGGTAACCTCTTTGATTAAATTTAATGTAAACGTACAGTATTACAACTTCCTAATATCTCTGAAATGCATGCCTGATGAGAGCGCGTATGTCCTCCTTTTAATAGATGAGCACTATCAGAATCAAGTTTAGAAACTGCTGTCTTTTTTAATTCTAATTTTTTTAACGATTTTGTTTTCATAATTTTTAATAGTTTAAATGACACCTACTCTGTGTAAAAGGTTTTCGGTATTCCCTTAAATCATTTTGTTAACAATATTTGATTCTATTCGAAAGTAGTTTAGATGTAATAAGCTAAAAAATTAGCGTCCCCTATATTGAACAAAATGAGGAACAAAAAATAATTATCCCTTTATATTGACAGCATCTAAAACCTAATTATTTTAACATAGAAAGGTTTTGATTTACAAACTATTAGGCAATATTTCTAATTTGATTTTTATTTATTAAGAAGAAGCATTAATAATCTTCTATATACTACAATTACTTTTATAGTATATCTTGATATGTCTTATTTTCTAAACATTTAAAATTCCATTTATACATGTTTACACTAGAAACAGGTGTGAAGTAGCTTTCTATAAAATGGTTACATGCCGATAAGTATTGAGTATGTCTAAATTTATTATTTTGATGGTTGGTACCTAATCTATTATCTTCAATAATAATAAGGGATTTTGCAACTTTTTTAAATACTTCTACGGCTCTTTTAAAGTTTTCAAAAGGTAAATGCTCATATGAAAGCCTGATGGCTACACAATCAAAATAACCTGATTTAAAACTTTTAAGATATGTTAGAGAACGTCTGGAAAATGAAAACTTTGCCGCAGGATTTTTAAACCAGTTTCTGGTACCTTCAAATAAGTCTAACGTTGTTGCTTCTTTAAAATAAGGAGATAAAAAATTCATTAGAACATGATCATCACAAATACAATTCAATAATCTACCTTGCTCATACGATCGTTGCAACATGAACTCTTTTAAAGTAAAAGACAAATAATTATTTGTTTGTGCTTTAAAGTAAAGATCTAACTCTATGGCAGATGTGAAATTTGAAATCTCTTTAACCAATCGTTTTAACTATTTATTATTAAAAACATCTTAATTGTTCATTAAATATAATACATATCTCATATTTAAAAGAGTTAATAAAATCATATTCTATTCACAATATTATTAACATATGCAGTTAACTTGTTTTATTTTTCTCTTCAATCCATTTAGACATATATTTCGTACTGTTCATAGATTGATATAGTAACATGCTTCCTGTAAAATTCTGAATTCGATGTTCTTCAATATTTTTTTGAAGTTTTATTAAAGCATTCGTAAATCCTTTGCTTAGCTTTTCTTTATGATAACATTGATTAATTATTTCTATACCGTTTTGCTGAGCAATTATCCATTTAGATTCATCTGTATACAATTTTATAGCTGCATCAACAATATCATCAATTTTGTTCACAATAAATCCACTCCATGGTAATTCTTGATACATCCCTTCAGCTCCAATAGATGTTGTAATACTAGGTGTTCCATTTTCCATAGCATCAATAAATTTTCCTTTTAATCCTGCCCCAAAACGCAATGGAGTTAGGCACACTCTTGCATTCTTCATAACTTCTTTTACTGTCTCAGCTCTTCCTCTTATATAAAAACCTTCTTTTGGATTGTGTAATTGATCTACTTTAGCAGATGTATATGCTCCATACACATGTAATTCAACTGTTGGTAATTGCTTTCTAATAAGTGGCCATATCGTTGTTTTTAAATACTGTACTACATCCCAATTTGGGGCATGTAAAAAGTTACCTATTGTAATAAAATGTTGGCGCGAATTAAAAGCAGGCCATTCTTTTTGTTTTTTCTCATCTATTATCTCTAAAAGAAAGGGGAGGTGATAAATAAGATCTTTAGGTATTTTAAAAAAATCAAGCAATAATTTTTCTTCAACAGTAGAGATTATTAACGAAAGGTCACATCTGTATATACTCGCTATTTCTCTTTTTGCAATATCGCTAAATAAATCTTCTTCTTTAAAAAGTCTATTCTCTTTCAATGCTAGTTGTTTTGCTTTTCGCAAGCAATGCAAATCTTCTGTATCTAGAATTCGCATGGCATCAGGACACTGTTCTATCACTCTCCATCCAAATTGTTCCTCCATCATAAAACGGTCAAACAAAACTATAGAAGGTTGTAAATTATTTACAAATACATCAAAACTCGTATTATTCAATTGAATAACAACCTCATCTACTCCAATATCACTTAAGTTTTTAGAATATGCTGTTCGCAAAGCAGGTGATGCAAATGTTACTTTCCATTTTTGTGATAAGAAGAGAGTAATAAGTTCCATCATACGTCTTCCTGCTGCAGAAGATCTTGGTTCAGGCCAAACATAACCTATAATAAGTATTCGCTTCATAAAATGGTTAAAATCTAAAGTAAGAGGAATATATTTCTGTTTTATTAATTTCTTTAAAACTTCTCTGGGATTTCATTTTTATTTATTTCTATTTCTCAAGCTTACTAATCGCTAAAAATATTTTATACATTTTCATAAACTTTTACTATTATTTCAAAAGTAATATACAAACTATTGTAATGAATAGTTTAAAAAATAGTAAAGAACAAATTGCAAGAATATTCAATTATATATATATTTGACTAAACCTGTTTAATAAAAGATACTGTTATGAAAATAATAAATAAATTAAAAAGTAAAGTCATTAATAAAAAACATTAAACAACCTAACAGGCGGAAGAAGAAAAAGTTCTAATAAAATTCATGGAAGATTATAACATAGTATGATATCCTATTGTTCTATGTTCTTTGAGACAGTATCCAAAATTTTGTGTAAATAGAATTAGAGCGGGTTAAACTAATTAGA
>CAYMDH010000085.1:0-8416 GCA_964389205.1 uncultured Flavobacteriaceae bacterium
GCGGGTTTTAAAACCCGCCTTGTTTTCTATTTACACAGTTTTTTGGACACTACCATTAATAGATTGATTTTAACTCAGGTCTTTATTACGGGCTGGGTTCTATGAGTGCCATTCAGTCTTAATTTCATTAATATCTGCTTCTTTCCATTCCTCTTTCCATAACTCCCAGTAAGGTATATCATTTGAAGAAGGAGGTAAGTTACATTCATCAACCTTTATTATAGAAGGTAAAATAACAGCTTCTCCAATTAACAGACTTTCTCCTGCTTGTAAGGAAGGAAGTTTATCCGTTAAATTCCCGAGCGTATCAGGTAAAAGTCGTTTAACATAGTTTTGGTCTATTGGATTAGTTAATCTCATTGCAATAAAATTATTACATTGAGAAAAAATTGTTTCAGATAATTCAGAAGGTCTCTGACTTGCTAATAATAATGTTACTCCGTATTTCCTACCTTCCTTAGCGATTCGTTCAATTGAATTTTTCGAAGCTCTATATTTAACTAAATCGCTCTTCGGAACATATTTATGAGCTTCTTCATAAACAAGTAAAAATGGAGTATCATTATTTATTTTTTCGTTTGATTTTTTTTTTGTTCTTATTTTTTTATAATAATATCCATACTCAAATATTATTCTAGATATAAGTGAAACGGTAATGCTTAAAACTTCAAATGGCACACCACTTAAATCTAAAATTGTAACATTGCTTTTTGGGTTACAATTATGGCCTATTAACTGCTTTATTGTATCCTCAAAAGTTATTTGCTTGCTTTTATCACCTAATAGAAAATCAAATCGTTTGTCATTAAGTTTATTTTCAAGTCTACTCACGAAATTTGTTAGATTTCCATTTAAACTTCCCTTTGTGGTTTTCGGTTGTCCCTTTTTTGCTCCTGAGGCATAAATTTCCCCTGTATCTATTACTTCTTCATTTTTTGAAACTGCAAATTTCAAAACCTCATTTATATCAAATAACAAGGGGGAATCATAATGGATTTTATGTTTATCAGTATATGTCCCTTTAAATTTATCTTTTCTATCGGAAATAACAGCTTCTTTAAATACATTACGTTGGTTGTGGTCATTTGCTTCTGTATCTATAAATAATTCTTCTAATTCTTCACTAGTTAACAACCAATATGGTAGTATTAAATCATCAATGCCTAAGTTGTTTGCGTTTGGAAATGCTGATTTATATTCTGAATGAATATCAAATATGATTATATGAGAATTGTTTAAAGAAAAATCTCCATTTTTTTGTTCAACTGCTTGTTGAATTATTTTAGTTACAGTATGTGATTTTCCAGAACCTGTTGAGCCTATAATTGCAATATGTTTATTGAAAAATTTATTACCGTTTACAGGGATTCTAATTTTTTTATTAGAAGATAAAGAAGAAAATGTGAATTTTTCAGCTTCCTCAGTTGAATGAGAGTAAATGCTTAAAATTTCACTTTCTTTTGCAGGTTCTACTTTTTTTGGTGGTATTGCTATTGTATCTCCTCCTCTTTGGAATTTATCATCTTTTACTACTCCTAAAGGGTTAGCTTCAATGATATATCTACGTTTGGTAGTTCCTTCTTCTGGAACTTCAATTAGGAAATTATCAATCATTGCTATTAAGGCAATATCGTCATCATCAGATATTCGGATATAAGAACCTATTTTTAATGTTTCAGAAGCAGATTGAATAAAATCATCATCTACAGCAATTTTCACTTTATTTGGATAGACAGAAATAACTTCTGCACTTACTTTTTTTTCTTCTGACATTAAGTTATTGCTTTTATATGGTTTAAGTCTGATATTTGGATATTTACATTTTTAATTCCTAAATCACTAATTGTAATTTGCGGTGTTGTGAAGTAAAAATGAAAGATTTGTTTTGTCTTAGAAATTGCAAGTAATAGTTCATTAACCTCTGGAATATCTGTTATTATTTTTATTTGAAGTTGATTATTGTATGAAGCTTCTATTTTAATTGCTTTTGTATGGAATTTTGAACCTGCATATGGCTTACCATCGATAAAATTGAAACCCTCTTTAAATAGTTCGTTTTTTAATAATAATAAATCCGAATCTATAATGTTTGTAAAACAGATATATGGACAAAAAGTTTTAGGTTCTCTTTTACTTAAATTGGAATAGCGTTTAGATATTATTTGTACGATTTCCTTTAACTCACTTTGTATATATGAATCAGGTAATTCTATTATAAATAATCGCTCAAATGGAGATTTGTTTAAAGCCCTAAAATGTTGATTTTTTAATTCTTTATGATAGTTTTTGAGGCCTTTTAGTTCTAAGAACCATTTATTGAATAATATTTTTTTCTTATTAATTTTCTCTAAAAAGTCTTTTTTTGAAATTCGCCTATTTCCTATCTTATCTTCAATTGCTATTTTTCGAACTTCATTTAGGGCATTATTGTAAAAATAGTATTCAGCATCAAATATATCACAAGAAAAAATGGTTGATAAAGTAGATATTATGTCCGTAAGTTGTAATTGATATTCCTTTGCGTTTATATCAATTGATAATGAGTTAATAAATTCTTGTAAATCTGCATCTGAAAATCCTAATTCCATATGATATTCGTGCTTTACTTTTGAACTTGTATATGTTAAGAAATTTTCTTTTAAAAATTTCAAATTGATGGGAAGTGCAAGCTTGTTTTGACCTGACTTGTAATATCCATATAAATGATAACTAATTTTTGAGGTCGTTCCATTTTTTACATTTTTAAAATGGTTGAGCATTAACCTTATTGGTTTAGAAATTACAGAATGGTTATATTCTGTTTTTGCATAGTATTTACATTGTATAGCTGTTTCCTCAGTTGAAGAGTCAATATCTATATCTTCAATTCCTTCAACAACAATTTCATCAGAATCTTTAGGTAAATTTAATATTTTGGCAATTGTATAATCAAATTGATAGAAGTATCCTTTAATTGTATCTGTAGCATTTCTATTGTTCATTCATTGTTTATCTTAATTGAAATTCACTAGTTTGATTATTATTTTATTAATTCTTTTTTATTATAAGTTGATTATTTAGTTCTTTAATTAAAACCTGATTATTTAATAATTTATTTAACTCTTTTTTATCAATTTGATATTCATCAAGTTTTATAGAAGTATTTTTTTCAATAGCTTTTTGAAATAATTCACTTAAATTTTTATCTAAATCAATAGGGATAATTTTTTTGCTTATAAGATTTTTGTTGATTTCTGTTTTTACCTCAAGATTATTTTCCCCCCAATTTATGTATTTGACTTGAAGATTTTTAGGTAGAGATTTTTGAAATTCTTCTTTTTGTTTTGGAGTCATCATTTCAAGAGCTAGTATATAAGGGGGGACTTCTCTTTTGATACTTATGCCACCATTAATCGTAGTAATGATTGCGGGCTTTAAATCACGTGGATTAAAAACGATATCTCCAACTGAAGTAGTACAATTATGATTATTTAATAATTCTCTAATATCAGATACTTTTTCTTTTCTATCAATAACCCCTCCAAATTCTCTGAATATTATTTGATAGGCTTCCATCAACACTAAGGCATCTTTAGTATTATCGCAACCGCCACGTTTACCCAAATCAATACGCAAATTATTTATTAAAGTACCTGCAATTTTTGAATTTTCATTTTGGTAAATAACAAAAGATGAAACAAAAGAAAATATTATAACCCCTAATATTATAATTATTATATTAGATTCTTTTACTTTTTTAATCATTCCAAACATCTTCTTCACCAGTGGGTTCTGTTTTTTCATTTTGATGTGTTTTTTTATAATTTATTGGTTCAGTTCTTGAATCGTTGTCAGTAATGCTATATTCATCTTTAAATGCTATACTAAAAGTAAGTATCAAAGTTCCAAGGATTGCTAGGAAAATTCCAGGAGAACTTGTTTTAATTGAAAAAGATAAATTCTCATTCCCTCCAGATGCTTCAAGATTATCAACCCTAGCTTTTCTAATAACAATTAATGTTCCCAATAGACACATTATACTCCCAATTAGAAAACTCAAGTTGATTCTTGTCGAATTAGAGATTAATACTTTACCTGCAAATTCATATCTCATCTTTGCTGCTTCTAAAATTTGTATTTTATCCGCATTTATATGTTCTAATTTGTAATCAATAGAGGAAATTAATTGTTGTTGACTTATATGAAAGTACCATGCTAAAAAAATGAGGACACAAATAGTTATTACATATAAGAACAAATCTTCTTTGTTGAAATTTTTATCGAAGAAACTCATGTTATTGATTTTATTTAAAGCATATTAAAATTGTATACCGAATTATATGTCAATCAATTTATTTACTAATTTTTAAATGTAACAGGGGAAAATCCCCCTTTTTAAATGCCTTCTACAAGATTAAATAATTTCTTCAAGAATTCTTTACGGGAAAACCTCACTTTTTCATCTTTTTTCTAATTATTGAATATTCAATGATTTCTTGAATATGCTATAGAATCCTCAAAAAATCACTTTTTACACTCTTAAAGTTTTGTATTTATTTTTTAAAAGAAGGCTTTCTTTCTAACTTAAAGAAAGGTGGAGATTTTTTGAAGAAAAATTGGAAGCGAGAGGGCATCGTGCTAACGCAGCGATTCGGTTATTGAATTTGATTTCAAAATATTGAAAATCAAATAGTTAGAATAAATATTAATGAAGAGTATAAATAGGGAAAAACGAAAAATTTACTGTAAATCCTTCGGTAAGGCCTATAAAGACTATAAAAATTTACTGTAAATGATGAAAAAAGAAATACAAAACTATAAGTTTTCGGCAATAAGTATAAAACGAAAAGTAGCTAATAGATTTAGAAGATTCTCGAAGAAAATATCTAAATCTCATACAGATACATTAACAATGATAATGAACTTTTTTGAATGGCATGGATTCTTGCCTAATCAGCGCTTTGAAAAAAGTATCATGCATGAATTATTAGAGAATAGAAAACAAACTAGGCAATCTATAAAACGTACTGAAGCTTCCATAGCTATTATAAGAGCTATAGAACAAACGCAAACCATGCCAACAGCTTCTATGCTATCTGCACTCTTTGAAGCGGATCAAACTAAAGAAGAGCCAAGGCTTATCGAAAAGAAGTATGCAAATAAAAAACCAGAAGATAAAAACAAACAACGCACCACAGTTTCTAGAATAAAATATAATCGTTTAAAAGAAAAGATGAGTGATTTAAAATATGACTATAAGGATATTATATCTAAGATTAGTATTGTTAAAAACACTTTTGGGAAGACTTCTATAAAACTTGATCTTACAGAAAGTGAAGTACTTCAATTAAAAAGATTGCTTAAAAAATAAGTTACCTCGCAAAGTGATTAGTTCGGAAAGATATGGGGGCTTGCAGCGCTACGCTCGCTTTATGTTCGTTAATATTTATAATTCTTTATTTAGACTTATAAATGGTATGTATCTTTTGTGAGTAAAAAAGACTTTTTAATAAAAATGATTATAATATAATACGGTAAAACCATAAGTAGATTACGTCTTTAGTATTGTATAATTTGTATTTGTTTTTTTGTACTATATTTAAGCTTTGACAGTTTAAGTTAATCATTAAAATAATGTGTTAATACTTTATGTATAAGAGATTTAACTAGATAACCTTGTAAAAAAAATAGTTAGTAGTTTTATTGATATTAACTTTTAAATTTTTTACAAAATGAAGATTTTCAAAATTCTGTCATCAGTTTTTTTATTGGTAATTTTAACAAGCTTAGTGTCGTGTTCTCCTACGTCAGTTTCAGAAGACGATTCTTTGTATAACACACAAGCGCTTGACAAAGACGAAATCAAAGACGACGACATCTAAAAAGGATATGATGGTAGCTATACTTATTGTACTAGTATCATCATTACCGTATTTACACGATCAAGCACCCAGAGGCGGTGGGGAATTCTATGGATTCTCTAGCCTTCGGGTGTTCTTATATTTAGTATTTACCAACTTATTTGCACATTTAGGATGGCTAATTGCTTTTTTTATAGCAAAAGGGAAGCCCTATAGATTTGCTCTTTTAGTGCCTGTAACACTAAGTCTCTATGTTCTTATTGTTAATATACTTAATTTGAAAGCTACATCTTTTCATGATTTAACAACGCGCTATATCATTATTATGGTTATAATTCTTGGTTTGGTTCTTAACTATTTTAAAAACCGCATTAATGGATAAAAATCTTAAGCAGATATTAAATTATATGGAGAATAGAGATGCATATTCACCTGAAGAGCGAAAACTTATTCGTAAGAGTCTCTTAGAGATAACAAATAAAAGCCTTAAAAAGTTTAATATCAATATCAATAGATTATTTGATAGTATTAACTCTGCTGATGTTTCTGAGGATGAGAAGGAACAGTAGTCTCTACTTCATCAACCAATTGATCCATATATAGCATTAACTTTACCATAAGGTCACTTACTCCTTCTATATTGTCAAGCTTATTAAAATATGGTTTCATTTTTTGAATAACCTTTTCTGCAACACGATTAATATCATCATCACTTAAATTAAGATCTTGACTACGATCTATATACATATTTCCTTGTCCTGTTTTAATCCATGATCGCCTTAAGTTCCAGTGATGTTCAATAAGCATTAAATACCCTTCATTAAGTTTTTCACGCTGAACAGCAACTCGAAATGCTTCATGTTTAAGTCCAAGAGGTTTGCCCATAGCCGCATAGGAAAGTCCGAGTTCAGCTCGAGCGAATTCTAGTCTATCTTTTATAGATTTCATTGTATGGAGGAATTTTTACAACTATTTATGTAAAAATAACAAAAATAGTTGTATGTTTGTCAATGAAAACAAATATATAGTTGTTTTCTAAAAATGTAAGGGGTGTCCTTGGCATGGATAATCACCCCTTAAAAATATCAAAATCCTAAAAAGAATTAAGACTATGCAATTTAACATTTTATTTTTAGCTAAGCTGAAGTCACAAATTAAATTACTCAATTTTCAGCAATTTTTCAATATCAAATCTAATCACATATTATCAATAAATCTCTAGGTATAATTCCCCATTATTACCATGAAAGAATTAGAATTGACGTTAGGTCAAAAGATAACGATATTTAGTATATCCACTGTAATGCAGATTACGCAACGTAAAGAGTTTACCGTCATTAATAAAGATGAAAGAGGATATATAGGGCAACCAAAAAACAAACAAAAATCTTTTTATATAAATCAAGAAGGAAAAGAACTAATTATAATGAACGGATGGAATATACCCATTTTTGCAGATAGTGAAGTAGGAGGTTTTTCTGGAAACGATTGTTTTAATTTGATAGCTGAAGATATAGAAATAGTAAAGGAGCTATTAGAATATTTAGTAATCTCTTCCTTGCCTAATAAAATTAAAGGAAAAATACTATTTACACCTTTGAATGATATTAATGCTTTATCTCAAATAATATATCCAGAAATTGAAATAAATCACCCAGTAATCAATGACCTTAAATCAAAAAGGAAGTAGATTTTTAAGTATTGATATTGTGGGTTTCATAAAATAAATTATATGAATAAAATAGAAGATCAATAAATTTCATAGAAAATTTAAAAGTTAATAAAATGGAATTGATCTTAAAGGCAGAAAGCAATCTGATCAATAAAAGACTAGGTTGTAATGATTGCTTTTATGTCTCTATAAAATAATGAATAATGTAAATAAATTAAAAAAATACAACGAAGATGATAGAACAAGCCCCACTTGTTACCTTTTTATCAACCTACTTATATCTACTATTTTTTATAACAGGTATGATGTTTTATGAAAACCCATTGGTTTCCTTGCTACTGTATTACAGGGTAAAATGGAAATTATGGAAACCGATAGAAACAAGAATTAATGATTTTGCTTATGAAAATGAACTATTCTATAGAAGATTGTTTGAAAGATATTGAATTAGGTATTTATGAAACTATTACCATATATGCTATGATAAAAGAAACCATGCAACTAGTCTCTAAAGAATATCTGGTGTATGATATAAGTGGCGAAGGGTATTATCTGGTAGCATGTGACCATTCACATCTTAGTTTCTTGCCTGTAGATGCTAAACCCAATGTATGGGTGATAAAAGGATGGGATAATGTATTGCATATAGATAAAGTATTGCATAAGAAAAACGGACAATTATGTATCAATATCATTGGAGGAAGTAAAGAACTCATAAAAGAGCAGATAGAAGCCTCTATAACAGGGGTGTTAACAAATGCTTTAAAAGCAAGGGTATTGTATTCTATAAAAGATACAGAGATGCAGTTACAACCCTTATATCCTACATTACACAGGCTAGAATGTTTACGATATGTAGATACTATAGAATGCTGTAATTAAATGAAAACCATCTATGTGTTGT
>CAYMDH010000086.1:0-8190 GCA_964389205.1 uncultured Flavobacteriaceae bacterium
ACCAAGGACCCTCTGATTAACAGTCAGATGCTCTAACCAACTGAGCTAAGGAGGAATTTATTGCTTTAGCGGATGCAAATATATAGGTTTTTTTATTTATGCCAAACAAAAAAATTGCCTTTTTTTATTTATCAAAAATAGCTCGATAAATATCGTTTCCATTTGCAAACAACAATAAGGCTATAAGAATAAAGAAACCAATCATTTGCGCATATTCCATAAACTTATCACTAGGTTTTCTTCCTGCTACTATTTCGTATAATAAAAACATTACATGCCCACCGTCTAATGCTGGGATAGGTAATATATTCATAAAAGCTAAAATAATAGATATTAATGCAGTACTATACCAAAATGCTTCCCAATCCCAGGTAGAAGGGAATACCTTAGCAATGGTTCCAAAACCTCCTAATTGAGAAGCTCCTTTTTTAGTAAACACATATTTAAACTGTGCTACATAATCGTGAAGCGTCCAATATCCAAAGCTAAAGCCTTTACTAACTGCTTCAGTAAACGAATATTCTTTTTTTACTGGATTATAATTCTTAAATGTCTTACTATTAATTCCTAATTTACCCTCTTTATCAGGAGTAATCGACAATGTATCTAATATATTGTTTCTTTCATAAATGATAATAGATGCATCTTCTATAGATCGTTTGTTTATTTCCTTTCCTATTTCATCAAAAAAATTGATTTGCTTATCATTAACGGAAACAATTCTATCTCCTTTTATTAATCCATTCTTAGATGCAGGATAGTTCTTATATATAGTATCGATTATTGGATTTCTTCTCGGACTAAAAGAAAGTGTTAGCCCTTTCTTAAAAATATAATCCCCTATAGAATCGGGTAACGATATTATTTCTGTATTACCATTATGGCGTTTAACTTCTATTTTCGATACATCTCTTACCAGTAAATATCTATTAATATCTCTAATATCATCTAATTCCTTTCCATTTATGCTAAGAATATTATCTCCATCTTTAAAACCAAATTGCTCCATTTCCTCAATAATGGCAAATCCATCTGGCATATTTTCTGCCTTTAATTCATCTCTTCCATAAAAAAACAGAATCATCATGTAAATAAAAAACCCTAAAATAAGATTCACCGTTACTCCTCCTAACATAATAATTAACCGTTGCCAAGCTGGTTTCGATCTAAATTCCCATGGTTTAGGTTCTTCAGCCATTTGCTCTTTATCCATACTTTCATCTATCATTCCAGATATTTTTACATACCCACCTAAAGGAAGCCACCCAATACCATATACGGTATCTCCTATTTTCTTCTTGAATAAAGCAAACTTAACATCAAAAAATAAGAAAAATTTTTCAACTTTTATTTTAAAAAGTCTGGCCGGAATAAAGTGACCTAGTTCGTGAAGTATGATTAATATAGATAAGCTTAAGAAAAGCTGAATAATCCTAACAATAATTGGACTCATAAATATAATTCTAGATTGTAAAACGAACAAAAGTAAGCTTTTCCACGAACTTTATAAAAACACACAAACAGAACAATTGCTTTTTAAGAATCTTTTATGACTTACATACAAATCTTTACATCAATTTTGGTTTAAAAAATTAAGTAAAATGCCTAATTTTGCAACTCAAACAGCAAAAAATGATTCAGTTTTTTAGTAAGTTTAAGTACCTATTTATTACACTCGCTGTTCTTTCTGTAATTATAATATCCTTATTTTATAATACTTTAAATCCAAAAAAAAGACTCCCTATTTTTCAACCTGCTATGGTTAATAATGAATTGGTTGACGATAGTGTTCAATACATACGGAAATACCACACTATTGCTGATTTTGAATTGACCAATCAAAACGGAAAAAAAATCACCCAAAGAGATTATCAAGATAAAATTTATGTTGCAGATTTCTTCTTTACAAGCTGTCAAAGTATTTGTCCTATTATGACAAAAAATATGGCTGCTATACAAAAAGAAATCCTTAATGATACTGAGGTAATGCTACTTTCTCATTCTGTAACACCAGAAATAGATTCTGTAGCCAGATTAAAAGAATATGCTCTGGAAAAAGGAGTTGTTGATACTAAATGGAATTTGGTAACCGGAGATAAAAAACAAATTTACAATTTGGCTCGTAAATTTTATCTGGTTGCTAAGGATAATCGTAATGAAGAAGATCTATATGATTTAATCCACACTGAAAATTTTGTGCTTGTTGATAAAGAAAGAAGAATTCGGGGTTTTTATGATGGTACTCAGGAAAAAGATATTGAAAAGCTATTAGAAGATCTGAAAATTCTAAAAGAATCTTACTAATAAATAATCTTATTTTTTAATCACAAAAGTTCTTAAAAACTATTTCTGAATAGTAAAAATCAATACCAACTACTTTCTCAAACTATTTTTTTAGCTTACTTTTGCGCTTACTTAAAATCATTCTAAATAAAATTGAAGTTTACAGTCGCGCATCTTAAAAAAGGAGAAAAAGGAATCATAAAAAGTATTTCTTCAGATGCTGTTCCTGTAAAATTATTTGAAATGGGATGTTTACCAGGTAGTGTAGTTGAATTGATTCAGTATGCACCTTTTCAAGATCCTATGTATATAAACATAAACGGGTCTTTTCTTGCCATTCGAAGAGAAACAGCGCTGCATATAGAAATTGACAAAGCAAATTTATCTAATGAGTAAACAGATAAAAGTAGCCCTGATAGGAAATCCAAATACTGGTAAAACTTCTGTTTTTAATACCTTAACTGGGCTTAATCAAAAAGTAGGGAATTACCCTGGCATTACTGTAGAAAAAAAAGAAGGGATTTGCAAACTCCCACGAGGAATTAAGGCCCATATTCTGGATCTTCCTGGCACATATAGTCTTAATGCCAACTCTCTTGATGAAAATGTAGTTATTGAGCTTCTGTTAAATAAAAATGACAAAGATTTTCCTGATCTTGCTGTTTTAGTAACCGATGTAGAAAATCTTAAACGTAATTTATTACTCTTTACACAAATAAAAGACTTAGAGATTCCTACACTATTGGTCATTAACATGGCCGATAGAATGAAACGGAAAGGAATTTCTATCGATGTTCCACTTTTAGAAACACAACTAAAAACTAAAATTGCTTTAGTAAGTACTCGAAAAAATACAGGAATAGAACAAATAAAAGAGTTTATTCTAGATTATAAAAAGTTCTCTAAAGAACCTTGTGTAGATACTACAGTAATTGATCAAGATTATTTTGACGGGTTAAAAAAAGCGTTCCCTAATCAATCATTATATAAATTATGGTTGATCATCACTCAAGATGTCAATTTTGTAAATCTAGATAGAAAATTAGTAAAAGATACTTCCAATTTCTCTACTAAATCTGAATCTGATTTAAAACGACTCCAACAAAAAGAAACCATCGTTCGTTATAAATTTATCAACGATACACTTAAAAAAGGATATCTCGTTGATACAAATGCAGCCAAAGATTTAAGAAGTCGATTAGATAGAATCTTGACACATAAAATATATGGATATGCTATATTTTTTCTAGTACTCCTTACCATTTTTCAGGCAATTTATGATTGGAGCCAATATCCCATGGATTTTATTGATGGTGCATTTGCTTCACTCAGTGATTGGATTAAAACATCACTTCCTTCTGGTGCTTTTACAAATTTAATTGCAGAGGGTATTATTCCTGGCTTGGGAGGCATCGTAATTTTTATTCCTCAAATAGCATTTTTATTTTTATTTATAGCTGTTTTAGAAGAAACAGGTTATATGAGTCGTGTTGTTTTTTTAATGGATCGTATTATGCGTCGCTTCGGTCTTAGCGGAAAAAGTGTTGTCCCCTTAATTTCTGGTACTGCATGTGCCATCCCTGCTGTAATGGCTACAAGAAATATAGAAAATTGGAAAGAACGACTTATCACTATCTTAGTAACTCCTTTTGTCACCTGTTCGGCTAGGTTGCCTGTATATCTTATTATCATTGCTTTAGTTATACCAGACACCACATTCTTTGGGTTAAATATTCAAGGGCTTACACTCATGGCTTTATATTTATTAGGTTTTTTAACAGCTGTATTCTCTGCTTGGGCATTAAACAAAGTATTAAAAATTAAAAGCCGAAGTTTCTTTGTCGTAGAAATGCCTAATTACAAGCTTCCTTTATTTAAAAATGTTGCTTTAACTGTAATTGAAAAAACAAAAAGTTTTGTTCTTGGAGCTGGTAAAATAATATTAGCTATATCTATTGTTTTATGGTTTTTAGCTTCTAATGGCCCTACAGACAAGTTTAATAATGCAGTTGAGATTGTTTCAAATCAAGTCGAAAGCACCTCATTAAACGAAGAAGAACTCAATACCAAAATTGCAGGATATAAACTGCAAAACTCTTATATAGGAATTGCTGGAAAAGCAATAGAGCCAGCTATAAAACCATTAGGATATGATTGGAAAATAGGGATAGCAGTTATCAGTTCTTTTGCTGCAAGAGAAGTTTTTGTAGGTACATTAGCAACCATTTATAGTGTTGGAAATGATGAAGAAGAAACCATCAAAAACAAAATGGCTGCCGAAGTAGATGCTAATGGGAATAAACTCTTTAATTTAGGTTCTGGAATTTCATTGCTATTGTTTTATGCTTTTGCCATGCAGTGTATGAGCACCATAGCCATTGTAAAAAGAGAAACCAATGGCTGGAAATGGCCAATGATACAATTATTTGCTATGAGCGGATTTGCTTATATTGTAGCATTAATAGCGTATCAAATTTTAAAATAATTAGCTTGATGTTTATTGGTATTGATATAGGAGGAAGTGCTATTAAAAGTGCTCAGGTAGTTAATAATATCATTAAAAAAAGAGTACGTATAAATATCAATGGAACTGAGAATGAAAAGCAATTCTTAGAAAAAATAACTCAAACCATTGACGAATTAATAGATAGTACCATTACTGCTATTGGAATTGGAGTTCCTGGTATTGTTGATGAAATTAATGGTGTTATCTACGACATACAAAACATTCCTTTACTAGTAAAAGTTCAATTGAAAGAACATATATCTTCTAAATATAAACTTCCTGTTATTATTAATAATGATGCCAATTGCTTTGCCATTGCAGAAAATCACTTTGGCAAAGGGAAACAGTATTCTAATTTTCTAGGAGTTACCATAGGCACAGGGTTGGGTGTAGGTATTATCATAAATAATAGTATTTATTCAGGCAAACATTGTGGTGCAGGAGAAATAGGAATGCTTCCTTACCAAGATAGTATTATTGAGCATTATGCTGGCAGTTTATTTTTTAAACGCATCTATAATACTACTGGAGAAATAACATTTAAAAAAGCTGCCTTAAAAGATAAAGAAGCGCTGCGTATTTTTAATGAATTTGGAGAGCATTTAGGTGCTGTTTTTTGTACAATGCTATACACATATGCTCCTGAAGCTATTATTATAGGAGGTTCTATCGCAAAAGCATATCCTTATTTCAAAGAAGGAATTGATAAAAAATTAAAAGCATTTGCATTTCAAGAACAGCTTAAAAATTTTGAAATTCATGTCTCTGAAAACAATGAAATGGGAATTTTAGGTGCCGCTGCACTATGCTTAGATATCTAAACAAATAAAGATCCTTTAATTGTAAATTTCGTATTTTTGTAACGACTTAATAACAATGGCAGATACATTTCAAAACATACTCGTTTATATCACTGTTATAATAGCCGCTGGCTTTATTATCAAAAAGTTTTTTCTTCCAAAACGTTTATTTGCTTCTAATAAAAAAAAATCATCTAAGGCTTGTGGTCAAGATGGGTGTGGTTGTCATTAAAACTTTAATTTTATATTAGGGTTTTCTTTATTTGTTTGTTAATTATTCAAAATATTCGTTAAAAAAAGAATAAATCTGCCTTAAAGAAATCTAAACAGTCATTGTTTTAAAGGTTCCTATTATTTACTTCGTCTAGAACAAACAAACTAATCATTACATGGATAAAATTACACTGCGACTTTTTGTCGCTACTACATTTCTTGGTTGTTATTTAAACTACGGACAGGTTATCAGCTCAAAAATTGTCGATTCTATTTCACAAAAACCCATTCCCTATGTAACCATCCAACTTTCAAATAAAAAAGGGGTTATTACTAATGAGGAAGGGCGTTTTAGCCTCTTGCTAAATGAAACTACGAAACCCACAGATTCTCTTTTTATCTCTTGTATTGGGTATCAGTCTATCGCAAAACCTTTAAATGAATTTAAGAGTGAAATTATTTATCTAATTCCAAAGGCTATTGAGTTAAAATCTGTAGTAGTCACTAATAAAGAATATACTACAGAAGAAATCATTCAAAAGGTGAAAGACAATATGAATAAAAACTACAACTTTGACCTCACAAAAAAACGATTATTTTTTAGGCAATCTGATTATCAAAATATTTCTAAAACAGATTATACTTTTAAAAAATCAACTATTGACGCTTTAAGCAAACCGTTTTTAGATAGTGTATTGCAAAGCATTCCTAAAAAATACGCATACTATACTGAAGTGTTATGTGATCTTTATGGAAATTATGAAGATGAAAAACAAAAGATTGAGGTTATTAAAGCTTCTGAATTGTATGATAAGAATAACGAAATTGGCTTAACAGCACTAGAAGAAAAGTTCAATACTATTTTAAAAGAAAATGTAAAACCTAATTCTTATTTAAAAGTTAAATCTGGTTTATTTGGAACCAAGGTTAGCGCAGACGAACTTTTTGAAGATGAAGAGAATGAAGAAAAAGAAAATCAAGAGGATGCAGATGCACTGAAGAAAAAATTAGAAGAGGAGAAAAAAAGAGAAGCTGAAAGAAAAGATAATTTTGCCAATTATAGAAAAGCAACTATTGATGGATTAATGGATAATCTTTTCTTTCAGGAAAAAGCAAAACTTAACTTCATTAGAAAATCTAAAAAATACAAATTCACACTTCTAGATTATACCTATTTAGGAAGCGAGCCTGTGTATGTAATCGAATTTGCTCCAAAAGGAGGCGCAGATTATCAAGGAACACTTTATATAAATTCTGATGATTTTGCCATTATAAGAGTAGATTATAACAACGTAAAATCATTACGCAAATTTGGGTTGTTAGGGATCTCGTTTAATGAATATTTAGCCAAAGGAAAAGTCATTTTTTCAAAAGACGATAATTCACGTTATAATTTGCTGTATTTAGAGCACGAAACTGGCGGTAGGTTTGGTATAAAAAGACCGCTAAAAATCATTGAAAAAAACAAGTATGTAAAAGGAAGGCGAAAACAAAATGAGTTGTTTGTAAAAATAGATATGGCAACCACTTCTACTAAAAAATATGAGATTGTTGTATTTAATACCGAAAGCATTTCAGGATCGCAATTTGATACTTTAAAAGAGAAAAATACTTTATTACCTACCTACATGCCCGCCTATAATCCAGATTTTTGGAAAGGCTATAATATTATAGAACCAAATCAAGCCATAAAAGAATTTACCGCTGTGGTAGAATAAGTTTAGTGTTGGTTAGTTAAAAAGCCTCGGAATACTCTTTTTCTGGGGCTTTTTATTGTATGTTAATTACTTCTAAATTAAGATCGAAGTGTCTTGTCTTCTTTACTTTTTTTAATACCTTCATGCTCGCTTAAATTAATTTATATGACCTTTGCAGATCAAGTCATAAGTTTTAATCAAAATCTTGTTTTAGACGCCAAGCTTCCTAAAAATATAAAAGTATTGCACCCCTTTAAAGAAAATAAAGAGGTGCTTTCTATTGCCAGTTCTTTTTACAAGAAGTTTTATAATGACACAAATACTAGAAAACTAATTCTGGGTATTAATCCTGGAAGATTAGGCGCAGGAGCAACGGGAGTTCCTTTTACAGATACGAAAAGGCTTCATTCTCATTGTAAAATAGCATCGTCTTTTCAATTACATGAACCTTCTTCTGTTTTCGTATATGAAGTAATTGATGCTTATGGTGATGTATTTGATTTTTATAAAAAATTCTATATTAGTTCTGTTTGCCCTTTAGGTTTCGTTATTGAAGATTCTAATGGACGTGTCAAAAACTACAATTATTATGATAGTGCTGCTTTGATTAAAAAAACAACTTCTTTTATTGTTGATACTATTAACCTGAGTTCGATTAATAAAAAGCGAGTTGATTAGTTTTAATAGATTG
>CAYMDH010000087.1:0-8161 GCA_964389205.1 uncultured Flavobacteriaceae bacterium
CACTTAGGAAATGTTTTGGCTACCTTGTCAGATCGCAGAAAATCGGTAGAGAATACATTTTTAGGCGGAGAAGGAACGGTGAATTATTACCTTGCAGATGTTACTTCACGATCAGAATATTATCCTTACGGAATGGTTCTTCCGGGAAGATCTGAATCTGATGGCGAAAATTATCGTTATGGATATCAAGGATCAGAAGCAGACAACGAAATCAAAGGGCATAAGAACTCATATACGACTTATTTTAGACAACTTGATCCTCAAATTGGAAAATGGTTAAGTGTAGATCCAAAAGCTACAGCTTGGGAAAGCCCGTATGCAAGTATGGGTAATAATCCTATTTTAAATAATGATATATATGGTGATACTTTTGATCCAACTTCTATATATGAAAAAAATGAAGATGGTACATATAAAAATGAAGCCGAAGTAAAAGCGTTTGAAATATGGGCATCCTCTGAAAACGGAAAAAAATTCATTTTAGATCATGCAGAAAAAGGATTTGAGCTTGACGGTGTTTTCGTAAAAGATTTACATATTAAGGCTAACAAAAATGGAAAAGCCCATACAAAAGGAGTTGATGTTGATTTTCATTATTTTACAATTAAAGATTTTGCTGATAGAGGCGGGCATTTGGCTGAAGGAACGACGGGAACAAATATTGTAGATGGAAGGCTTAAAATTACTATAAATTTAGACCCTGTAGGAGGTACTAGTCTTAGTGGATCGGAAGGGAAATTTTATCAACCTAAATCTTTTATGTCAACGGTTCGTAATATAACTCATGAAACACTATACCATGCTAATTACTTTAGTAAACTATTTCAATCTGGAAGATTGTCAGAAAGTAATTTAAAATATCACCAACTTAGTGAATACTATCACAAAAGAGGTTATTTAGAAACCGATTTTTATAATACAACAGGAAGAGAAGTTCTTAATCATGCAAGTAAATTTTTGTATTCAAAAGAACCTTCAAATGCATTCTTCATTATTCAAGATAATCAGATATACATAAAAGATATTCATAGCGCAGGTAAACAGCTTAGAAATCTAAACCCACTAAACAATGAAGTTAAAGATATTATTAAGAAAGATATAAAATCCCCACCTAGTAAAGAAAGAATTAATGAGTACTTAAAATATGGTTTAGAATGATACGATTTTCTTATTTTTTAATCTTAGCATTGATATTAACTTGTTGCTCTGCAAATGACAAAGAACTTTTGGAGAGTAATTCAAAAAATGAAGAGACAATAACTAGATATTGGTTGGATGTTAAAAGTCGATACCCATATGGAAAAATAGTTTCAGAAAAAGTAAAATATTCCGATAGTGTAAAAGTTTCAGATATGATGACCTTTGATAAAAATAGATTTCAATCCAAATTAGAAGAAACATCTTTAAAATACGATAGCCTTCCTGTTTTGGTTGAAGGAACCAACCTACATCTAATCGATTTTATAGGAAATAATTCAGACAATATTTTATATAATATTATGGATATGGATAACTGGTCAGGAATTGTATACTCAACAAAGAGTGGGATAATAATGAGGTATGGACATATTGATTATATGTATTTATTGATGGAGACTACATGTTCTAGTGAAGGATGTTTTGATAATTTTTATGATGACTCTTATATTAAAATGGATTTATTAGAAGGATTACCAAATCACTAAACTTAAATCCAACACACAATATTTACTCCTCAAGGTCGCAAATGCCATCACAATCTCTGATAAGGCATTCACAAAACTCCACTGATAAATAAAAACTAAAAAGCCAAACCAAAAAAGGTTTGGCTTTTTAGTTTTTCTTCGCCAACTCTTCTGTTTTGCTCATCCGCAGCTTACTTTATTTTTTCTTTCCAACCCTTCAATAGTTTTTTCATTTTTTCTAGATAAAAAAATAAAAAACAGCCGACACCCAAAAAAACAAAACGCAGCTTATTGTTATGCTCGCCGCTTGGCTCGTCGTGTTGGTACGCACAAAGCCGACACTAAAAATCTACCAACTGTAAACAGCACAGCCAGCTTCACAGTTAAAAACTGTTCCCGCTTTCTGGCACTCCTCGCTCTCGCCGTTTCGTAAAAGTCCTCATACTTCGGCTTTTACTTCACTTAAAAAGGCTCGAAAAGATTAAATTTGTTTTTATGCCCAAAAAACGTAGAAAATATTCAAAAAGAGAAGAAACAATTTTAGCCCAGTTACTTATAGGTGTTATTATTATAGGTATATACGGAATATACAAGTTGATCGACTACTTATTTTAAAATAGAGTGATCATTCGGAAATCTATAAACGTTTTTAACAATGTGTTTTATCCTTTTTTCTAATTCCGTTTTATCGGTTAATAATTCTATGTTTGATTGAAAGTGAATTAATTCATGAAGTACTCCAGTATCAGACATCACAAAATCTAATGAGTTTGGAAATAATTTAATATAGATCCACGAACAAAAAGTAACAAGGTGTAAAAGTTCTTTAGATTCTAAATTTTTAAAAATCTCATTTGTAAAACCTTCAAAAGAATCAGTAGTTCCTGTAATAATTTCATTGATTCCTCTTTGAATACAAAATTGCTCTGCTTCATTTTCATTACTCGCATAAAAACCTGAAGAAAAAGTGTTTTTATTTGATTTGTATTCAGTTATAAAATATTTCATTGATGGGTTAGGTTATTTAAACTTAAATATAATGGATTAAATGCAACTCAATCACCGTTGCGAATGCTATGACAATTTTCAGCTTGGGCAAAAGTTGCCCAGGCTAAAAATGTGTCTTTCCTATCCACTACGCAAGTAGGGCAAAACGTACGTACACTATTTTGCCAACTTGCTTTTTTAACGGAGTAAAAAGTATAAATTTCTCGAAACTCGAAATAAGACGATTTAAAGGATTAAAACCGAAATTTTAACCATTGCTATTGCTTTGGTAAAATTTTGGGCTAGGCCGTTCCGCTTGCCGATTGAAAGCGAAAAAACCCAGTTTGGTTTACTTTGGTGTGCAGGTAGTGAGGCTATTTTGCATAACGTTGTTATGTTTTTCGAACATAACGCCACGTTATGTAACTTAGCTTGGAATCAGCTGTGGAGTGTGTCATGTTTCTACGTTGTAACACAGTAGAAACATGGGTAATTATTACACATAAAAAAAACACCAAAATTATCAGTAATTTCAATACTTTGAATAGTGTTTATATACTAATCAATTTATTTAAGAATAAGCTTGTCTAGTTTTTGCATCCCTTAAGAAAGTATCCACCACTTTAAAAAGCATGTGCTTAGTATCTTGATCTAGATTTTCAATGTCCTCTAATCTTCTAAGCATTTCTTTGTCATAACTAGAATACTTTCCTTCTCCTAGCAAAAAATCAACAGAAACATTAAATATTTTAGCAAGCTTTAAAGCCATTTCTATAGATGGAGAATTATCATTACGCTCGTATTTTCCTATAATATCTCTGGAAGCTTCTACCTTTTTGGCAAGTTCATTTTGTGACCATCCATTTTTCTTGCGTAATTCAGATATTCTCTCTCCAATGTTTAACATATGCAACTAAAATCTAGTGTTTTCAACCATTTAAAGCAAATATAGTTAAATATATTCAGCATAAAAAGAATGTATTATTTGTTATACTGTAGAATATGATATACATTTGTTGAACATGTGCAACAAATAATTATTTACAAATGCCTGAATTAAATACCCAAAACCCCGATTTTTTGACATGGAATACCAAAAACATTCAATTTGATATTTTGGGAGGAATCCGTTTAGAAGGATTAGACCGATTGCGTGTAACTGTTCGTGCAAGTCATGAAAACGTCATTTTAAGGCACAACATTGATTTATATAATGACAATCAACTGACAACCTTAGTTAGAAAATGTGCAGAACGTTTTGAAATGAGTTCTTCGTTTATGTATCCAATTATTAATGAACTTGTCAATAAACTAGAAGATTACAGAATAAAAACAATTAACGAGCAAAAAACAGATATAACAAAGAAAAAAGAACTAACCGAATTAGAAAAAAAAGAAGCAACCAAACTACTAAAAACAACCAATCTATTAGAAAAAATAAACGCATTGATTGGTAAAAGTGGCGTGATAGGAGAAGAAAAAAATCGCTTGTTAATGTACATCATTTTTACAAGTCGTTTAATGTCAAATCCACTTCATATTATATCAATGGGAGCAAGTGGAACAGGTAAATCACACTTGCAAGAAAGTGTTGCCTCATTATTTCCTGAAGAAGATATACTAAGCGTGACTGATTTATCAGAAAGTAGTTTTTATTACTTCAGACAAAACGAATTAGTTCATAAACTAGTCTTAATTGAAGATCTGGACGGAGCAGAAAACGCACTATATCCACTTCGTGAATTGCAATCGAAAAAGACCATTACAAAAACATTTGTAGAAAAAACAAGACAAGGGTTACATACCAGTAGTAGAACAGTAAACGGTCCTGTTTGCGTTGCAGGTTGTACAACTAAAGAAAAAATCTACGAAGATAATAGCAATAGAAGTTTCCTGATTTATATCGATCAAAGTAAGGAACAGGATGAACTTATAATGGAACATCAACGGAATTTGTCAGCAGGAGAATTATCAGAAGATAAACAATACCAAACAAGAAAGCTATTAAAAAACGCACAACGATTATTAGAACCAATTAAAGTAATTAATCCTTATGCAAAAAAACTCATCTTACCTCAATCCGTTTTTAAACCAAGAAGAACCAATGCACATTATTTACATTTCATTGAAGCAGTTACTTTCTTACACCAATTACAACGAACTAAGCAAATAAAGAAAGAAACAGGAGAAGAATATATCACCACTTCAATAGAAGATATTGAGATTGCAAACAGCCTTCTGAAAGATATTTTATTACATAAATCAGATCGTTTAAGTCCAGCTTGTCGTTCCTATTTTGAACAATTAAAAACATTCCTGGCTAATGAAGAAGATAAGCGATTTAATAACCGCTTAATCAGTTTGAAATTACAACGTTCGTTGCCCACAATCAAACGGTATCACTTAGAGCTTTACAACAATAACTACATCAAAATAAGTGAAAAAACAAAACAAGGTCGGTTTAACTACGAGATAACCAGCTATCAAGAATATCAAAAACTCCAAGACAATATTAGCAACGCTTTAGATGAAGTTTTAAAACAAATAAAAACAAGTAAATAATGAGCTGGCTAACAACTGGCTTAACTTAAAAATAAGCTAGTCTAAAATCTGAATAACAACAAGTTAAATAACTCAGCTCATTGGCCCATGAAAAAGAGATAAGACAAAGTAAAAAACATAAAACCATGCAACAATTACCAATAAAATCAAAACACTATAAAACACTACAGCTTTCCTTCAAAGACTGGTTAACAACAATGGGTTATGCTTCTGAAACTATAAAAACATATCCTGTTCATTTGCGTGAATTTTTCCATTACTTGGAAGACAGACAAGTTTTTCATATTAGAGATATAAAACAACGCCATTATGATGGTTTTATCAGTCATTTACAAATCAGAAATAACAAAAGAAAAAAAGGAGGAGGATTAAGCACAGCAGCTATAAACAAAGGAATGAAAAGTGTAACCACCTTTGCAAAATACATCAATGAAAATGGCAGATTTACGCTAAATATTACACCCAAATACTTGCAAAACAAACAAAATATTCCATCTGTTTTAACCCAAAATGAAATCAAGAAAATTTATGAGGCCACCTTTACTACACACCGTCAAAACTCTTTAGCAATTGGCCAACGTGATCGGGCAATTTTGGCAATATTCTACGGCTGTGGCCTCCGTAAGTCAGAAGGTGCAGCACTTAATATTACAGATATTGATTTAGTAAACCGTAGATTATTTGTCAAAAACGGCAAAGGAAATAAACAACGCTATGTTCCAATAGCTGCAAAAGCTGCTGAAGATATTAAAGCCTATTTAGAAGAAGGTCGCTACTGGTTTTTAGAAGTTCAATCACAAGGAGTAGCCCGTAAAACATTGACTAAAAAATCAAATTCATCTGCCTTTTTTATCAACATGACAGGTAAAAGAATGGATAGCTTTTACAAACGTTTTGAAGCATTAAAAAATGATTCAAAAGTCGAAACTAAGTTTTCTACACACACTTTTAGACACAGTATCGCAACACATCTACTCGAAAACGGGATGGATATTGAAGAAATATCAAAATTTCTTGGTCACTCAAGTCTGGAGTCGACGCAAATTTATACCCACTTGATTGCACCAAGAGGCAACTAACCAACTAAAAAACTGTTTTATGAAAGCTTTTGAAACCTATTTATTAGCCCAAAATAATGAGCAAACAACCATCAAAAACCACATTAATAACTTACTACTTTTTGCACGTTGGGTATCTCCTGAAACTAATGAAATTCCTATGCAAATAACAGTTATGGATACCGTTGATTATATCAATCATTTAAGAAAAAGACAATTAAATCCAGCAACAATTAATAACTATTTAAGAAGTATCAATATCTATTGCAAATATTTAGAAAGTGAAGGAAATGAGGTTGCTAATATTGATAATGTACGCGTAAAAGATGTACGAAAAAAAGTTGTTGTTGATCCACTTGATTACAGTGATTTAGAAGGGCTTTATAAAGCCTATTCAACTTATAAAAAACAGCAAGTAGAAAAACTAAAAGAATCACGGTTAATTCGCGCAAGTAAGACTTGTTTAAACGTCGGAAAAAAACGCAAACTCATGCTTAGTTTTATGGTTTTTCAAGGCATACATTCAGGAGAATTAAAGAAGATAGAAATTAACCATATCAACCAAGAAGAAGGAACAATTTATATTTCAGGAACAAAAAAAAGTCAATCAAGAACATTAAAATTAGCTCCGTTTCAATTCGCTGCATTATTTGGTTATCTACAAGAATTAAGACAAGAACAAATTTATCTGTTTGAAGGAAATCTAAACAACCAAATCAATGACATGATGCAAGAATTAAGAGGTTTAAACCAAAAAGTTCAGAATGCGATTCATCTTAGAGCTTCCGTTATTATGCATTGGTTAAAATTACACGGGAAACGAAAAACTCAGTATATGATTGGTCATAAATGGATCAGTTCAACAGAACATTACGAATTACAAGATTTGGAAACACTTAACGATCAATTAAAATTATATCATCCATTAAATTAAAATCACAAATCCAATACTTATGCAAAACATAAATAGCCCTTAGTCATAGATTGAAAGTCTACACCTAAATATTACTACTTTTGTAGAGAAAATATTTACTGGCTTTTTACTTTATTCTTTACACCAAAAATCGCAAATTTTTAAACGAAAGGATAAGGAAAGAAAAAGCGAGTACCAAAAGCTGGTGCTTGATTTGTTCTATTCTTCGTTGTGGGTTTTTGCGAGCCTTGGTGTAAGATTAGTAACAATTTCAAGCGCCTTTTTTATTCTAAAAAGGTTCATTTTTCAACGAAAAAAACACCAAAATGAGCAAAAAAATAGAAGTCGAAAAATTCATTAAAAACTACTGTCAAACCATAGAAAAAGACACAGAAAACAATCAATTTTACCTCAAAATTCCAATTAAAAACTATGAGGATCTGAATTTATTAAAAGTAGCTGTAACAAACGCAATAGAATTTACAGCAGAACTTCATGAATTAATTCCTAAAAAACGATTGCCAATTACAATTCATTACCTTACTCATATTCTTCAAAACATTGATTTTTTCACCGAATCTCAGGGCTTAACTGAACTATTTAAAGAAGAATAATTTTAGATCACAAATAACGTATTTTTTTACCCTAAAAAGCTGCATTTAGCAGCTTTTTGTGTTTTAAACTTGTTTGTCTGTATCGCTTTATTAACCTACGTTACAAGAAGAGTTCTGTTGTAGAATCAGTATTTTTGACCTTAGATTAAAAATAAGGATAAATTTTAATGCTAAATCTATGGTTTTTAGCGTAAGAATACCTATTTTTATTCACAAGTAAGGAAAACGTTCTTTACTTGTTAGTGAAGTTGGAATAAGAAGGAGTTAGGTAATGTTTTTTGATGCTTTGAAAAGTGCAACCTGAAAGTTTGACATATTGAAAAAAATTCTTGAATAGGGCAATCACTTAGGAAATGTTTTGGC
>CAYMDH010000088.1:0-8115 GCA_964389205.1 uncultured Flavobacteriaceae bacterium
AGCTTGTTTCATCTGTGAAGTGTACTCCAAAAGAAAATATATCCATATTTAATCTACTTAAATTCAATATAATATACGGAAATTAATTCAATTTAGGACTACTTACGGACATACAATAATTATATTTATATTTTACCCACCCTTAATCATAACTATAGAAAATAAGGTGTGTTTTTTGTTTTAATTTAGAAATAATTCATTTTTTAACAAAAAATCAATAATTTGTTAAATAAAATGTTAATTATGAATAATTCAATAAAACATATATATTTTTGAAAAATCATTTAATATTAACTAAATATTAACTTAAAAAATTCATTATTTATGAAGAAAATTAAAATTTTATTTATGGCTTTAGTTGTTTTAATGACAACTACCTTATTTGTTTCTTGTGAAAGTGATAGTGCAAATGAGGATGAAGCAAATGCAGAATTTGCATTAGTTGAATCTAAACTTCAAGTTGCAGGTTTTGATACTAGTAATTTAACTACAGGCACTATGGAAGGTGTTTTTGGTTATGTTGTTGAGGAAGATATCTTTTTAACACTTGAGCAAGTAAACGAATTAGGACCGAGAGTTCTTGCAGAAACAGATAGCGAAACTTTTGAAGATGGAGATGTTGTTACAACAGAACACTATACTTCTGATAACCTAGTAAGTTCCCCTCGAACTATTCGAGTTTTTTTAGAAAGTGGTTTTAATTCAAGTGTAAGCAGAGCATTTGATAGAGCATTACGACGTTATAATAGATTAAACATAGAGCTTAGTTTTAGAAGAGTAACTAGTAGAAGTGAAGGTGATATAGATTTTATTCTTGATGATTTGCCTCCTGGAGTTTTAGGTAGAAGTGGTGGTTTTCCAAGAGATGGAAATCCTGCTCCGACAATTACATTAGCAAGAGCTTTCTTTGGGCCGAGTGCGCGTCCTAGATTAGATGCTTCAACTACTATAGCGCACGAAATTGGACATGCTATAGGTCTTCGTCATACAGATTTATTTGATCGTTCATTTAGTTGTGGATCAACTACTCCTATTGAAGATAGAAATGAAGAAAACTTCAGAGGAAATGGGCCAAGTGGTATTGGTGCTAATTTCATTAGAGGAACACCTAGAGGACCAGAGGCAAATTCGTATATGTTAGCATGTAGTAATGGTACAAACCGTCCTTTTACTCGTGGAGATAGAAGAGCTTTAAGAAGAACATATTAAGACTACACTCATTAATTAAATATTTAAGGTTGGCAAATTCAATTTGTCAACCTTTTTTTATTCATTAAAAATCATCATTTTTGTGGTATGAAGATGATGAATAATCTACGTTACTTCTTTGAGAAACACGGCTTTGCTGTTTCCTCTCGTTTTGCAGATCGTTTAGGAATGAAAGCAAAGAATGTTCGTTTGTTTTTTATTTATGTTTCTTTTGCAACTTTTGGAGCTTGGTTTGCTGTATACTTAACACTAGCTTTTTGGTTAAAACTAAAAGATTTAGTGTATACAAAACGAACTTCAGTGTTTGATTTATGATATGTTTAAATTATTCAAATCAAGAATTTATACCGCAGTGATACTACTGTTTTTGGTTTTCTTATCTGGGGTCTTTGGATATCGTTTTATTTCAGGATTTTCATGGTTAGATGCAGTTTATATGACAATTATTACTGTAACAACTGTAGGCTTTCGTGAAGTTCAACCTGCAGATAGTACAACAAAACTTTTTACTATCTTCCTCATAGTTTCAAGTGTATTTATATTTGCATACGCGGTATCTGTAATTACCGAATATCTTTTAACAAAAAGCTCTTTTCAGCAATTAAAAACTAGAAAAATGAAAAAAAAGATATGTCAATTAAGCGATCATATAATTATATGTGGATATGGACGTAATGGTATACAGGCAGCAGCAAAATTGAAAGCATATCACAGACCTTTTGTTGTGGTTGAAAATGATAAGGAAATAATTGAAAAAAATGATGGATATATTTTAATGGTTCATGGTAATGCGAATGATGACGATGTCTTAATAGAAGCAGGTATTGAAAAAGCCAATTGTCTTATTTCTGCACTCCCTAATGATGCTGATAATCTTTTTGTGGTACTTTCTTCTAGACAATTAAATAAAAGCTTAACTATTATAAGTAGGGCCTATGAAGAAACATCTCAAAGAAAGTTAATACTTGCTGGAGCCAATAAAATAATAATGCCAGATAAAATAGGAGGTGATCATATGGCATCTTTGGTAGTATTGCCAGATTTAATTGAATTTATGGATCAACTCTCGATAGATGGAGAAAACTCTATTAATCTAGAAGAAATAGCTATTGAAGATTTGCCTGAAGAATATAAATACAAATCATTAAGAGATTTAGATTTAAGAAAAAAAACAGGATGTACAGTAATAGGATATAAAGAGCCAATCGGAAGTTATATAGTAAACCCAGAAGCAGAAACTAAATTACTACCTAAATCTAAATTAATGGTATTGGGAAGACCAGAACAAATTAAAAAACTTAATGAAATGTTTCACATTCGTGAGAATTATATTTAACAACTAAAAATTTGATTTGCCCGTATTTTTTTATGATATTGGCGACTGCTTAGATTTAAACTAATTGAAAATTAATTCAAATTATACATTATGAAGAAAGTTCTTCTTTCAATCTTTACATTATTAATACCCATTATAACGTTTGCACAAGAAAAAGGAATAGATCAAAAAATAGATGAGGCATTTCAGCCTGTTTCAGATTTTTTCTCAAAAGTTATTTTCTTTGAAATATTAGGAACCCCTTTTGTTTTAATTTTATTGGTAGCTAGTGCTTTATTTTTTACTATTTATTTTGGTTTTCCAAATGTCCGATATTTTGGAAAAGCGATCAATACTGTTCGAGGTAAATATGATGAAATTGAAGGGCATGGAGTTGGAAAAACTGAAATGGCTATTGATGGAGATATCCCAGATACTATACGAGATGAAAGTCAAGAAGGGGAAGTATCTCATTTTCAAGCATTGGCTACGGCTGTTTCTGGTACGGTAGGTAATGGTAATATAGCTGGTGTGGCATTGGCTATAGCACTGGGAGGACCTGGCGCTACCTTTTGGATGATTGTATGTGGTCTTTTGGGAATGTCTACAAAATTTGTAGAATGTACTTTAGGAGTTCAATATAGAGATGTTGGAGAAGATGGGACAGTATATGGAGGTCCGATGTACTATATAAGTAAAGGATTAAAAGAAAGAGGTTTTGCTGCATTTGGTAAAATAGCAGCGGTCTTATTTGCTATATTTTGTATTGGAGGATCTTTTGGTGGAGGTAATGCAGCGCAGTCTAATCAAGCTACTATTGTATTAAAAGAAATCTTAGGACTTGAAAGTACAGGGGCAGGTTTTTGGATTGGAATTGTACTAGCAATTGTAGTAGGAATAATTATAATAGGAGGTATTAAAAGAATTGCTTCTGTTACTGAAAAAGTAGTGCCATTTATGGCTGTTATGTATATCATAGCTTGTTTGTATATTATTTTCTCAAACTTTTCATTAATAGATGATGCAATTAGCCTTATAGTTACAGAAGCATTTAATCCAACTGCTATTGGAGTGGGTGGTGTAATAGGAGTCTTATTGGTAGGGTTTAAAAGAGCAGCGTTTTCAAATGAAGCTGGTGCTGGTTCTGCATCCATTGCTCACTCTGCAGTAAAAACAAAATATTCTGCATCAGAAGGTTTAGTAGCTTTATTAGAACCTTTTATAGATACAGTTGTAATATGTACAATGACTGCTTTAGTAATTATCATATTTAACTTTGGTGGGTTCTTCGAGTATGGAGGAGATGGTACAGGTGCAGTAATGATAGCTGGAGAATCATTAGAAGGAGCAGGAATAACATCTAAAGCCTTTGCACAATATATTCCATATTCAAATGTATTTTTAACAATAGCCGTTGTTTTATTTGCAGTGTCTACAATGATATCATGGTCTTACTATGGATTGCAATCATGGAAATTCTTATTTGGAAGAGGTAAGGCAGCAGATTTAACGTATAAGTTTTTGTTTTTAACTTTTGTTATCATTGGTGCTGCAGCTAGCATGAGTTCTATATGGGCATTCTCTGATGCTATGATTTTTGCAATGGTATTCCCTAACATGGTTGGTCTTTATTTCTTATTCCCTGTTGTTAAAAAACAGTTGAATAGATATTTAGAAGCTATTAGAGGGGTGAAAAGCTAAGTTTAGCTAATAAATAATAAAAAAAACTCCAATTCATTTATTTCTAAATAATAATGAATTGGAGTTTTTTTTATTATTTATTTATTTTTTGTAAGTTTTATTTTACTTAAAAAGCAGTATTTTTAATTCAAAATAAAACTAATAAAAAAATGAACCTTAATTCTTATTTTGTTTTTACTAGACAACAACGCAGAGGAATTTTCTTTTTAGCATTATTTATTGTTTTATTTCAATGTATTTATTTTTTTATTGATTTCTATCCACCTTCAACTATAGCTGTAGATGAAGAAGAATTAATTAATTATCAAAAACAAATTGACTCAATTAAAAAAATAAAAGTAGCAACGCCAAAGATTTTCCCTTTTAATCCCAATTATATTTCAGATTACAAAGGGTATACTTTAGGAATGACTACTGAAGAATTAGATCGATTATTTGCTTTTAGAGCTCAAGGAAAATTTGTGAATTCTGCAAGAGAATTTCAAGAAATAACAAAAATTTCAGATAGTACTTTAAATACAATAACCCCATACTTTAAATTTCCTGAGTGGCTAAATAATAAAAAAACAAATCAGAAGAAAAAAACTTCTTTAAAGAAACAAATACTTAAAAAAGATTTGAATACTGTCACAGAAGAAGAACTTCAAAAAGTAAATGGAATAGGTGTTAAATTATCAGCACGAATTATAAAATACAGACGTTTCTTAGGTGGGTTTTCAAACGATGACCAGCTATATGAGGTTTATGGCTTGAAAGAAGAAGTAGTTAAAAGAGTGTTAAGCTTTTTTTTAGTAATTAAAAAACCCAGAATAGAAAAAGTTAATATAAATACTATCTCTCTTAGTGAGTTAAGTAAAATCCCTTATGTGTCTTATAAAGAAGCAAAAAAAATAATCACATATAGGAGTAAGTTTGGAAGAATAAATTCGATTAAAGAATTATATAATATTCAAGATTTTTCCTTGGATAAAATTGATAGAATTGAATTATATTTGACGATTGATTAAAACTGTTTATTATGGAATTAGATATGGCTGCACAAATGAATTTTGATTACTCTGAGACACAGCAAATGGTAGCTGCTTCTGCCAAAGAATTTTCAGAACAATATATTCGCCCAAATATTATGGAATGGGATGAATCACAAATTTTCCCAATAGATGTTTTTAAAAAAGCAGGAGAAATGGGTTTTATGGGAGTTTTGGTTCCTGAGCAATATGGAGGTTCTGGATTGGGATATCATGAATATATTGCAATTATAGAAGAAATATCAAAAGTAGATCCCTCAATAGGGTTATCTGTAGCGGCACATAACTCTTTATGTACAAATCATATTCTCACATTTGGAAATGAAGAACAAAAGCAAAAATGGATACCTAAGTTAGCTACTGCAGAATGGATTGGCGCCTGGGGATTAACAGAGCACAACACAGGTTCTGATGCAGGAGGGATGAATACAACTGCTGTTAAAGATGGAGGTGATTGGATCCTTAATGGAGCTAAAAACTTTATTACGCATGGAAAAAGTGGCGATATTGCCGTAGTTATTGTGCGTACAGGAGAAAAAGGAGATTCACATGGGATGACTGCGTTTGCAGTAGAAAGAGGGACACCAGGTTTTACCAGTGGAAAGAAAGAGGATAAATTAGGAATGCGTGCTAGTGAAACTGCAGAACTGGTTTTTGATGGCTGCAGAATTCCTGATGCTAACCGTTTGGGAGAAGTTGGAGATGGATTTATTCAATCAATGAAAATCTTAGATGGTGGACGTATTTCAATAGGGGCACTTTCTTTAGGAATTGCTAAAGGTGCTTATGAAGCAGCTTTAAAATATTCAAAAGAGCGGGTGCAATTTGGAAAACCTATTAGTAGTTTTCAAGGAATATCGTTTAAACTTGCAGACATGGCTACTGAAATTGAAGCTTCAGAACTGTTATTACACAAATCTGCATATCTTAAAAATGCAGGTAGAAAAGTAACTACTTCAGGAGCAATGAGTAAAATGTATGCATCAGAAGTATGTGTACGCGTTGCAAATGAAGCCGTGCAAATTCATGGGGGGTATGGATATACAAAAGATTTCCCTGTAGAAAAATTCTATAGAGATTCTAAACTTTGTACTATTGGAGAAGGAACTACTGAAATTCAAAAATTAGTTATTAGTAGAAATATATTAAAATAATTTTTTCTAGAATTAATATTAACATATATTTGCCATCCGAAAAAGAGAGGAGGTGGTTCAGATATGTTAATTATACCAGTAAAAGAAGGAGAAAATATAGATAGAGCTTTAAAGCGTTTCAAACGAAAGTTTGATAGAACCGGCACAATGCGTCAGTTGCGTACTCGTCAACAATTTACTAAGCCTTCTGTAGAAAGAAGAGCTCAGGTTCAAAAAGCTCAATATATTCAACATTTAAGAGATCAGGAAGAAATTTAATTTTTTTCTAAATCAATAAATATAAACCGTTAAAAATAAAGTTTTAGTAACTTTGTTTTATAACGGTTTTTTTATGCCTTTTAAAGCATTTTTTGATTACCTCCTTTTAGAGAAAAAATATTCTCAACATACCTACATATCATATAAGACAGATTTGCTTTCTTTTTTAGAATTCTGTAAATCTGAATATGAAATAGATACAATAGATCAGGTTCAATACTCAATAATACGTAGTTGGATAGTGAAATTAGTTGCTTCAGATATATCTAATCGTTCTATAAATAGAAAAATAGCTTCCCTGAAAGCGTATTATAAGTTTTTGCTTAAAATAGAAAGTATTGAAGAAAACCCTTTGCAGAAACACAAAGCCCTTAAGGTTTCAAAACGTATAGAAATTCCTTTTTCTGAAACAGAGATGCAAAAAATATTGACAATGATGGTTTTTGAAGAAGGGTATGAAGGGAGTAGAGATAAATTAATTATAGAACTTTTTTATGCTACTGGAATGCGTAGAAGTGAATTAATTAATTTAAAAGTGAGCGATATTGATTTTTCATTGAAAACAATTAAAATTCTAGGAAAAAGAAATAAAGAGCGAATAGTTCCTTTGCTTGATGTTATTTTAGAAAATGTTGAAAAATATTTACAGGATAGAAAGAAAATAGAAACAGAGATATCAGGTAATTATTTTTTTCTGTTAAAGAGTGGAAAGAAATTATACGAAACATTTGTATATCGTGTAATTAATAATTATTTTAGTAAGGCATCTTCGAAGGTTAAAAAAAGCCCTCATATCCTAAGGCATACCTTTGCAACACATATGTTAGCACAAGGTGCAGATTTAAACTCAGTAAAAGAATTATTAGGGCATTCAAGCTTAGCTTCGACTCAAGTTTATACACATAATAGTATAACGGAATTGAAAAAAGCACATCAAACAGCTCATCCTAGGAATAAAAAATAATTCTTATCAAATGTTTATATAACCTTTAAAACCCAATAAAATGCAAGTAAACACACAATCAGTAAATTTTACAGTGGACGGAAAATTGGTTGATTTTATTCAAAAACGCATGGATAAGTTAGATCATTTTTATGACAAGGTCATTCATTCAGATGTTTATTTAAAGGTACAGAATACCAGTATAAAAGAAAATAAAAAGGTTGAGGTTAAAGTGCATGTGCCTGGAGACGAATTTGTAGTGAAAAAACAATGTAAAAGCTTTGAAGAAGGAATAGATGCAGCGGCCAATTCATTAGAAAGGGTCTTATTGAAGAGAAAAGAAAAATTAAGAATGCATATTTAATTAAAATTTTTTCAAAAATGTTTTGAATAAAAAAATAAATCTATACATTTGCAGTCCGTTAGAAATAGCGGGCTTTTTTTTTACATTAAAAAGCCGATGTAGCTCAGCTGGCTAGAGCAGCTGATTTGTAATCAGCAGGTCGT
>CAYMDH010000089.1:0-7979 GCA_964389205.1 uncultured Flavobacteriaceae bacterium
GTTTTAATCTATTATTTCTAATAATTACACGACGGTATAAATCATTTAAATCTGAAGTTGCAAAACGACCACCATCTAACGGCACTAATGGACGCAATTCTGGTGGAATAACAGGAACAGCCTTCATGATCATCCATTCTGGTCTGTTTTCTCTATTCTCTTGTGCATCTCTAAAAGCTTCTACAACCTGTAGACGCTTTAATGCTTCTGTTTTACGTTGTTTAGATGTTTCGTTATTTGCTTTATGTCTCAATGAGAAAGAAAGCTCATCTAAGTTTATTCTTGCCAGCAAATCAATCAGACATTCAGCTCCCATTTTAGCAATAAACTTATTAGGGTCTGTATCTTCTAAATATTGATTTTCTGCAGGAAGTGTTTCTAATATATTTAAATATTCTTCTTCTGTTAAGAAATCGAGTTTATTAAGTTCTTCTCCTTCAGGGTTTTTTGCAATCCCCGTTTGAATAACTACATAACGCTCATAATAGATAATCATATCTAGCTTCTTAGAAGGCAAGCCTAATAGATATCCTATTTTATTAGGTAAAGAACGGAAATACCAAATATGAGCTACTGGTACTACCAAATTAATATGTCCTACACGATCTCTACGTACCTTTTTCTCGGTTACCTCAACACCACATCGGTCACATACAATTCCTTTATAACGAATTCTTTTATATTTTCCACAAGCACACTCATAGTCCTTAACTGGTCCAAAAATACGCTCGCAAAACAAACCATCTCGTTCAGGTTTGTGTGTACGATAATTAATAGTTTCAGGTTTTAAAACTTCACCTCTTGAAGCTCCTAAAACAGATTCGGGAGAAGCCAAACCTATAGAGATTTTATTAAATCTCTGCACTGTATTCTTATCTTTTCCTTTTGCCATAATATAATGGTGATAATGAATTAAGTATATAAAAAATTATTGAAAATATAGCAGCGCATACGCACTGCCATATTTTTATTCTTCTAGTCTAATATCTAAACCTAGACCTTTAAGTTCGTGCATCAATACGTTAAAAGATTCTGGTAAGCCAGGTTCTGGCATTGTTTCTCCTTTTACAATTGATTCGTACGTTTTAGCTCTACCTATTACATCATCAGATTTTACTGTGAGTATTTCACGTAAAGTAGCAGAAGCTCCATAAGCCTCTAGCGCCCATACTTCCATCTCTCCAAAACGCTGACCACCAAATTGTGCTTTACCACCTAATGGTTGTTGTGTAATTAGTGAGTATGGTCCAATAGAACGTGCATGCATCTTATCATCTACCATGTGACCTAGTTTAAGCATGTAGATAACTCCAACAGTTGCTGCTTGATCAAATCGTTCTCCTGTACCTCCGTCATAAAGATGTGTATGTCCAAATAATGGAACTCCAGCTTCATTAGTAAGTTCGTTGATTTGCTCTAAGCTTGCACCATCAAAAATTGGAGTTGCAAACTTCTTACCTAAGTTAAGACCTGCCCAACCTAAAACAGTTTCATAAATCTGCCCAATGTTCATACGTGATGGTACTCCCAATGGATTTAATACGATATCTACAGGTGTTCCGTCTTCTAAGAATGGCATATCTTCCTGACGAACTATTCTAGCAACAATACCTTTGTTACCATGACGTCCCGCCATTTTATCTCCTACCTTAAGTTTACGTTTCTTAGCAATATATACTTTTGCTAATTTCATAATTCCTGCAGGCAATTCATCTCCTACTGAAATTGTAAACTTATCTCTTCTCAATGCACCCTGAAGGTCATTTAATTTAATCTTGTAATTATGTAACAAATCTGCTACCAGTACATTAGCATGGTCATCTGTTGTCCAATTCCCTCCTGATAAATGAGCAAAATCATCTACAGCATGCAGCATCTTTAATGTGTATTTTTTTCCTTTAGGAAGTACTTCTTCTCCTAAGTCATTCAATACACCTTGCGATGTTTTTCCATTAATTAACGAAAACATTTTTTCAATAAGTACGTTCTTAAGATCTTCGAACTTATTGTTGTATTCCATTTCTAATTTGGTAACATCTTCCTTGTCTTTAGCTCTCTTACGCTTATCTTTAATCGCTCTAGAAAACAATTTCTTATCTATTACAACACCAGTTAATGATGGCGATGCTTTTAAAGAAGCATCTTTTACATCTCCTGCTTTGTCTCCAAATATAGCACGTAATAGTTTTTCTTCTGGTGTAGGATCTGATTCTCCTTTTGGAGTAATTTTTCCTATTAGAATATCTCCAGGTTTTACTTCAGCTCCAATTCTAATCATACCGTATTCGTCAAGGTCTTTAGTAGCCTCTTCTGATACATTTGGTATGTCATTAGTCAATTCTTCAGCTCCTAGCTTTGTGTCTCTAACCTCTAAAGAATATTCATCAATATGAATAGATGTAAAAATATCTTCACGAACAACTTTTTCAGAAATTACAATCGCATCTTCAAAGTTATATCCTTTCCAAGGCATAAATGCTACTTGAAGGTTTCTACCCAAGGCTAATTCCCCTTGTTGAGTTGCATACCCTTCACACAATACTTGCCCCTTAAGTACCTTGTCGCTCTTTTTAACAATAGGTTTTAAGTTAATAGAAGTACCTTGGTTTGTTTTTCTAAATTTGATTAATTCATAGGTTTTAGAATCTTCATCAAAACTTACCAATCTTTCGTCTTCAGAACGGTCGTATTTAATAGTAATCTTATTAGCATCTACATATTCTACAACTCCATTTCCTTCTGCATTAATCAATACTCTCGAATCTGATGCTACTTGGCGTTCTAATCCAGTACCCACGATAGGAGATTCTGGTCTTAGTAACGGAACTGCTTGACGCATCATGTTAGATCCCATAAGTGCACGGTTCGCATCATCATGTTCTAGAAAAGGAATTAAAGAAGCCGATATAGACGCAATTTGATTTGGCGCTACATCTGTATAATTAATTGCTAATGGTTCTACAACAGGGAAATCACCTTCTTCTCGAGCAATTACTTTATCTGTATTAATAGTTCCATCTTCTTTTAAAGCGATATTCGCTTGTGCTATTAATTTTCCTTCTTCTTCTTCTGCACTTAAATAAATTATTTCACTTAAGTCTACTTTACCCTCATCAACTTTACGATACGGAGTTTCGATGAATCCCATACCATTCACTTTTGCAAAAACACCTAAGGAAGAAATTAAACCAATGTTTGGTCCTTCTGGTGTTTCAATAGGACATAAACGTCCATAATGCGTATAATGAACATCACGTACTTCGAAACCTGCTCTTTCTCTTGATAATCCACCAGGTCCAAGTGCTGATAAACGACGTTTGTGCGTAATCTCAGCCAATGGATTTGTTTGATCCATAAATTGAGATAATTGGTTGGTTCCAAAGAATGAATTTATTACGGAAGAAAGTGTTTTTGCATTGATCAAATCAATAGGAGTAAACACCTCATTATCCCGAACATTCATACGCTCTCTTATCGTTCTTGCCATACGAGCAAGTCCTACTCCAAATTGAGCAGAAAGTTGCTCTCCTACAGTACGAACACGTCTGTTTGATAAATGATCAATATCATCAATCTCTGCTTTAGAGTTAATTAATTCAATCAAATACTTAACAATGGTGATAATATCTTCTTTAGTTAAGACTTGCTTATCCATACCGATATTAAGTCCTAACTTTTTATTCATTCTATAACGTCCAACCTCTCCTAGGTTATAACGTTGATCTGAGAAGAATAACTTATCAATAATACCTCTTGCCGTTTCTTCATCTGGCGGTTCGGCATTACGTAATTGTCTATAAATATGCTCTACCGCTTCTTTATCTGAATTGGTAGGATCCTTTTGTAATGTATTGTGGATAATCGCATAATCGCCTGCCTGATTCTCTTCTTTATGTAAAAGAATTGTTTTTACATCGGCATCAATTATTTGATCTAAATGTTCCTTTTCTAATAAAGTATCTCTATCTAAAATGATTTCGTTTCTTTCAATAGATACTACTTCTCCTGTGTCTTCATCAACAAAATCCTCATGCCATGTATTTAATACACGTGCTGCTAATTTTCTTCCTAAGACTTTCTTTAAACCACTTTTAGAAACTTTTACTTCTTCTGCAAGATCAAATATTTCTAATATATCTTTATCACGCTCGAAACCAATCGCTCTAAATAAAGTAGTTACAGGTAATTTTTTCTTTCTGTCGATGTAAGCATACATCACCTGATTAATATCTGTAGCAAATTCAATCCAAGAACCTTTGAAAGGAATTACCCTAGCTGAATATAATTTTGTTCCATTAGCATGGAAAGATTGACCAAAGAAAACCCCTGGTGAACGGTGCAATTGAGATACTACTACACGCTCTGCACCATTGATACAAAATGTACCGCTCGGTGTCATATAAGGAATCGTTCCTAAATATACATCTTGTACAATAGTTTCAAAATCCTCATGCTCGGGATCTGTACAATAAAGTTTTAACCTAGCTTTTAGAGGTACACTATATGTCAACCCTCTTTCAATACATTCTTGTATAGAATATCTTGGTGGATCAACAAAGTAATCTAAAAACTCCAGTACAAATTGGTTACGTGAATCTGTGATTGGAAAGTTCTCCATAAAGGTGTTGTAGAGTCCTTCATTACCTCTCTCCTCAGGTTTTGTCTCCAACTGGAAAAAATCCTGAAAGGATTTAATCTGAATGTCTAAGAAATCCGGATACTCTGGAGTATTCTTAGCGGAGGCAAAATTTAATCTTAAATTCTGATTTTTGAACATCAATGGACGAAATTTTGATTAAAAAAAATAAAATGCTGCATATAACTTTATATATGCAAAAGGGTTTAGGCCCATCCGTTTCATAACGGAAAGACCTAAACCAAGTTTTTAAAGCTTGGTAAGCTTACTTAAGCTCAACCTCAGCGCCAGCTTCTTCTAAAGATTTTTTAAGACCTTCAGCCTCATCTTTAGAGATACCTTCTTTAATTGCTTTTGGTGCGCTATCAACTATTTCTTTAGCATCTTTAAGACCTAAACCAGTAAGTTCTTTTACTAATTTAACTACTGCCAACTTAGAACCTCCAGCAGCTTTAAGGATTACATCAAATTCTGATTGCTCCTCAGCAGCTTCACCTCCAGCGGCAGCTCCACCAGCAGCAACAGCAACAGCTGCTGCAGCAGGTTCGATACCATACTCTTCTTTTAATATATCAGCTAATTCATTAACTTCTTTTACTGTTAAATTTACTAACTGTTCTGCAAAATCTTTCAAATCTGCCATTTTTTCTATCGTTTTAAAAATTTAAAAATATTATTTTGTTTAAGTGCGTACTTATTCTTTTTCAGATAAAGTTTTAAGAATACCTGCTATTTTACCTCCACTCGATTTAAGAGCTGAAATAACATTTTTAGCAGGAGATTGTAACAATCCAATAATATCTCCTATTACTTCTTCTTTAGATTTGATGCTAACCAATGTGTCTAATTGATCATCTCCAATAAAAATCGCTGATTCTATAAAAGCTCCTTTTAATACTGGTTTTTCAGATTTTTTTCTAAAATCTTTGATCAATTTAGCGGGCCCATTACCTGCTTCAGAAAACATAAGAGATGTATTCCCTTTTAGTACTGATGGTAAATCACCAAAATCTTTATCTGAACTCTCCATTGCTTTTGCAAGCAATGTGTTTTTTACAACTGCAAGTTTGATGTTTGCTTTGAAACAAGCTCTTCTTAAATTAGAAGTTGTTTCTGCATTTAATCCTGATATATCTGCAAGATAGATCGTTGAGTTCTCAGTTAACTGTGCAGTTAAATTTTCTATTACCTCTGATTTTTCTTCTCTAGTCATAATTAAAACTTTTAACTACCTATTTTAGGATCTATTTGCAAGCTAGGACTCATCGTACTAGACATATAAACACTTTTCATGTAAATACCTTTAGCCGTTGTTGGCTTTAATCTCACTAATGCTTGAATAAGTTCGTTTGCATTACCTGCAATCTTATCTGCACTAAAAGATGACTTACCAATAGCTGCATGAACAATTCCTGTTTTATCAACTTTAAAATCAATCTTACCAGCCTTCACTTCAGATACTGCTTTTGCTATATCCATAGTAACTGTTCCTGTTTTAGGGTTAGGCATTAAACCTCTTGGGCCTAAAACACGACCTAAAGGACCTAATTTACCCATAACACTTGGCATGGTAACAATTACGTCTACATCTGTCCATCCACCTTTAATCTTTTGCAGATATTCATCTAACCCAACATAATCAGCTCCAGCTTCTTTTGCTTCAGCTTCTTTATCTGGTGTTACTAATGCTAAAACTTTTACATCTTTACCGGTACCATGAGGTAATGTAACAACCCCTCTTACCATTTGATTTGCTTTACGTGGATCTACTCCTAAACGTACTGCAAGATCTACAGATGCATCAAATTTTACATTTGTTATTTCTTTTATAAGAGCAGAAGCTTCAACAACTGAATACAGTTTGTTTCTATCTATCTTAGATACAGCTTCTTTTTGCTTCTTCGTTAATTTTGCCATTTCTTAATTCTTTTTAAGATTTAAAAAGGTCTATTACCTTTAACAGTTAAACCCATTGATCTTGCTGTACCAGCAATCATGCTCATTGCAGATTCTACTGTAAAAGCATTAAGGTCTTGCATTTTATCTTCTGCAATAGTTTTCACCTGATCCCAAGTTACACTAGAAACCTTTCTTCGGTTTGGTTCTCCAGATCCTTTTTTAATCTTAGCCGCTTCCATAAGCTGAACTGCCGCTGGCGGTGTCTTAACGATAAAGTCAAATGACTTATCGGTATATACGGTGATAACAACTGGTAATATTTTACCTGGTTTATCCTGTGTACGTGCATTAAATTGCTTACAGAATTCCATAATGTTAACTCCGGCAGCACCTAAAGCGGGTCCAACCGGTGGCGACGGATTCGCTGCACCTCCCCTAACTTGTAGTTTAACTACTTTACTAACTTCTTTTGCCATTGTTTTAATTTAATTTTGAAACACTTTAGATTGGAAGCAAAAGTATTTCCTAATATATAATTTGTAACAGTTCTAAACTTTTTCTACTTGCATATAACTTAATTCTAATGGTGTTTTTCTTCCGAATATTTTCACCATTACTTCAAGTTTACGCTTTTCTTCATTTATTTTCTCTACAGTACCATTAAATCCATTAAAAGGCCCGTCAATAACTTTTACAGTCTCTCCTATAACAAATGGTATTGCTACACTATCGGTTGTTACCGATAATTCATCTACTTTACCTAGCATTCTATTAACTTCTGTTTTTCTCAAAGGTACAGGATCTCCTCCTTTTACTTCTCCAAGAAAACCAATTACACCAGTAATAGATTTAATAACATGAACTATTTCTCCACCCAAATTTGCCTTTACCATCACATAACCAGGAAAATAAACTTTCTCCTTGTTAACTTTCTTTCCATTTCGAATTTGAATGACTTTTTCCGTAGGTACTAGCACTTCATCAACATAATCAGAAAATCCAAGGCGAGAAATCTCGTTTTCTATATAAGATTTCACCTTGTTTTCTTGACCACTTACAGCCCTAACAACGTACCAATTTTTCACTAATGCTTCTGCCATCTTCTTAAATTCGTAATTTGGTTAATTGCTTATAGCATCAAAATATAGACCTATTATTTTCTGAAAGCCTGTATCTACACCCCATATTACTAAAGAAAAAACGATAGAAAACACAGCTACTACTACCATAAGATTCTGTCCTTCTGCCCAAGAAGGCCAAGTAACATTAGATCTTAATTCTTCGTATGACTCTTTAATGTATCTTAAAATTCCCATTTTGAATGCTTTGTATAGCTTTTTTCTTTTTTTTCACATAGAGAAAACTAAATTCTCTAATCTTGCACGGGAGGAGAGGCTCGAACTCCCGACACCTGGTTTTGGAGACCAGTGCTCTACCAACTGAG
>CAYMDH010000090.1:0-7977 GCA_964389205.1 uncultured Flavobacteriaceae bacterium
GTGTCCTATGCGGCTATTATGGAACAGGTAGAAAACGCTTTCGCGAAAACAGCGATCCTTCGTCTACAAGACCGTCCTCATGACACGGCTAAAAATTATCGCATCGAAGGTTTTAAGGGCACTTTTGCCATCATCAGTACCGTAACCAATCCTTTTTGTGATTCCTGTAATCGTATACGACTCACAGCTAACGGGCGATTGAAGAACTGCCTCTTTTCTGCATCTGAAGCCGATCTATTGACGACCTACCGTAACGGGGAATCCATAATCCCTATTGTTCAAAAAGCCATTGGTGCTAAATTTAAATCCCGAGGAGGCATGGACACGCAAGAAAAGTTTAGTGATCCAGAAAATTATGAGAAAAATAGAAGTATGATTGCGATAGGGGGTTAGGATATAGTGAAGTTCCAAAACTCAAATGTTAACACAGCGTATTGACTTGAACGGTCTAGGCTATGATTTCGGTGGAATCATCCGCAGGATTATTCCACCGAAATCCAGCTGTTTGATTTATACTTTTATTCTGGTGTAGCACAAAACCACAATGAATTATAGCCTTTGATGGGCACAGTATTTCATTTAACATTCTGAAATAACAAGTCTTCAAGCGAATTCATTGGTAAATACAAACCATTTTTGATTTTCTCATATATATCACATAATTCAACTATCTTTTCTTTTTCTCCGAATCTCACAAGTTTTCGTTCTGTTTTAGTCAAACATTCGTAATAATTTTGAGTGTAGCCATATGTCGACAAGTAAAGTCCTTTATTTCTATTTTCATTAATTATCACTTTTGTAAATTCTTTAACTGCTTTTTTACCAACTTTTTGTTTTGACCTCCAATGTTTAATTTCTACGACAAATGATTTGGCAATTCCATCAATTTCGCATTCGAGGATAATGTCTTTACCGCCATCCTTACTCGATGGTGTTAATGTTGCTTCAAATCCAATTTCATTGAACAACTCGTGTATAGTTCTTTCTAAATCCCTCCATTCTAGATTCATTAGATTATTAGGATTTTTAAGAATTACAGAGATGAGTTTTTTCGTAAAATCCCTAATTATAGAAAATACTTCATTTTCTTCTTCTTTTTCAAGTATTTCATTTAATTCTTGTACCCAAGTTTCAAAGTCAGCATCACTAATAATCTCAATATTGGTTGGCTGTTCTAATTGATGTCTTTTTATTAATTCTGAATCTGTTTTATTAATTGGGGTGTCCTTGTTTACGACAAGTAATAATTTATCGAAATTAGTTTGAGAATCAACCATTTTCAAGGTTTCAATACCATACTTTATTGCTTTATTTAAATTTCTATTTGATTTTATCTCAATTGCGATACTATAGGTTTTGTCTTCATCTAGTCTTTTAATAGCCATAATATCAGCTCCTCTATTTCCTGGACCACCTTGTATATCACTTATCTGAAAGTCAATATCTTCAAGTAGATTTTGTAGACGATTAATTATTCTTGATTCACTTTCCATAAGTTTTTGTGATGTGCTCATATTGTGCCCAACGGTCACTGTATAAAGCGTGCGTGGCGTTTTGCAAGTATGCTTTATTTAGGCGGTTTTGTTATTGTTACTTGTGAAGTTATGAAATATTGGAATATGTAGCCACGTGAGTAGCTTTTAAAACGCCACGTGCGCTTTATGCGGTGTTTATACACGTTGCGTGCTTCGTGTAATGGGTTTCAACTACAGTACTTAAGCGTTTTACACAGTGACTGTTCAGGGAAATTGAGAGCTACGGGAGTCTTAAAATTTTGTAAGCTGCTTTGTTGTATTGAAGAGTTAGAGATTGTGATAGCTTATATGCTACATCTCTTGTCTTTGGTAAAATTTTATAACGTAGTAGCACAGCCCCGTAGGCAATTTGCCTGAACGCTACTGATATTTACCGTCTCCGACCAAAGGGAGGATATGGTGTGATCATCTATTGTTACCGACTGCAATTATATTCCGCCAAAATAATAATCCAAAATATTAAATGCTTGATCATACAAGTCTTCAGGTTCGCTTGTATTCAATAAAACATGATCAAAAACACTCAAGTTGTTTATGTAAACACTTTTTAAATTTCTTGAACTATTAGACCTTTTTAAGAATTCTTCTTTGGGTAGACTTTTCTTTGCCTCAATTAATTGATCTTGGTCTATGTTGGAATGAAGATAAATTGTCGAGACAAGATTTTTGAATTCGTCACTTATTTTTAAAATAGAAGACAAATCACTTAATACTATTATGACAATTTTTTCCTTTGACAAAATTTTCCAAACTTCTTTGGAATCTATTCCATAGAAGTATCCATTTTTTTCATAGCTAATATCATATCTTTTGGGTAATTTCTTTAAATGAACTAATTCATCTTTATCAGATTTAGTCTTTTTTCTTGTTGTTCCTTTTTTATAAGCACTTACTTTATTAGGTTCAATTTGAATTAGCGCATTAACTAGTTCATCTTTTCCTGAAAAACTGGCTCCTGCTATAATAAGAATTCTTGCTGTGCTATTATAAGTATTCCTTAGCAATTCATTTTTATTATAGACTTGATCTACTTGAAGTGAAAGCTCATTTAAAGATTTTAAATTATCTTTTTTATAAATATTTATTATTGCGTTATCAAACAGATATGTATTGCTAATATATTTTCTATGAATAGATTTAATTTTTTCTATTCTTTTGTTGGTGTCTTTTGTAACGAATCTACTATTCTCCTTGGGATATCTATTTTTTACAAGTTGTTTAATAGTTCTTTTATTTATGTTTGAATGAACATATACGTTTAGTGAAAGATTTCCAAATTTTCGATTTAATATTCTTATTGATCTAATATCATTCACAATGAGTACTATGGATTTATTTTTTATTAGGGCTTCCCATATGTCCTTGCTAGAAAATCCATACTCATAATCATATTGAAAATATCTGAAGTCACATTTAGAGGAAATCTTACTTACTGACTTAATTTCAGGTCCATCTGTTTTTCTGTGTGGCCTTGTCGTTTCTTTTTGTAATACAACAATCTTATCTTCATATTTTTCACTTAAAATTTTTATGAATTCTGATTTGCCACTACCAGGCGCGCCAAAAAGAATAAGTACTTTTTGTCTCATTATTTCCTTATTGTGCTATATTTTATTGAATTAGAAACTTCACTTATAGTATCCCTTAATTTGCCAGTCATAATAAATTTTAGATCTGGAGTTATAATAAATTCGTCCCCATTTTCATCGATTTTGTTGTCAATATTCGATTTAAGTTCATTTGGATCAACGAGTCTATATTGACTATTTTTAAGATAATTATTGATGTAAACATCGTCAATTTCAGTATTCGTGATAAATATGAATATATCAGTAATTACTCGGAGCCACCTTTCACCAGAATTGTTTGGTAGAAGTCTTGGGGTATTATGTGTTATTGATTCAGGTATTTTATAATAGACCCAATTTTCTTCTCCTCTTTTTTTCTTTTTGTCTAGAACGTTAATGTGATTAAAGTAATCTGAACCATAGGACTCTTTTCTCCAATCACCTAGGAATAAAACTTTGCTTGGATCTTCAGACAGCATGCTGAAAGCATGACCTGATTGTTCTTTTTTTTCTTCTGTATATAATTCTTCTATTAGTTCTCTTACTGCTGCAATATTGGTTGATCTTTCTCTTTTAAAATCAATATGGCCACCGACAGATTTATCCCACATATTTTGATTGTCTTTTGCGTTCTGCTGTCTTTTATGAATGAGTAATTTACCTTCTCTGTTAAAAACCAAGCCCCAAATCACATATTGATAATGGTCGGTATCGTAAAAACTGTTTCTTGGAAAAATTCCTCTTGGAATCCTATTTTGATCAAATAATTCCAGCTGTTCTTCATTCTTCCTACTCAAATACTTTTGCCCTCTGCCAATTGTTATGAAATCTAAGAATTCCAGCGATTGTTCATATAATGAAGTACCTTCAAGTTCATTTTTATAGTTTGCGACATCAAAATTAGAGGTTGGACAAATCCATAAGTTTTTCTGGGTCTTAATTATGAACATTGGAATGTTGAGAGCCGTTTGAACTATTGATACTTCTCTATCTTCCTCAAAGTATTCATTTAAATATTCGTGACTTATTTGAAAATCGGCAAAAGATTTTCTTTCTCCATTAGGATTATCAGTTAAAAGTGAAAATTGAAACATTTGATTCTCTGATTCATGGATAATTGTAAGTTTGAAGTCTGGATTGTTTAACTTATTACTATTAATCGCTTCAACAAAAATTGTATTTTTAGGGGACCCTACAATAGAAGATCCTAAGATTATTATTTCTCTACTTGTTTTTAAATCATCAATTAATTTGCTCATTATTTTCATTTTTTATTGATTCTATTTCTTCTAAAAGAAGTTTGTTGTCTTGCGAGTCAGCGAATCTTGAAGAAATATAGTCAAGTACTTCTATTAATAGACTAGTTTGTGTCAATTTAAATGTAAATGTATCAGAAGATCGTTTATCTAGCACGGGTGTTAAATAAACTATATTGCCTGAAACGGTAATGTAAACCGATAATGGTTTGGTTATTTCTATAAAATGGAGGTTTTTAGATATTCTATCACCAATTGTCTCTAAGAGATGTGATTTCATTCTCTGAAATTCATCAACCTTCCTTCTTCTTATTTCTTCACTTTTCTGTTCAGGTTCCTCAAATAAGTTATCTCTTAAATCTCTTGCTCTTTGTTCGGCAACTTCAACATTTTCATGACATATGAAGAGATTAGATCCTGGATTGTTGATTAGCCAAATAGATAACTTTTTAATAGTTTCTTCCGATCTTAGGGTAGTTGAAATTCCTCCGACTATAATGATTCTCTTTTCGTTGTTTTGATCAAGTGAATCTATTAACTCCTTAAGATGAGTTTCTCTTTTCGAGAGAATTTGTTCATAGGCACTTTCGTCCATCATGAACGATTTTACATCCTTAGTGATTTCATCAATTTTATTTGTATTATCATTTATGCATTGATTAATCGAGGATATAAATTTTTCCCAAGTGTTGCGTAATTTATTCTCTAGTTGAATTTTAAGTTCAACACTTATTTCTTTCCCACTGAATATGTATTTAGTTATTGTTATGATTAATTTTAAAATTTTGTCTTCTTCTAAATCTACATAGTGAAATGAGTTTAATGGTTTTTCGATATCATTTATATCTCTATTAATTAAGAATGGAACCACTTTTGAAATTTCAACATTTTTTGATATTGCTCCAGCTTCGAATAATATCCAAGGTGAGTCGATATTGTTTTTAGTAAGAACCAGTATACCAAAATCAGATTCTTGAAGATTTTTATCTAACGTTCTCATAAATCGATCTCCACTCTCTATACCAGATTCTGTAGAAGAAGATAAAAACCACTCAACATTTGGAAAAGGTATCCAAATCTTTAAATATGATTCAAGTAAAATTGCTACCTCTCTTGAAGGGCTCCCGGACCAAGAAATAAATATTTTAAAATTTTCGCTCGCCATCTATTGTTCTAAGGATTTACTAATTTCTATCTTCATTTTATTTTCTAATTCTGTCAAAGATTTATAGAAGAGTATTTTGTATTCATTTGAATAAAATTGAGTTTCGGTACCTTCTTCTGCAATCAGTACACAAGTCTTACCAATACCTTGTGCGAATCCTAGTTCATAGTAAACGTTTTGTTTATTTTCTGTAAGGTCAAATACAGCTATTCTACAGTTACGTATTTGTCTTTTACAAGTTTCTGAAATTTTATAGGATCCAATGGAATCATCTAGCCTTCTACAATTGAAGCCATTATTTAATCCTTCAACTGCTCTTTTAATTGCATTATAATTATCTGTTAGTTTGGGATTATTTTTATTAAAAGACATTAAAACATATACTAAATTATCTTTAATATCTATAGTCGCTTCATGCTTTCTAATGAGGCTTCTTATTAGATTTATATAGTTGTCATATGAAGAGTTGTTTATCAACATATCCGTATACAAATGAGGAGCATTCAAATAGTCCCTAAATGCAGATTTCACCTTTTCAGTTCTATAATTAATTTGGTCATCATTATACCCCTCTTTTGATAATCTTTCCGTTACTAAATTCATGTCTGTATATATAAATACAGGTATTACATTAATGAATGAATATATATCTGTTAATTTTTTAATGAGTTTGCTATCCCTAACTATTAAAAATACATTTTGAGATTTTTGCAAATTTTTATTTAGATCGGACTTTCTAAATCCATATTTATATCCACCGTACTTATATTGAAAATCTAATTTTAATTCATTAAATTCTGTTTCCGAAATTGACTCAAGATCGAGATGTAGGTTTCGGGAAACTTCATATTCACGTTTCTCTCTAGTTGAGTATTTTGGCATTGATATGCAATCAAATTCATATTCTGATACATATTTCAATAAATCAGATTTTCCTGTGCCAGATGCACCATCAATAAGAAAAAGGTTTTTCATTCTTCAGAAAATGTTTGAACTATCAATATACCAATATATAGATAAGAGTGAATAATTTGAGATATAATTAGACCATTACCTAAAAAGCTCTTTGGAGGGAAACTAGTTGTATTCGTAGAAATAAATGCCGTACTAAAAGATTGAATTATCGATCCTTCTAACAAACTATACAAATTATTCCAAGTATAGTACTCATGAAAACTTATATAAAAATACACATAACTTAATACCATAAATAAAAATCCTTGACTAACTAAGATTAATCTTCTTGTAATGGAATCCCGGTCTGTATTCTTAAAAGAAGGGAAAGCATGATATTTAATGTATGTATATGTATTATAGAATAGAAAGTAGAGAATTATGAAATCTATTACTAATGGACAAGATTTCATTTTGAGTTGCACGACTATACCGACTATCACAATAATCCATTTTGCTAATATGTATAGCTCTACAATAGGTCTGCTTTTACTAGAATCATTACAATTTTTAATCCTTTCAACTAGATTGAAGTATTCACATATTTGTTTAAAAAATTTGAATATTGGTATTATATACCCTTCTTTCATTTTCATTTTTTTTGCCAATAACTACTGTATATATGGAAAACTCCATATAACCCTACCTTATAGGACTAAATGTAGTATTTTTTATTGGAAACCAAATGATTAGTTATTATATCTGTTCCTGATGTTATAAAAATAATGGAGGTTAAACCCGCATTCTATAATAGAAAATCTATTACATATTGCGGGTTAAAGGCTGTAGCAGAAATCCTGTTGCTGGTTATAGATGCAGTACCCATTTTTAGAGAAGGATACTAGGAAACGCATATCTCAAAAAAATAAGGATGCGTTTTTGTTAGTGAGATCTTGTAAATTGTTGCTGGAGTAGTGCGCATTGATCTTTGCAAATACCCGCAATAACCTTAGGTTGCCGATTCCATTTTTCAATAGTGTCCGTGGTTAATACCTTAAAGTTTCCAGAATGCCCGCCAACATCAGGAACGGCAAGACTGTAAACAATCGTAGGTATTTTATAATGTCGTATAGCATACGAACACATCAGGCAAGGTTCGTGAGTCGTATACAATATGGCGTTTTCTAAGAGTGCACTATTTCCTTTTTGAAGCGCATCACGTATGGCGAGTATTTCTGCATGTTGGGTGACGTCGCCAGAAGTTTTTGCTGTTTCATAGCCCTCACCGATAATCGTGTCTTGAACCACAAGAATTGCCCCTACGGGAGGATTACCTTTTTGCAAAGCAATTTCTCCTAAAGTGATGCAATAGTGCATATATCCTTCGTGGCTGGGGTCTAACATCGTTACGGATTAAAAGGTGAGTATTGTAAAAAGGTCCAATCGGCCTGATGATGTTGTGGAGTATGAATCCATTGTTCAGGTTTAAAAAGCCAGAAACGACCCGTGTCTCCTGTTTTTTCCATATCTGCAGTTGTGGTTTGATCAAAAAGAATTTC
>CAYMDH010000091.1:0-7906 GCA_964389205.1 uncultured Flavobacteriaceae bacterium
ATTACTTTTCATTACACTTATAATTTAGTGTAACGCTATTTCAGGACGAGACATTTTATTAAAAATAAAAACCGTTTGACTTTTTAGTGAAGCGGTTTTTTTGTTTCTTATTTTATAGTTCTTTTTATATTTAAGCCATGATATCACTGAAAAATTTATGATTTTCAAAATGATTTGAAATGAAATATCTTAAATAAGATAAAATAAGTTAATGTAATTTTAAAAGCTAATTTTTATATAGATTGTGAAAGGAATATTAGTAAATATATTTTTATTTCAAAAACCATTATTGATAAACGCTGGCGTAATTTCCATTATACTGGGATTTATAGTTGGAGGAGAGTTTAAATCTATAGGCATTCTATTTTTCTTTATGATTTTAATAATGCATTTTCTTAATTATGAGATAAGACATAAACAAGAATATTATTACTATTATAATTTGGGCTTAAGTAAATTAACGCTATGGGTTTCAACATTATTTATTGGATTAATTAGTTTGATAATATCAGTAATCCTATGATGAGTTTACATGTAGATAGTATACAAAAGTCATTTGATGAAAAAGTATTGTTAACAGACATATTTTTATCGTGTGAAATAGGGCATATAAAAGGAGTCCTAGGAAGAAATGGTTCTGGGAAATCAACACTACTAAAGATTATTTTTGGTTCAGAGAGCGCGCAAAATAAGTTTGTAAAAGTTGGAGGAAAAATAATTAAAAATATCTTTGATACTAAAGGATTGATAAACTACTTACCTCAAGATAATTTTCTCCCGGAGAATATAAAGATCAAAACTTTAATTAATCACTTTATACACAAAAATTGCAGAAAAAGACTTATAGACAATGAATATATTCAACAATCATTGAATAAAAAAAGTAAGGAATTATCTTTTGGAGAAAGAAGAGTTGTAGAAATATTGTTCATTATTCATTCAAGTGCTAAGTTCGTTTTGTTAGACGAACCTTTTAATGGGGTAGGACCAATTATAAGAGAATACATATCAAATTATATTAGAGAAACAAAGCCTACTAAAGGATATATAATAACAGACCATGATTATCAAAGTGTATTAGATTTATCAGATTCTATAAGTTTCTTAAAAGACGGTGTACTGCATAATAATATAACTGATAGGGAACAACTTGTTAATTTAGGATATATTCCACCCTCTAAATTAAATCGTTGAATAATATCTAGCTAGCTTTTTTTTATATTTAAATCATAGCTAATACTTTTGCAATTCTTTTTCGATATTATTTTTTACTTTTTCCATTACCTGCATAATTGTTGTATATCTATCTAATTTAATTTTTCGATTATTTTCCAATCTCCATAGATAACTTAATATTTCTTTTCGATCTGTTTCTGATAATCCTTTGGGTTCTACTATTTTTTTTAAAGCTCCACGAGTGTTAAACTCCATATAAGGATGTAACAATTTGTTAATTGACGCAAAGTAGTTTTCGAAAGATTGCATTTCATTTACATTATCTAAGATGTCTATAATCCCATAGTAATAATCATAGAGCGTAATGATTTGTAACCGTAATGAATCATTTGTTATCGTTTTTAATCCCGACTCTTTTAAAGATTCATATCCAGAACGGTTAATCACAGGGGTATAATCTCTAAAAAGTGAGACATAGTATACTCCAATAGAATCTTGCAGAATACTTTTATTGTCAATCAAATCTCTAAATGTGTTAGTGGCCTTTAAACTTAAGTGATGCCCTCTGATGTTCCCTTCAAAATCTTGAGTGTCTATTTGTATTCCATTTTTTATTTCGACTAAAATCTTTTCTTCAGAATTTCTGTTATTTCTATTATCATTCCAATTGGTTAAGGCAAATGCAGAAACTACAGCAATGAATATTGATAAAAATTCGAACACATATTTTTTCATACTCTAAATGCAAATATCTTTAAAGGATTTTTTTAAATACAAAAAATGTAACTCATGAACATTTATATAATATAATACTTTTTTATTTTTCTGAATAAATTGGTTTTTGATACTTGTTTTTTTAGTGCATCTTGATAATCCGATATGAACTTAATAAACATCTTTTTTAATTTAGCTCTGTCATCCTTACTCATATTAATAATAGTAAGCCATGCCGTTTTGATGTTTTTTGTTGAAGTTCCAAATTTTTTAATGACAAATAGGCCAGATTCATTTGGATAAAATGTGATGCTCTTCTTTGTTGTTTTTATGTTGTTGACATTAATTTTATCTACGGGAAATGTCAATTCTTGAGAATGTATGATGCCATTATAAAAATAAATATTCCCTTTAGTTGCATTTATTTTTGCATAAGAGTTTCGTTGACTATCACTATGTTTTTTTATGAAAATATTGATGGCTTCTACTTGATTTTGAAGCTCTTGAGCTTGATTTTTTTTTGTAAATACCATTAATAAAATAGCTGTGAAAATTAACTTTTTGGACATGATAATTTAATTATTGAAAATTTAACTAAAGATAATCAATTTTCATTTTATTGAGTCTTTTATATAAGTAGAAGTGAAACCGATCATCAAAAAACTATTTGTGAATTATTCGTATTAATTCTTCACTTTCTAATTTACTTATGTTTAGAAGAACTAAGTATGATTCAGCCTCATCAATAATTAACAATAAATTCTTTATAAACTCTTTTGATTTTAACCTTTCTAAGTCCTCTATTTTCTTAGTTTTAATATCTAGAATACTATGTATTTCTTTATCGTAAACATTGACATAAATCTCATCATATAGATTTCCATTATAAACAGTTCTCTCATAAGAGGTATCATAGAGGTTAAATAATTCCCTTTTTAATTCAGTACTGAAAGATCCTATTTCTCCTTGCGAAACTAATGCTTTAAATGTTCCGCTAATAGGAAAGAAAGTTGGACTTTTACGTTGATCGAATAAAATTTCACTAATGGAATCTAAATCTAATTTATTTCCTTCTATTGTATGGAACACAAAACTTAATTCCTTAACTTTTATTTCTTGAGCTTTGATTATTCTATTAATGCTTTTTTAATTCTCATTAATATCAATTATTAAACTTTGTTTATATTCTTTGTGTTTTTTCTTATAAGTTAAATCAGAAGAAATAGTATTTATACCAAAGGCTATTGATATACCAATTGAAACAATAATTATTTCACCTATTGCATATTTCCAATTAATATTTTTAAATTTTCTAATCATTATATATTGTTTGCACTAGTGTTATTTCTTTTCTTCTCGCATAATTTTCTCCATTTTACGACCTTTAGCTAATTCATCAACCAACTTATCTAAATACCTACATTGTCTATACAATTCAAACTCATCTTCTATTTCTTCAATTCGATAACCACAAATGACTCCTTTAATCAAGTGTGCGTTGGGGTGTATTTTTGCCTTTTGAAAAAATGCTCTAAAAGTTACTTTCTCTTTAATAAGTGTTTGTAATATATCTTCATCAAAACCAGTTAACCATTCTATTATTTGGTGAAATTCTTCTTTCGTTCTACCATTTTTCTCCAATCTATTTATATAATGAGGATAAATAGATGCAAATATCATATTAGCAACTTTTTCATTTTTTTCAGCTGTAACTTTCATTTTCTCTGATTTTAAATTAATTGATGCTACTAGTGTTGATTATTATTATGGTACCACTTAAGACGGCGATAGATCATTTGCAAATCTACTAGAAAAGATCGCGACCGAAATGTATATTATACTTTTTAATTTATCAGTTTAAAAATAGGGAAATATCTTGTAAATGATTGTCAAATCAAGCTAAACGATAGCTATTTACATTATTGGTTTCCAGATTTCATTTAATGGTTTCTTTCCTGTAATCAATTCTAGCAATTGAAGTAAATATTCATTTTCTTCTTCTCCACTATCTTTAACTATTTTTTTGAAAGCCATTCTACTAACAGGAAATATAGAAGTTAGATTAACTTTCCAATTATTATTTTCCTTATAAAAATGAAAGAAGAAAGGAGCTTTTCGCCCATTAGAAATAAACTCTCCTTTGGCAAAATTCCCATCGATTTCTACACTTCCAATTTCAGTATTCATGACGCTATTTTTCCCAACCATACCTTCTCTAATAGCGTAAATTAAGAGCTCTGTCCCATTGAATGATAAAATATCTTCTTTTGATGTTCTATACCTTATTGATATAACCATTAATTTATCAAGAATTCCTAATGAATTTAGCGTTAAAGAATCTGCTTTTTTAGTTGTTTCAAGGATTTCATTATAATAAGATATTGTTTTACTGTCAACAAACTTTACGGCTACGTTCCCATTATCATTTAATATTGAAGTTTTATAGTTGTTAAATGACTCTCTTACTAACTCATCTTCTTTTTCTTGCCCAATACAAGGTATAATTATTAATAATGATAATAATAGACTGCTTAATATTACTTTCATATTTTGTAGTTTATTAAAAGTAGGAATTTTTTAGTTGTTAATTTACTAACGCCTTAATGATAGCTAGAGTTTAGGTGGCTTTATTTTAAATTAGCTCTAATATATTTTCTTATCTCTTCTATCTTTTTTTATTTGCTGTTATGGCACCTTTTCGATTGAGCCTATTAATTTGTAATTTCCACAAATAGCTTTCATTGATTTTTTTTTTCACTTATATTAATAATTGTTATTAGTTTCTACAAGAACATTCGTGATGTTTATTTAGATATTCAATTGTTTCCTGAGATAGTTTTTCCACTACTGTAATATTGATGTCAGAAAGTTTCTTAAAATAAATATATGCTTTGCCCATTTTATATTTACCTAAATCTTTTAGCAAAATTTTACTTTTATCAGTTTGAGAATACACATAGAGCGAAAACTGTGTTTTTCTCGGTGAGAAGCCTAATAAAGGTGCATCTCCTTCATGTCCACTTGCATATTTATAGTGATAACTTCCAAAGCCAATAATTGTTGGACCCCACATCTTAGGACCAAAACCTGACCATTGATTCATTAACTCTATTAATTTATAACTATCAGCTTTCTTTTGATCATTATCTATGTATGATTCTATGAAATCAATAACACCTACCTCCGTTTCAGTTGTTTTATTTTTTGCCATGTGTTTGTTAATTATGTTTGTTATTAATTCAATATAGACCTGTCAACTTGTTTAAATACATTGCTTTTATTCATATGTATCTATTTTTACAAACTGTAATAAGTTTAGTTCTTTTGAGGAAGTATATTTATTTTAATGATGCTTCAAATTAAGATACTTCTATAAAAATAACAATATAAGCTTGAAGAATATTAAAAAAGGTGTGATTAAGATTTTTTACTAGAAGAAGCATGTATCCATTCTGTAAATTGCTTTCTAAATAACTTGGTCTCTTGGCGTAGCATATTTATAAAAGCAGCTTCTTTTGTTTTACTATGTTCTAAACGATCACAGTTTTCTAGAATATTAGTGAGTGCTTTTTTTACATGATTACTTCTTCTTAAGCGAAGTGAACCAATATTTGTAGCTGCTGCTGCTGCAAGATTGGAAGTTAAAGTAACGGCATCAGAAATTAAATAATTTGCATAGTAATCTTGCAAGGTACTTTGCTTATCAAATGAAGGAGTTTCTTTATTTTCTGAGGTATAGGCAGCCAAGCTTCGACAGAGTTTAAAAATCTCTATCGATTTTAAATATAAAGGCATTTGCCTAACGTTATTTTCCTTAGAAACGATCATCACAGCTTTTGAATATTCAAATTTACAATAGATTTTAAAGTCTTATCTTTAGATTTTAAAGTCAAAATATATTTTTACTTTATATCTTAAGTATATTTTGATAAAACGTTTTAAAAACAATGTATGGATCAATTAAATTGGGCGATATTGAAATATTTGCAAGAAAATGCTAGGCAATCATTTGCAGAAATAGGAAGAAAAGTTGGGCTCACATCTCCTGCTGTCGCAGAACGGGTAAAAAAAATGGAAGACAATGGTATTATTAAAGATTACAAAGTTTTTATAGCCCCAATCAAAGTAGGATATCAATTAAAAGCAATTATTACAGTAAGTGCATTTATGGGAAGGTTAAAACCTTTTTTGGCAAAAGTAAAAGAGTATGATGAAGTAGTAAATTGTTATCGTGTAACTGGGAACGAGAATATTATAATGGAAGTTATTTTAAAAGATCGTGAACATTTAGAACGGTTTATTGATGAATTACTTTATTATGGAGAAACAAAAACACACATAGTACTCTCAGATATTATGGAAAATAATACAATCAAAAAACCAATAGATAATTAGTTCTTTAAAGTGTGTGATTTTCTTTAAATTTAACCATCTAATAAAGTAAAATGCTCAATACTATTGAATATATAGTTACAGCTTTGGTATGTATAGTTACTGCATTTGTTATTCAACGTATTTTTTTTAAAGAAAAAAAACGTAAAAGTGCACCGGTTGCTATTCATGGTATTAAATGGTTTGGTTTGGCTATTTTTATATGGGGTCTTGGAGCTTTATTCAATATCGTCCTCGTTTTATTTTTTAAAATAGCTCCTGATGATAAATTTATTATATATACAGGCGTTGTAGTTTCTTTACTCAATTCATTATTTATTTTATTAGCAATCCCTTCTATAGAACATTCAAGTAAAAGAAACATCGTAATACGTATTATAGAGCGTTTTTCAGAACGAGAAGTGTTTGTGATTTTTAGCGGAATATTACTTATGATAGCATTTGTATTTATTGCTGTATCCTATACAAGTGAAGCAATAAATAATACTTATATATGGTTGATTGATATTCCTATTTCTTTGGTGGTTGCTTTTGTACTTCTTCAAGAATTGAATAAAGCGTTTAAGAATAGAGAAATGCGATTTATGTATCTTCCTTCATTTATACTTTTTTTACTTATAGTAATTGCAGTCACGCATAGAATAGTGCCTGAAGAAGAAGTGATAGAAATATTAAATAGCACTGATTGGAACTTAATAGGGGCTGTTACTGCAATTTCTTTTAAATTTTTACTAATCCTCTTGTTTATTATTTTATTATATAGCTGGAAATTTCTATCAGAAAAAGAAGAGCAGCAAGGGCAATTAGAAAAACTAAAAGAAGAGAATACTCTATTGGTGCAAGAAAAAGAAAGAACGCTACTCACCAATGAAAGTCATTTAGATACTATAAAATCTTTGAAGAAACGACTTTCAAAATCAGAAAAACAAATACAAAGATTAGAGATATCTTCAAAAATAGTATTATCTGATCGACAAAAAGAAGTATTAGCAAACTTAGGAATTTGCGGTGCTGAAAAATCGTATACAGAGATTGCAGAAGAAATGAATATAGGAATAGATGGGTTTCAAACTCATATTCATCAAATAAAAAAACTTCTAAACATTAGCGGATCAGGAGGAAAGGAACAATTAATAACCTATGCAAAATCTAATGATCTTTTAAAATATGCTACGATTGAATTTCCAAAATAAGAATGCTTAATTATATACTTCACTAGTTGTCTACAGAAAAACAACATTGTGTAAGCTTTTGATTTTAACAAGAAATTAAAACCTTCGTCTCCTAATTTTTTTAAGATGAAGAAAACAATAAGTTTGCTAATTAGTATAATATTTCCAATTATTATATATTCTCAAAATCTACCAAATCAAACCTTAGATGATAAAATTAATGAAAGCTTTAGTAGTGTTACACAATGGTTTGTAGATGGTATTTTTGCAGAAATCCCTATTACCAAAGAAGTAGGAATACCATGGGTGCTAATTGTATTAATATTAGGGGCGACCTATTTTACTTTTTATTTCAAATTGATAAATATTAGGGGGTTTTTATTGTCTATTAATATTGTAAACCTGAGTTCGATTAATAAAAAGCGAGTTGATTAGTTTTAATAGATTGATAT
>CAYMDH010000092.1:0-7861 GCA_964389205.1 uncultured Flavobacteriaceae bacterium
TACACTGCTCAGTTTAATCCGGCACGAGTGGTTCACTTTATCCGAATTTTCCAAAATGATTTTATATTCATAATAAATTAGTTTTCTACAGGAGTTGAATGTAACATTTCTAATCGCCATCCTTCTTTTGTAAGAATAGCATTGGCACTTTCAAGCCAATGTGCACCTCTAATTATACTATCTCCTAAAGTAAATGTAGCGTAATTTTGATAGGTAACCCAAGCAGTACTATCAGTGATTTTAATATCAATAAATTCAAATTTGTTTGTTCTTTTAGGAATTGTTTCCTGAATACGAGCATCATTTAATAGATTCACTAAAGTATCATTATTCCATACCAGACCATCTTCCAGCAGTAAAAAATCTTTAGTGTAATACATATCTATATTCTCCGTATTAAAATCAGATACAAGATCTTCAAATGAATTGATTATTAATGCTTTAATAAGTTCTTTATTTTTTGATGCTGATAATGTTTTATGTTGCTCTTTTTTAGAAGTACAATTCATCATGAAAATTGTTAAGATAATCATGATGATGAAATTTTTAAAAGTGTTCATAGTGATAGTCGTTTTTTATTTATGTAATTCTAAGCAGGCTTCCTCCAACACCCCTCTAACAATTGTTGGAGTACCTCCCCATTTTTGAACAGTTTGATCCTCGAGTACTTTAAATTTAGAACTATACCCACCAACATCTTCTACAGAAACAGCAAACACAATGGTATTAATTTTATGATGCCGTATGGCATAAGAACACATAATGCAAGGCTCATGTGTTGAGAATAAAATACAATCTGAAAGATCAGAGGTATTTAATCGTTTTCTAGCATTTCTGATGGCTTCAATTTCAGAATGACAGGTAATATCTTGAAACGTTTTCCCTCCTTCAATACCTTAGCCTATAATAACATCATCTTTAACAAGTATTGATCCAACTGGGCTATCTCCACGTCTTTTAGCAATACGAGCCAACTCAATACATTTATTCATATAAAACTCATGCTTGGTTTTGTGTGTCAATTTTAATCTTTTAAGGTTTTTTCAAAGATACCTAATAGAGTGTTTAAAGGTGTAAACTATTTTAACTCTAATAACTCTAAATTTTAGGCATAAAAAAAGCCGCTTTACCAAGAAGCGGCTTTTACATTTAGAATAGACTCTTATTTATAACAACAAGCACTGTTTCCAGTAGGAGCAGGTCCTCCAGTACCACAGCCACCTTGTAAACTTTGCTGCGTACACCCTCTCGAACCACAACCTGCCTTGAGAGCTTCAGATTGTAAATTAGAAATGACGCTTCTTGAAATAGATAATTTTGACTTTAAATTTTTAGATTTCATAATAAGTTTATTTAATGATTTAACTTTAAAAATAAGAAGTATTAAAACAATATCATAGTCAAAATATATAACTGGTATGGTTTTCTTTGTATTCGTTAAGATTTTGGTTATTAACGTTTTATGCTTTTTTAATTTTTGATAATAATTCAGCTTTCTTTTTTTGTAAATAATCTTTTTCTAATGTGTTTGTTACAGTATCTATAGCCATGTCTAGATGTGGAATAGCAATAGGAATATTTTTAATACCGATATAATAATCGGCTAAGGTGCCATGATAAAGATAGATTCGTTGTTCGAAATCAGTAGGTTGAAGCTCGTCTAAAAAGTTTTTTGCTTTTGTATATTCTTTTTGTTGAATACAAACCACTGCCATAATTAATTTGTGCGAGGGCATGGGTTGTAATATATAAAGGCATTCATACCAGTATAATATTTTATCCCAGTTGGTATCTTCAAAACGTTTAACACGTATATGTTCTGCTGCAATAGCTGCTTCATAATGGTAACAAGAAAAAACAGTTTCATCGTTAACTGCTTTATTCATCATAGTATTTCCTAATTTTATTAACGGGAAATGCCATTGGGTTCTATCTTGATTTTTTAAATCTAATAGTTCATTTTCTGAATTTGTTTTGGCATCTAATCTGGCTGAATGAAAACACATTAAGGCAAACAATGCATAACTAGAAGGAAGTCGTGTATATTCATTTTTAAGGAGTATTTGGCATAGTCGCATTGCTTCGGTGCATAGTTCTTCACGTATTAATTGTTCTTTTTTAGTAGAATGAAATCCTTCATTGAAAATAAGGTATATTATTTCCATAACACTCTCTATGCGTTTTAAAAGTTCCTTTCCTTGAGGGATATGAAATTTTAAATGTGCTTGTTGTACAAATGTACGAGCTCGAGTTAATCGCTTTTTAATAGTTTCTTCTTTAGTTAAGAGTGCAGAAGCAATTTCTTTACTACTAAATCCGGAAACTGTTTTTAAGGCAAATGAAATACGATCTTCAGGTTTTAGTTTGGAATGACAAGCAGTAAAAATCATTCGAAGTTGTGCATCTTCAATTTCTGTGTCTAGAAAAAGTTCATTGATAGCTATAGCATTAGTGCCTTGATATGTATCCGGGAGGTGTTTTTTATCTACATTTAATTTTCTGAAAATATCTAAAACCCTATTTTTTGCAGCTTTAGTAAGCCATGCTTCAGGATGATCTGGGAGGTTTTTTCGCCATGAAATACTTGCTTTAATAAAGGTGTCTTGAATAGCATCTTCAATAATTTCCAGATGTGCTAACCCAAAAATACGTGTTAAAACAGAAACCATCTTTCCGCTGTGATGCCGGAAAAGATGGTCTATAATTTTAGGATCCATTATTGGTCAAATACCATAATTTTACGAATCTCTACAGTGCCACCTAAATCATAATCTGGGAAATCTTGGGCGATTTCTTGTACGGCATCAAAATCGTTGGCAGCTACTAAGTAATAACCACCTACAATTTCTTTAAGTTCTGTAGATGTCAAATCTGTTACGGTACGACTTTCACCAATAACACGACGTATGTTTGGTGTTAGTGCATTACCTCCGCGAAGTACGCCTGCCTTTTCCATTTTATCTCCCCATGCAAACCATTTCCCCATGCGTCCTTGCAATTCTTCAGGTGAAAGACCTAAGTCTGTGTAGTCTGCTCCAATGAAAATCATCATAAATTCTTTCATAATATTAAATTTTTAAGTTGTTATAATGAACTTGCCTTAACTTTTTCTATTTCCTAAAAAATGATTATTATTTACCCATATTTCGTTACTTTTATTAATCGTAGCAATGCTATGATTTTCAAAAAATACCTCATCTGGTCAAATACTACCTCATTTTCGGTTAAACACAAAAAGTAAAGATAAGTTTCTATGAAGACGCTTGTCAAATTCAAAAGGGGGACATTTTTTTAAAATATCTTCAATTTATTTTTCGAGTACTTGTGCTAATACTTCCCAAACATTGTTGGCTACAATTTTTTGCCCTTCAATAGTTGGATGAATCCCGTCTGCTTGATTAAGTTCAGGAATACCACCTACATCTTTTAATAAAAAAGGAATAAGCGCCACCTCATTTTTTTGAGCCAATTCAGGAAAAATTGTTCGAAACTCGGTAGTATAAGTTTGCCCCATATTAGGAGGAATTTGCATTCCAGCCAATACAATAGCTGTATCAGGGTTTTTTGCACGCACTGCATCAATAATAGTTTGTAAATTTTCTCTGGTTTCACTTAATGGAATACCACGAAGGCCATCATTAGCACCCAATTCTAGAACAAAAACATCTACTTTTAGGCTAAGTACCCAATTTAAACGACTTCTTCCACCAGCAGTGGTTTCTCCACTTAAGCCAGAATTAATAACGGTATAATTTAAATTTAGAGAATCTATAGTAGCTTGTATAAGTGCAGGGAAAGCATCATTTACATCGTCTAAGCCATACCCAGCCGTAAGGCTATCCCCAAAAAATAAAATAGTTTTACCCGTATTGTTTTCTTCAGTAGTATTTTCGGAGGTGGTAGTAGTTACTTCTTGTGTGTTTTCTTTTTTACTAGCATCGCTATTACAAGAAGCCAGCAATAAAAAAATAAAAAAATAACGAAATTTTAAGATACAATACATAGAGTTGCTCGTCTTTAATTCAAATCGTTTGCTTACTTTGCTCTTTTGAGTAAAGCAAAACTTAAATTGTCTATATGTCAAAGATATTAAAGATTCATAACCTAGAGAAAACATATACTAGCGGAACCAAAAAATTAACGGTATTAAATGATATTTCTTTTGATATTGAACAAGGAGAAACCTTTTCTATTATAGGTCCTTCCGGAAGTGGTAAAACAACCCTATTAGGCTTATGTGCAGGCTTGGATCAACCAGATGCAGGAACAGTTGAATTATGTGGGATGCCATTGCAAGATATGAATGAAGACCAACGCGCACTAATGCGTAATAAAGAAGTAGGCTTTATTTTTCAGAATTTTCAATTACTACCTACTTTGAGTGCTTTAGAAAATGTGAGTGTGCCTTTAGAATTACAAGGGGCTAAAAATGCAGCAAAAGTTGCTATGGAATTGTTAGACAAAGTGGGTTTGGCAGATCGTTTTCACCATTACCCATCGCAGCTTTCCGGAGGAGAACAACAACGGGTAGCCTTGGCAAGGGCTTTCTCAAACAAGCCTTCTATTTTATTTGCTGATGAACCCACAGGAAATTTAGACGAAGAAACAGGTGAAAAAGTAATTAAATTACTTTTTGACTTAAACAAAGAAGCAGGAACTACCTTAGTGATTGTTTCTCATGATTTAGACCTGGCAAATAAAACCCAGCAGATTCTTCGATTAAAAGGGGGGAAAATAATAACCAATGAAAGAACCCTAGTATCTTGAGCAAGTATTCTTCAAAAACAGGTGCTGCATGGTTGTTTAAAATGGCCTGGCGCGATGGCAGGGCGAGTAGTTCTAGATTGTTTCTTTTTATGGCGTCGATTATACTCGGCATTGCAGCAGTAGTTTCTATTCAATCATTCAGCAAAAACTTAAAAGAAAATATAGGCCTTCAATCCAAAGCATTGATGGGGGCAGATTTTATTATAGACAGCAGGCAGTTCCCTAATGAAAGAGTGCTTGAAATTATAGATTCTCTGGGAGGAGCAGATGCTTCAGAGGTTAATTTTGCTTCAATGGCTGCTTTTCCAAAAAACGATGGTGCCAAATTAGTACGTGTACGCGGTATTGAAGGAAACTTCCCTTTTTATGGAACCTTAGATACAGAACCAGTATCGGCAGCTGCCGAATACCAAGAAAAAGGAGGCGCTTTGGTAGATGCTACCATGATGTTGCAATATCAATTGCAACCAGGTGATTCTATTAAAATAGGAAAGATTACACTTCCTATTATTGGTTCTTTAAAATCGGTGCCTGGTAGCAGTGCTATTTCAACTTCGGTAGCACCACCCGTATTAATTCCGTTTCGTTTTATTGAGGCCACAGAACTTTTACAACAGGGAAGTCGTAAAGAATACCAATACTTTTTTGTAGCTCCAGAAACCATGGACTTGGATGCTTTAAATACCAATCTCGATCCTGTATTAGATGCTGAAGATGCAGATTTAGATACCCATAAAGTAACCAGCCAACAACTGGGGCGTAGTTATACCAATGTGAGTAAATTTCTAAACCTCGTTGCCTTTATCGCACTGTTACTAGGTTGTGTAGGGATTGCTAGTTCTGTACATATCTATATCAAAGAAAAATTGCGCGCAGTAGCGGTATTAAAATGTATGGGCGCTACCAGAAAGCAAACCTTTCTAATTTATCTTATTCAAATTGCAGGAATGGGCTTTATAGGCGGACTTATTGGTACAAGTATTGGGATTGCGCTTCAACAGTCATTCCCACTTATTTTACAGGAGTTTTTACCTTTTGAAGTAGCCATTTCAATCTCTATACAACCCATTATTATGGGATTATTATTGGGTGTTTTTATGTCTGTTCTGTTTGCACTTTTACCCTTATTAAATACTTGGTATGTATCTCCTCTAGAAGTACTTCGTGTGCAAGAAGGAAATTTGATAAAATCGAGAAGAGTTCGGTTTCTAACCTTTGGGGGGATTCTACTTTTTATCTTTTTATTCTCTTTTTGGTTGTTAGAAGATAGTGCTTTTGCACTGGCTTTTGTAGTAGTGGTTTTAATTACCTTCTCTATTCTGGCAGGTATTGCCAGCCTTTTTATGAAAGCTATTAAAAAGTTTTTTCCAAGTTCCTGGGGCTTTACAGCAAGGCAAAGTTTATTAAACTTGTTTAGACCTAACAATCAAACCATGGTACTTATTTTAGCCATAGGATTGGGCGCATTTTTAATTAGCACGCTCTATTTTACCAGAGATATGCTACTTGCTAAAACCGATATAGAAAACAGTACTGAAAACCCTAATATGATTCTAATGGATGTGCAACCTCAACAACGAGAAGCAGTAGCCAATAGCATTACTCCTAAGGGGTTGCCGGTAATTGATAATATTTCTATCATTACTATGCGAATGCACAGTATAAAAGGAGTATTGGCAAATGATATTAGAAAAGATAGTTTGTCTGGTATTAATGAATGGGTACTTAATCATGAGTTTAGAACGACTTATAGAGATTCATTGGTTGCTTCAGAAGTACTTGCAGAAGGAGAGTGGACTCCAGCGCTTACTCCTGGAGATCCTATTGTTATTTCAATATCTGATAATATTGCAGAGGATACCAAAACTACCATAGGTGATGAAATAGTTTTTAACGTGCAAGGTGTACTGATGAAAACTACCGTAGGAAGCATCAGAGAAGTAGATTGGGGGAGAGCCCAAATGAATTTTTCAGTAGTATTCCCTAAAGGAGTTTTAGAAGATGCACCACAGTTTCATGTATTAACCACCTTTACTCCAGATGAAGCTACCTCAGCAACCTTACAACAAGAATTGGTAAAGAAATTCCCAAACGTTTCTATTATAGATTTACGTCAAATATTAAGCCTTTTGGCCAACATCTTAGATAAGATTTCATGGGTGATTAACTTTATGGCTTTCTTTAGTATTCTTACAGGTATTATTGTGCTTATAGGTTCTGTACGTACCAGCAAATACCAACGTATTAAAGAAAGTGTACTCCTTCGTACTCTAGGCGCTAAAAGCAAACAGATTTTACGTATTACGGCCTTAGAATATTTCTATTTGGGTATTTTAGGAAGTGGTATTGGTATTTTCTTATCATTAATAAGTAGCCAATTATTAGCCAGCTTTGTATTTGAGGTTACGTTTGTGCCGTCACTTATTCCATTTTTAGTGTTTTTACCGGGTATTACTGCTTTGGTATTGGCAATTGGATTGGCAAATAGTAGAGGTGTGTTAAAGAGCCCACCGTTGGAGGTATTGAGGAGGGAAGGGTAAATTCCTGTGGAGACAGGAATCTTTTTTTTCTTTTTCTTATTTATGGAAAGTTGATTTCGTTCATTTTCTTTGTTGATCTAGGGTTGATGTAAAAAGAATACTTTTTTATTCATTTCTTTTGCTGGCCCAAAAGAAATCGAAGATTCACGAACTCATATATTGAAAATAAAAACCCCCCGTGAGCTAAACGAACCAAAGAAAAAGGCCTTTTTTCTTTCTTCGAGGAATTTCCGGCTAAAGCCGAAACCAAAAACCAAAATGATGCGTTCACTTCGTTCTCTGAATCTCATCATTCTTGTGCCAACACTTCATCTGGCTCATCATTCAAAACACAAATCATTGTGTTTTTCATTCTGTCCTCTGCGAATAAAGAATGCTTCCATAGATATATCTAGATTAATAGAAAGGTGATATTTTATGATTAATAAAGAATAGTTGAGTATGATATGTTAAATTATGAGCTATAATAAAAAAATTAATCGCTTTTTATTTCTTCTATTTGTCTCGTCCTGAAATAGCGTTACACTAAATTATAAGTGTAATGAAAAGTAATT
>CAYMDH010000093.1:0-7769 GCA_964389205.1 uncultured Flavobacteriaceae bacterium
ATCTATTAGATACACTAACACTACTGGGAGTGTTTGGGTTTGCACTTACCGTATAGTTAGCCGTTCTTGCCGGACCCCAACAAGAATTAAAAATATTATACGCTCTGATATATCTTCTAGTACCACTGGTGACTGTTAAACTTGTCCCTGGATTGGAAAAACTAGTCCCAGTACTACTGGTCTGCCAATAGTGAAAAACATCCGGCTGGTTATCACTTACTGTTAATAGCGTTGAGCCGCAGCTATTACTAATGGATACTGAATTGGGCGAGCTTGGTGGACAAGCTGTAGCGCCTCCTCCTCCAAAACCACCAAATTGTGCATTTACTGCACCCGTTATAAAAAATAATAGCACTCCTAAAAGGAGCTTTCCTTGTTGTATATCTATAGATCGTGTTTTCATAGCTGTAAGGTTAGAGTTTGTTAAAATGCCACTGCGTTATTATGCTCTTGGTATCGGCAGATACTATCGGTATAAGCGTTAGAGTAGTAGCACTTAAATTCGATAATTGATACTCGAATACAGTCCCGGCTTGATCTATGATCTTTAAAAGAGTACCTTGCAATTGCCAAGTGCCACTGGTGGCTCTTCCATCGGAAAGGGTCGTTCTATAATTTCCACCCGCCTGAAAATGCATCTGCCTACCACTATATACTGCTACCAGTTTGGAGCGAAGCGCTGGAATCGTATCAATCTGCTTTTCAAACATCGGATCAATCGTAGTAAAGGATACCCCTTCATTAAATACCCAATCGCCTATTAGGTTCTCTACACTGGTTTGGGCTTGCAATTTATTTTGTGAAAGTCCTATTAGTACTAGTGTTACTACAAATAGTATTCTTCTTGCTGTTTTGATATATTGTTTCATCGCTGTCTTATGTGTTTAGTTAGTGCCTTTGTAGTGATACGCGTTTTCTGAGATAATATTCCCATCTTGATCTTTTACCCGTTTTAAGCGGTTATAGGTATCATATTCATAACTCATCCTATACCCACTTGGATCTGTCATAGAAGTAACTCCCACCAGTGGATTATAGATATAAGTACTTATCATTACATTAGATAAGTTGTTGCTAGTTCGTAATGTATTTAATGTTGTAAGATTAGTGATGCCATTATTAATAAGTGTAGACTCACTAAGGTTTAAGACCGTAGCAACCTCAGAAAGAGTAGTATTCTCTATTTTAGCTACGGGATATTGTTGATTATACCCCCATAAATACACTATATGAGCTCCATCAGCTCTAGATACTTCTAATGGGTTTCCATTGTCATCATATTTATAATAGGTAAGTCTATTTTCTAAAGTGTTTGTTCCTTTAATTATTTTTATGAACTCTGGCAAATAAATATTATTACCCCAATCTTCATATAATGTGCGCTCTCTATTTAAAAGTTCATTAGAATCTGCTAAACCATTATTATTGTGATCTTCATAAGAATCTATTTGTATAGGCATAGCTACTCGATGTAAATCATTTTGTTTTAAATTATCAATAATTGATTTTTCACTATTAGTTAAAGATTCTCCCAGTGAGGATGTATTTATTATATCATCAGGATAATAGATATTTGTGATAATAGGATTATCATTGCTCTTTGTAGTTACCATTTTTGTGGGTTGCAAATGCTTGGGATTATCATAGTAATAATCAGTAGTTACATTCACTTCTTTTCCATTATAATAATTGCTTTCACTTCTACTTTTTATAAGATCAACTTCAGCCCTAGAATCAAATGTTGAAAATGTTATACCAAAATCGGAGAGGACTGGGTTAGATATAGATAGATTTCCAGTTGGAATTATAGCAGTATGCTTCCCTATTTTCATGCTATACGCTATATTACCATTCCCTAAAGAATTATTTAAAAAATAATTCGAGCTATTCAACATTACTATTTCACCATCCGAATTTTTATATTCTTCAGAAAGTGTTTTTCCATTATACCACTCTTTATGATCTGTTTCTATAAATGGATATTGTGGAGTAAAATTGTCTGTTACTTTTCTAAAAATGATTGTTTTTTCTCCATTAGAATTCCCTTGGTTATCAATAGTATACTCTCTTACTTTATCATAAACAATATGACTTCCAAAAAAAGTTCCTAATGGGGTATTACTTGAGCTTCCATAATTTAAAAAAACACATTGTAAAGATCCATGACGCCTAAATGTTTCATGTGTAAATAAATTTCTTCTTCTAAATAAGAACCCTCTAGAGACACCATCATTATCTTCATAAACATATTGTTTTCTTATACATTCTTCTGAATTATCACTAGGACAGCTAGTTACTTTAGAAACTCTAATACCACCAACTTCTCTCGACCTTGGTATGGCTGTTGTAGTACCATTAGAAAAGCTTATCGTGGCTGAAGCTAAAAGACTTTGACAACCATTGGTAAAGTTTGTTGAATTATCACAAGGAGGTAATGCACCCCCTGTAGCTGTTGCATACAATTCATAAGTTCCTGGGTATAATCTTTGTTGCTTAGAAGAATTAAAACTATTAACGATAGTACTTTGTGCAAATCCGCCACCTATACTCTCTCCTGCATTATAACATTCTTCACAACCTTCTAAACTTAGATCTTCACAACTTGTTATGCCAGTTGGTGGCGGTACGGCATCTATTCTTCTTAATCCTGCGGTTACTTCTCCAAAAGTGGCATTTTTAGTAACATTAAGATTTATTTTAAAATAAAAGTCATTAGAGGTTACGGTAAATGTTTTTACATCAGAAATATTGGTATTTGTACTTCCATGAAATATATTCGCATTAACACTTAAAGACTCTGTAAGTGCTGCACATTCTCCAGAATTGACAATAAAATCATCAAAATCATCACCTGTCGGGCCTGGGTCATATGTATTTGCTTCATATTCTATTTCTGTAATGCCGTTTGTAGGATATTGAATAGTTTTTAAAGCTCCTATTCTTGATTGATTAAAATCTGGAGTCCTAGCTTGGTATAAATTATTAAAATCTATAAACCTACCTGTAGTATTGTTATTATAATACCCCCAAAAATCTTGTTGCGATTGTGCTATACCATCTGAAGGAACTCCATAATAAGTAAGCTCATAAGAATTAGTAATATCATTATTAAAAACAACTTTATTTAATAATTTCCTTGTTTTATTTAGATTATCATAAGTAAAATCAAAAGTATTTATCGTTTCTTGATTTTGATTTTTAATGGTAATTTGATCTAATGAAGCTAAATATTTATTGTAATCATTATCAGTATCTGTAGTAATAGTGGTAGCTACATTAAAATTAACTTCTCCTTTAGGAAATGTGATTTTCTGTATAATTTTTGTGTCTAACTCATAATGCGTAGCAAAAGGGGTTAATCCAAAAGAGTTAAGTGACGCACAAAGGTCATTATTTCCATCTTGTTGGGTTTTTTGAAATGAATCTCCTCTAAAGCGTTGATAATATCTATATGGAATGTAATCGAAAGTAATTTCTTTCCCTGTAGTTAAAACAATTTTAGTTATTTTCCAGCTAGACACATAACCATTGACAGGTGTTGCAACAATATCAGAAACAGAAGAAAAACGTTTCCGTTTAGAATATTCTTTGTCTTCAAAAAAGTATTGAACTCCACTTTCATCTATTACTTTAAACCCTATTGAGAAGTCATTATTTATAAGTTCTATTCTATAAGGTTTATTAGGTAAGGTAAAGATTTCTTTGTTTTCATTAAAATAGAAATTGGCTTGTACTCCACCAATATTTATAACGAATTTGTCTGGTTGTGTATCATATACTCCTTTGCTGGCTTCATCTAAAAAAAGAAGCTCATCTTGCTCACTAAGCTCTTGATTCATATATGGAATTACATAATTTATTCCTATTGGATTGGTTCCAACATAACCATTTGTATCTTCATCTGGTCTTCCTCTTACCTGCCTTGTAATTAAACCACCTGCATTTAAAGACCATCCTAAACCTGTACATCCAGGAATATCATCTATCATTAGCCCTGAGTAATTATAGGACAAGTTTATAGGAAGCGTATAACCACTTTCTTGGATACTATAAATGGGGATTGCATAATTTATTCTTCCTGTACTTAAATTTATAGGAATGTCTCCATATTTACCTAAAGTAGCTGCCTCTGGAGAGGCAGGGAAAATTGTTGGAACTTCTTGAGCATATGCTCCTTGGTTAAAAAATAGCAATAGAAAGCCTATTACCAATAAATGTGCTCTTTTCATTGGTTTGTTTATTTTAAATTAATTTTGATTTTTATGAAGATTTGAGGGAATAATCTTCATATTTATTAAGTAAATATATAAAATATTATATGTAAAAGATGTATTATCTTATAAAATATTTTGATTTACTTTGTAAGTAATTGTAAGATTAATCGTCTAACGTAGGATTGACAATACCTAAGAGGGGTTTATAACTCTTGAAATTTTATTGTTTTTTTCCTCTCTTTTCTTCCTTTTTTTTCTTTTTAAAGATTGTTTTTAATCTTACTATTAATAAATCGTACCCTTATCATCTAGTTTACTTAAAAGCAGTCCATATTCTACGATGGATATACTACGAGAGTCTCCCCATAATTTTGTTTTAAAAAGCACCATTTCAGTAGTGTCTTTTGCATATTTTTTTATACTGAATATCACATTATTTGATCTATATAATTTCTCAAAAGATGCATCGTATAGTTTACATGCTTTTTTTCCATAGAGTACATATATTGTTTCCATTTCATTACTTTTTAGTGCCATGGGGGAATCGTTAAATAAATGATCATGAACTTCTGGATATAAAGGTATTGGAGTATTATTAGTATTTATAGGGGTAAACAATATTCGTGTTTTTAAAGCGTAACTAAAAGTGCCTGCGCTTAAGGTTTCAAATATCGTTTGTACTTCAGCTTTACTACTACCAATCACATGAATACAAATAAGCCCGTTTTTACGAGCTAAGAACGGATCTATTTCTATAGGAAGGTTCCATCCTTTTAATACCCATACATTAAAGGCTGGGTAAACAGGTAAAAATAGTGTATGAGAATAATTGGAAGCCATACAAAAATAACCTTTGTCACTTATATCATATACAGCATATTCTTTGGATTCCATAAGCATGGTTTTTTCGCAAAGCGTACATACTGTGATGTAATCCCATTTAATTAAATTTATATTCTGCATACAATCTTCAAAACAAGATGTTATCGTTTTCATAGATAAAATCATTATTATTTATAGTATCTTGAGTTAGACAATTGTTTTTATATAATCTTTATTAGTACTCTTCTTTTAAAATACAGCGCAACCTTCTTATTATTGGCGGGGGGCATTCCAACGAGTTGCGCTATATTTCACCATTAACAGTAACTATGAAAAAAAATTAAAGCGTATAAAAAGACAACTATAGTTTTTTAAGACTAGTGTACTATCGGTTTATACCCAATCTTCTTTTTAACTATACGGGCGTTGCCTTTTTTAATCGCCCATTATCAACTTAAAAAAACTGTGAAAATTCATTTACTCTTTTTTATCATCTAATATTTTCTTTAGCATTCCGTACTCTGGTGCTGTTATTTTTCTAGAACCTCCCCATAGATTCATTTTATTTACCATTTCAAGTGCATCATCTTTTCTATGCCTGACTATCTCAAATTTTACATGCTTAGTAGTATGTAGTTTTTCAAAAGATTCATCATAGAGTTTACATGCTTTTTTACCATATAGCATATAAAAGGTTTTCATTTAATTACAACTTTCTACCGTATCTACATATCTTAAAAATTCAAATGCATGCAATACAGGATATAAGGATTTTAATTCTACATTGCTATTTTCTATTGAATACAATACTCTAGCTTTTAATGCATTAGTAAAAACACCTGCTATTGCAGTTTCTAATTGTTTTTTTATCACTTCTTTGCTTTCTCCAATAATATTGATGCACAATTGTTCATTTCTCTTATGTAGTATAGGGTCAATTTGTAAAGTATTATCCCATCCTTTGATAACCCATACATTAAAATCTGCATCTACTGGAAGAAAAGTAAGGTGTGAATGATCACATGCCACTATGTAATAACCTTCCCCGCTGATATCATATACCAGATATTCCTTAGATCCTATTTGCATGGTAGCTTCTATTATAGCATATATAGTAATGGTCTCATAAATAGCTAAATCAATATCGTTCAAACAATCTTCTAAACAGCAATTCATTTTCATAGATAACATCATTAATTGTTAGCGTTATTGGTTTATACACATTCCATTTTAATCTGTAATACAACAGTAAACAAATTAGTGGATTTTCATAAGCCATCATTCCTATACAAAAACATAATAGGTATGAGTACATAAGCATGAGGTTAACAAGTGGGGCTTGTTCAATCATATTATTTTGTATTAGTTAATCTATTTTGTCATCTTCATAACTAAAAAACATTTCTTGAATAAATGCATCTAGTTTGTCGATCTCTTCATCTGTTAATTTTCGTTTCTCTTTCTCTCTTAAAAAACGTTGAATTCCCTCTTTAGGAAAAGACAATTTCTTTTCTATTGGAAGTTTTCTTAAATAAGGACTGTGTGTTTTTAACCAATTTTCTACACGTTTTCTTTTGAGTTCTTTTTTTGTTCCTTTTTTTCTCCCCATCATATAAATTTTCATATAGGAGTTAAGAATAAAATTTATTCTACTTATTTTTAATCATAACCTATTATAACGAGGGAAGTTTTTATAGTTTAATATGATTGTAAGACTCCTATTATTTTAGACTTAGATTCACATATAATGTGTACATTTACTTTGATTCAGTATAAATATACGAATTATATGTGGTTTTTATGTATAAAATTCAACTAAAAGCACATTGTTTTTGTAATTACAAATAAATGACACCAGAAAAATTCAAATCCATACGAAAAAAACTAGGACATACTCAAAAGGTGATGGGTATAGAAATTGGAGTAGTAGAACGAACAGTTCAAGATTACGAATCAGGTAAAACATCAATCCCAAAACCTGTATCATTATTAATGAATATAATGGCAGAATCTATAGGGCGAACTTCTAAAAAGAGTATTAATTTAGATGTGTCTGATGTAGATAAAATTTCTATGGAACAAATGGTTGATTTTTGTTTTGAAAATGAAGAACATCAAGATTATTTTTTACAAATTCCTGCAATACGATTATTGATTGCCAGTCATAGAAAAGATGCAGAAGCAAAAACAATGGAAAAAGTATTGCTGCTTAGAAATCAATCAAAATAAAAAGATTGGGGAGGTACTATTCTTTGAGAAAATAAAGTATCCAGTTCTTCTTTTTTAAATACTACACCTATCTCTTGAAGTATTATTGCACGATATAGTTTTTGAATGTGTTTATCTTGTTCTTTATTAATTTCTTTTAATTTATTTATAATAATGGATTTTGTGTCAAAAAGCAATGTATTTTCATCTAGATCATGAGAACTTTCAAAACCGCTTAATATTATTACAAATTTTTCAACTGCTTCAGATATCTCGATTTTTCCTGAAGAGAGTTCTTTGGTAAGTTTATCTACTTCTTCATGTATTTTTTTACTCATACCCTTTTAGCATTTCCTTCTTCTAATTCCAATAATTTACCTTTTAATACATTCATAAAATTTTTAGATTCATCAATAAATAATTGATTTTCTGTTTTCTTCCTATCTAAAAGGTTTAATGTTCTTTTAATAATATAAACCTGAGTTCGATTAATAAAAAGCGAGTTGATTAGTTTTAATAGATTGA
>CAYMDH010000094.1:0-7584 GCA_964389205.1 uncultured Flavobacteriaceae bacterium
ATGGGTGGTTCAGTTTCACCCGAAATTAGTGGTATACTATGTCCGAATTTTGCATGTCTTCATAGTACATCGTTTTTAAGTGAAACATAATTACATCGCAAAGACGCAGATAAATTACCTTAAAAGTCCTATGAAGTTACTACAAAAAATATACCAGTGAGTTCACCGAATAGTACACCTTTTTGGTGAGTATTAGTGATATCATATGAATGCATAAAAAATGAAAAGCATTGAAAATCATAAGATTAACAATGCTTTCTCTTGACCTATTACTAGGTTCGTCGGGGTGGCAGGAGTGTTTGAACACTCACTAACTACCACTATTTCATTTACTTATGCTATTTTTTAAGAACTTGGTAACTGATTTGGTCACGTGTATATTGATATGCTTTGGTTTAATTTGATGTAAAGATAGTTACTATTTTCATTATAAAAATAATTCATAAATTTGATTAATTCCCCCTTTTAAATATTTAAGCAAGAGATTGTCATAATAATATGGTCAACTCAAATACCCATTAATAGGTATAGTATCATGTACTATATTTTGATAGTATTGTATAGAATCAAATTAATATTTGTGATTAATAAATTATAAAATAAGTTAAGTTATGAAACCTGATATTTCCCTTGCTGGCTTTATTAATAGTCTAACCTCAATTCTAAAATTGAGGAATATTATCCTTTTATTAGGAATTCTGATTTCTTTAGTTATATACTATTTGATAGCTGACTACTATACTCCTTTCAAAAATGTTCTGAAATACTGGAGTGCTAAAGATGATGTTTATACTTTTTTCTCAGGAAGTAAAGAAGGGTTTTATAATAAAATTGGTATCGAGCTTAACAAATTAAACAGTACCAAAAATGACTTTGAAACGAACAATATAAGAGTAAATGTTGTTGACTCTACTAGTGGTGGTCTTGATAACGCTATTCAAGTCCTCAGCAGAAAAAAATCTTTTGGTTTAATTCAAGAATCTACATTAAGTTCAAATGATGAGCTAAGAGAGCAGATTAATTATGTTTCACCACTTTATATGGAGCGCTTGCATATTATCTGTAAGAAAAATTTGTTAGGATCAAACAAAATTGGAGAGTTATCTCCTAATGATACTGCCCTTACTGAAAAGCTTTTTAAAGGTTCAAGAATTTCCATAGGTGAAGTAGGAAGTGGTACTCGAGTTGTAAGTTCATATCTTCTCGAGGTTTTGGGTGCTAATCCTTCAGAAATACATAGTTACAGTCAGGAAGAAGGCTTGGAAAAATTAAAAAATGATTCTATTGACATATTAATTGTAATTGTTGGAGCTCCCTTATCTCAATATACAGATCTACTACAAAAAGATTCAGATTATCAGCTGATTGGAATTTCCCCTACCCTCATAGTTGAAATAAATGATAGATTTTCTACAAATTATAGAGTTTCAAACTTCAAAAAAAAATATCCTCTCTATGAAGACATTAACACTCTTGGTAGTTATTCTTACTTGATTTCCTCTAAAGATGTTGGAGAACGTGCTCATATTGAAATGTTGAGAAGAATAGCATATACATCTGAATCTTTAAAAGAAAACCTTAAAATTAAAGGTTGGAAGGATTTAAAATTTCAGTTAAGAGAGATTGATTTTTATAGTGGAGTCGATTCTCGTGAAACAGATATTAATGTAGAGATGTATAAGAGTATTGGTCTTTTTATTATATCAATTCTTATCAGCTCTTTTCTTGCTGTTTGGATGTTAATATGGATATTTTCTAGTATTAAACTTGCTAAATATTTTAGGCATATAACACGTGTCTATAAAAACTTCTATCCACAAGCAGTTGGAATCAATAAGAATGACTCTTCTGTGTTTCTAGGGCGTCTCCCTGAGCATGGTTCAAACCAGATCAACGAGCTTATAATTGGTATTGATCATTTAAGGCGATTAAAAAGTGAAGTACGCAAAGATTATGAAACTGGAGGTATTTCAGAATCACATTTTAGGAATTTATTATCAAATGCACAACTAGCTCTTGAAGAGTTTCGATCAGCTTTAACAAGAGCAATTTCAAATGATGTTAAACAGAACAATAAGAATGATAGTTACTTAACAGAAAAAGCAATATCAAATTTCTTTGCTTCTTCTTTTCTCGATAAAGATCAATATCAAATGCTACTTGAATTAGTTAAGCATAAATAGTGTTCAGTCAGAAGCATTAGTTTTTGAAAAAATAGCATTACTGCATCAATTCATCCAATTTCTCATAGAATTCATTTGATTCTTCTGAAAAGATCGCAACAATAGTTTGGTTCTTATCTATAATTATTTTTGTTGGGTAACCTTGTAATGCATAATTTATAGTAAGGTCTTTTCCTTCATCTGCTGAATTATTGAGTAATTGAGTCCATTTTAAATTGTATTTTTTAACTGCTTTTCTCCATCTCTCCTCTGAATCTTTACAGGCTATACTAATAAATTCTACTCTTTTATTGTACTTTTTATAGTACTCTTTCATTTTTGGAAACCCTTCGATACAAGGCAAGCACCAACTCCCCCAAAAGTCTAATACTATATAATCAGTTTTCATCATAGACAAATCATAAAAAGTATTGTCTAACGCTTGTAAGCTAAAATCTGGTGCTTGGCTTCCAACTTTAATTTCTTCTTCTTTACTTTCTATTAAGACTGATCTTTCTTTTAAGGCTACTGCATGATCTATTAATGGTTTGTAAATACCATTTCTAGCATTACTACTTAGCTGATCTTTTATTTCATGTAGTCTTTCACGACCACCGGACCATAGTAAATAAGCACTAAGCTCACTATTTAAATTTTCATTGATATACTCTCTATTTATTTTTTTATATAATTCCCAATTTTTATCTCTTTTTTCAATCAATTCTTCAATTTTTATAGGATCTCCGTTAAAAAAGGCTAATGAATCTTTTTTATGAAAGATATTTACATCATCAGTCATAAAATTAAGATGTTTCTTTCTTATTTTAGTATTATACTCGCTACTAATAGGCGAACCTATAACTGTATAATCAATACTTGAAGCATTAGAGACTCCTTCTATTTTTATTTTCTTATTAGGTAATAATTGTAGAAAAATTTGCTTAGCTATTGGATAATAATAATTACCATTCCTTCTTTTAATAGAACTACGAGCCGATATATCCAGTGTTTTTGGTTTATTATCTTTATTATCATAGAAAAATTTGTCATTTTTCACGAATATTGTATCGTATGCAGATACATACCTATCACTTATCTCAAATTTATCTTTTATAGTAAACGATTGTACTAATAAAGTGTCATTTCCTAAACCTACAATATGACCTTCTACAGAATGCTTCATTTCAGATAACACCTTGCGTGATTTTCTATTTAATGTTTTGTTTCGGATAATTGCTTCTCTTGCTTAATCGTTTTTTGACTATCATTGTTCTTACAAGCAACTATAAGTACACATACAATTACCTTTAAAATTATTCTTTTTTTCATTATAAAAACGATATCGTTCAATCAAACTTTACTCAAAACTTTTTATTTGTTTTGTGGTAGCATTAAAATTTCCAAATAAAAAGGGAAAATGCTATTGCAACTTTTAACACTTATATTTATCATAACTTATATGAAACCTTAAATAGAAGGATTCTAGGTAAAATAAAAGTTCTTTGATCAGAGATAACAAATTCTGTAAATGAACTTTGTCTTTTAAATTCTACATTAAATAAATTGGTTGATACTATTTCAAATCCCCAAGGACTATCTTCTTTTTGGTAAAAAAGTGACGCATTAGCAATATTATAAATTGATGTATTGTTACTCGCTCTATTATTAAAATCTACTCTAGTGTAATCAGCTTTTAGTATAAAATCTTTAAGAAATGTATAATCAAAATTCGCGCTAATCTCATTTGTTCTAAAATTAGTATTCGAATTAGAGGTTCTAAAATTAGAAGGACTATATCTGTAACTAACTTTTATATTAGGATAAGTATCATAATTAGTACCAATAGTACCTTTCAATGATAAGCTTCTCGATAAGTTTTTAGTTGTATTAGTATTCACAATTGTAAAGAAATCATCATATCTAGCATTAGCTCTAAATGCAAATTTATAATTTGTTATTCTTTTACTTATATCAAGAATAGATGAGATACTATTCTCTTGTCTATTTAAATTAGATAAAGTATTATTTTGATCTATTCCCACTAATATTGTATTGTTTTTGATACTTTTAGAATGAATTGTATAATTCGTAAATGATCGTACAGAAAGACCTTTAATAAAATTAAACTTAGAATAATTTAAAGAAAAATTATGTGATCTATCATTTTGTAGATTTGGATCTCCAAAAAACAAACTATTAAAACTTACCAACGTAGAATTTCTAGATAAACTTGGGCTATTTGGAAACCTAACATCTCTTTTATATTTAAAGCGTAAGTTTTCAATATTACTTATATCTACTTTAATGTCAAGTTCTGGTAAAACCAAATTTACGTTTTGAGAAATTGTAGTATCCACTTGACTATTTTCCCATTGATAAGTATGAAAAAAAAGCCCTGGTTTAAATGTAAATACTCCTACTAAAAATTTATATTCAATACCAACAAAAGTATCAAATAGTTCATAAGAAATATCATTTCCAAATTGATCATCAAAGTTCAAAAGAGATCCATCAGTTAAAACTTGTCCGTCATTTGTTATGTAACTTTCATACGTTAGATTAGTTCCTATTGAAGTATAGAGGTGATTGAATGTATTTAGCACCCAATAATCTTTTAAGAAAACATCTATGTTAGTTCGTTCTAAATTATTATTCTGAAAAGCATTAAAAACAGAATCTGCTTGTAAAGGTAATTGAGTTAATAAAAATTGTTCGTTACTAGTTAATTCTTTATTTGGGTCATTTTCTTGATAATTTATAACCCCTTCTGCTGTAATTGTATGCTTTTTTGAGATTTTTTTATTGAAAGCAATATTCTGCTTAATTTCTATAGATGAAAAGTCGTTGATAGTACTAAATACATTATTTCTATTTTGAGTTATAGTATTTATAAAGCCTTCTTGACTATTATCACTAATCTTAAAAAAAGAATTTGTTTTCAAATCTTCTTTAGAATTAGACTTATAATTTATCGTCGCTTTTCCTATTATAAAGAAATTCTTAATTAAATTTCTTGTTCGACGATTTTCATTAGTAGAAAAGGAATTATTAATAAACTCATTATCATTTTCTAAAAGTGTCCTTGTTCTGCTATTATTAGCTATTATATAACTATTAAGCTTCGTTTTAGATGTTATGTTTTGTTTTAGACTAAAAGCACCAAATTGATTTCTATTAGAAATAAAGTCATTATTTACAAAAAAACTTCCTAGCCCATTTCCAAATGAATTATTAATAGAATTAGATTGATTTCCAAACCCTCCTTCAAAATTCACAAAATCTTTAAGAGTAAAAGATTTTACTCCTACGTTATTCAAATCCCCAATAAAATTAATATTAGTTTTTGGTGCATAGTAAAATAGATTTGAATGGCCTGAATATCTTTTTTCTAATCCTAATCCTGTGTCAACATCTCCAAAGGAAAAATTCTTCTTGTCTTTTTTTAATTTAATATTAAGAGCTTTATCGTTTAAATCTTGTAAGTCTTTCAAGAAAGCTATTTCATTATAGTTCTCATAAACTTCGATTTTTTCAATAACATTGGCAGGTAAGTTATTAACTGCTAATTTAGTATCTCCAGTAAAAAAAATTTCTCCATCGACTAAAATCTTATTTATTTTTTCACCTTTTACGGTTACATTACCTTCTCTATCTACATCTACCCCTGGTAATTTCTTAAGTACTTCTTTTAATTTACGTTCTCTTCCATTTATAAAAGCCTTCGGATCATATACAATAGTATCTTTTTTTACTATTATAGGAATTTCATACGACAATATAACCTCATCTAATTCTGTAGAAGATTGTTTGAGGAGGATATTTCTACTAACATCCTTTTCAGACACAAACGAAAATTTATACCCATTATAACCTAAATAACTAATCTCTATAGTATACTCAACATCTTTAACTAAAGCAAGTCTATACTCTCCTTTTTGATTTGTTATAGCAAATCTAACTTTATCGACCTCTAACTTTGGTAATGCAATAATATTAGCATTTGGTAAAACAATATTAGCACTATCAGATATTACACCACTTAAAACAACTTCTTGGCCAAATAAGCTTTGAGTATTAATAATTAATGTTAAAAAAAAGATATACTTAAAATAAACTAAAATAGAAGGTATTTTCATAAAAAATATGAATCTAGATTAGTTGATTTTTTTGATCTTTTTGTACGCCTTATCTCCTTCTTTTTTATATTGTGCTTCAGTAATAATGTTTTTTGTTTCAGGCCAATCTATCTGTATTTTTTTATTTGGATTGATTTCTATAGACACACATCTATAATTAATTGAAGGCTCGTCTAGTTCCATAATTAGACCTGGCAAACTTCCCGCATACTCTTTGGGGCCAAAAGAGAGAGGTACGCTTGGAGCATACCAAGCCATAACTTCATGATATGCATCAAGAATTTTCTTTTTATAAATAGCTTTATAGCATACAAAATCACCTATTTTTTTAGTTTCTTTAGTAAGAGTCCAATCAATTTCACCAATCTCATTTTGGATATTGTGTTGCTCTCTACCATATTTAGTTTGTAAAATTTGTGTTTTTTTGTTTAAATCTGTAAAATAAACTCCTTTTGCTGCTAATAGCTCTATTAGAGCTTTAGCACTATTTCTATTACCTACACTTAAACTCTTTAAAGTCTTAAAACTAGATTTATTATCTACAAAAGCAAGTTCTAAAAAGAGATTTTCAGCTACTTCATCCTCTTCTTCAAACTGAGCTTTTGTTTGTGGATATTTTTTTATACTCTCAGGCGCTTCATTATGAAGCCTTTCTAAACTAATTCCATATTTTACCTTACCGTGAGTAATTTGCGCATCAAGAAAAGATACATTAAGAATCACAATAAAAACAATTAACTTTCTCATAAATATTATCTTTATAAATAAGACAGGAGTGTATACCTTCCTGTCTATTTTGATTAATTTAGTTAGCGGATGTTCCTCCTGGTCCAGTAGAACCTCCTAAGTTAGCTATACATTGATTGTATGCTCTATCAAAAGCCGCGCCAGCAATAAAACCATCTCCTGTTCTTGCATACCAGTATTCACTAATATTAAATGCGTAATCTAAACAAGTAGGATTATCATCTACTTCAACAACTTCAGCAGAATTAAAAGCAAAAGAAGGGACAGACATTAATACAACTGCCACTACAATAAATAATTTTTTCATTTTAATTTGATTTAAAATTAAGATTAATAAATTTAGTATCCCTAATCATTTAAAGACCGTTAAGGTTTCAGTCTATTGTTGCAACAATATTTTAATACTTTTTGCTTAGAGGAAACAGTATAAACTTACAAGAAATATTTATAATTTACTTACGGTAAAACCGTAAATTTTTATCAGTCTATTATAAAATCTAACACATTAGTAGCTTTTATATTTTTTCGCTTTTTATTCA
>CAYMDH010000095.1:0-7497 GCA_964389205.1 uncultured Flavobacteriaceae bacterium
AAGATTTAAATATCGCCTTGTATAATTTTAGTTCTCGTTTTTTATGAAAATGAGGTATTATAATACAGCATATATATATCATTATAAGTATTTTAAAAATCAATTGTGAGGTTTTAAAAAAATCTACATTTTCTGTTTAAGATAGTAGTAAAGCACGATCCCATTTAGGATTTTCATCAGTCATATATCCCAACAATGAAAGTCCTATCCCGGCAATGCCTTCTAAAAAAGAATAATCATTGATATATTTTTCCTCACGGACGCTCCAACGTTTAAAGCCCGCCAGTCCATCATTAAAAGAAGCATACTCCAGTGTTTGTTGCATCCAAAATTCAGCAGCTTCCTTAAACAATGGATTTTTAGTGTATTTAAACATTCTATTATAAATATGAGCAATCCCTGCTGTTCCATGACACAAACCGGCATCCATAACGCTAGTATCATCTTTTAGTTTTCGAGAACAGGTTTTTAATCCAATCATTTCTGCTTCCTTTATAATGGTAACATCCTGAAGTATATTCCCTACTTGTAACAAGGCAATAGAAATTCCTAAATCCCCATAGCACCAGGCCAAACGCGAAGGGTTCTGAGATACATTCTCCTTCCCTTTTAAAAAACCATTAGGAAACTGACATCCTTTAACGACATGTTCACTTTGTATTTTACGTATTGTATTGATCAATCCATACAGTGTGGTTTTTAACTCTGTTGAGGGACTTATTTCATAGACACGTGCTAATATGACCAGGATGCCCGGAATCCCATGAGACAAACCTAGATTAATATACCTTCTTTGAGGGTTTTGTTTGTCTATAGATTCCCAATATAAGCCTTCGTCTTCCCTAACAACCGACTTCATTAGTGTCTTATTGAATCGTTTATAAGTAGATATATGCGCGACTTCAAAATTAAAGTACAAATACCCACTAAGTCCTTCGTGTAAATAGTCGAAATACCCTTGATCCAATTGCTGTTTTGTATACTCAATAATTATAGTATCCAATTCATCAAGGGTTTCATCTAGAGAATTGTCCAACAAATCTTCAGCTTTAAGATAACGAATTAGCCACCCTATTCCAGACAACCCATGAGCAAAAGAATAATGGCGTATATGCTCTGAAAGCTGAGCAAGCAACTGCTCTAATATGCTTTCGAGTCTTGCAAAACTCTCTACCCGATGATTTATCCTATAATCTTCAGCAAAAAAAAGTGCGATTCCAGCTTTTCCTCCCATAAGAAAGGGATGCACAGATTTCTGATCAAAAGTTTTCGTGCTGATAATTTCATAAATGCTATCATAATACTTTTCAAGACCTATTATTGTTTTCTGCTCCTTAGACATTTCTTTTTTATTTTGAAAATACAAATCCTATAACAAAAAGGATCAAAAATCTTCCGGCAATATTTTTTTTTAAAATTTTTACTTTTTTATTCATTCAAAAAATGGATTGTTCGAACGATTCAAAGTTTGCAATTTTTCAAAACTGTAACAAGAAAGACATATCGATATTCATGAATACTTGTTTCTTATTGTTCGAAATTCCTCTATACTCTTTTAAAAAAAAGAAGTTGAAATTATTAATTATAAAAAACTAAATCACAGTTAATTACCTATACTTTTTTACTTCCAGATTCATGAATCTGGATATAACTCTTTTTTTTTGAGATTTATTCTCTACTACTTTTGGATAAAAGGCTAGAGGAAAATTGATTTCTGATGTATAGAAGATATTGTGATTTATGAAGAGACTCGACAGTTTGTTTAAACGATAAAACAAAACTTCTACCCATATTGAGACCTCCTTTTCTCAAGACGATGAAATGGTAAAACGATCTAAAGATATTCTTGCAAGAATAGACATACCCTATGAGTGTCTATAAATGATCATAGTATTATATAATTTAAAAACTCATTAAAATGAAAAATTTAAAAAATTTAAAAAATTTAGGCAACATTCTGAACAAAAAACAACAACGAGAAATTAATGGGGGTTTTGGTCCATCACTTGCTTGTATCGGTCCTTCATGTGGTCCTAATCGATGTCCATCTGGCATGCTTTGTGCTTATCCCCTAGGTGCTCCTCTAGGCTCTTCAGGTTGCTGCGTTGGTGGATCAGCAGTAAATCCATTTGGTGGATAGTGATCTAGATTCAGGTCATAATATATGTTCCATAGAAAATGTTATCAAAATTAGGAACGGTATTAAGTAAAAACGCTTAATAAAGTGAATGGTGATTTAGAGGTAGCACCTATATATACCCACAATCTATATTGCCTTTTTTTGACATTTATGATTCTGAAAATACTACTTTATATATTCAAGTTTGAATAAATAAGGTTATTAATAATAATTATCTAGTGTTTCCTTAAAAGCCGCACACAATCGCGGTTTTTAAGGAAATTAACAAAACTGAAAAGGCTATTTCTTCATTCAAAATGTAGATATCATTGATCAAAAAATTACGCTTAAATCCATCTCTTAGGAATTTATTTTCATCTCACAACATCTATTTTCAAGGCGTTTTATGACAAAAACACAAGGTTACGATCTAAATTTCTGATTTTAAAATAAATGAAAGTGCAGCTTAAAGTTAGCTGAATGGACAGTATCAATACTGTTTTTACTTCTTTTACTCTTAATAGTAACATAATTAAAATTATTATTTTCAAACTATTACACTATGCATACACCTTTAGTTTATCAAATTCATCAACTACTTACGCGTAACAAGATTACAATTGATAGAGAAGAACTTGATTTTCAGATCAAGAGTCATCCTACATATCCTAGCCTTCATTCTATTACAGGTGTTTTAGATCATTTTAATATAGACAACCTGGCACTGGACGTTCCCATTATTCCTGAAACCTTGGAACAACTCCCTCCTTCTTTTTTGGCGCAAGTACATACAGAACAAGGGAAAGATTTTGTCATGGTCAACAAAAAAACAACAGCTTATGAACTCATCTTTTCAAAAAAGAAAAGGAGCACACTTCCTCTGAAAAAATTCCTTGAAGATTTTACAGGTATTATTGTAGCGGTCGAAAAATCTGAGCATACAGAAACCTTTGAATCTTCCCAGTTTAAATTTGGCACTATCTTAACAGGGGTATCCCTCATTTTGGCTATACTTCTTTTTATGACCACCAATCCAGGAGTACCTGCTTCCATATATTTTGGGCTATCCCTATTAGGGATTATTATAAGCACCTCCATACTTAAACAGGAATTAGAGTTTCAGAATCTTTTAGGAGACACAGTATGTTCAGGAGAAAGTAATAAAACCGATTGCAATGCCGTACTCACAGCAGATGAAATCAAAATTTTGGGTAATTTTAAATTAAGTGACCTGTCTATCATATATTTTTCTGGATTGGGGCTGCTTAGCTTCCTGTTTGCCTGGAAAGGCCTGGAAATCCATACATTATTTGCTATAAGTCTTCTAACACTACCCATTACTATATATTCTATCTATTATCAATATGCTGTCGTAAAAAAATGGTGTGTTTTATGTTTAGGTATCGTGGCTGTGCTATGGATGCAAGCGGCACTCGTACTACTATCTCAAATACCATGGACATTACAGGTCATTAATCCTCCAACTATCCTTTTTACAATGATCATTTTTACACTGTGCTTCACAGCTTGGTATTATATCGGATCCACAATTCGTGCCGGCAAAGATTTGAAAAAAAGCAAGGTAGAATATTTTAAGTTTAAGAAAGACTTTAATCTCTTCCAAGCTTCCTTAAAACAAAAAGAGGCGGTAAATACTACGATTCAAGATGCTAAAGAAATACATTTTGGCGCTCAAGATTCAGTCTCACAAATTACGTTCATCACAAATCCACTATGCGGGCACTGTAAAAAAGTACATACGTTACTCGAAGACATTCTTAAAAAGAATACCGAACACTTGGGAATTACCGTACGTTTTTACACCAATCCATCTATGAAGGATGATATTTCTGTTCGTATTACCTCTAGGCTTCTGGAGTTATTCTATACAGATAAGAAAGAAGAATGTCTGCACGCCTTGCACGAAATATATGGAGATTCCAGTGCAGCAGATTGGCTAGTCAAATGGGGAGATTGCGGTGATAGTGAAACTTATCTTGCCATCTTAGAGAAGCAATCAAGTTGGTGCCTAGACAACGAGATTAATTTTACTCCAGAAATTCTGGTTAATGGACATTCTTATCCTACAATCTATGAGCGTAGCGATCTTATTTATTTTATTGATGAACTTGAAGAAGCTGCAACACCCGTCGCTTAGAATATGGCTCTCCAGAAAAAAAGGTATCTCGTCAGTCATAAATAAAGGTCGTTAATAATTTGGAGCACCTTTTGGTTTATACATCAAAAGGTGTTTTCTATTTTGTTTCGGTGATATAATCTATTTCGCTTTTAGCAAAAATAAATATGAAACAATATCACGATCTTATTCATTATATATTGAAACCTTTTCACTTGCACCATCTCTCTATTATTTACAGATGTAGCAATGAAATAAACGATTCTTGCACTATCCATGTTAACTACTGGTCATAAGACTACAATGTGTTGTCTTTATACAAAATCGTTTAGTTTGTTATATAAAAGGAGGCTGTTTTATGAACGGTCTCCCTTTATTTTTAGTTAAACCTAATCAAAAACTCTTTCGAGTAAGGAATTACCTAAGTATATTGTGCCATTCCCTAAAATTCAATTATCATAGAAAAATAAGTTTTATATTCTTAGCGTTATAAAGCAATACATATGCATTGTTTTTCTTTAAAAATTGGGGATGATTTATGAAAAACGTTATCTACACAGGGCTTATATTCTTAATGTTCTTTGCCAAAACTTTAGGCCAAAGTCAAACAACCTTACCTGATAGTTTACAGAATATATCATCAAAAGAGTTATTTAGAATAGCTATTAGGCCTCTAAATAAGACTTTATTGAAGAGAGTAATTGCTTTGGCAAAAAAAGAGGATAATCAAGAGACTTTGGCAGATGCATATTACACTTACGCTTATATACATAAGGATGAGAATAAATTACACTATGCAGATAGCGTGATTGCATTAAGGAAAGTTTTAGAAAATTACATCTATCCCAGTCAAGCCTATTATCTTAAAGGTAATTATCTTTTTGAACATCATAATTACACTAGGGCTATGAATAATTTTATTCTAGCTTATCATAGTGCTGAAAAATTTAACAATCAGGATATGTTATTTCGATCAAATCTGGCCTTAGGTTTGTTGAAAGAAGAAATTGGAGATTATGAAGGAGAATTATATCATAGTAAACAAAATTTAGAATATCTAGAGTCAAATAAATCTCCTACAGCAAGTAAGGATTACCTAAGTACACTTTTTGCAGTTACTGCTGCGTATAACAGATTAAAAAATGTTGATTCTGCAATGTACTATGCAAGCTCTGGAATAAATAAAGCACTTGCATTTGATAGAGCGCGCGAGTATAATGATTTTGTTATGGCCTCTGCCCAAACACTCTTAATTAAAGGAGAATATGAAAAATCATTAGACAGTTTACTGAAAGTAAAGCCATATTATGTTAAACATAATGATTCTACTTTTATGGCTCTTACAAATTTTTTCATGGCAAAAAATTACTTAAAAATAGGTGAAGAAAAAAAGGGGATTTATCTTCTAAAAACAATTGACTCTATTTATGAAAAACGCAAAGATGTTCGTGTAAGGATAGAAGAAACCTATAGATTGTTACAAGATTATTATCAAAAGCAGAATGATCTAAAAAATGAATTGATTTATAATAAAAAATTACTCGCCTTGCATAAATCTCTTTCCAAGAATGAAATCTATTTGAATAAAAAAATCCTTGAAGATTATAAAATTCCAGCATTAGTAGCTAAAAACAAAAGAATTGTTAATCGTCTGAAACGAAAAAACTATTGGAGCAATGTAAAAGTATATATGCTTATCGCACTAAGCTTGACAACCGTCATATTATTGTTTTATATGAATGCTCGAAAAAAGTTATTCAAAAGACGTTTTGAGCAATTAATGCAACATCAAGAAACTAAAATAAATCAAAATGATATTAAACTTACGCCTACAAAAGAAAAACAAACACCCAAAATTAGTATTCCAGAAGAGGTTATTACAGATATACTTAGAAAATTAGATGAATTTGAAGAAACTCGAGGATACTTAGACTCGAGATTATCAATTAACAAACTAGCCAAAATAATAGGCACTAACCCTAATTATTTATCAAAAATAATTAATCATATTAAAGAAGTTTCTTTTATACAATACATCAACAATTTACGTATTGAAACTTGTGTTGAACAATTAAAAACAGATAGTATTTATAGCAAATTTACGATTAAAGCTATTGCGCAAGAATTTGGTTTTAATAACACGGAGTCGTTTTCTAAGGCATTTTATACCAAAACAGGCATAAAACCTTCTTTTTTTCTTAAAAATCTCCAAAACAAAGACATCTACAAATCAGCAAGTTAAAACTTGTATTTATCCAAATTCATGAATTCTGATATATTTTTCTCTATTTTCAGCGTAGTTGAAACTTATATTTGAATACATCTTTTAGAAAATATTTGCTATGAAAAAAAAGAAAAAATTATCACTTAAAAAATTTAAAATCGCCAAAATCAACAATCCTCACCAAATTAATGGTGGAACTGGACAAACGATTCTTTACGGAACTGATAAAGTTAGTTGTGAAGAAGACACTTGTCCCACTCAAACAGCTACTTCACCTCCCCTATCTCCGGGCTGTGTAGCAACTTCCAAATTGTATATAGAAACTTATGCTAATTGCGATACTGGAGGTTGTCCAATCATTCCGATTACTAATGGAGCGTTATAATCTTCTAAGATTTTATCATATTGCACTCCATTGTTTGATGAGATTGAATATAATAGAAATAAGGTTTCTTCTTAATAAGAAAGAAGAAACCTTAAAGTTACAGAAACTGTAGTCTAACAATTGCTTGAAAAAGGTCTTGTTGCATCATGGAAAGATGTCTCTGTATCATCAACATCTGAATACCCTCCCGCGAGGCCATTCATTTGACGATTTGTTAATGTACTAATAGTCATCTTATACAATTTCAACTTGCTTTCGTTTTTGGTTTTTTTCATAAGGATTATGTTTTTAATAATTAATAGTATATGATCTTCGAACAATTCAAAACACCTTTTAGTTTAAAAACCAAAAGGTGTTTCTTTTTTTGATAATAAATAGTTTAGCAGAATTCCGTGTTTCTAGCAACTACATCACAATCCAAAGATCTATTTACTGAAGGACAAGTTCCGGGATTAACTGGTCTCGTGCCTTCGCGAAAAATCATCCCGCCCTGAACTGTTCTTAAATTATTTATTTTAAGTCTGCTGATTTTAAACTTCCTAAAATTGAGTTTGCTCTGATCTTGATTAATTTTTTCCATAATGATTATAGCTTAAGATTAATTTTTTAATCAGAAATTGTACTAGGCCCTT
>CAYMDH010000096.1:0-7435 GCA_964389205.1 uncultured Flavobacteriaceae bacterium
ATCCAAAATATAAACGAATAACATCTGCTTCACGAGGTGTTAATGTTTCTAAAGCACGTTCAATTTCGGTTCTTAGAGATTCATGTAATAAATCTCTATCTGGATTTGGAGATTCTCCACTTCGCAATACATCGTATAAATTAGAATCTTCACCCTCAACTAATGGAGCATCCATAGATACATGACGTCCAGAGTTTTTCATAGACTCTTTAACATCATTAACAGTCATGTCAAGTTCTTTTGCTATTTCTTCTGCAGAAGGAACTCTTTCATGTGCTTGCTCTAAGAAGGCGTATGTTTTATTAATTTTATTGATAGATCCAATTTTGTTAAGCGGCAATCTAACAATACGAGATTGTTCAGCCAGCGCCTGAAGAATAGATTGTCTAATCCACCATACTGCGTACGAGATGAATTTAAAACCTCTTGTTTCATCAAAACGTTGTGCTGCTTTTATAAGACCTAGATTTCCTTCGTTGATAAGATCAGGAAGGGTTAATCCTTGATTTTGATATTGTTTGGCTACAGAAACAACAAAACGTAAGTTCGCTTTTGTTAGTTTCTCTAAAGCTATCTGATCTCCTGCTTTTATTCGCTGAGCTAATTCTACTTCTTCATCAGCAGTAATTAGATCAACTTTTCCAATCTCTTGTAAATATTTATCTAAGGAAGCTGTTTCTCTATTAGTAACCTGCTTCGTAATTTTTAGCTGTCTCATTTATTCTTTCTCCAGTATTTAATTTTACTTCTTCGCTTCTGCATATAGTTATACGTAGAATGTTATCTAAATGTTACAAAAAATCAAAAAAATAAATGATGGACGTCTAAATTAGTATTAAAACAAAGATTTTCTTTTAGTAAGAATTATAAATACAACAGTAGTATTAAAGTTTAATACTACTGCTTTCACAAGTTTAAGAAGATATATCACCTATAGCGCAAACATCATTTAATGTTGGAGGATCACAATCAAGAGTAGGTCTTTTTGTGTCTCCTAGAGGGGATTTTGTGTCATTTCGATCTCCAGGACAAGTATCTTGATAACCTTCAGTACGTGCTTTTAGAGTTCCTCCATAAAGTTTTGAAGGGTTTTCAATAAGTTGTGCAATTTTAATTTTTTTGAATGTCAATTTTTTTCCATAATACTGTAATTTATATTAGAATTAAGAATTCTTTTTTAAGATATACGATATAATTAAAAAACAATTGTTTTAATTATATGGTTTACACCAATTTCATGAAATTGGTGTAAATAAATAGTTAGAGAATATTGCTAGAATCTGTAATTACTAAGAAGCTGCTTTTTTTAGCTTTCTTATATAATAAGAGGGATAGATACCAGTTTTTTTATAAAAAGCATTCGAAAAAGATTCCGGATTGTTAAAGCCTAACTCATCTGCAATGGCCTCTACAGTATAGCTTCTAAGTTTAGAATCTTTTTTTAATGTATCAATAACATAATCAACTCTTATTTCATTAATATATGATTTAAAACTTTTTTTCATATAAAAGTTAATAATTCGAGATAAATAATTAGAATTTGTTTTCATTTGTTTAGCCAGACTGTTTAAACTAACATTATTTTTTAAGTACCCTTTATTTTCTTCAAATTTCTCAAGTTTTTTTAAAATACTTTCTACAGTTTCTTTAGCAATGCCAATAGAAGAATCTTCAAATTTTGTTGAATCAGTAGCAATTTGACTTAATGAGTTTGGCACAGAAGTATCTATAAGTATTTTAAAACGTTTCTTATAAATAAACTGTTTGTAGTAATAATAAATGAGAAGAAAAATTAAAATTATAAATGCAACAATTAAAATTAAGAAATTCTTAGAGTATTTTCGATTGTCATTTTGTAAATTTTTGATAATAGTTTCTTGATTAAAAATAAGTTTTGGAATTTCATAATTTTTAGATATTTTTTTGTTCAAAGATCGATAACGTTCATCAAGAATGGTGTCTATTACTAATAATTGATTAATAAAATATAATTGTTTTTCCTGATTATTGTGAGATTTAAAATAATCAATCAGATACTTATAGCCATCAGTTACTTTAGGAATAGCAACTCTTGTTTGTGTAAATAAACTGTCAGCTTTTGTATAGTATTTAATTGCATCTGTGGGAGAATTAAGGTTTTCATATGCCTTTCCTAAATAGGTATACGCATACAATACTATATCGATTTGCTCTTGAGAAGTTATGAAAGATAGTACTTTGATAATACTATCCTTTGCTTGTTTATAATTTTTTTTATAAAACTGATTAATTCCTTCATTTAATGAAAAAAAATGAAAATCATTAGTATTATACTTTATTGATTTTTTGTAACCTTCGATGTTTAGAAACGAAGCCGAATCTAATTGTTTATTATAAGTATATGAATTTGCTAAAGAGCGCATTGCAGTTAAATGATTTGAAATATTTTTGGCACTTTTATAATAGTTGTATACATCTTTAAAATTGATAAGCGCTTCTTGACGTTCTCCTATCTCACCTTTTAAAATACCAATACTATGTTTAGTGTCATATAACAATTCTAAATTCTTATAGTTAGAAGCTAGTTTATCTGCTTTTAAATAATTATCTAAGGCCTCATTATAAAATCCTTTTATATAAAAATATTTTCCTTTTTGATTATAAGAAGTAGCAGGATAAATAGAATCTTTTAATGAAGATGTTAAATCAATAATACTATCTAAATAAATAATTTTAGTAGTATCTTGATACAAGAAAACCATCAATTCATAAGATTTTGCTGTATATATAGGGTTGTTAAACTTCTTTGATCTTTTGATATAAGCATTTGCATATTTTTCAGCAATAGATTGATTGTCTATATGAGTGTAGAATTTTTTTATAAGTGCAGAATTTGATAATGTATCAATAGAATCTTGAGGGATATTGTTAGGTTCTTCTTGAGCATTAACTTGTAAAAAGAACAATACTAAAAATGATAAAAACAACAACTTTTTGACATTCATTATTTTGTAATTTTTAAAGCGATTAATGAACTTAATTTATTTAACTGTTAAGATCAGAAAATTAAAAATATCAAAAAATATAATACTATTATTTTCTATTTTGCGATGTTTTTTCTTAAAGATAAATTTTCATCTCTTTTTAATAAAACGCAAATGAGTAAAGTATATTTTTTATTGAGTGAAAGAATAGATTATTGAATAATTGTTTCTTGAAAAAACTCTTTTTTAATAACTACTTTTTCAAGAAATTTAAAAATTACAGTTAATTTTTTATCAGTAGTTTCAAAAATATCGTGTTTTCCTTCAGTTATGGTATACAATGTGTAGCTTGTATCTAGTTCTTTCAATTTATTTGTAATAGATTTAGAACCGTGAAATATTAGATATCCTGGAGCATTTTTATCACAAAAATGGTGCGAGGCACTTTTATAAGGTACTAAAGGATCTTTTACTCCGTGAAAGAAGATCCCTGGAATTGCATTTTTTTTAGAAATATTAATATCTAAAATAGCACCGGCTAATGAAATTACAGCAGCTGGTTTAATAGTATTGTAAGGGTTATTTTTTTTAAAAAAAAGAGATCGGTTATATGCTGTCATTAAAAGAGCTTCTGCGCCAGCACTACTGCCAGCCCATATTATTTTGTTTTCATCAATATTGAATTCTTCTTTTTTGTCAATAAGAAAACAAGTAGCTTGCAAAAGATCTTCTCCAGCTTTTTTAAAAGCATCTAATTTTTCTTCAACTTCTGTAGTGCATCCAAAGCTTTTACCTTGTCTGGTTAATCGATATGATATAGAAGCGACCAAATATCCTTTTTTTACAAAAGCGTTGGCAATTTTTATAATCTCGCTGTCATCTCTTTGTCCAATGGCAAACCCTCCTCCATGTACAAAAATCAGTAAAGGGCGTTCTTTTAAATCATCATTTTTAGGAGAATAAAAATCGAGTTTTAAAGAATCTGTTGTTTTACTATAGCTATAAGTAGTTTTAGAGGTGGCTGTAAAAAGATCATCTAGATACCTAGTTTGAGAAAAAATACTGATAGGAAAACATAAAATGAAAAGATATTTAAGCATTTTTTATTGCTAATTTAATTAAATATTTGTTTGGATTCTTTGTCCATTACATAATCTGCCATAATCTTCATGTAGTCTGTAACTGGCTTACTCAAAGATCTTCCTAAAGGAGGGTCAAAATATAAATTATATTGATAATTATTTTTTGGAGTATCTAAGAAATCTAAAATAGATTTATTTTCACGATCGATATAAGTTTCAAGATTGATATCTTGAATTTGTACTTTGAGAGTATTTTGTATATCATTTCTCTTGCTTTTTATATAATAAGGCAGGTCAATCTTTATAACATTTTTGAATATTGAATTAAGAGAATCAACTTCTTTTCCAATATACTCTTTTACAGCAGAAGTAGATACGGCAGCTCCTATACTTCCTTTTAAATTACTGGAAGGGAACAGTTTTCCTCCTTTTGTTTCTCTTAAAGAATTATATTTGTTTTTAATGTAAGTGCCTTTTCCATTAGAAATAACAATTAATTTCAGTTTGCCTTTTAAACTGTCCCATATTTCTTTCCATTCAATATCTTCATTCGCTAGGTTTTGAACATGCCAAAGAACATCTAAAATGCTAGATATGCCATTATTGTCAAAAGCACCCGCATCAATAAAGTGACCTTTGGTAGGAATAATGGCTGGAGAACTTACTATTGGAAAACGATTTGCTAAAAAAGCAGCATCTAAAAAAGAAATAGATTTGTTTTGTTGTTGTTCATTAATTTCTAAGTACGAAGTAGAGCCATTAAAAATAACTTTATTTTCAGCTTGGTTAAGTGGAGATCCAATGCCTTCAGAACCGTATTCTGCATGTGTGCTATTAATTAATGTTAAAGGAAATGCTCCTTGTGTTTTTTTGTATGCATTGTTCCAAAATTCTTTAAATGAATGATCTGTACTGTAGTTATAAATCCATGATTTTTCGCCTACCGCCATTTGCGCATAACGTCTAGAAGCATATATATCCCCTCTAATATATTTTGCCCAATCTTTGTCTGATAGATTAAAGGGAATAAGCCTTATAATAGGTCTTCTAAAGCATAAGCTAAATAAATCACTAGCTAAATGATCTGTATTTCCAATTTGTTCAATAATATTTTGTTTGTTTTTTAATAAGCTATCTGCTTGCATTAAATTAAATATTGATTGACCAATACTTCCTCCAGATGCTCCGCTAGTCATTAAAACCTTATCATAAAAATTAGGATCTTTGTTTGCTAACTTATCTAGAATTAACAAACTCCAGTAGTTTGCTCTTAGACCACCACCTTCATTTGCTATAACATAGAATTCATTATGATTTTTAGTGATTTTTCTTTTTAAATATGATTTAAGTGAGATTCCTGATTCATTTTGTGTATTACTTAATTTTTCTTCAGATACAGTGATTGTTTTTACGGTGAAGTATGAATTATTGAAAACAAATGAATATCCAATTAATAAGAAGATGAAAAGAATGAGAATGTTCATTTTAGAGAGGATAAGTTCATTTTTCCTTTTCTTGCTATTTTCTTTAATTTTTTGAATGGCAAAAACCATAGAAGATGTAATTAAGTAGAAAAGCCAAAATCCTAAAAAGACATATAATAAAATCATATTTACAGATTTAATAGCTGTATAGAAGAAGGTGTGATTTATTACCAATTGTACAAGGGAAGCAATAAGGACAATAGAGCCAATTACTTTTTGAATTTTAATAATGTTTTCATCATTGGCTAGTGTTCTTTTAATCGCTCTTGAAATACGATCCCTAAAGTTTCTTGTACTTCTTCTAATAAGAATGATATTTGCTAGATAAAATGCAGTTGCGCTAAAAAATATAGCTAAAGAAATAATTTTTAATAATAAAAAACCATGTATATCTACACAAGAACTTATGAAATAAGAAATGAAAGCGCTCACTGCTATAAAACCAAATAAGTAAGATAAAAAAGTGAAACTATCCATAAATTCATTATCCATTTTATGATAGGCTGCTATTTCTTTTTCTGATTTACTATTGCGTTTTAATTCTTCTAAATGTTTAAGTTTTTTGTTTTTAACCCATATATATAGGTAAATACTACCTACTAATATAACAGAGATAATATATCCTATAGTTCTGAGATCTGCCCCTCTTAATTTATGAGCAGCAAGGCTAATAAATAAAACGGCAGCCATTAAATGATACGTCAAGGTTAAATAACGTTTAACTACTCCTTGTGTAGCTCTAGTTAGTTTTAAAGTTGTTAATGCTTCTTTCGATACAGAATTGCTTTGTGTCACATCATCTTTAACAGACGCATTCCAATTAAAATATTTGCCTTGTTGTCCTGTTTTTTTGTTTTTTTCATAAAATTTAAAATAGGTATAATAAGAATTTATCAAGGTCATTAAAGACAATAGTATAATCAATGGAATAAATAAAACGATCATATTCCATGGACTATGTACTAATTCTAACAATAATACCTGTCCTTGATTGTTTTTTAGAATTAAATAAAAAATTAATAATGCGAAAAAAATAGAAACATAATTACCAGCTAAGATTTCAGATATGTTTCTCTTTATCCTACTTAGTGTAGAGTTTCCATCAGTATGATCTGTTATTTTTTTTACTTCCTTATCTTTGATATATAAGTAAATCATGTAAAATACAGTAAGTAATAAAAAAACTATTTTAGCTCCTCCTATGGGTTCTAAAAAATAGATAAGTGAATTGCTTTTTTCTGGGTTGTAATTGGAAATCAACAGAATGTTAAACAATCCTTCAAATAAATCTGAAATAACATAAAATCCCAATAAAAAATATAAAGAGAAGCGTCTTTTCAGGTCTCTTTCAGGGTCATTATCCAAACGAAAGAATTTTTTATAGAGAGTAATAGTAAGCCATAAGATAGCTCCAGCAAATAAAATATCAACAAAGAAATAGAGATATCCATAAACTGGGTATTTTGTTTCAAAAAATAAAGGAAGCGCCCATTTATTTTCAGGAAAGAAAATTTGTTCTGGCCCATTGATAAAATTATCCAGCGCAATTGTTTTTTTTAAACTCGTAACGACTACAAGTATGACAATAAAAACGGCTAAACTAGTATTGTTTTTTATCCACTTAAAAAATGACTTGATCCAATTGAAAAGGAACTCTTTTTTCATCTGTTTAGAATTTTATAGTTTACTAAAAATGAAGAAACTAAAACTTTATACTCATTTGATAATGAAATATGTTTCTTTCGTATTTAGAATAATATGAAAAATATTTTATAGATAAAACAGGAAAAACCCCCTAATATCTTTCTAATAAAAAAAGCCTCGTTTAACGAGGCTTTTTTTATTAGAAAGATGTCTCGTCCTGAAATAGCGTTACACTAAATTATAAGTGTAATGAAAAGTAATT
>CAYMDH010000097.1:0-7335 GCA_964389205.1 uncultured Flavobacteriaceae bacterium
AATGCTCAAGCGACGAGCTTGGCATTTTTTCTTTTGAACGATGTATTCGTGACCCCGAGCATTCAGAGTTCAAACTTTTTGATTAACGATTTAATTGATATTGAAGGATTTATGAAAGAGTATTTTAATCAATAGAAGTTAACCTTATTATTTACCTTCTTATAACCTTTTTTGTAATAATTCTATTATCTTCTGTTTGCAATTGCATAAAATAAATATCTGTAGGGAATTTTGTAATATCTATATTAAAATTAGTAGTATTTATTTTTTCATCTAGTAGTTTTGCTCCTGTAGAATTTCTAAGTGTATATGAAGTAATTGTATTAGGACTTTGTATGTTAATTATTCCGTTAGTAGGATTGGGGTAGGTTATTATACCTTCATCTACAAACAAATTGTTTGTAGTTTCAATATTAATAGAAGATGAAAATAGAATTTTCTTATCAGTTAAATTTGAGTGACTTCTGTTATTAGAAGGAGTACTTGTGCTTCTTGTTGGATTTGGCAAACAATTGATATCTGAAGGTAACAAGATGTGTTTAGCTACAAAAGATGAACCGTATTCTGCATGAAAATTCACACCTAAAGTAATTGAGTTTGTAGCATAAACATTTGAAGACTCTCCATTTTCTACAATCCGATTTATATGTATATCTTCTGGAGGGTTAAAATAATAGGATTTAGCTGAAGGGTTGTTAGGATTAGTAGGGACCCATTGATTTATAGTTTGACCAAAAGAGTTTGTTTTAATAAAATAAAAGAATGTCTTAACAGATGTACTGGGAGGTGCATTTCCAGGAATATTATCATTTAAAAAGATATCTACCCAATATTCTCCATTATTTGGGTTGGCACCTGATAACCCATCTCCACCATATCGTACATACTCCAATTCTGAAACAGCATCAACTTGAGCTCTATATACATCACAAAAATATGATCCTGTAGCTATATTACAAGAAGGTTTTCCTGTAAATAAAACTCTAGAATTACTTCTTATTCTTGTTAATGCTAACGTTGCACTGTTTTCTTGAAAAGTCTCATCTAATGTATTTATAGCGATTTTAACAGCTTCAAATGCATTTACTTTACCATATCCAAAGTTATTGTCCTTGCCAGAAACTCCTAAATCTACAGCTGTACTAAAAAGAATATTTTCTACTTCTGATCTTGTTAAATTTGGATTGATAGATAGTACAAGTGCAGCTACACCACTTACTTGAGGGCAAGATGCTGAGGTGCCTGAAAAAGTATTTGTATAGTCACCATTACTATATCCATTTGTGCCAATTCGATCTATAGTTCTGATATCACCATTGCCTGAGTTATCAGCATCACCTCCATAGGCAACTAAATCCAGATTAGGTCCTATATTACTATATCTACCATTAATAATAGATGATTCTGCAAGATTATCAAATCTATTTAGTGCTCCAACGCCTATAGAAACTTTTGCATATGGAGATATTTGATTGGCTCCATTATTTCCTGAAGAAAATGTAACTATAGCTCCCAAATTACTACTACCTGTATCTCTTCCTAGATTCTCTGCATCATTAATAGCATTTATAATGATATCATCACTGATTCCTGACCAAGAATTACTTATAATATCAGCACCATTTTCTCTTGCCCAATCAATTGCTCTTGAATACTCACTAGCTGGAATACCAGGTCCAAACCTTACCTTAACAGGAAGAATATTTACGTTTGGAGCTATTCCTCTAATTTGTGAATTGTGAGAAGCAGCTATAATACCTGCACAGGCTTGACCATGACGATCACCAGCCCCAGGACGACCATTGTTTGTAATTCCTGATGGAGTATAACCAGGGAGTACCCTACTGTTACCGTTACTATCTATTAATGCTGGATGATCTTCTACACCGTCATCGATTACTGCAACTGTTATGTAATTACATCCTAAAGTAAGATCCCAAGCTTCTAGAGCATTAATATCATTATCAAAACCACAATCACTATGATTTGTATTGTTTAAATAATATTGTCTTTCCCAATTTTCGTTTCTAGTAGTATTGATTAAAAAGTCGGGTTGAGACCAAATTGATTTATTACTTTCATAAATTTCATTTGACAAATCAAGAACATCCGATAGATTATTACATTTGATATGTAACTTTCCAAACTCCTCATATATTAAATCTATTTTGTATTTATCTAAAATATCTTGTATAGAAGAAATATTTAGTCCCTGTTTTAATTTGGTTATAATAAAAGGACTTATCCATACTTTTTCTGCATTAGGTTTTGTAAATCCATGAGAATATTTAATTGTAGATTTATTAAAAACAGGATTGTAGTTTGGCTCAAATTCGAAAACAGAGTATTGACCAAGACGGTCATCTTGGGTGTTAAATGTCTTTTTTAGTTGGGTAGAATCAAGAATTCTATTTCTATCAATACCTTCAGATTCATAAATAACCATAGAGCTTGAATCTTCTATAAGAATTACTTTTTTACCATTTGAGTAATAAAATTGCTGTGCGTGTACTGTTCCTATCATCAGAAGATAGAATACAACATTAAAAAAAAATATTTTTCTCATATATTAATTTTTTTTATAATTATTTTTTCTTGTAGTAAACAGTTTATCACTTCCTAATTAAGTTTTCAAGTGTTTCAATTCTTTTCTCCTGTTCTATAATATATAATGTCAGTTCTTCGATCTTTTGAAGTAATTTAGTGTTCATTTCCCCTAATAGGATTCCATTTTTAGCCACTTCTTGAGCGCTTGGGATATCTTTTAAATGCCCTTTATCTTTAATGTATAGTTCTACTTCTTTAAGAGTAGGTAAATTGTGATTATTTTCAAATACAAAATCTGCCCAACCATTTAAATCTACTCTGACTTCCTGAGTATGGATGTCTCCATTTACAGCAAGAGTAGCATCAGGAGTTGTTATTCCTATTCCAACTTTTCCACCGTCTGGTACAAGAAAAGCTCTATTTTTAGTTATATCATCTGATACAAAAAATTGCGCTGCTCGAGTGTTATTCAATGATGTGATTTTTAGGTTTTTATCACTTGCGGTTGAGTGTATATCTAATTGAGTAGTTGTACCTGAACTAGTTTGTCTAAATACCCAAGGTCTTTCTGTCGATAATCTAAGTAGTTCCGAACCATCACCCAACCCTTTAATATCTAGTATGCTATTCGGAGTTGTTGTTCCTATTCCAACTTTTCCACCATCTGGCACAAGAAGAGTTCTATTATTGCCTACATCATTAGATACAAGAAATTGTGCTGCTCGATTATTATTCGATGAGGTGATTTTGAAATGCTTATTATTTGTGGTTGAATGTAAATCTAATTGAGTGGATGGACCTGAATTAGTTTGTCTAAATACCTAAGGTCTTTCTGTAGATAGTCTAAGTAATTCTGTTTCATTTCCAAATCCTTTAATATCTAATCTACTATTTGGTGTGGACGTATTTATTCCTATTCTTCTACTTGAATCAATAACGAGTGCGTCCACATCTTGATTTTCAAAAGAAAAATTTCTATAGATGCTGAATTTGGATGTATTATTACCGTTTTCAGTTACTTTAATACCAAATAAATCTCCTCCAGCGGTCCCTACTGGATCAAAGGTGATAGGATTGTTTTGTGCAATAATGATTTGTGAGATTGTTAGACTGCAGATTAATAAAATTAAATGTTTCATGATTTCTTTTTTATAGTTAAAATTGATTTTCTTAGCATAAGAACATACTTAAGTTCTCATTTTCAGATAATTCAAAACTATAAAGAGAAAAAACACCTACTCGTTAATCACAGTGAAAAGTTATTTTTTATAAGTGTTTAGGGACGAAAATATATATATAAAAATTTGTCCCATTTTTTTTGGGACAAATTTTATCAGATATGAAACATATTATTTGAGAGGATTACCTTTTAAAAATAATATTTAGATTTTCTTTATAGGTATTACTTACAGGAATAGGAGTATCATACACAATTACTTCTCTTTCTCCATTTTGTAGATGAACCTTATCTATACGTATATAATAGGAACGATGTAAACGTATATAGTTGATTGTATCTGGTAGTTTATCATAAAATTCAACCAGCTTTTGTCTCGTAACAAATTTTCTTTTTGAAGTATGTACCTCTACATAATTACGTGAAGATTTAAAATACCCTATCTCTGAAGAGGGCAATCGAATTTCTTTACCATCTGATTTAAAAGTAACATAAAGAGTTTCGTCATTTCTATTACTAAGTTTATGAATAAGTGCCCAACTGAGTTTTTGAAAAAGTTTTTTGTTAAACGAAAATATTTTGTAGATAAAGCTTAGATATGTAATAATGCTAATGAATATAATAAGTAATACATACCACCAACCAGATTTCCAAAATGGAGGCAAAATTTTAAAATTTAGTTCTTTAGTTTGCTCCCATGTGTTGTCTTCACTTTTTACTTGCAGTAACAAATTATAATTACCCGGTGACATATTAAAAAAATCAACAGAATTATTTGTTGTATAATTCCAAATTGTATCCTTATCTCTAATCTTATAGCGATACATTTGATTTTTTCCATTTTTAAACGAAATTGATTTAAAATGAAATTTTAAGTTATTCTTGTTATACTTAAAAGTATAGTCATTAGTATCGGCAATTTTTTTACCATTAACCTCCATTTGATTAATTTGTAACCATTTTTTTCTTTTCTTCTTTAGATCCTTAAAAATATCTTTCGAGAAATTAAATAACCCTTCTTTTGTTGAGATCCAAACTGTATCATCTATAATTTCAATATCTATAATTTCAGAACTAGAAAGACCATTTAAAGTTGTAAGTGCATCTATGCTATAAGTATTATTAGGATATAAAGTAATACGATTTAGCCCTTTATTAGTCCCTGCCCATATTGTGTATTTGTCTTCTATTAAAACTTCTGTACTGATATCACTTAATAAACCTTTTTTCTTATTAATAGAGAATATGGTATCATGTTTTTTTATAACCAAGCCTGCTCCCATTGTAGCCATATACATAGCATTTTCTTTATGGTCTATATCGAAAATACGATATGAAAAAAGGATATGTTTCTTTGATAAAGAACTTAGTTTATTATTTTGATACTGATATAACCCTCTTTTTGTGCCAATTAATATTGATTGGTTCTCTTTATTTAGAGAAATATCATATAACCTTTCATGAATACGTATATTTAAAGAAATAGAATCGTTTTGAATAACTATTCCATGTTTATTGAAAATTTGATGATAATATTGATCGTCAGAGACACCTATAGTAAAATATTTCTCAAAAATTGATTGATTTCCATAGGTCAAATTTTGATTGACAAAGTCATATTGTACAAATGCAGGGTCATTTATTTTTGAGTGATTTATTTGTTTAAATACATCAGTATTTATTTCTTTTTTTAGAACATCTCCATTATGGAATGACACAAATAAATTTTTCTCGTTATCTCTAGTTAGTTCTACTGGGTAACTATCGAAAGAGTGATGATTAATCGTTGGGGCTTTACTATAAAATACACCAGCATTAGTAGTTGCTATCCATACCCCGCCTTCATGATCTTTATATATTTTGGTAACAGATTTATCCTTAAGATAATGTTCTCTAATATTACCTTCTGTATCTATTAGTAATCCGCCACCATATTGGTACCCTACCCAAAAAAGATTTTCATTATACTTTCCTGCACTAATAGCTCTCTTTTCATTAGAAAAAGGAAGCATTTTTTTGTTGATTTTGTTTTTTTGATCAATTGAAAAACAAAAATTACCTAGAATTCCTATTTGTTTATTGTACTCAGGAAAAGATATCATTCTTGAAAAAGGAATAGCATCTCCTAAACTTTCAATAATCTTTTGATTTGAGTAAACAGTTGCATCTTTTTTATTTTTGGGATTATCTATGGTAATAAAACTTGGAGCATCTTTTAATGTTTTTAGAATATGTTGGGATGTTGCAGTATTTTCTATAGTTGATAATGTGTTGATTATAGTACCAGATTCAGATATTCTTAAATATCCCCAAAGATTTATAAATGTTAGAATAATATCCTCATTGTTAGCCACAACAATATTATTCATGATACCATTATGTATACTATTTTCTGTAAGAACAGCATTGTTTATATAGGGTTTGAAACCTTCATCTGCATTTTTAAAATAAAAAATTTGATTATTTGAAGTAGAGCACCATATAGTACCATCTTCTTGTTCAAAAAAATTATATACTACATTATCTAGTAACCCATCAGATGTAGTATACTGTTTAAAAGTTATTCCATCATATCTAGTTAATCCTCTATCTGTGGCAAACCACATATAGCCTTGATTATCTTGAGTTATATCATAGATTTCAGTACTAGAAATCCCATCTATAGCTGTATAATTTTTAAAATGCGGATTATTTGCTTCTACTTTGAAAGTGAATAGAAAAGTTGCCAATAAAAAGCAGGTAAGAAATCTGACACTAATGGCTTTAGAGATCATTAGGAGTCATTATATTAAAATTAATAAAACAATTTTTAATCAAATAACTCATTTTAGAAGTGACAAGTGAAAAAATAAATGTTAATTATTATATAAAGTGTTGTAATCTCTATGACACTTTTAAAACATATTATCCCAAACAAGAAAACTTCCTTAAAAGAAAATAGATATAAAAAATAGGAAGCAAATCTCACCCTAACTATTCTAGTTTTGTTCTTTAAACTTACATATTTACACAAAAAGTGGGTACTTAAAAATAATATTTTAAAACTAAATATATCTTATCTTTTTAATTAAGAAAGAGATAAATCATGACCTAACCCATATATAATATTTAATTGGAAGGATTCCTCGAGTTTCTACCTCGGAGTCAAGAGGAAAGTTTGGAAACGGATGGTTTTCATCAAACTAAAACAAGTTTTTTTTTCCACTTGACACTTTGGTGGCTCTGCCTCGGGGTAGTTTATTATGTTATAATCTTTATGCCATTTTGAAACGAAGAAGTCACTCAAGATATGATCTTTGTATAATTCGAAATTTGGATTTGCAACAAAAAACAGATATTGAGTTGAGAGGTTAAAACATATAATATTAATTATAATCCATATTTACTTCTAATTTTATATTCTAAGCTAAGTGTTAAATTGAGTTATCAAAATGTTAGAAAAATTCAAACCTGCAACTCATTATCCTTGAAAAACTTACATCAATTTATTGATTTTGAGGTTAAAACCACAAAACCCTTTTAAACACTAGTGTTTAAAAGGGTTTACAGTATTCTAGTGACCCAGGAGGGATTCAAACCCCCAACCCTCAGAGCCGAAATCTGATGCGCTA
>CAYMDH010000098.1:0-6891 GCA_964389205.1 uncultured Flavobacteriaceae bacterium
TTGTTTGCGAATGAGGCGGGGTTGTATGATGATATATTGAAGTATTTGAAGTTGTGATTGCTGAAAAATATTGATAATTGATTATGTTAAATAAGCATATATACTCGAAACCGCATAAAAAAGTGATTATCATAATTAGAAGTCAGAGGTCAGACCGTTTATTTCATAAACTGTCAGAAGTCAGATAGCTTAGGAATAAACTGCTGATGGTCAGTTATTTGCAGTTGACAAATCTGACTTCTGACAGAAAAATTTGGCAACCCATCCCTTCGAGTTCGGAATTATAGCCTCTCGTCCGCAAGCGGTTCAGGAATGGCATTCCTTCATCTCATGATCTGACTTCTGACCTCTTTTTCACAAGTCACGATTTTATCCGATTTTTAGTATAGGAAAGCATAAATAATACAAAGAAACTAGCAATGTGATAGGGTCAAATAGCCTATTCATTGCTAGTCTTAAAATATGATTGTTGTCCTAAAAACTTATTCGATTAAAATCATTTGCCCTGACAGGATTTCTTTACTTGTCTGAAGGCGATAGAAATAAATACCAGCAACTAAAGTCGTTCCGTTTACTTTGACTTGATGTATCCCTTGGTCTTTAGCCTCATTGGATATCAGCTGTTGAACTAATTGACCATTGATATCATAAATGCCTAGGGAAATACTCGTTGCTTGTGGTAATACAAATTCAATCGTAGCGGTAGTGGCAAATGGATTGGGGTAAGTGCTTACCTGTTCACTTGATTTAAGGGAGGTCGTCGTTGTAGTACTATTTTGATTGGTTTTTGCTCGGCTACCCGATGGTTCCTCGCAACCTTGAATCATCGCTTTGAAATCACCACCCGCTTGGGACCAAAAATCTTGTGTTAGTAATACATAATCTCCAGCACTAATTGCTACATTTGTCTCGGGAAGTATGGTTATAGATGCTTCTACAAACATCTCCGCCTTATAATTTTGATTTTCCTTTGCTGCCTGCTCATTAGACACCATATCAACTATTTGGTGAGCAGGACAATCTTGCCCTTGTAATATAGCACTTATTCCAAGCAGAAAAAACAATAAATAACTAGATAATTTCATTTTTTTATATTTTATAATGAATGGAACAGTTTGTTAAAACTGCCCATTCAATAAGGATTAATGGAATCTTATTTTTTCAAAGCAGCCAATTCTGCCTGTAAGTTTTCATTCTCTGCTTTCAATGCTTTCATGGTTTTATTCATGTCAATTAAGTGCAAGAATAATTCTTCAATTTTTTCTTGCTGATTGGCCATCATTTGACCGACTTCCATTCCGTTTTTCTCAATTTCTGCGCCCGAAGGTGTATTGTGTAGATACCCTTTTTCTTTAATGTGTTTTTCAACGGTTTCTAAGTCCAATAATTTATAGTTTTCTTCAAAAACATAATCAGCCCAAGCTGGGGTAACAATAACTTCCGTGAATCTTCCACCTCCTAAAACATATAATAAATAGTCTTCTCCATTAAGGGTGGACATAGCTGGCATAGAAGTAGTACCGATTGCCACTTTATTACTAAAATGGGAGTTGCCAATGAATTTACCTGCCCAACTGCCTGTTGTATTATGATTCCAATTTGGGAAATTAACTCTATCCCAACCTAATACCGCTGCGCCTTCATTTTGTCCGATTAATTCACTGAAAAGTCCGTAATTGTAGCCACTAGTTGCATTTCCTGCTTGAGCAAATACGCCATAGGTTCGCCCTGCATTTACCGGGGTTGCAGTATAAGCACTCCCGTGGACACCAACAGCTTTACCCGCACCTGCTTCAATCTTACCTATAATACTTCTGCTCCAATCACTTGCATTTGTAATCTGAGGTAATAGGGAAACGATTCCTGCAGTCCCATTTCCTCTATGAGTTGGCGTCGTTACAGACACTACGTGGCGAGCATCTCCATCTCCATTAATACTCAAATCTGACAATACATTTTTATTGTTAATTCCAACGTTCCCACTAAAATAGCCACGTCCATCAAAATAGCCTGCCCAAGTACCCATACCTTTGATTCTATCATTACCAAAAACTGCTGCAACAACACCTGTTTGAGGAAAGGTATCTATAGCCCCATCCAAAGTTCCATTGACTCCCGTTATATAATAAGGACCGGAATCAGGGTTCTTAATAGGGTTATTCATTTGAACCACAAAAGTCCCTCCACTAGCTGCTGCTGCTTTATCACTATAATTAGTATTAAGAAAAGAAAGATTGCTTACTTTACCATAGCTACCAGTTAATCCACCATGGGCAAACCAGTTGTATCCTGTAGATAAAGTACCAAAAGCCTCACCAACAGCATTTCTTCCATCGGCAGAAATGCTAGTATATACTGCGGATTGACGTCCATCAGCAACAATTCCACCATTGATATCCAATCTATAGTTGATTCGAGCGTCATTTGGGTCACCCTGGTCTGCTGGCGTATTAGCGCCCAGAATAAGATTTCCAGAAGTAGTAGTGCCATCTACAGGTGGCAAATAAAGTTGCGCAAAAGTAGTATTGATAAAGAACGTTAAAAGTAATGTTACTAATCCAATAAATTTTTGTTGAAATTGCATAATTTTAGATTTTTTGTTTAAAAATTTTAAATTTTGTTTTTAAATAATCGCTTGGCGTAAAAGCATAGCAGTACCACTTCAAGTGCATACATAATCACCCTTGATTTTATAGAATACGGCTATTGCTTTTACAAGAAAATGGGATTAAAATAGTGTGAGTAATTTATTTTCTCCATTGAGGTTAATCCATTTTTAACCAAACAATTGTTCTCATTTTGTTTTTTGGAACACTACACTTCAGTAGTGCTTTCATTAGGATAACTACCAAAAAAGTAAAATCTCTCACTTTCTCGGAAAAAAAAATTAAGCAGCGATTTGATAGTATTGTCTAATATAGACTAAAGTGACAGACATGACCTTCTTCAAAGGCCTCGCTTCTAATCCAATTTGCTGTACTATTTCTTTATAGCTAGTATCCGTAAAGAGCACCATATATAAGAAGGTGCGAATCTGTTCATCAGGAATGGTTTTGGCAAGTTTTGACCAATCTTTTCGATTTTTTATAGCTACTTCTTTAGACTCATTCTTTTGTAAATGTTTTAGAATTTTGTCTCTTCCTCTAGAAATGAGGTTCGTTACGTTATGTTCAGTAGTATTAATGATTTTGGCAATTTGGTTGCAAGATAAATTTTCAAGTCTCAGCAGAATAGCTAACATTTGCCTAGTCTTTAATAAAGGCAGGAATTGCCTTAAGCGATAGTCATTCGATAAATCAGAAGCGTTTGCTGCTACTAAATTTTCTTGATTAATGCTAGATTGAGTATATAAATCAATATTAGTTGCTTGCCTACTTTGTTGGTTTAATACGGTCAAACAGAAATTCTTTATTGCTGTAAATAAGTATTTTTCAAATGCTGTAATGGAATGACTAGGATAATTTGATAAGTTTTTATCAAATATTTTTTTTAGATAAAAGTCCTGAATAACATCTACACCTTTTGAAACAGGAAAGAAACTACAGGCATAAGCAAGCATTTTTTTGTTGTACAATTCGAATAAACTAGTTTCGAAAGTTTTTCGAGTTTTAGAATCATTGTGTTTTTTAACTTCAGACAATAGCATTAAAAATGCTTCAGTACTTAAAATAGGGGAATTTTGCATAAATAGGGTTTTAGGAATCAACAATCATTTTGACAATGCAAATAGACGAACATTTAGCTTGTTTTTCAATGTATTCATTCCTAGTGTTCGGAATTATAAAAACACGACCTAAAATATAAATAGCTGTTAATCAGTAATTAAAGTTGATTTATTTTATGTTTTTTCTGAAAAATAAGTGAAATTTACGGCAAAGAATAGATATGTCATTTACCACAGTACATCAACTTATACAGACCTTGAGTCGAGGGGAGAAAAAAAGATTTAGCAGCTATGCTAAAAAATCGGTGGTAGCTACCCTCTATGAACAATTAAAGCGAATTAAGCGATTGGACGAGCAACATCTTCTAAATCTTAGAAAAAAATTCAAAAAAGATGACCCTGATTATTTAATTACTTTGATTCTGAAAAGTATGAGGAATCATGAAGCTAGTAATGTAGACAATCAAATTAAAGCTTTAATACTAGATGCGAAATTCTTATTAAGAAAGGGGTTTTATCGTTCTTGCTACCAACGCCTTCAAAAAGCAAAGCAAAAAGCTATGGCTATATATAATCATTTTGATGTATTAGAAGTCAATGCTATCTTAATAGAATTGTATCATTTAATTCGAGGGGATAGTTATTTTCTTAATAAAATAAATCTTGATGAAATATTAATTGAGAATGTGATGGAGATTCAGCGATTAAATGAGTTTTTAGAACAAAAGAATATACACCATCAATTACTCTCTCTGATTAGAAAAGGATTTCCTATTAAGAAAAAAGAAGAAAAAGAAAAACTGAGTAGGAAATTTAAGAACAAACTTCAGAAAAGCAATTTTAATTCAGGCATAGCCAAATATCATTCCATACAGGCAAAGCACCTCTATCACTTATTAAATGCGGAAAATCAAGAAGCCTTAAACTATAATCAAAAAGCACTAATTTGGTGGGAACATCCAGAGAATGAAGTATATCATAAAGAAAATAGGTATCGTTATATTCAAACTTTAATCAATACACTAAATGAAAACATACTATTATTAGTTCAGTCTATTGCAGAAGCGGAGCATTCAATGACAAGCTTAAGCCTAGACCTAAAGCAGAATAGTCAGGAAGTATTAGAAAAAATAAAACTCCAGTTGGAATCTTGTACAACTATTGAAAAAAGCAAAGTATTACCAGCATATTATAAAGGCTGCTTAAATGTTTATTCAGTTACTCAATCAAACGAAAATTTTAGAGAAACAATCGAAGAATTAGAATCTAAATTTAAAATTCGCAAACAATTCAAACTGACTGACCAAGTAATTATACTAACCCAATATGCAGGGTTTTATTTTCGAGAATATCGTTTTTTATCTTGCAAACGTTGGATTGACGAATTCAAAATAACCACAGAAAAATCACCTCATTTACAAATAAATCTAAAAGTAGCCTTAAAAGTTTTAGGGGTTTTTGCCAGCTTTGCCATAATTGAAAAACGAAAACCTTCCCCACGCGAACAATTAATCACGACTCGACAAGTGAAACAAGAATTAATGCAAGCCATCCTTATTTTAAATGATACTAAAGAGCAAATAGGCAGCTTTTATTTAGAATTACTGACAAGATTAGAAGTAATACTAGAAATTGGTAAGCATACAAAGGATGGGGTGTTTAGAAAACGGCACCTCTTAAAAGAGCTTTCTACCTTCATTTCTAAACACCCAAATGAATATTTTAGCCTGGAAATCAATAAATGGCTATTAAAAAGATTAGGTAACTAGTTTGACCCAACTAATTCATCTATTACCGCGTCTACTTCTTCTTCTACAACTTCTGCTTCGTCATCTACTGCGTCATCTACTGTTTCGTCCTCTTTAACTGCAACTTTAATTAAATCTATGATTAATTGATGGTCGCGTTCATTTGATTTGTCAATAGAAATAGCGATGCTTTCAGATAAGCTAGTTTCGTCAAAAATATTAGAAATAGACTTATTTATTGGAAACCGAGCATTTTCGACATCTTGATAGCCGCTTTCAATATCCACAATCACTATAAATTTAGCAGAAGGTTCTGTGTATTTGAAACTAATGTTTTCAACATCATTTAGAGATTGATGTTGAAGATTTTCTATTTCGTAGATTTCCATTTCCTCTTTGTCCTTTACAACTCTACAATTATTAATAGAATGGTTTGTATAATCTAAGTCAAATAAAATTTTTTGACTATGCGCTAATGGTATCACCTCAAGGAAGAATACAGGTTTTGATTGAGGCACTTCATCTATTGATTCTTGATTCGTTGTAGTTTGAGTTTCGGTAGTTTGAGTTTCGGTATTTGTTGATTCCACCTCCACCAAAACCTCCTCCTTGTGGATAACTAATAGATGAGATTTATCTTTTGCAATATTAATTGTTTCAATCATTTTAAGGGTTTTATTTGAATAATAAATATTTGTATTACGAATATATTTATTTTATGTTATAAATAATAATGTTTATTCATAATAAAATCGTTGGGCGAAATTTGAACGCTGAAAACCAAAGAGTTAGCGAGATTAAAAATTCAAAATTTATCATTCAGAATTAAGTGTGTTAAAAAAACTTAATCAGATTCATTTTTGTCAGGAAACAACCATTTAAAATAAAGCAACTCGATTGAAATAATAGTAACTTTGTCAGGATTGGTTTTCTTTTACTTGACTGTTAAATTCAAAAAAATGATTCAGACCTTAACTATTCCAGAGTTAAAAGAGTATATGAGTGGGGCGTGTTCTACCAAAAGAGTGGAAGAAGTAGAAATTTTCCTTGCTAAAAATCCTCATTACATTAAAATAATGAAAGGCTTATCAAATCTAGAAGGAACCGTTTCTATTAATTCTATTGAACAAGAAATGAAGTATAAACTTTTCAAGTAGTTTGAATAGATAGATGAGTTAATTATTTACTTGTGTTGCTTTAGCAATAAATTCCTTCCTCTATTAACAGTTGTTTTTTCTAAAAAAATTAGGTATTTATTCTATTCTCTATCCTAATATTGCTTTCAAAACCGCTCTAAAATCTATAGATTTGTCTATCATTAGCTAAGAATATAGTTTATGTTTGATAAAATTTACTATGTCACAAATTATATTTTTTAAAGAAAATAATTTAAACTTAAACAGTTATATTTATTTTATAAGTCCCACCAAATAGAGAAAATTATTCCATAAATAATGCTCATTAAAGGTATCATGATTT
>CAYMDH010000099.1:0-6783 GCA_964389205.1 uncultured Flavobacteriaceae bacterium
AGAAACAGTCCAACAAAAAGAGTATTCCCACTACAATATCTATAGGCATCCAGATACTCCTTTTATACAGATATATAGGCAGTATGGGATTAAATAAGATCGCTATCCCTGCAAAGGACATAGTCCAAAAGAGCCACTCCTTCTTATTCCTAAACATCACTAAAAGCGCTCCAATAAAAACGACTACCCTTAAGAATCTGTAGTATGCTATAGGAAGATGTAATACGGCTATAAATAGTAATAGGGCACAGAATATTGAAAACCAATGATATTTTTTAAATAACATAGTTGATTTATTTACCATCTCTTCTTTTTCTAGTATGCGGCCTTACATATACTCTCTTTCCTGATTTAGTGGTGCGATAATGCCCACGAACTTTTATAGGCCTAGAGTAATCTATACTTCTCTTCTTACGAGTATAACTTGACTTAACTTTAATTGGCTTCGCTTTTCTAAAAAAACTAGCATCTACAAAACCAACTTTATCTTCATTCTGAATTTTATAAACTCTTTTACCTCGAATTAATACTTTAGCTCTTTCTCCACTATAAATTGTATCTAAAGGAGTTATACTATCATTTAAATCAAGAAGGATTAATGGGTATTTAATATTTTTATATAAAGCTAAAGACCTATTTTCAACTTTACCAATCTCAATTATTCTTTCCTTTAACCTTTCTATTCTAACTTCTAATGTTTTAATTTCTTTATTTAACCTGTTTATCTTCTTACTCTCCTGAGATAGAACATTCAGAGATATCATCAGAAATAAGACTGTTATTATTCTCATATTATTATATTTAAATTGATAAAAGAGGGTCTAAAAAGCACTTTTTTTGTCAAACTGAGCTTGTTGAAGTTTTCAATGTTTTGATTATCAAAGTGTCTTCGACAAGCTCAGACTGACATATTAGAATTTCATCTCTTAAGCATAAGAAATTAGTTTCCAAGTAACAGATTTGTTGTTATACGGTGGAAATGTTTCTCCCTCACTTAATGGAATCGTTGTTGAAGGGGTACTTTGAGCCTCCCAAACCCCTGATTCAGGACATTTCTGTCCAGTAGTTCTAGTAGTCCCTAATGCTGTCTTTGACATATTAAAGTTTTTAAAATTAGTAATACCCCAAACTTAAGCGCAATAAGATCCAACCCCTTGTGGTTTTCCACAGCTCATTTTTTAAATCACAAAAAGAAGGAATACTATGATCTCTAGATATTCAAAAAGTTAATTACGACAAGACATCGTATACACTTTATATGGAACATATTCTACACGACATACGCCTCCATGATGAGAACAAGTACCTCTACCTGTACTATATGATCTTGAACCGTCACAACAAATGGACTCTTTACTATATCTTGTTTTAGCTGTAAGTTCTCTAAGCTCTGAGCAAGCTTCACTACTTCCTTTTCTCGTGCCAATTTCAAAATAGCGTTTGGCACTTTTCTTATATTTTATATCGCGATAACATTTACCTAAACTTGTATACACAATCACATTTGTAGTATCTATTTTTAAGTAGTTTATATAATAGAAAATTGCTTTTTTATGCTGAGATTTCTTTCTATAAAAATTGCCTAATTTTTCATAGGCAATTTTAGATTCCTCTATTTCTTTGACTACTTTTTCCAAAGCACGTAATGCACTTATGGTATCCCGTAATCTCAATAATTTATCATATATAGTGTAATGTGTATTCTTATATGATACTGTATCTATATATTTTATAGAAATGCTATCTATTAAATTATTTAATACTACAATACTCTTATCAGACATCTCCACCTTATCAAATGCATCTGCTACTTGGTAATGTACCTGTATGTACCTTTTATAATCATTACGTTTAAATAATGGTAAGGACTCCATCAATATCGATGTAGCTTTCAAGGTATCTTTCTTTTGGAGCCTCCAATCAAAAACAGCTTTACTCCTCTTAAACTTTAATGCTGTATTATCTGTGTAAGTTATCGCCAGATTTATATTCTTTTGAGAAGCAATAGTGTCATGCAATTCAAAAGCTATTTTGCCTTTTAGAAAACGTAAAGAAGGATTTATAGAATCTTTAATGATAAGAGCATCTATCTCCTCATTAGCCTCTGCATATTCTTGATTTTCATATAGTGCTAAGGTTTTTTCATAAGGGTCTTCCAATAAAACAGCAATAAAAGCGGCGCCTAGTAATATGCAACATAAGCTTGTTATAACTGCTGCCGTAATTCCACAGCCTTTTAGGTATCTTTTCTTTTTAGATGACATGAATTGTTTATACGAATTGTTGTTTTATATGCTTTCGTGAAAGCGTATAAGAGAATACTAAAGACTTCCTCTTTATTACTTGTAACTATTTATAGATTTGAATGGGTAGATCACTTATTTTAATATATACACCAAAAATTACTCACTCAAATCTACATATAGCTGTAATTAAATCTTTAGAGTTTTCTAGAGTAGTTGTTTTTAACATTCTTATTGATATAACTATTCAATCCAGAACCTTTATTAGCTAGGTTTTTAAGTATCTCTATATGAGATGCTCCCGCACTACTATAAGTATATTCATAAGAAACACCAGTATTAAAAGTAACAATGATGTAATCGCTCCCAACCTCATAAGAATGAACTCCTGAGTTTCCTCCCCAATTTTTGTATAATGGCATTTTTAACGTTTTAAGAATTAATAAGTTCTAAACTTAAAACTGTTATAAATCAAACCCTTGTGGAAAGCCACAGTAACAAAAATCTAGTCTTGTATCATTCCTAATTTGTAGGCAACATGTACCAATTGCGGAAGTGTTGTGGCATTAAAATGATCTTTTAATCTACTGATGCGATCCTCAACAGATCGTATACTATCGGGTAGGATTTTTTTTTCTTTTAAGTAAACGGAGATGTCTTTTTGTTTCTTACCCTCGGCAAGAAGTTTTAATATGATTAATTCATAGTCTCCAATTTCTAAAACATTACGTTGCTCTAAAGCTCCTTTTGCTACGGGGCAATAATACGGCTCTCCTTTAAAAACAGTTTTTACTGCTGCAGTCAACTCTTTAAGTCCTTGTAATCCTTTACAGACATATCCATGTATATGAAGCGTTTCCGTAAGAGATTTAATCACAAACTGTTTATCATTTGACGTAAATACAATTATTTTAATGGTGGGCTGAAGTTCCTGAATCTTAGATATAAGTTCTTGTCCTGTAACAATAGTATCCTTTCCAAACGTCGGTGTGAAGGAAAGATCTGTTATTAAAAGTTCATAAGGTTGTTTCTCATGTATTCTCTTTCGGATACGTAATAGTGCATCATCACAAAACTGAACTTGATCTATGGTAGAGATCCCTAGGTCTTTAAGATGGCTAACCATGCTGTTCTTATCACTGTCATGGTCTTCTGCAATTAATACTCTGGTATACATTAGCGCTATTTCATTATATGGGGAGTACGATGTTAACTTTAAGTCCCTCATCTGGTTGCGCATCTAAAGTAAGTACTCCCTTAAGTAATTGTATGCGGTTTTCCACACTCTTTAATTTTGGAGCCTTACTATCTATTCCAATTCCGTCATCTGAGTAATTAACAATCAATTTTTGAAATTCTTCTGCAAATGCGATCATCACAAAACTAGCCTGACTATGTTTTTTCATATTGATGAGTAATTCTTGCACGATTCTAAAGACTTCTGTCTTTATATTTTCATCAATTGTTTTCCAAAATACTGGATCAAGTTGCTTCGTAATAATCTTCACTTCTTTATTTCCAAAAGAATTCAGCAGCGATAGTAATTCTTCAGGAAAACCTTCTCCTGTATCAATATCTGTATACGCTCTGGAAATATCTCTTGCTTTGGTGTAAATACTTTGCAATCCATCAAGGAGTTTTAATCCCTTTTTTTCTAAAAATGTGACATCTTTTTCTATCTGCGTCATCAAATAGAAAATGTCATTTCCTACCTCATCATGGACCTTTTTGGAAAGACGGGTTTCGGTTTGGTAGCGTTCTTGGAGTTGTATTTTTTTCTTTCGTTGGTGAAAATAATAGATTAAAAACAAAGCGGCAAAAAAGGTTATTATCACCAAAAGTATATACACATAACTCTTATACTTAAGAGCTTGATTCAATTGTTCAAGAGATACAATCTTAACATCTTTTAGTTCTGTCCCATATCGTATTTCAGCAAATTCATCTCCAACTTTTTCTAATTCTTTACTACGATTTTCTTCCAATGTGATTATTTCTTGCAAATACTCTTCTTTCCTACTTCTATTATTTTCTATACTTGCTAGTTTCTTCAATGCCTCTATTTCTTCCACTAAAGCTTCTTTATCTTTAGAGATAGTATAAAATTTATTTAAGTGAGCTTTATATAGTGTGCTATCCTTCTTTTCAAAATAATCTGACAAATGTTTATAACTTGCTATTAGTCCTATACTATCTTTTATATCTGTCCTAATTTTCAAAGATTCGTTTAGTTGTTTTTCAACATTAGCAGTAGAATCTTGTTTCCAATTACAATATGCATAATTACTTAAGTATCTGGCATATTTAGGAGAATCATTTATCACCAATGAATCGCTAAGTAATCGTAAAAATATACTTGAAGCTTCTTTATACCTATTATTATCTCTAAGAGCTAGAGCCTTACTATTATAATATTTAATTCTTCTGGTATTATATAGCTTATTTTCTTTGTAATCTTCATGAACTGATATTGCACTATCGGCCCAAATTAAAGACTCCTTATATTTCTCTCGCTCTCTTAGATTTATAGAAATAAGATTATAAAAAGGAGCTCTCCTATAAGAGTTTTTAGAAAGATAGGTAAGTCCTTCAATAGCATTTTCTTCTGATAATTTGTACAATCCTTTATTTTTCTCAATTTCCGAAAGAGATAATAATACAGTAGATAATTTTATACTGTCATTTATTAATTTATATGTTTCATAACTTAAGCTATAATTATAATATGCATTTTTGAAATCTTTAATTTTAAAAAAGTATCTTCCTAATTTTCTTGTAGCTAGTGCTTTATATTCATCATTATTAAAATTAGTAGCTTGTCTCAACAAATCAGAAGCACTAACAATCGCTGACTCATAGTCTTTAAGCAATCCATAAACCGTAGACTGTCTACTTCTATATAATAATTTCAAAGTATCTGAATTAATATTGTGTGATCGATTTATAGCCTTATTGATATAGTGCAATCTATCATTTAAAGAAAGTGTGTTATCCTTACTCAAATCATAGTCCCTGTTCATACTATCTAGAACAGCTACACCCTTTATTTCTTCATTAGTCTGAGGAATATTGCAACTAAGGAAACAAAAGAGGGACAATAGTAAAATCACTTTCATCCCTCTAAATTAGAAAATTAAATAACTAGATTAAAATTAGTTATCATCTTCATCTTCGTCTTCTGCAGTACTATCATCTTCCCCCACAGTTCCCTCAACAGGGATTTCTTCATCTATAGGATCGGTTGAACAAGAAGTAAAGCTCGTGCCCATTATAAGGGCTATCAAAAAAAACAGTATCGTTTTCATATGTAATGTATGTGTTAAAAATTTGAGAAAAAGATGGCTGTCCAGGTCTTGGCCTAGAGGGTCTGAACCACCACCCGCTAGAGTAGCGTACGCTGTTGTTTTTGAGAAGATGAAATCCTAATACAGTAGTTTTAACTACTTCTCACGTGGGTTAGAAACAACCGCATTGTGGATTTCCACGGTGACCAACTTTTCATTTTAGCTTACTTGCAAATAAGTTTTGATGTTGATCACAGGGCAAATATGAGAGGAATAGAGAAAAAAAGGTAGAAACGAGGTAGAAAAGAAAAAGAAACGTTTTTCTACTTTTTTTCTAGTGAATTTCTATCATAGAAATTGCATCGAATCGCTAGTATATCTTATGGAAACAGAGAAAATTTACGAGGATATCGTAGTGGCAGCTTTTAAAAAAGCAAAAAGAGAATACGTGAATAATAAGAAGTATAAATTATCAGAATACATCTCTGAGCAGATAGAGGAACTAAGCAGGGTTCGTATAACTTCAAAGACATTTGCGTCTTATTATGAGAAGTATATTGAGAAAAGAGAAGTTAAAACAATACCTAAACATGAAAACATAGAGCGATTGTGTCTGTTTTTAGGATACCCTTCTTATAATGATTATGTGACTAAAAATTATAATGGAGAGATAGTCTTACCAATACCCAAAGATTCTGCAAAAAATTCTGGCAAAGAAAAAACAATAACCACTGTTTTATGGATCGTGGCAATTATAGTTATCGGTCTCGCTTCATACAATAAATTAGTAGTAAACAATGCACCCAATGATTGCATGATATGGGTTACTGATCATTATGAACCTGTAGATTGCAGTGGAGAAAGAGGCGAAATTAAATTAGACAAAGAAACTTTGGAAGAGATGACTCAACTGATGGGTTTATGCAAAAGCAGTACCTTCTTCCTTCCAAATGACGATCCTGTCGTTTGGTATGATAAGTATCATAATAAATTAACTTTCTTTTCAAAGGAAGGGATTCATCCCACAAATGGTAGAACGCTAAAACCCATTACTCAGCATATAATTAACAATCATGTGCCAGAGTGTGAAACGGCTACTAAAAAAGAATAAATAATTATTCCCGTACGTTATTAGTATATGATAAAGTACATTGTTCTATTCTTATTTTCCACCAGTTTATTCGCTCAAAACATCCCTCCCAAAACCATCCATATTTTCGTTGCGCTTTGTGATAATAAAAACCAAGGCATTGTTC
>CAYMDH010000100.1:0-6608 GCA_964389205.1 uncultured Flavobacteriaceae bacterium
TACTCTTAAAAAATACTTCCGTAGCCCTGCTATGCAAGGATTTTTTAAGAAAAACGGAGACCAAAATAAGCTCGCCCAAATGACGGATTTATTCTTTCGTCGTTACTAATTTAATCAACGATAAAAATGGCTAAAACAAAAGTAGGAATTATAGGCACTGTCGGAGTGCCAGCAGCTTATGGAGGTTTTGAAACACTAGCTCATCAATTAGTTTTAAATCTAGCTCATCAACTAGACTTAACGGTATATAGTAGTAGTAAAACTTATAAAAAAGCAGATCGAGTGCCAACATGGAAAGGCGCTTCTATCAAGTATATCCCATTAAAAGCAAACGGCATTCAAAGTATTCCTTATGATATTATTTCAATGATTCATGCAATGATCTTTTGCGATGTATTATTAATATTAGGAGTCTCCGGTTGTATCTTTTTACCCTTCGTAAAAATGTTCTCTAATAAAAAAATAATCGTTAATGTAGATGGCTTAGAATGGCGTCGAGCGAAATGGAGTGGTTGGATCAAGCAATTTTTGATTTTTAGCGAAAAGATGGCTGCACAATATGCAGACATTATTGTCACCGATAATGCAGCACTACAAGACTATATTGAAAAAGAATATGCCATTGATAGTAGCCTAATTGAATATGGAGCAGATCATGTTTCAAAAGTAGCCCTCGAAAAAATAAAACAGGAACAATACCCTTTTATATTAGAAGCGTATGCTTTTAAAGTCTGTCGTATAGAGCCAGAAAATAACATCCATTTAGTATTAGAGGCCTTTGCTGATTTAAAGCAATTACCTTTAGTGATAGTAGGTAATTGGAAACATAGTGCATATGGGTTAAAATTATTAGAAAAATACGCCAATGTACCGTACCTCCATTTATTAGACCCAATTTATGACCAAACAACGTTGAATGCTCTACGAAGTAATTGCAAATTATATGTGCATGGTCATAGCGCTGGAGGCACTAATCCTTCTTTAGTAGAGGCAATGTATTTGGGATTACCAATACTGGCTTATGATGTAATTTATAACAAGGTAACTACAGAATATCAAGGACTATATTTTTCTACAATCAATGATCTAAAAGCTTTATTAGTAAGCCTTACCTCTTATGATTTACATAGAAATAGTGGAGAAATGTTATCTATAGCTAAACGAAGATATACTTGGCCTCATATAGCTAATAAGTATGCATTTGCTATCGCAGGAACTCCTGTTGAACAAAAAATCGACTTAGAGAAGATTTCGCAATTAAAAGTTATTTAGTAACGACAAAAAATAACTTGTCCATCTAGGAGGGCTTCTTTTGCCCTCATTTTCTCTTTGAAATCGGTCATAGTATCAACAATACTCCCTCTTTCAAAGAAAAACTGAGAACAAAATAATTTCCTCCAGATGACCAACTTATTATTTCGTCGTTACTTAGTATAATTCTCTTCTTCATTTTTCTCCCTGATTAATTATTTTTTTTTGAGAGAGCATTATTGCTAATGGATTTTCATCCTATAAAATCTTGGATTTAGCACCATAGCTAAAGGGCTATTTCTATGTTTATTTTAGAATAATTTTTATCAATTTTCACCCATACAAACACAAAAAATGACTTATATTCTTATCCTGTTTTTCGGCTTATGTATTAGTGTTTCTCTCACTTATGGTACTATCGAATGGGCTAAAAAGAAACAATTATTTGAGCCTACAGATGAGCGAAAAATTCATACAGAAAAAATTAGTGCCTTAGGAGGTGTTGGTTTATTTATATCTTTTTGGGTTATGGTTTTTTTATTAAATATATCAACAGAAATTAGTTTACCAGTTTTTATTGCAACGAGTCTGCTATTTGTCATTGGTATGATAGATGACCTATTAGACGCGGGTATTTTATTGAGGTTGTTTTTGCAAAGTCTTGCTGCTTCAATTGCGTGCTATGCAGGATTTTATTTTACCATTAGCACTGGAGAATGGGGTGTATTTATTAACTATGGAGCTAGTATTGTTTTTGTGATGTTATTGATTAATAGCATTAATTTTATAGACGGGATTAATGGTTTAGCAGGAGGCATCGGCATTATAGCAATGGCTGTATTTGGCAGCTTATTTTACTTAATAGGAATGATTGATTTAGTTTTAATATCAATGGCATTGATAGTTGCATTGAGTGGATTTTTATGCTTTAATTATGGAGAAAAAGCAGCTATATTTATGGGAGATAATGGGGCAACTGTATTAGGTTTTATAATGGCCATTTTGGCAATGAAAGGGTCTCAATTTTTTGCCATTCATGAAATTAGTTCGAACTGGGCATTGATAGGGGTGGTATTATCTATTCCAATAATTGATTTGTTTGCGGTAGTGTTTCTTCGAGCAGCTAAAGGGATTTCTCCATTAAAAGCGGACCGAATACATCTACATCATTTAATAACGGATAGTGGCTTGACACATCCAGCGTCTTGTTGGCTTATCTGGGGTTGGTTAATGCTATTAATAGCTTTTTGTTGTTTGCCAGTAGAACTACCAATATTTGCTATTGTAACTTGTTCTTATGTTTTAGTGAGAATAAAATTCACCCCTGTTAGCATAATTGTATCTGTTGATCTAAAAGAGGAAAAACAATCGTTACAGCCTCCTTTATCTGTTTAGTTAGCGAATCAAATTTTACAGAATCTATTTTATCTTTCTTTATCATTTGCTCAATAGTTTCTGCTTGAAGTTGCTGTTTCTTCATACCTAACATCATGAAATTAGGTTTTAATCGGTGAGCCGTATTATGTACTGTTTTCCAATCTTTTTTTATAATTCCAGTTTGTAAAACTTCTAAAGCAATAGGAATTTCTTTCAAAAAAGTTTGGACCATATCGTTCACAAAATTTTGATCGCCATTACTAAAGTTACATAAATATTCTAGGTCAAAGGTCGGGGTAGAAGTCAATTCATTGTCTACTTCAGGTAAGAAAGGTTCTGGTTTTTGAGATTTCTTGTTCATTAAATAATAGATTTTATCTAGTAGGATGTTTGGCGAAAATGGCTTGGTAATATAGTCGTTCATGCCTGCCTGAAGTGCCTTGTTTTTTTCTTCTAATAAAGCAGCAGCAGTCATTGCAATAATTGGAGTTGAATGATTTAAATTATGCTTGTCTCCACGTATAAGGGTGGTTGCTTCCACCCCGTCTAAAATGGGCATGTTAATGTCCATTAGGATCAGGTCATATCGCTTTTGGTTGGTCAAGGTGATAGCTTTTCTTCCATTGATAGATAGATCAAAAGTAACGGCCCATATCTCTAATATTTTTGTAATTAATTTTTGATTCATCTCATTGTCTTCCACGACTAATAGGTGTAGCTTTTTTAAGAAAGTTTCTTTTAAAGCTCTGTCCTCTTTATTTTTCTCTTCCTCCTCTTCGCCTGCTTTTATAGTGGTAAAAGGCAAAGGTAATAAGACTTTAAATATAGATCCTTCTCCTAATGTGCTTTCTACTTTAATGATTCCACCTTGTAATTCTACCAACTCCTTGACGATCGTGAGTCCTAATCCTGTACCGCCATATTCTTTGCTAATATTAGTATCTGCTTGTTTGAAATTTTGAAAAATTAAATTTACCTTTTCTTTAGGAATACCTATTCCAGAATCTTGAATTTGAAATTCTACCCAATATTTATGCCTTTCTTTTTTAAGTAAAAGCACTCTAATATTTATAGCTCCTTGTTGCGTGAATTTACTGGCGTTACTTAAAAGGTTATTTAAAATTTGATTCAGTCTAGTAGCATCTCCAAGAATCATATTTTGGATAGCAGGATCAAAGTCTAGTAAAACATGGACTGCTTGATTTTTTAATTTTAATTCGTAGGCTTTATGTAAGCCAAACATCATTTTATTTAAATTAAAAGGCTCTTCTTCAAATTTTAATTCTCCAGCTTCTATTTTAGAAAGGTCTAAAATATTATTAATTAAACCCATTAAATTATCTGCAGAGAATTGTAAGGAACTAACATATTCTTTTTGTATGGATGTTAAAGTTGTTTCATTTAATAAATGAGTCATGCCGATTACGGCATTCATGGGTGTTCGAATTTCATGACTCATATTCGCCAAGAATTGCTGCTCTGCTCTTTGGGCTTGCTCTGCTGTTATCTTCGCTTTGTTTAATTCCTCCGTTCGTTCTGTAATAGTTTGTTCTAGATTTTCATTTAGTTTCTTTAATTTCTCATTCGTATGGAATAGTTCTAAAGCTTTGTGTTCTAGTATAGCCTCTGCTTGCTTTCTGGCTAATCGTTCTCGTTCGATGCGTTTTTTTAAAATTCCTACTTCATTCATTTTGGAGATTTTAAATGGTGTAGATGTGCGAATTTAATGAGTAAGTAACTCTTATTTTTTTGTAGAAAAAATACTAATAAACATACTTGTTGCCGAGACTCCAATCAAGCCTGCACAACTAGCTGTTTGTCAAATAATTAGCAACAAAATTACTTCGTTTTAGTGAGCATTTATTTCTGGGTTGCACCACTAGACTTTCTGTATCGTAAACTTCACTTCACTCCCATTATTCTTTAAATATTCAGAAGTGATTGTTGCTTTCTCTCCATAATATTCAAAAGTTTTTTCCATCAAACCCAAAGCAAAACTGCCCATACTTCTATCGGAATAATAAGTCATTTCTAAAGTTTTTTCAGAAATACGTTTGGTCTCAAATCTTGGTAATTGAGCATCAGGATATAGCTTTCTAACCTCTACATGAATATACTTTTCAATAGATTCCAAAAAGTCAAAAGCGTTATTAGCAGCTTTAAAAAAATTAGGATACCCTTTTACAAATGTGCCAAATAGATATTGACCAAAGGATTGCAATAAATTTGGAACTGGCGTTTTGGTCTTGTCACTTAGAGTAGTTACTAAGGAGACCATTTCTTTATGGTCATAAGTTCCAATGGAAGTATAGACTCCTTGAGAAGGTAATTCATTTTCCGTAATCAATTGATCGACCATCTCATAGCCATGATCGTTTTCGACCATTTCTAAAAACTCTGTAAATACAATTCCTTTCATTTTATTTAGTTTGGAAGGTGATGAACATTTTAAGAATAATTGAACGCAGAAACGCAAAGACGCAGAGTTAGGGATTAAGATATAGGAGTAGTTTCTTTCAACATTCGATAAATGGTAGATTTTCCAATATCTAATTTCTTAGCGACCAATAAAACATCATTTTCATATTTCTTTAAATAGAAAGAAACGATCTTTTGCTTGTAGGCCTCCATCGACATTTCTTGTGTTAGAAAACCAGCTTCTTTTTTAATGCTATTAAATTGAATATCATCTGCTTGTATCAATCCATCCATTGCCATAATTGCGGAGAGATCTACAATGGCTTTTAATTCTCTCACATTTCCAGGAAAAGAATAATTCAATAATTTATTTTTAGCTTCTTTGGAAAAAGAGACAGTCTCTATGGAATTATTTTTTAAAAAATCATTTAGAAAATGCTGTGCTAATAGAATAATATCCTTTCCTCTTTCTCGAAGAGGAGGCAAGGCTATATTCAAGCCTAGAAGGCGATAATATAAATCTTCTCTAAAATTTCCTATACGTACTTCTTCGGCTAGATCTTTATGGGTAGCAATTAATATTCTTGCATCATATTTTATAGATTGTTCTCCTCCAACCCTTCGCACTTCCCGTTCTTGGATAGCTCTTAATAATTTTGCTTGAATATTTAAATCCATCTCCGCAATTTCATCTAAAAATAAAGTGCCTTTATCTGCCAATTCAAACTGTCCTTTTTTTCGAGTGTTAGCACCTGTAAAAGCTCCTTTTTCGTATCCAAATAACTCACTCTCTAATAATTCTTTTGGAATGGCACTCATATTGACCGCAATAAATGGCCCATTCTTTCTGCCTGAATTATGATGAATCGCTTTTGCGATTACTTCTTTTCCAGTTCCTGTTTCTCCCGTTATAGAAACAGTAATATTGCTAGTAACCGCTTTTTCCAATAATTGGAAAACTCGCTGCATAGAGTTACTAGAGCCAATAATGGATTTATTGAATTGAAATTTTTGATTTAACTGCGTTCTCAGATGGGCTACTTCTTTCTGTAGGTGTAGTTGCTTTTTGGCCTTAGCAATACTATTTAATAGTCGATCTTTTGTCTCTTCATCTTTAGTAATATAATCATAAGCACCCTCCTTAAGCAGTTTTACCGCAGTGGTAATATTCTGCTGTCCTGATAGGATGATTACCAATATATCAGGATTATAATTTTTTATTTCGACCAATAATTCTTCTCCTTGAATATCAGGTAGATTGTAATCCAAAGAGATGAGATCTGGTTCTAAATGTAGTTGAGAAACACATTCTTTTCCAGTAGAAAATACATGCACCTCATGATCTGGATTTAACTCCATTACATATTTGACCATCCGCTGATACATCGGATCATCTTCTACTACGAAGATTTTTGTACTGGTTTTAGTTTTCATTTTCATTGATAACCTATTTAGAAATAAATTGAGTGTATAACAATTTGGGGGCATGTAAATGAATACCTGAGGTTGTTTAATAGGAATTTTGCAAGCAAAATAGGGTATTGAACGCAGAGGTGCAGAGA
>CAYMDH010000101.1:0-5887 GCA_964389205.1 uncultured Flavobacteriaceae bacterium
AATCTATTAAAACTAATCAACTCGCTTTTTATTAATCGAACTCAGGTTAATAGGTGCTTTTTTTGGAGCATATTCTTTGATTAATAAAGATAAAAAAGCAAGACCAAAACCACCTAAAACTGTAAAAACGGTTTTTGTAGATACCGTTCAAAATACAACAATACCTATTGTGATTTCTGCAAACGGAAACTTAAGAGCTTTAAGAAGAGTAGAGCTTTATGCAGAAGTACAAGGAGTTTTAAGACAAGGAAATAAACTTTTTAAGCCTGGACAACATTATAGAAAAGGAGAAAATCTTATACGGATAAATGCTTCTGAATATTATGCAACGGTACAATCTCAAAAAAGTAATCTATACAACTTAATTACTTCAATAATGCCAGATTTGCGTTTAGATTACCCAAATGCTTTTCCAAAATGGCAGGCATATCTCAATAATTTTGATATTGAAAAATCTATATCAAAACTTCCTGAATCTTCATCAGAACAGGAAAAGTACTTTATAACAAGTAGAAACATTATCTCTAATTATTACAATGTTAAAAACTTAGAAGAACGTCTTTCGAAATATAATTTAAGAGCTCCTTTTTCAGGGGTTTTAATAGAGTCGTTAGTAACAGAAGGAACATTGGTTAGAAATGGTCAAAAACTAGGAGAATTTATTGATACTTCTGTTTATGAATTAGAAGTAGCGATAAATAAATCATACAGTGATTTACTTAAAATAGGAGAAAGTGTGACACTCAATAACCTTGAGAAAACTAAGTTTTGGACAGGAAAAGTAAGTCGAATAAACGGAAGTGTAGATCAGACAACACAAACAATAAGTGCTTACATAGAAGTAAAAGGGAATGACTTAAGAGAAGGAGTTTACCTAGAAGCTGATCTCAATGCCAGAAATGAAGAAAATGCCATTTTAATCTCAAGAAAATTACTGATAGATGAATCTCAGGTATTTATTGTGAAAGATTCAGTTTTAGACCTTATTCCTGTTAAACCAGTATATTTTTCAGATAAAGATGTTGTTATTAAGGGAGTTCCAAACAATACTTTGGTAGTTTCAAGAACAATTCCTGGAGCTTATGCAGGTATGTTGGTGAAAATATACGGAGATAAAAAAACGGTTTCTAAAACAACACCAAAAGAATGAGGAAAGTAATTAGTTATTTTATCAAATACCCTGTCGCTGTTAATGTAGTAATTTTAGCATTTATTCTTTTTGGAGTTATAGGGATGCTATCTTTAAAATCTTCTTTTTTCCCGCTAATTGATTCAAAAACAATTACTATAAATGTAACCTATCCAGGAGCATCTCCTCAAGAGATCGAAGAAGGAATTGTACTCAAAATTGAAGATAATTTAAAAGGATTAATAGGAATTGATCGAGTAACCTCTACTTCTAGAGAAAACTCAGGAGTGATTACTGTAGAAATAGAAAAGGGAGAAACTATAGATGTACTGCTTTCTGAAGTGAAAAATGCAGTAGATAGGGTTCCGTCATTCCCTACAGGTATGGAGCCTCTAGTAGTTGCAAAACAAGAAAATGTTAGACAGACTATTACTTTTGCTGCAAATGGCGATGGAATTTCTTTAGCATCATTAAAACAAATTACAAGACAAATAGAAAATGATTTACGAGCGATAGATGGAATTTCTCAGATCGATATTACAGGATATCCAGAAGAAGAAATAGAAATTTCAGTTAGAGAAAATGACCTCCTTGCATATAATCTTACGTTTCAAGATGTTGCACAAGCAGTAGCGCAAGCTAATATTTTAACAACAGGAGGTAATATTAAAACTGAAGTAGAAGAGTATCTAATTCGGGCTAATAATAGATCGTATTACGGTGATGAATTAGACAATATTGTAGTTCGTGCAGATAATTCAGGAAAGGTCATAAGACTTAAAGATGTAGCGCATGTTAGAGATCGATTTTCTGAAACTCCAAACGCTTCTTATTTTAATGGAAACCTAACAGTAAATACTTCTATAACAAGTACTAATTCTGAAGACCTTATTACGTCTGCAAAGAAGGTAAATGAATATGTGACTAATTTTAATGATAAGAATAATAATATCCGTTTGGATATAACAACAGATACTAGCATTAGACTCAGACAACGTACAGATCTTCTTATAAAAAATGCATGGCAAGGAATTCTATTAGTTTTGGTTTTCCTGTCACTTTTTCTAAATACTCGTTTGGCATTTTGGGTAGCATTTGGATTGCCAATAGCCTTTTTAGGGATGTTTATGTTTGCTGCTCAATTTGATGTAACCATTAATATACTTTCTCTTTTTGGAATGATTATCGTTATTGGTATTTTGGTTGATGACGGTATTGTTATTGCAGAAAATATATATCAACATTATGAAAAAGGAAAAACGCCTGTTCGTGCAGCTATTGATGGTACTATAGAGGTAATTCCGCCTATTGTATCTGCTATTATTACTACCGTATTAGCATTTTCAACCTTTCTTTTTTTAGATAGTAGAATTGGTGAGTTTTTTGGAGAGGTATCTACAGTAGTTATCTTGACCTTGGTTATTTCACTAGTAGAAGCATTAATTATATTGCCATCTCATTTAGCACATTCGAAAGCATTGAGAAGAGAATCTAAAGAAGAAATTGCTAATAAGAAAGGTATTGCGAAAATTTTTCAATCCTTACGAAAAATTAATGAACTAGGAGATTCTTTGATGGTTTATCTTAAAGATAAGGTATACAGTCCAATATTAGCATTTGTATTGCATCAAAAGTTCCTTTCCTTTTCTATTCTTGCTGCCTTATTAATTTTAACAGTAGGAACTATAGGAGGCGGTATTATAAGAACTACAATTTTCCCGAGCATAGCTAGTGATCAAATTTCTATTAATTTGACAATGCCGCAAGGGACTAATGAAAAAACCACAGATTCTATTATTGCTGTTATAGAAAAGTCAATCTGGGAAATCAATGATGAATACACAGCTAAACAATCAGACAATAAACAAGTAGTTGAAAATGTAATCAGAAACATTGGGCCTGGTAGTTCAATTGCCTCTATTAGAGCAAACCTTTTACCGGGAGAGTTTCGTGATTTTTCTTCGCCAGAAATTACCAATGCTATACGAGAAAAAGTAGGCGCTGTTTATGGTGTAGAGAGTTTAACTTTTGGTTCTGGTGGAAATTTTGGAGGAAGCCCAGTATCCGTGTCCTTGTTAGGTAATAATATAGCAGAACTCAAAGGAGCCAAGGCAGAGTTTAAAGAACGACTTAGTGAAAACCCTTTATTAAAAGACATTACAGATAATGACCCGGCAGGAATAAAAGAAGTTAGAATTAAACTTAAAGAAAATGCATATATACTCGGGTTAAACCTTCAAAATGTAATGACTCAGGTGCGAAGCGGTTTTTTTGGTTTTCAGGCGCAACGTTTTCAAAGAGGGCAAGATGAAATTAGAGTATGGGTTCGTTATGATAGAGAAAACAGATCGTCTATTAATAATCTAGACGAAATACGTATAGTGATGCCTAATGGAAAAAGAATTCCTTTTTCTGAAATAGCAGATTACGATATAGAAAGAGGAGACGTAGCGATTAATCATTTAGATGGCCTTAGAGAAATACAAGTAAGTGCCGATTTAAAAAATCCAAATGAAAGTGCTACCGATATTTTGGCAGATATACGAAAGAATATTATGCCAGAAATTCAATCAAAATACCCGACGATACAACCTTCGTATGAAGGTCAAAACAGAGAGGCAGGAAAATTAAGTAAATCTGCAGGTAAAGTAGCTCCAATTATTCTATTTTTAATTTATGCAACCATAGCTTTCACATTTAGATCTTTTAGTCAGCCACTATTTTTATTGCTGATGATTCCTTTTAGTTTAATAGGAGTAGCCTGGGGACATTATTTCCATGGTTTTCCGATAAATGTCCTTTCGTATTTAGGAATCATTGCTTTAATAGGGATTATGGTAAATGACGGCTTGGTATTAATAGGAAAGTTCAATAGCTTTTTAAAAGAAGGGATGAAATTTGATAAGGCGCTTTATGAAGCTGGGCGTTCAAGATTTAGAGCAATATTCCTTACTTCCATTACCACCATAGCTGGTTTGGCTCCACTCCTTTTAGAGAAAAGTAGGCAAGCACAGTTTTTAAAACCCATGGCAATTTCTATAGCTTATGGGATAGGAATTGCTACCATACTCACACTTTTAATGCTACCTATACTATTATCTTTTAGTAATGTGGTTAAGGTGGTCGTAAAAAGAGCAATGACAGGAAGGAAAATTGAAAAAGAAGAAGTAGAACGTGCAATTAAAGAATTAAACGCAGAATCTGATGATTTACATTAAAAAAATACTCTATATAGTAGTATTGTTTTCAGGATATATACATTCACAAGAAATTTTAACTAAAGATCAAGCTACTCAAGAAGCATTGGCAAACAATTTAGGAATTAAAATTGCTAAAAACAGTGTGAATATTGCAGAAAATAATGCAGGCATTTTAAATTCAGGATACTTACCTACAGTAGCAATTAACTCGGGCGCAAATTACAATCGTCAAGACAATGAAGCTCAATTATCTGAGCAAGCAGGAGGAGGGTCTAATTCAACGTCTGGAGTAGAGAGTAGAAGTTATAATGCCTCTGTAAACCTTAACTATACATTGTTTGATGGATTGGGAAGATATTATAATTATAAAAGCCTTAAAGAGCAATCTGACCTTTCTGAATTAGAAGCTCGAGAAACTATTGAAAATACTTTATTACAATTATTTTCTGTGTATTATGAAGTTGCCAGACAGACAGAAAACTTTGACAACCTTAAAGAGACGTTGAAAATATCTAAAGATCGTTTAAAGCGTACCAAATATCAATTTGAATATGGACAAAATACTCGATTGGATTTTTTAAATGCAGAGGTAGATGTTAATACAGATAGTATTAATGTTTTAAATGCCAGACAGACATTAAATAATACCAAGAGAGATTTAAACCTTATTTTAAACAGAGAACTCTCTATTAAATATGAAGTAGATACACTCGTTCAATTTGTACCTAATTTAATTATGGAAGACATTATTTTAAAAGCACAAGAAAATAATGTAGTGTTACTTCAAATAGAAAAAGGATTGCGTATTAATGATTATAATTACAGAGCTACACGAGGAGGATATCTTCCTACAATAGGATTGAGTGGATCTTATGGGTGGAATGAAAATAATAACAATAACCCTTCTTCGTTTGTCAATCAAATTACCAATACCAATGTTTTTACAGCAGGAGTAACATTAAGCTGGAACTTATTTGATGGAGGAAGAACAATTACTTCTGTCAAAAATACAAAACTAACCTATGAAAATCAGGAACTACTTAAAAAGCAAACAGAAAAACAAGTAGAACGCGATATAAAAAACACATGGGAAACCTATAAAAATGCACTTTTTATATTTGATGCTCAAACAGAAAATGTCAGAACAAATAGGAATAATTTTAATCGTACAGAAGAGCGTTATAAATTAGGACAAGCAACTTCCATAGAGTTTAGACAAGCGCAATTAAATTTATTAAATGCAATAGTAGCCAAGAATCAGGCTAAATACACAGCAAAACTAGCCGAGTTAGAAGTACTTCAAGTAAGTGGTGAGTTACTTAACACAGATTTTTAATGTTAGAACATTTTTTTCAGTGTCCTTATTGTTGGGAAGAAATATCAATGCTATTAGATTCTTCAATTCGAGAACAAACCTATATTGAAGATTGTGAAACATGCTGTAATCCAATAGAAATAACTTCTGTTTTTGAAACTAACGAATTAATAGAATTTAATTCAAAGAAGGTAGTGTCCAAAAAACTGTGTAAATAGAAAACAAGGCGGGTTTTAAAACCCG
>CAYMDH010000102.1:0-5843 GCA_964389205.1 uncultured Flavobacteriaceae bacterium
CAAGAAACAAGATACGAATTATTTAAAAAAATTAAATTTTAGTGCAAAGGTCTCTATAGGTCAATATAAGAAAAAACATAAGGAAGAACGGCATTTATGTAGAAAACATCGAAGGGAAAAAAGAAACAAAAATAACCCAAATTAAGAGATAGTATTTTTATAATATATACTATTAACTTCATTAGGGATAGTGAATTTCTATATTTGACTAGAACATGTATTCTATATCTAGAATAGCTAGATTAATAAGAGCAAATACGTTATTTTCCAGTATATAATGTAAAAATATTTTTATAACACTTTATGTTCTCAAAGGAATAAGTTGTTTTTTCTTGCCAAGAGGTATTGTATTACAATAAAACTTAACAAACGTTTAGAAATAAAAAAATCAATTCTTATACGTTAATTGGATATTTTGAAAGTATGTTTTATCATTTTTTGTAGATATTATGATATTTATGATAAATAAATTTTGACAAATAAATTTACTTTAAGTAGTTTTATATCTTTGAAACATAATTTAGAAAGTAAAATACGTATGTTATGGATATAGTGGAGAAAGCATTGGAATTTGAAAATGAGAAGATGCGTAATATGTCTACGAGTGATCGTGTAGCAGCTTCGAGAAGAGCAAAAGAACTTATTTTATCTCTTAATGAGATTTATAAAGAAAGTAAAGATCCTGAATTAATGGATTTAATGAAACGTTTAACTGCCAAGAAGCAGAAGATAGATAAGCGATTAAAAGGAATGCCAGAAGTTTAATTAGTTCTACTTCCTTCCTTCCCCTTTTCTTATTTAACACCTATAAGCACCAAGAGAGTTTGTTGCTCCTTTAAATCTAGTAGGATAAAAATAAATATGAATTGATCACCTTATCATCAAGAAATACTTCAAAAGGTAAGTTTTCTACTAAGTTTTACAATATCTCATTCTGATTAAGAAAGGATTGATATACAGGAAATGCTATATTAGTTTCTGTAATTAGTTTGACTTTTATACCATATTGATCAGAGCCTATCATAGAAACATTTTATTTGACTGCCCAAAAAAAATAGAATGCGGCCACCAAGACCTCTTTTTTAAAAGTTTGTGTATTTGTTTTGAGGGTTTATAAATAACAATAGAGTACTTATAATAATGAGCGATTTGTGTTTTTAACACCCTTTTTTCTATAGCTTTAATATTAATGCTTGGTTATGAATTAATTTAAACAACAAATAACCACATTTCTGAATTTAACTTTTCCTTTGCCAGCTGCTTGAAGCGCGATATTTCCAGATGAAAGTTCATCATTTACAAGATCAATAGTAAGAGTATCGTTTACCCATGCGCGGATATGATCGCCTTTGCAAATTATTTTATAGGTATTCCATTTATCTATAGTTTCCACCTTAACTAATGGATTTGATTTTGCAACAACAGCTCCCGTTCTATAACTTTGATTAGGGTGATGATCCCAAATATTGAATTCATAGCAGTTGGTAGCTGATATTTTTGAACCTTCACAGCGAGTAAAAATTCCAGAATTTATGCTAGAATCTGGATGAAACTCTAAAGTAAGTTCAAAGTTTTTATACTTTTTTTGTGTGATAATAAAACTAGCCCCGTCATCTATTGAAGCAGTTAATTCATTTTTTGAAAAACTCCACTCTGCTTCCCCTTTTAAAATCCAATTGGGCGTATTTTCTTGAAATAGAGTTTCCAGATTACTACTATTACAGGACATGTTTGAGATGATAAGAAGTAGTGTAAATAAATAAAACGGAAGAGTTTTCATTTTAAATAATATGTTTTATAATGATTGAATTTATTTTACAAGGCATCTAAAAACTTAAAAATATCATTGTAAGTTGATTCAAATTGATTTTGATTAGGACTATGGCCTCCATTGGGATGAAAAACTATTTTATTTTTGTACTCATCTTTTTTTAATAAAAAGACAAATTCTTTAGATGTAGACGGAGGAACTTGATCATCTTTTCCTCCATACCATAAGAAAAACGCAGGATCATTTTTATCAAAATAATTGATGGGTTCAAAAGTATCCATTACCTGTTCTTTTGTAAATTCATTTGCAGGAGGGTAAAAATGCAATCCAATTTCTTTGAGTAGTTCAAATTCACTATTGACAAATATATTTTCAACAATATCTAATCTATCTGTAGGTCCTGAAAAATTTATAATACCATTAATTTGAATGCCATCTTCTAATGGATAAATGTAATCTGGGTTGTTTTGAGCAAGCCCAACAGTACTTGCTATTTGAGCTCCAGCAGAAAAACCTGTGAGTATTATGTTTTTTAAACTTACAGGAAAGGCATCACTTTTAGATTTTAAATAATTTAAAGCAATCGTGAGGTCTTCAGTTGCTTTAGGAATCCCTTGTTTAATACGATAATTCATATTAATAACATTTAATCCTTTTTGTAAATAAGGTTGTATATAACGCTCTTCTTTTGATTTATCGCTAAGATAATAACCACCTCCATGAAGAAAAATAATAGTAAAATTGGAAGGAGCATTTTTAAATAAATAGAGATCAAAAGTTTGACCTTTTTGTTCACCATAAGCGATATCTTTTGAAATAGTGTAATTATTGTCTATTTCTTCTTGTGTTTTGTTTTCAAGAGTTGACAACCTAGTAGTTTCAGTAGTGCATGAACCTATAATTAAAAGAATGAATAGATATTGAAGATGTTTTATCACTTTATATTTTTTTAGTATTAATACTTTTATTTAATGGGAATATACAAATCTACAATACATTTCTTATCTGGATGCTCATTATAATTATTATGATATATTTCAAAAGGATTTTCTTCAGATTTTTTATATCCGTTTTCATTCATCCAAATAAAAAGACCACTCCATGATTTTTCAAATTCATGGACATTAATCTCAAAACTACCAACAATAAATTTTCCCTTTTTTATGGTAGTTAAACCAATTTCATCATTAACTTCTATAGCTTGGTTTAGAAGAACACAGGCGCTTATTCTAATTTTAGAAGGATCTGTTATTTTATAACTGTCATGATATATGGTGGCCATTTTAAAATTAGGATCTTCAAGCAACCCTTTAGGTCTGGCCCATTTAAGTAATTTATTAAAAACACCCGATAAATCTTGTGCTCCAATTTGACTAATATACGCCAGGTTTAATGTGTTTAATTCTTTGATTTCGATTTTTGCATTCATTTTAATCCATTTTTTATGATTATTAATGTTGCAAATGTATTCTTCAAAGATTTTTTCTTTTTGCCTATTCTTGCTTTCAACTATACGAATCTTGCTATATCTACTAGGGCTGGATTTTCTAAATTCAGAAGGACTCATGCCATAAAACTTTTTAAAAGCTCTAGTAAAAGATGAATTGCTATTAAAACCATACTGTAATGATAGTTGAGTTATAGAGGTCTTTTTATCCCTTAGAAGCACAGAAGCAGTTTTTTCAATTCGTTTTCTATTGATATATGAATTTAGTGTTTCGGTGGTAGCAATTTTAAAAATCCTGTGAAAATGAAAAGGGGAGAAATTTGCAATTTTAGCAACATTTCCTAATGTTAGTGCACCATCTAAATTTTCATCAATATAGTGTAATACATTATTCATACGTTTGCTGTAGTCGTTGGCTATTTCAGTTTCTGAAAATGGCATTATATTTTTTTCTTTTAAACTACGATCAATATATTATTCAAATAAACTTTTTCATAAAAAAATCATCCATAACAAAACCATTTCCAATATCTGTAACTATATCTTTTATTTTTTTAAACCCCATCTTTTCATATGCCTTTATAGAATTGCTATTGTATTTATTCACAGTAAGAGATATAGTATTACAATTGAGTTCATTTGTTTTCTTTTCAATAAAAGAAATTGCTTTTTTTCCAATACTTTTTCCTCTATAGGAATTTAGAACATAGAACTTACTTAAAAAAAGAGAAGTTTCTTTTTTGTAATATGAAAAATAACCAACATCTTTTCCATTATATCTGATAAGAAAATAATAAGCACCTTCATTAATTTGTTTTTCAATAGCATTTTCAGATTGATATTTATCAAGCATATAAGTAACTTGCTTGCTGCCAATAATTGGAGTATAATGTTCTGTCCAAACTATAGTAGCTAGTTTAGAAATTATAGTATAATGAGATTTTGTATTTGCTAGATATATATCTGTCATTATTTATTATGTTAATAGCTAATGCATTAGAATTAAAAAGGTCTCAATTCCTTCTAATTTTAGGGAAAAGATAGTAAAAATTAAAAATAAAAAGTAGTATAAATTATTTGTGTTTTATATAGATTTATTACATTTGCGCCAAATTAAACTAAAGGGATGCATTATTTCTTTTTGTTTATTCTTTAAATGGTCGCGTAGCTCAGCTGGATAGAGCATCTGCCTTCTAAGCAGACGGTCACAGGTTCGAATCCTGTCGCGATCACTACAAGCGTAAAGCCTGCATGAAAATGCAGGCTTTTTTGTTTGAATGAGGTTGAAGTTTACTTCAAAATCGAAATGAAAACAAAAAAGGGTATCACAAGGTGATGCAGCTTTGCATTTGCAAAGGGGAACGTAATCAGGAACAAGAGCGAAGCGATATAATCCTGATTATAGAAACTTAGGTTGAAGTTTACTTCAAAATCGAAATGAAAACAAAAAAGGGTATCACAAGGTGATGCAGCTTTGCATTTGCAAAGGGGAACGTAATCAGGAACAAGAGCGAAGCGATATAATCCTGATTATAGAAACTTAGGTTGAAGTTTACTTCAAAATCGAAATGAAAACAAAAAAGTGTATCACAAAGTGATGCAGCTTTGCATTTGCAAAGGAGAACGTAATCAGGATCAGAGATTTATAATCTTATTTAGAAAGGAATGTAGTTTTTCAATAAAAAAGGCACATGCTTTTAGCTTAGCAATGTGCCTTTTTATAGATAGTTTTATCCTAATTGGACAATTATCTATACTTTCATCACAATCATTTACAACTGTCTCGCAACCTAAATCAGTAACACAATTATAAAATGGATAGTAGGTTCTAAATCCAAATTGAACACCTCCTTTAGCCGTATCTCTTTCTAAATTAGAAATAGATTCTTTGTTAAGTTTTAATGATTTTAAGCTTTTTTTCTTCATGATTAAAAGTTTTTTATATTAATTATTGGATTAAAATTATCATGATAATAGAGAGAAGACAAATAATAAATATCGATATTTATAAATATCGAGAGCAAGATTTATAAATGTATAATCTTACATATAACATAAATCAATTCTTTCCGTATAACATTGCCCTGGGCAAATTCTAAATTGTGATAAACAAGCTCCAGTGGGTATTAAAGTACCACCTTTAGTAGTGTCTTTTTCTAAATTAGAAATACATTTTTTGTTAAGCTTTAATGATTTTAAACTTTTTTTCTTCATGATTAAACTACTTGTATAAAAATAGCAAAAGCTTGTGATATTTATTTCAAAAGCTTTTGCTTAATTAAATTAATATTATAATTAACAGTTACTTATGCACAACCAAAACATGTTAAAAGTGTTCCCGGACGAGGATCACAATGTAAGGTTCCATTAGGTGCACAACGTGTTGTTATACGTTGGCATTCACTATTTACAGTTCCTGGACAAAATTGACGATTTGTAGTACATTCATTACGACATCTTGAAGCACCAGAATTATCGATAAAACCCTGCCCTCCTTTAATTTGATTTAAATTAAGTTTAGCAACAGTTTCTTTTTTTAATTTTAAAAGAGCTTTCTTTTTTTTCATAATAATGTCTCGTCCTGAAATAGCGTTACACTAAATTATAAGTGTAATGAAAAGTAAT
>CAYMDH010000103.1:0-5833 GCA_964389205.1 uncultured Flavobacteriaceae bacterium
GGGTGGTTCAGTTTCACCCGAAATTAGTGGTATACTATGTCCGAATTTTGCAGTTAATCGTCAGTTCTGCAAATTTATACTTTTTAAGTATTGCTTAACATTTTTTATGTTAAAAAACCAGCAATATTGCTGGTTAAAATGTTAAAAATTAAGCACCGAGTAACTGTATTCTTAAAATAACAAATATCCCTTAGTTTACTTACTGTAAAACCATAATTCATTTACAAGTGTAATTATAGGAAAATTAAAATTATATTCTTTTAAGTATAAACCATGTAAACAGTTGTAAAAAGTAACAATTAAATTATTTTTGATTCTTTGATCTTAATAATTACAATACTTTAGATAAGAACAAATTAAAAAATAGTTTAGCTAAATAAAATTCTTCACGTTATTTTATGTAAATCATTTTTTTTGATATTTTTTCATTGCCTTTGCAATTTGATGAGAGTGATCGTCTTCTCTTTTTTCAAGCTCAGAAACAATATTTTTATGATTCTTTTCACTTTTGTTCTGTGATAATTTATAAGAAGCTTCTATTGTTATTATTTCTATTTCTAACCCTATGATACCTTTAATTTCCCTCTTGATATAATTATCAGACATGGTACTCATACTCACAGGTTTTTTAGATTTTTTTTCATGTTTATCAACCAATCGCTTCATTGCATCCCACAAGGCTTGTCCTTCTAATAATTTCATTACTCCATGAATATGCACAGCTATATAATTCCAGGTAGGTACACTTTCATAGTCATACCAAGAAGAGGATATATAGGAATCTGGGCCTTGAAAAATTGCTAAAACTTCTTTATTTTCTATAATACTCTTCCATTGCATATTGCCTCTAGAAACATGTGTTAATAAAACATCTTCCCCATCTGTATTCTTTGTTAACTCCATTGGAATATGAGTAGCCCATGGCCTATTATTAACTTGATTCACTAAAATTCCAAAACTATTAGCGTTGACAAACTCTTTAACATCATCAACATTTGTATTTTGGTATTCGGCAGGGATATACATAATTTTATACGTTTAATTTAAAAACATTAAAATTAGCCGATTTTCTATTATTTTAGTATAAAATGATGCTCTCTTATGAACAATTTTTATTTCGGAACGTTTTTTAAGAAGTTGAACCTTCTTATTATACTTATGCTACTTTCTGTAAGTTGCAAAAGAGCTGTTCTTAAAGAAACCGATATAATAGTTCCTATAACATCTTTTCCCAGGGATATTAGTGCCCCTCAAAATATGGTTTGGATACCTGGTGGTACTTTTACGCAAGGTGCACTATCATCTGACAATGGTGCTATGAAGCATGAAAAACCGGCACATAAAGTAATTGTTGATGGTTTTTTTATGGATAAAACCGAAGTAACAAACGCTCAATTTTTGAAATTTGTAAATGATACTCGTTATATAACAACTGCAGAAAAGGCAATAGATTGGAACGAATTAAAAAAACAGTTACCAGCAGGAACCTTAAAGCCACACGACTCATTATTACAATCAGGTTCTCTTATCTTTAAGAACCAACCTAAAGAATTGATACGTCCAGAAAATTATTCTCAATGGTGGAAATGGAAATTAAGTGCTAATTGGCGACATCCTTACGGGCCTGAAAGTGATATTATTGGAAAAGAAAATCTACCGGTTGTTCATATTTCTTATGAAGATGCACAAGCCTACTGCAAATGGGCTGGAACAAGACTCCCCACAGAAGCAGAATGGGAGTACGCAGCTAAAGGAGGGAATGATGAACATAAATTTAGTTGGGGAAACGACCTTTCATTGTTAACTACGCATGCCAATACATGGCAAGGTAATTTTCCTGAAGAAAACACTATAGAGGATGGATATGAAAAAAAAGCAGCTGTAAGCTCTTTTCCTGCAAATACGTATGGACTCTTTGATATGTCTGGGAATGTTTGGGAATGGACTCAAGATTGGTATCATACAAGTTATTATAAAAGTTTAGAAACTCAAACAGTATACAACCCGCAAGGAGCTACAAATTCATATACAAACGCTAAAGAAAAAATTATTAAAGGAGGCTCTTATTTATGTACAAAAGAGTATTGTGCCAGTTATCGTATTTCTGCTCGTATGGCGACTAGTTATGATTCTTCTTTAGAGCATTTGGGCTTCAGAACAGTGATTTCTTTAAAAGATTTAAATAAACAAAATAAGAACTAAACATATATTACTATCTTGTCTCCATCATTTCTAGGTAAAATAATATATGTTTAATTGTTAAAATGACGAATCAATATATAAAAAGTTTTGGACTAGTAGCAGGTCCTTTATTTTTCTTTTGTATTCTTTTATTCTTTCAGCCTGAAGGGCTTTCAAAAGAAGCCAATGCTGTACTAGCAACCACTATATGGGTTGCCATATGGTGGACACTAGAAGTAGTTCCTATAGCAGTAACAGCTATGTTACCTATTATTTTATTTCCTTTAAGTGGTGCTTTAGATTTATCAAGTACAACAGCTGCTTATGGTCATAAATATATTTTCTTATATATTGGAGGCTTTATACTTGCTATTACTATTGAAAAATGGAACCTTCATAAGCGTATTGCTTTAAATATTATTACTCTTATTGGAACAAGTGTAAATCGAATTATTCTTGGGTTTATGTGTGCTACTGCTTTTTTATCTATGTGGATTTCAAACACAGCTACTGCCGTAATGATGTTACCTATAGGAATGGCTATAGTTTCTCAATTAAAAGACAATCCTAAAACAGAAAAAAACGAAAATATAATTTTTGGAAAAGCTTTAATGTTAGCAATTGCTTATGCTGCTTCTATTGGAGGGGTAGCAACTCTTATTGGCACACCTCCTAATATTATACTAGCAGGAATCCTTCAAGAAACATACAATATTGAAATTTCTTTTTTACAATGGATGCAATTTGGATTGCCCGTTTCATTACTATTACTAGTTATTTGCTGGATTTATCTAACTCGTTTTGCATTTGTCTTCAAACAAAAAGAATTTCCTGGAGGAAAAGCAGAAATAAAGCGTCTTACAAAGGCTTTAGGAAAAATTTCATTTGAAGAAAAATTAGTACTCATTGTTTTTATTCTTACAGCTGTTTCCTGGATTTTAAGAAAATATGTACTCCAAAAATACATTGCTAATATAGATGATACTATTATTGTTATGATCGCTGCCGTAGTGCTCTTTTTATTGCCTACCAAATCAAAAAAAGAAAAACGTATTATTAATTGGGAAAGTGCAGTAAAACTACCATGGGGTGTTTTATTACTATTTGGAGGTGGTTTAGCACTAGCACAAGGTTTTTCTTCTTCTGGTTTAGCACAATGGATTGGTGCTCAATTAACGTCAGTTAAAGGCATTCCTTTATTTCTGTTACTCATCTTTTTAATTGCTGCTGTAAATTTTTTAACAGAAATCACTTCAAATTTAGCAACTACCTCTATGTTACTTCCTATTATAATACCAGTTGCATTGGTTTTAGATGTACATCCTTTTGTTTTAATGGTAGGGGTTACTGTAGCTGCTTCTTGTGCTTTTATGCTTCCTGTTGCCACACCACCTAATGCCGTTGTTTTTGGATCTGGTTATTTGAGAATTCCCGATATGTTAAAAACAGGTATTTGGATGAATATTATTTCTATCATTCTCCTAACTTTGTTCACCTATTTTATGTTACCTGCCCTTTGGGAATTCATTCCTGATATATTTCCAGAAGAATTAAAAAAATAAATTAATAGTCAACTATACAATATCATTTATGAAAAAAATTAAGCCTATTATTTTATATATATTTATTTCAATATTTATGATTTCTTGCGATAGCTTCAATACTAAAAAACCAGAAAACTTATCAAAAGACGATTTCACTTTAATTAAAATAAATAACGAATACATTCTAAAAGTGCCTAAGTATATGAGTAAAGCAGATCTAAATGATGAAGCTTCTTTACAATATCAAAATATCCTTAAAGAAACATATTCACTTATCATTGACGAATCTAAAGATGAATTTGTTTCCACCTTTAAAGAAATAGATAATTATAATGATGCTATTTCTGTTGCAGAAAATTATAGAAATGTGCATGTTGAGTATTTAGAAGAAAGTGTTGTAATCAATAGAAAATCGAATTCAAAATCTCTTAAAATAAATAACTTAAATGCAGTACAATTGGAAATTGATGCTACATTTGATGGTATTGATATCACCTACTTTCTCACTTTTATAACAGGAAGTGAAAAAGTATATATGATTATGAATTGGACGCTAGAAAACAGAAAAGATAAGTATAGAAATACCTTTGATAAAATGGCAAATTCTTTTAAAACCATACGAAAGAAGTTTGGAAAAAGAGAGAAATTTAAGAATTGAAATCTTAAAAGAGGACAAATTCTATATAGAAATATTGATAATACAGCTATACAAAAAACACTCTTAACTACTGCAAACAAAGATAATTCGGGTAAATTTCGGGTTAAATCCGAGTGAAAAAACTAAGAACATTAAAGTGAAAAATTAATTTAGCATGGTAAATAAAAATATTTATCACATGAAGCAACCAGAATTAGGAAAACGAATTTCCGATTTAAGAAAACAGAAAGGACTTACACAAGAAGAGTTAGTTGAAAAATGCAATATTAATGTTCGTACCATACAAAGAATAGAAGCTGGAAACGTTACACCCCGAAGTTTTACGTTGCGTACAATTTTCGAAGTTTTAGAAGTTGATATTAATTCTGAAATAAATATAGCACTTAACAAAGTTAATATTTCATCCAGCAATAAAAAGAAATTAAATATTGCTTGGGTTTTTGGGGTTGTTTATATCGTTATTGGCACTATGGAGGCATTAGCAGATATTTATCAATTTAATGAAGATATATCAATCTTAAATATTATTGGTTATAGTTTTATTAAAGTATTATCTATCGTATCATTTACTATTTTTATGGGTGGTTTCTTAGCTATTTCAACCATTTATAATCATAAATGGTTGAAAACAATCGCCTATTTATTAATTATAGTATATGGCGTTTTAGAAATATTTGATGTAATTGTAGTTTTTCTTTTTAATAATTCAACTACTTACACTTTAGTTATATGGCCAATTTTGATAGGACCTGTTTTTATATTTTTTGGAATTCAGTTATTAAAACTAAAGAAACACTTGGGTATGCTTGTACAGGTAAATGGAATAATAGAAATTATAAATGGCATATGCTTATCAACAATTATATTAGCTCCCTTAGCAATTTTCTTAATAGTCCCTGTAGTTATTATTGAAATAATTTTATTGTATCGGATTGCTAATTCTGATTCAGAAATTTAAAATCCATATTATTTTATAAGTGGAATTACTAACTCATAAATAATTTTCAAGATCAATTACTTAACAGTTATTAATATTTTGAGTATCTCTAAATAATACAAATGTATGAAATCGATTTATCCTTAAAAGAAATTCTGACTACAGCTACTATTAATAATGCAAAAGCTTTTGGGCTCGAAGAAAAATACAGAACCATTGAAAAAAGAAAAATTGCTTATCTGGTTATCTTAGATAAAAATCAGTTACAAGAAATCGAGGCGTATAATACTATTTCTAAAGTTATTATAAGAGGTGAAATTATAGAACGAAAAAGTTTATTAGCTAATTAGTTGGAGCTATGCATTTTTATTACTTAACATAAAATTATGTAACATTTTTTTCAAACAATAGTCTTCTATACAAACAACCTAATTATATGAAGAACATTGGAGTATTAATATGTTCGTAAAGGGACATAGTTTACACAAGTTAAAGATTAAGGTTTACACTAAA
>CAYMDH010000104.1:0-5724 GCA_964389205.1 uncultured Flavobacteriaceae bacterium
TTTGAGACCATATAGTGTTACCACTAGCATTTATACGTATTGCCAATGCATCTCTTTGTCCACCATTACCCCTGTCCTACAGCTATATAATCTCCATTTTCCATTTGAGTAATCCCCATAAAAAAAACTGCTGAATTTGTAAAGGATTGAGTCCATAATTGTGTACCATCTTGCGTATAACGTTCAAAAAAAGCAGTTCTTCCATTGACACCTATTGCATCTCGTTGACCACAAACAACAATATCTCCATCAGGAGCAACAGCAACACCAAAATAAATATCATCTTGATCTCCTCCTCCTAAAATTATATTTTGCAAATTAATACTTGAATTATTAGTATTAGTATCATCATCATCTTCATCTTCATCTTCGTCATTATCATCTACATTATCTACATCGTCGGCTGGTAATACATCATCTTCTGAAGAGCATCCTTACATCGTTCCTAAAATGATAAATGAAAACATTATGAATCTTATGAGTATGTATTTTATCTTTTTCATTACTGTTTGTTAATTTGTATTTATGTTATAGTTTATAATTATTTATGCTGTTTAATTCTTATTTCTTTACTCGTTCTTAGATTTTATTAAATTGTATCCTCCTAATGAGATTCCTCCAATAATGAAGAGAAGCCCTGCCCAATTTAACTTGTTAAAACTTGATGATGATGTTTTCATATCAAACTCAAAAATTGTTTTTCCATAAGAATCTTTATCAACCTTTATAGCTGTTGCTTCCTTAGGAAAATTAACAATAATGGTTTGTTGCAAACTGCCTCCAAACTCTAAAGGGTTACTTACTAGCATATATTTTCGATCATTGAGTTCTGTTAGATGCGCATCTTTTTCATCAGTTTCTAAAGACCATTGCCCTCTTTTATCTATTTTACAGATGCCATACGCTTTTAAGCCTAATTCAAAAGAGCGTTTCATATCTTGTTTATTAAGCTTGAAACTATCTAAAAAGAATCCAGGCATAGATCGTTCTACATCTCGTTTTAGTGCTGCAGGATTACTCCCTATATTTGCATTCCATACTTGCCATTGTTGGGCTGTCATTTTCATTGTAATTTTCAAATCTGCATTTCCCAAAGCGTCTATATTCATTTCTATATTTTGACTACTTTGTTGAGCATTACTCAACTGAATCAATATGAGAAGAAGTATAACTGTAATGATAGTTTTCATAATAGTATTTATCTTATAGTATTATATACTTGATTAATTACTGTACTTGTTTGTTCGAAGAGATAATCTGAAGTTCCAACTGCAACGATTCGAACCCCTTTAGAGGTGTATAATGCTTTTCCAATCCAGTTAAATACTCCCAAATCTGAATATGTTTGCCCAACTAAGTTTTTCCCATTAATTCGATATTCGATTACAGTATTTAGAATAGAAAAATTTTGATTAATGATTTCCATAGCTTGACCTACATTAGAAACTGGAACATCAAAAATAGTGGCAGTTGTTATTTGATCTGGAGCGATTACTTGAGCTGTAATAATTGGTATTTGAGGAACAGGATACAATACCACTTGCCATCCTGTAGGGATTTTCATGGATAAATAATTATTCTTTACTGGTGGTTTTGGAGAAGGTTCATTTTTAATAATCGTTTGCTTTACAGCTTTGTATTTTGGTTTGCTACCATTGGCCCATGTGGCAGCTATTTCATCTACTTTTTTTCTCATAAAACTATTATCTTTGAGATCCATAGAAGTAACTCCTTGTGCATTTATAGTATGAATGTCTACTATATTGTAACGTGGATCTCCCATCTGTCTACGTTTTATAAACTCTTGTAATTGCTTTTGTCCTTGCTTAAAAGCATCTTCTACGCTACTAACACCTCCCAATCCTTCTCCATTAATAGCTGTAGCTTCAATGGCATAATATTCACCATTCATTCGAAATCCTGGATAAGCATGACCTGGAACAAAATAAATTACTGGATTTAGACCCGCTGCAGATAGTACACTGGCATACAAACAACTTAACTCTATACATAAACCTGTATTTCCTGTAACTACTTCTCTTGGCAACCTAACTTGTTGCACCATACTTTGAACATCATCTGTGCTTTGAGGAATTCCTTTAGTACCACTATACACCATATGCGCTTTTCTTGTAGCTTCATAAATACCCATTAGAAAACGAACCCCATCTTCTGGTTTATTGGTCACTGATGCTGCTTCGCCTTTTAAAAGCTTTTCTTGAAGATTCTGTGTATAGTATTTTATAATAGGATCATTAGGAGTTACAAAACAAGCTATTAGCTTGTCATTATCATATACATCTGCCCAACCACTTATTTCTTCTTGTTTAATTCCTGTATAAACATATTCATTACGATTGGTGAGTTTAAAACCAAAATCTTCAGAAATAATATCGTCTTCTTTTGCTCCATCCCAAGACACTTCAATTTCTGCTCTTTCTACAGATGATGTGCTTTTTTCTGTAATAGCATCTGGAAACTTAGGGTAACATGGGACAATAAGAGATTGTCCTGGTGATAGTTCTCCAGATATTTCCAACTCAGTCCAATCGATAAAACCTGGAATACGATACTTTACCGTAACATCTTCTAGTGTTTTTTTACCTGTATTATCAATTTTTGCCTTAAACAAATAGTATTTCCCATCTAATGCGTCTGGATTGGCATATACTCTGTGAGCTGCAGGCATTATAAAATCTGCTTTTTCTATTTGAATGTCAAGTGTCGCATTTCCTTTCCCTAAGCCTAAAAAGCCAATTCCAAACAGTACTAATCCAATACTGATTAGAATTAATGGAATTAATATTTTCTTCATATAATTTAATTTTTTGTGAAAATTTGTACCATTAAACAAATAGGACATCTAGTGCAGTAATCGTTCTTATCGAATCTGAATTGATTAAATTATTTCTGCATTAGATACTCTTTTTAGTAATTAATACATTTTAATAATCTATTTTGATGTACGTGATATTTAAAAAATTATAATATGAGTGAAATGTGAAAATTGGATAGGTAATTAAACTAATCCTAAGACTTTTTATACGTCTTTTTAGTTTTCGAAGTAACTCTAAAAGGTAGTACACTTGATTGATTATATTATGATTAATAGCATTCCAAAACTATAGCTACTATACAATACAGACGTTCCATAAATTGCTAATTGCACAAATTAGAACTCATTTGTAATTGTAAAATTCACATTAAACCTAATTTTAATATGGGCTATTATAATTAAGACTCGACTCTCTCTAGATTGTTATTCCGATATTGTGAAGGTGTTACTCCTGTAAATTTTTTGAAAGACGTGTTGAAAGTTGTTTTACTATTAAAGCCTGCTTCAAGACCAATCGCTAAAAGTGTATATTTTGAAAAATTAGCATTCTCTAAATAAGATTTAGCTTTATCAACACGAAGTTGATTTATACAATCTGAGAAACTTTTTTTAAGCTCATTATTAAAAACACGTGACAGATGACTTTTACTTATATTAATTTCATCTGCTAAGGACTCTAATGTAAGTGAAGGATCTAAAAATAGTTGCTCTTTTATCAATCTTTCTTCAAGTAATATTATGTTTTCATTAGTACTAGTTTTAATCTTTAATGTTGCTTGTGATAAAGCAGATAATGCTCTAATCTTTTTACGCTCCTGTTGAATGCTAAATTTATAGATCCCTATGTGCCCAAGAATATAAATAAGTATAGAATTGATAACCCAAACTCCATATATGATTTCTCCATCGCTAGTATTAGTGAAAATATTTACTACAAAATAAGAGTAAATAATCATATTAAATAATGAAATGATAACAATATATAATAACCAGTTAGTTGCAGGTATTACTTTTTTGTAATTTGCACGTTTTACCTTTGCTTTAAAATCTATAATTCTTTTAATCAATACTATCAAAACAGTTAGCATAAATACCAACGTAATAGTTTCATGAAGTGTTAATAAAGCGCTAAAAATCCAAAAATAATTTTCAAAATTTATTTTAAAAAGATGTAAAATTTTGTAACCTGAACTTACAATTAAAAAAAAGAGAAAAGGCAGATACATCCACTCTTTTTTAACTCTAATTTTCATATCTGGATTAAGAAATGTAATAGTATAAAAATAAAGACTTGGAGGAATTAAAATACCCATAGGTAGATATATAGTTTGGTAAAATATATCTCCTGGAACTACCCCTATACGGAATAAAAAATATTGAAGATTATTGTAGGAAATAATAAGTATAAGAGCAATTAAAAAATAAGTACTCAATACCTTATATTTTTTTGACCCCAGAATTAACAAACCAAAAACAAAACCTTGAATAGCTCCTAATATTAGAATGACATTTATTAAGTGATCAATCAAATGATAGCGTATTTAAAGTTATTTAATCTAATAAATTAAAGCTTTTCAAAACTATAATTTCACTAATACTAAAACGTTCCATAAATTGCTAATAGCATAAATTGGAACTAATTAATAGGTGTTTAGAGTTTACAATTGAAGAAAATAAAATAAAGTATAGGCTACTTATTTGACAGAGATTGTTTTGATTGTTACTAAACTATCTATACGATACTGTGAAGGTGTCATTCCTGTTATTTTTTTAAAAGCAGTGTTAAATGTAGTTTTGCTATTAAAGCCTGCTTCTAACCCAATAGCCACCAAGGTATAGTTTGAAAATTTAGGGTTTTCTAAATAAGACTTTGCCTTCTCAATACGAAGTTGTTTTACATAATCTGAAAAACTTTTTTCTAACTCTATATTAAAGATACGAGATAGGTGACTTTTACTAATGCCAATATCATTTGCCAAAGATTCTAAGGTTAGTGTAGGATCTAAAAACCTTTTTTTTTCTACTAATTTCTCTTTAAGTTTTGTTATGTTTTCACTCGATCGAGTTTCTACAATTAAAGAAGTGTTAGATGAACTTGAAAAGTTTCGGATTTTTATACGTTCTTGGGTAACTCCATATTTGTAAATACCCATATGACCTAGCCAATATATAGCAATAGAAAGCCCAACCCAAAGCAAATTAAAATATATAGTATAGTTATTATTTGTGTGATATACAACTAAGCCAACAGACCAAAAAAGAGTTAAGAAAAAAAGCGATATTAATGTTTTTTTGAGCCATAAATTTTGCTGATAATTTCGTGTTTTTCTATTTTTTATATTCTTTTCATAATGTACTAGATGTCTATAAGAAAGTATTATTAAAACTAGTGTGTAGACAAAAGAAAAAATACTTTGAAAATCATTAGATGCTTTGAAATTTCTGTAAATCTCGGAGGTCATTACGGTTACAATGTTATATATTTTAAAAAAAATCGCATTGGAAAAAAATACTATAAATGGAATAAAAAAGAACCAAGGTCTCTTAAATTTATTTTGTAATCCCACAGTAGATTCGAGCGAATAAAAATACATAAATACAGGGATTAGTGATCCTACTGGGATATATAATGTATAGTACATTCCTAAACCTGAAACAATATCTGTATCTTGCAAATAAGATTGAAGATTATTATACGAAAATGAAATAATGAGTAAAGCAAGAAAAGTAGTACTCTTATTTTTCTGTTTTTTAGATAAGAGATAGATAACTCCAAAAATAAAACCTTGTATAATTCCAGCAAATATTAGGCTATTAACAAGCGTAAAGTTCATATAACCTGAGTTCGATTAATATTTAAGTAGATTTTATGAGTAAAAAAGATAGAT
>CAYMDH010000105.1:0-5447 GCA_964389205.1 uncultured Flavobacteriaceae bacterium
ACGGTGTCCGATCGTTATATTGAGTTATATGAGAATATTACGGGAGAAGCTTTCGAGAAAGCTGATCTAACTGATATTCAATCACGTATTGAGGAGAATGTTCTAGAATATTTTAGCAAATAAGAGTGTCTCTGAAAATTTACAACTCAAATTGTACAGACCTTAAGTTTTTATTTTAAAGTAAAATCACAAGACTTAAATGTATAGTTTTATCAGGTTGTTTTTATCACTTCAATGTGATCGCCAGAAGCATAATGCGTAATAGATAGTCATTCTGTAATACTAACCGTAATATTACAGTCATTACTAGGAGGAGGAACAATAATTTCTGATGTTTGGATACATTGTCCTCCTGGGATTGGTTTTGTCGGTCTTATAGTCTCTGAACAACAGTCATGAGTTGGCTGAAAACAGTCACTAGTTGTCGTAACTTCTTGTGTCGTAACTTGTCCGCCGTTAACATGTGATAAATTACTAATTTTTGCTACTTTAAACTTATATAAACGGGGTTTGCTTTGTTTTTTCATAGTGTTGTTTTTTAAATTTATCTACTCAAAACTATAGGAATTATCTCAATGATCTCACCTTTTCGGAGACCTATTGATCGTCATTCATGAATGACGATATGATGATGTTTTTTTTTGCTGAATATCAATTATTTATGGATTCTATACTTTTGAGAAAAAAAGAAGGTTTAATTCCTGTTTTTTTGTAAAACGCTTTTGAAAAAGATTCAGAAGTCTTAAATCCAAATTCTCTGGCAATGGCTTTAATTGTGAATTTTTGATATAATGGATCATTTTTTAATGTCTTTATAGCTTGTTCAATCCGCAAATTATTGATGTATTGTGTAAAAGACATTTCTTTAACGTGATTAATAACTTTTGAAAGATAATTTGGATTGGTGCCTAGGGTTTTTGATAGATTATTAATAGAAATTTGAGTATCTAAATACTTATGATCTTTTTCAAATGTATCCAAACGGTTAAGTATATGATGTACAATATCTTCCGGAATATTTAATGTTGTTGATTTCTTGTTGACTTGTGTTTCTTTTATACTGCTATTGACGCTTTCCTGATTGATAAGCTGTTCAAAACGTTTTTTAAACAAGTTGTTTTTTCTTCTGAGATAAATTACTATGAGTATCACTAGTATACAGATGCCTGATAATACATAAATTATTAAGAGAAAGTTCCCTTTCTTATGTTCTAGCGCGTCTATGATGCTCTGTTTGCTCTCTATAAGAAGGGGTATTTCATATTCTTCTAGAATTTTCTTGTTGAGATACAATCCGTTTTTATACCTTAAACTATCTAGAGCTAGTAATTTCTCAGTATATAACAATTGCGATTGTAAGTCATTCTTGTTTTCATAATAGTCTATCAATAATTGATAACTTTCCCTAATCTCCGTTCGTGTATCCCGATTGTTTTGAAACAGCGTATCAATATTTTTAAGTAGTGGTATGGCAAGTTCTTCTTTATTAGTTTCTTGATAGTTTCTTGCTAAGTAGTAATAGACACTTGCGAGACTTGTGGGATCATTACTTGAGATATAAAAAGGTTTTATTTTATGTAAGCTATCTAAGGAACGCTTGTATTCTTTATTAAGAAAATACGTTTGGGCGGCGCTTAATACAAACCCATAGTATTCTGATTCTTTATGTAGTCGCAAAGATTCCTTAATACCGTAAGTGGTATAATGAATGGCAGAGTCTTGTTGTGTTAATCTGTTATATGATGTAGCAATTGCAGATATTGTATATAAATAACTATCATCATTTATTAACGGAGTATCCGTATTCCTTGCATATATAAGATTTTGTCTGAAGATTTCAAGAGCTCCTTCAAAATCCAGTAATTGCTCTTTTACGAGCCCCAATCCATGTTTAGATTTTAATAAGAGGTCAGGATTTGGGTAGTCATGAGCATATTTGTTTGCCAAAAGAAAATTGTCAGTAGCTTTTTGAAAATCCCTTTTAACGTATAAGTAATACCCTTTTTTATAATAAGCACTAGCTGGATATAAGGTATTACGAAAAGCATCTTTTAAAGCAATAATACTATCACTATACCGCAATACATCTTCATTAAAAGTAAATATAGACATCAAATAGTATCCATCTGCCAGTGCTTCTATATTTTTTTCCTTTTTAGATCTGTCTATTAATACCTTGGTTACACGTATATTACCATTACTTGCGGCTATAGTCTTAAGTTCAGAAATGGTTTTATGTTCTAAAGAGTCTATAGATATGGCCTGATTTTTTTGAGCTAAAGCAATATGAATGCAAGAAAAAAAAAGGATATAAAATAACCGTTTATTATTATTCATACATAGTTTCAATTTGTATAAGTACTGTCCATTGTGCTGTTCAAGGAATAGAAATAATGTCGTTATAACAGCAAATAGTGTTCTAATTTAACATTAGATTTTCTTAAAAAGGAATCCCCGATCATCTTTAACATATAAAAAGGTGTATTCGTTCCTTTTAATTTCTGGCTCACCTATAAAGGCGATGATTTCCTAATACTACTGGTTTTAATAAACATACGTATTCAAAATATAGTATACGTCATTCATGAACGCAGAATAGTCATTCATGAATGATTGAATACACTTCTTGTAAAGACGAAAAAATAAATGAACTTTTGAACTGTCGGGATATTAGAAACTTATTCAGTTATGAAGTATTGGATTACTGACAGTTTTGACTACAATAATTATAAAAGACATAAGTGCTGAATGTCTTTAAATGTTCAGCGCACACCAGTAATTTTTAAAATATATTAATATGAAAAGTTTAAAAGAATTAAAGAAATATCAAATTTCAAAAGAACGATCAAAGAGAATTTCAGGAGGCTGTCAACAAGCATGTTATGAGGGTTGTTATTTTACTACTGATCATAGCTTAAATGGAATTCCTTGGTTAGAGGATTTTGAGGGCTGTCTGGGTATCTGCGATGGTTTTTGTGCATAAGATATAGGATTTTGTTTGATGATTAAGTATTGCATGACGAAATAGTTTTGAAGTATTGGAAACATAAAAGACATAGGCTTTGAATGTCTATAAAGGTTCAGGGTACAATAGTAATTTTAAATTATATCTTATGAAAAACACACTTTTAAAAATTAAAAATGCAAGACTACTCTCTAAAAAACAACAAAAAATCATCATAGGAGGAATGATACCTCCTCCAGGTCCTGGAGGTGATTTTCCTGGTAACGGTGGCGGGAATGGCGGCGGTGGTAGCTCAAATTGTACCGTTACAGGATGCGTTAGTGGTGGCTTCATTTCTGGTGGTAACGAAGGAAGTCCTTGTGGTTTGGGAAGACCAAATCCAGAAGTATGTATTGGTACAGTTATTAATGGGCAGTGTTGTGGCCCTTTTTTCTAGGACTTAAAGTAATCCAAACATACCTGATGTACTGTTATAGTTGCGATATAAAATTTTAAATCACAAAAATATAAGCCCATAGAAGGTATTTAGACTTTGCTTAGAGTAACTTAAAAACGCTTATTCATTTATTTTTTTAACCTTAATTTTTATATTATGAAAAAATCATCTACTATTTTCTGGGCTTTAGTGCTATTAGTTTTTCTTTTTCCTTTTAGTGAAGCTTTTGCTCAAACTGACAGTTTTATTTTTGGGCCTACTAATGTGCCTTGTAATACCACAGCAAACTTTTTTTTTAATGCTGGATCTGTCAATTCATTTAATGGCGGTAATGAACCAGTTATCGTTCCATGTAATCCGAATGCAAATTGGGCGGTTACCCTTCCTAATGGCACAATAACATCATTTTCTAATACAGCAGGCATATCTACAAATCTTGGTTCTACACCGGGTATTGCAAGAATAACGGCTACTACAGCATGTGGTAATGGTAATTCGTTTGATTTTGATGATGCAGATTTTTTTGTGTCTGTTGGAGGATTTCCTCTTGCTACGCCCTCTTTATCAGGTACAAATTTTTTATGTAATAATAGTACTACTACTTATATTGCTTCTGAGGTGCCTGGAGCAGCAACCTATACTTTTGAGGTTGCTGATGGATTTGGACTAAACGGCTCTTCGTCAACTTCAATTACCACGTCTTCAAGGTCAGTTACTGTTACAGCACCTCCATCTGGAAGTGGAAATGGAACGATACGTGTTAGGGCAAACCCTATCAATGGATGTGATTTAGAAAGTAACTTTCGTACACAATTTATTACCTACGGGGTTCAGGAAATTAATATTTTGGGACCTACTCAGACAGATCCGAATAATTTGATTCAATATAGCAGTAATTTTATTGGTATATCCAATTTTAATTGGTTTGCACCTAGCCCATGGAGTGTTCTTAGTGGAACTAATGGGACGGGAGTACTTGTTCAATCTCCTAGTACTGCTGGAAACTATTCAATTAGTGTAACTGCTACGAGCTGCGGTGTTACTATTGGTGATACAATTGGTGTTTCCGTTACCAATGGTGGATCAAATGGTCCGGGAGGTGATGGAATTTTTGTTATAGCAGATGGAGGAGATATTTCTTTTCCTGAGAATATCTCTAAGGGGATATCAAATAAAAAGACAGTTAATATCTATCCTAATCCTGCAAGAGATTTATTGAATCTAGAGAGTACTACTACTCAAAAAATCCAATCTGTTGAAATACGAAGTCTTCAGGGAGAGAAAATTTTATCTCAGTCATTAAACAATGATAGCTTTATTATAGATATAAGCAATGTAAGAAGAGGACTATACTTAGTAAATTTATTTATGGAGGATGGAAATGTTGTGGTTAGAAAATTACAAGTAGACAATAACAATTATTAGCGAGAATATTGATTTTGGAAATTTCTAAAAAAAATGTATAGAAGGCAACTGTTTTCTATACATTTTTTAGTCATCTTTTATCTATTATAGTTATTCTAAGTGTGTATCATATACAACCCAAAAACAGCCACTATATAATAATATACAATGCTTTGAAGTAATATCGACTTTCTACGATATATTCGTTTAATGATCATTTTATTTAGGACATATAAACGGATAGTCCTTCTGACTAATGATCGGTTTGATATCAAAGAAACCATTAAGTACTGCAGAATAATCTGCTTGCGAACCAAAATGCAAACTTGCTAACTGATTGCGTAAAATGTTTTACATAATCTCCGGGAATCTGAAAAACCTCCGTGACATTCAATTGTTTTAGCCGCGTTAAGAGATAATCTGCGACGGTAAATGATTTGGCCATATCTTCCTTTTGTTTTGGTCAATACGCAACTACGAAGTATCAATGTTTTAAGATGCTAATAATCAATAGTGGTATTGTATAGCTAAATCAACATAAAATAACACCACTCTTTTGAATAAAAAGAGACCTTTGCACATAAATTATCTAATTTTCAAGTAGATATGAGTGTTATTTATTTGTTTATCAGAGTATTAATT
>CAYMDH010000106.1:0-5355 GCA_964389205.1 uncultured Flavobacteriaceae bacterium
GAGAAGAGATACTTCAATTTCTCCATCAAGATTTAATCCCTCAAATCAAGACGATTCTTAGTGAAAACCTTTCTGGTGATAAATCATCTGTTCAGCAAGAATTAGATAAGGCAATTAAACAGGCAGCAGAACTAGGAGCTGACCCAGAAAACTTACCAAAAGTTAAGGCACTTCGTCAACAATTGGCAGGTGCAACAGATATCGAGGCAGAAGAGAATGCTGTCTTTGCGAATCTTGCTAATTTCTTTAAACGCTATTATGAAGGTGGAGATTTTATTTCTTTAAGACGTTATAAAGAAGGCGTATATGCAATTCCTTATGAAGGAGAAGAGGTAAAATTACATTGGGCAAATCATGACCAATATTATATCAAGACCTCTGAATATTTAAAGAATTATACTTTTAAACTAGGGAATGAAAAGTCTGTTCGTTTTGTTTTGGTAGAGGCTAGTACAGAGCAAAAAAATAATAAAGCAAAAAATAATAAAGAACGTCGATTTGCACTCTATGAAGAAGAACCATTAAAAGTGATGGGTAATGAACTCCACATTCAATTTACTTATGAATTAATAGAAAAGAAAATAAAGCAAGAGGAGTTATTAAAAGCTGCCTTTAACTCGATAAAAACAAGAATACCTAGCGATTTTCAAGAAATATTAGTAAGTAATATAAATACTAAAACAGATAAGCTGCCCAATAGAACATTACTAGAAAAGCATATTAAAAAATATACTGCTCGATTTACCTTCGATTATTTTATTCACAAAAACCTAGGTAAATTCTTACGACAAGAATTAGACTTTTTTATCAAAAATGAGGTGTTACATTTAGATGATATTAATACCCGTGATACTAAAGATTTTGTAAGGCAATTATCCCAAGTTAGAGCTTTAAAAACTATTGGGCTAAAAATTATAGCTTTCTTAGAGCAGCTTGAAGATTTTCAAAAGAAATTGTGGTTAAAAAAGAAATTTGTTATTGAAACAGAATACTGCATCACTTTAGATAGATTACCAAAAGAACTACATAGTGATATTATCAATAATACTCAACAGGTTAATGAATGGAAAAAATTATTTCATATTCAAGACATAGAAAAAGAAAAAGAAAATTCTCAAGGAGCATTATTTAAGGATGATAACCTTGAAAAGGTATCTTTTTCTGAACCATTGACAACAGCCTTTTTATTAGCTAACCCTTTTCTAATTTTAGATACTAAGTTTTTTAGTGAAGAATTTAAAGTGAAATTAATTGACTCTATTGAAGATATTGATGAACAATTGTCTGGTTTATTAATCAATTCTAATAATTTCCATGCTATAAATCTTTTTCAAGAAAGATATAAGAAACAAATTAAATGTATATATACAGACCCTCCATACAATACGGGGGGAGACGGATTTATATATAAGGACAATTTTCAACATAGTAGTTGGTTAAGTATGATGCTTCCTATGCTATTCCAAAAATATAATTTACTAAGTGAACAAGGTTCGATATTAATCTCAATAGATGAAAATGAAATATCCAATTTAACATGTGGATTAAAATCCATTTTTGAAAAGGATAAAGTATCTGCGCCTTTCATTTGGAAGAAAAAAGCAGGTGGTGGAGATGATAGTTCTAAAATTGCAGTTGAGCATGAATATATAGTTCCCCTATTAAAAGATAGTACAAATACACAACTTGGTAAAATACAACATGAAAGTCCATCTATGACTGCTAAGTATAGTAAAAAAGAAAAAGATGGACGAAGATACTATTGGGAACGAATGGATAAAACCAGTTTAACCTATAGCGAGTCGATGGATTATGAAGTTCCATGCCCAGATGGAACTTTTATTATGCCAGAACAACCTGATCCTGAAAACCCTACAACAATTTGGAGGTGGAGTAAAGAAAAACTTATGAAGGGGCTCGAAGAGCCTGATGATAGTAATAAGAAAGTTTATGTTCGCAAAGATAAAAAGAATAACTGGAGGGTTTATACAAAAACCTATATGTCTCTAGACGGCGTAACTCCTAGAAGTCTCCTTGTTGAAACTGAACATGGCAGAAACCGAGAAGGGACAAGAGAATTAGCAAACTTATTTGGGAAAAAAATATTTAAAAACCCTAAGCCAACTCAGCTTTTATCTCATTTATTACCAATTTTTCTAAATTCTTCGGATGGTTTAGTTGGAGATTTCTTTGCGGGTTCTTCAACTACAGGGCACTCAATTATCAATTTAAATAGAAAAGATAATGGTAATCGAAAATATATTCTTGCTGAGATGGGGGAACATTTTGATAATGTTACAAAGCCAAGAATCCAAAAGGTTATATACTCAAAAGACTGGAAGGATGGAAAACCAGTAAGTAGAGAAGGTAGTAGCCATTGTTTTAAATATATAAGATTGGAGAGTTACGAAGATGCCCTAAATAATCTAACCCTAAATAGAAAAAAATCTCAAAGCCTAGCACTTCAAGAAAATGCTACTTTCCGAGAAGGCTATATGCTGAACTACATGTTAGATACAGAGACACAAGACAGTCTTTTAAATATAGCAGCATTTGAAGACCCATTCAATTATTACCTAAATATTACTCGGGATAATGAAATGAAAGCGACTAAAGTAGATATGGTGGAAACCTTTAATTATTTGATTGGGTTAGTAGTAGAGAGTTTAAAAACTATCAGAGGATTTAGGGTAGTAGAAGGGCATAACTTAAAAGAGGATAGAATATTAGTTATCTGGCGCAATACCCAAGAAAAAAATAATGAAGACCTAAATACTTTCTTCCAAAAGATGAGCTATAATACTCGCGACCAAGAGTTTGACCGCATATATGTCAATGGAGATAACAATCTGGAAAATCTGCGAACAGAAGAAGACAAATGGAAAGTCGTAATGATTGAAGAAGAATTTAAGAAACGGATGTTTGATGTGACAGATGTATAAAAGCTAGAATAAATAGACTAATACCGAGAGAACTACACACGCTAGAAAACAATTTATTAACAACAATAATTCTAATCTCGGATATGGCATTTCAACCCAGTATTACACAAACCATTAAAACATTATTTCACAATAATCGCTTTGTGATACCTGATTACCAAAGGAAATATAGTTGGATATATGACCAAAGGAACGCACTTTGGGAAGATATAGGAGAGAATTTGGAAATGAAGCATTTCATTGGTACACTTTGTTTTCAAAAGATTGAAGATACGGATGAAATCATCAATGAAGTGTATGAGGTAATTGATGGACAACAAAGGATAACTACTTTGTATATTCTCTTGAATACTTTGATTATTCAATTGGAAGATATTGATAAAAGAACGGCTTATAGTACTCTTTATATTGGGAGCGAAAAATCACCTAAACTTATTCCATTAGGTACGGATGAGGCTTTTATGAAACGGTTGATTTTTGATTATACAAATATTGACGCTGATACTATTAAAAGCCGTTCACAGAAAAACCTTTATCAAGCAAAAAGGGAGTTTCTTAGTAAATCTAAAAACTTTACACAGGCACAATTCCTAAAATGGATAACATATATTAGTAAGCAAATTGAAATATTAATCTTCAATGTAAAAGACCAATCGCAAGCAGTAAAAATGTTTACTGTAATTAATGATAGAGGTCTTCCGCTATCGAACTTAGATAAATCAAAGAGTGTATTAATGCTCTACTCTACGTTATATTTAAATGGCGAACTCAATGACTTAGTTAATGAAAAATTTGCTCGTATATTTGACTATCTTGATAATGTCCTAGAGCAGAAAAAAATCTTAAATCTTTTTAGGAGGTTAGAAGACAAAGAATTTGAGAATACCTTCTATACCCACCATTATTATTCTTCCAGAAGATTATTTCCTGATTGGGATTACAGACTAGGTGCGGATAGTATATTCACGCAACTAAAAAGGAATTGTGAGAATCTGAAATTAGACCTGCCTAAGCTTAAGAACTTCATAACAGATTATGTAAAGGATTTTGCCAATTTTGCAAAAGCCTATTCAGACTTATTTGATGCTATCGCTACGGATGATACTTTTGGCAAGTTTTTTAGATACTTAGAATTTACTGCAACGCTTTACCCATTTATAGTAAGGCTTAAAGAACAAGATAAATTAGCATCTCTGCTGCCTATCTTAGAAATAGTAGAATTTAGAGTTTACAAATTAAAAAACACGAATCCTAGGCGCTGGATGTATGAGATGTCTTCGATAGTAATGGAGAAAGAAATTACTGAAGTAAGACTAAAAGCAGCATTACAAGAATTCGCAGAACGATTTTTAGGTGATTATCAGCTAAAAGATTATTTAGGTGCTACAGTAGATAAGAAAACAGCATTAGTTAAGTATTTAATGTATGAGTTCAATCGAATCAATTATAAACAAGATTTAGACTTATCCTATTACCGCATCTTACAAGTAGAGCATATTTTTAGTGTAAACCCTAATTTCGGGCTTAAAAAGTATGGCTGGGAAAAAAGAGAAATCTATGATAAAGATATAAGTAGAGTCGGCAATCTAACTATTTTAGAAAAAAAGTTGAATGCTAAAGTTAGCAGTATTAGCCCGATTGACAAATCAAAGGGTTACCAACAATCCAAGATTCAAGTTAACTCTGACATCTTAGGAGAATTATCCAATTTTAATCGCATATACATAGAGGGAAGGACAGAAGAATTGATAGCTTTTGCGCTTAAACGGTTTGCCATTTATCAATAACATATCCAAAAACTTCTAAACATGAAACAGATTAATTACGTCGGCACTCGCTGGCACAAATGCGATTTACACCTTCACACACCTGCAAGTAAATGTTTTAAAGACCAATCAGTAACACCCGAACAATGGGTAAAAGCTGCATTAGATAAAGGTTTATCCTGTGTGGCTGTTACTGACCATAATACAGGTGAATGGATTGATAGGATTAAAGAGGCTGCAAAAGATACTGAATTGACTGTTTTTCCTGGGGTGGAGATTACTTGTAGTGATGCTAAGGTACATTTGCTGGTGATATTCGATTTAGATAAAACTTCTGCGGATATTGCTAATTTTCTATTATTGGCAGGAATTGAACCTGAAGCTCATGGCAAACAAAATGCACATGCTAATAATACTTCTACTGAAATTATCTCCATAGCAGCAGGAAGAGGAGCAATAATTATCCCAGCTCATATTGATGAATTTAACGGCATCTGTGAAATTAAGCACGAGCCAAGATTAACTTTACTAAAAAGAAAAGAAATAAGGTCTGTACAAGTAGTGCATAAAGATTTTACATTATCAGATGGAGAATATAATAAGCTTAATAAAGACGAATTAATCTCTAAATTAAACACCTATTATAA
>CAYMDH010000107.1:0-5202 GCA_964389205.1 uncultured Flavobacteriaceae bacterium
AATATCAATCTATTAAAACTAATCAACTCGCTTTTTATTAATCGAACTCAGGTTACTAGATTTCAAGGGTAATGTTTTTGCTTTTTAAGAAAGGTATAATCCAGAAGATTATTGTTATCGAGTAGGAGACCCTAGGCAGAATTATAATTACATCCAATTCACAAAGTATATATATTAAATAGTACATTATTTCCAGCTACTAAAAAAGAAGAAATAAAAACTTGATTTTAATTAGATTAATAAATAGAAAAATTAAATAACATATAATTATTTACTTAAACTATCATAGGTATTCTTAAATTAGCATTTGTATTAATTTAATAAATGTTAAAGAAAGAAAAGTACGGAAACATTACTATGTTAACACTTAAGGTGTCTTACGCATCTTCTGTATTGGCTTTTGTATCTTCGTTGTATTTTTATTTTTATTTAGGCATAAGTGGAGTTATATTTAATTCATTACTAGGATATTCTTTTCTTAACTTTATAAATACACTCTTCTTTTATAGACATAAACGCCTTGTTGTAACTTATAATGTAATGTCTATACTGGCTTTTATAATTAGTTATTTATTATGTCTTTATGGAGGAGGTATTAACAGTCCATTTGTATCTTTTTTAGTTTTGATTATATTTTCTGGATATATGACTAGTCGATTTTATGGAGGTTTATGGATGATTATTGTTTCTATTTCTACATTTTCCCTTTATTTTATTAGTATATCTAATATTGATGTCATAGGTACTATTTCAAAAAAATCAATAGAAGAATATAATCTTTCTTTCTTATTGTTCTTAATTCTTTTGTTAGGTGGAGTTTTTGGAAGAATAATGAATAAGAATAATGAAAGAGTATATCAAGCAAAAAAAGAGTTGACACAACGAGAAGAAGAAAAAACAATTATGTTGCGGGAGATTCATCATAGAGTTAAAAACAACTTACACGTAGTCAATAGTTTACTTAGAATTCAATCACGAAACATACAGGATGAAGAAGTAACAATGATGTTTAAAGCTGCACAAAGTAGGGTGGTGGCTATGGCAAGAATACATGAGAAAATATATAAAACAAACAACTTAAGAGATATTGATTTTAGGGATCATTTTAAATTATTAATTAATGATTTAATGAATAATTATAATGTCGATACTCAAATCACATCAAATTTTAATATTGAACATGTTAAAATATCTATTGATAATATGCTTCCATTGAGTTTGATAGTTAATGAGTTAATTTCCAACTCATTAAAACACGCGTTTATAGGTAGAAAAACAGGGGTAATAGAAGTTAATTTGAAAAAAACGAAGAATGCTAATTATGAATTAATAATCAATGATGATGGTATAGGAATGTCTAAGGAAGTATTTATGAAAAATAATTCTACAGGAATTAAACTAATGCATGGTTTTGTTAAGCAGTTAAAAGGTGAGATTGAAATGTTAGAAAATAAAAAAGGAACTCATTTTAAGATCACATTTATAGATGATGTTTTAAAATAAAAATCCGCTACAAGAGCGGATTTATACAAGCGAGATATATTGTTAAACGTTTATTTTACTTTCTCAACAATTGCTTTAAAAGCCTCAGGGTGATTCATCGCTAAATCTGCTAAAACCTTACGGTTTAACTCAATATTATTAGCTTTTACTTTTCCTATAAACTGAGAATAAGACATTCCGTGTAAACGAGCTCCAGCATTGATACGCTGAATCCATAAAGCACGAAAAGATCTTTTCTTATTTCTACGGTCTCTATAAGCATATTGCATTGCTTTGTCAACCGCATTTTTAGCAACTGTCCAAACGTTTTTACGTCTACCAAAGTAACCTTTGGCTTGCTTCATTACTTTTTTTCTTCTAGCTCTAGAAGCTACTGCATTAACTGATCTTGGCATAATTTTAAATTTTTTGTAGTAGGCGGTCTAATTGACTCTTGCTCTTTTAAATCTATTTTCAAGATTTTGTCGGCCTAGCTCCAGGGTTATACATTAATTGAACCGAGGTAACTATTACTTTAAACGTAATTGTTCCTTAATACTGTTAACATCATGATCGTGCACTAAAGCACTATGTGTTAACGCTAGCTTTCGCTTTTTAGATTTCTTTGTTAAGATGTGACTCTTAAAAGCGTGCTTTCTTTTGATTTTACCAGAACCTGTAAGCTTAAAACGCTTTTTAGCACTGGATTTTGTCTTCATTTTAGGCATTTTCTTCCTTCTTTATTAGTATCTCGCTTGTAACTTTTATTTAACTTTCTTAGGAGCGATAAACATGGTCATACGTTTACCTTCCAATCTAGGCATTTGCTCTACTTTTCCTAGCTCTTCTAATTCTTGAGCCAAGCGAAGTAATAAAATTTCACCTTGATCCTTATATACAATAGATCGTCCTTTAAAAAACACATAGGCCTTTAGCTTAGCACCATCTTTTAAAAATTTCTCTGCGTGCTTTTTCTTAAACTCGTAATCATGGTTATCAGTCTGAGGACCAAAACGAATTTCTTTAACAACAACTTTACTTGCTTTAGATTTTAGCGTTTTTTCCCTCTTTTTCTGTTCATATAAGAATTTTTTATAATCCATTATTTTACAAACAGGGGGAGTGGCTTTTGGAGATATCTCTACTAGATCTAACTCTAATTCCTGAGCTTTTTCTATAGCTACACGAATAGGATAAACACCTATCTCTATATTATCACCCACTAAGCGCACTTCTGGAGAGCGAATTTCTCCATTTATATTGTGCGGATTTTTGATTTCCCTTCTTTGAGGTCGCTGTCTTCTTCTAATTGCTATGGCCTAAATTTTTTGCTTGTCTTTCGACAAATGGTTAAACGATTTTAAAATTGTTTTAATGTCTTACTAATTTCTTTATTTACTATAACTGCAAATTCCTCAACTGTAATAGTACCTATATCTCCTTCTCCGTGCTTCCTTACAGATATTGTGTTATTTGAAGCTTCATTCTCACCGACTATAATCATATACGGGAATTTCTTCATTTCAGATTCCCTTATTTTTTTTCCAATAGTCTCATTTCTATTATCAACGAGGGCGCGAATTTCGTGATTTTCCAATAAATTTAAAACTTTTTCAGCATATTTTTCATATTTCTCGCTGATAGAGAGTATTATAGCTTGCTCTGGCATGAGCCATAATGGGAAGTTACCTCCCGTATGCTCTAATAAAAGTGCTATAAATCGTTCCAAGCTTCCAAAAGGAGCTCTGTGTATCATAATGGGTCTGTGTAACTCATTATCACTTCCCTTGTATGTTAAATCAAATCGTTCAGGTAAGTTATAATCAACCTGTATTGTGCCTAATTGCCAATTTCTGCCAAGCGCATCTTTTACCATGAAATCAAGTTTAGGTCCATAAAATGCAGCTTCACCAGGTTCTATAATATAATTTAAGCCCTTGTCTTTTGCAGCATTGATGATTGCTTGTTCTGCTTTTTCCCAGTTTTCGATCTTGCCAATATATTTGTCAGGAGTATTTGTGTCTCTAACAGAAACTTGCGCTGTGAAATTTTCAAAACCTAAAGATCCTAGAACATATAAGGATAAATCGATTACGTTTTTAAATTCTTGATCTAATTGATCTGGCGTGCAAAAAATATGAGCATCATCTTGAGTAAATCCCCTTACGCGAGTTAAGCCATGAAGTTCTCCACTTTGTTCGTAACGATATACGGTTCCAAATTCTGCATAACGTTTTGGGAGTTCTTTGTAGCTAAATGGTTTAGCGTTATATATTTCACAATGGTGAGGACAGTTCATCGGTTTTAATAAAAACTCCTCATCTTCTTTAGGGGTTTTAATGGGCTGAAAGCTATCTTCTCCATATTTTGCATAATGACCAGAAGTAACATAAAGTTCTTTTTGACCAACATGAGGAGTTACTACCATTTCATAACCAGCTTTTTTCTGAGCTTTCTTTAAAAATTGTTCTAGACGTTCACGTAGAGCAGCACCTTTAGGTAGCCAAAGCGGTAAACCTTGCCCTACTTTTTGAGAAAAAGTAAATAATTCTAATTGCTTCCCTAGTTTTCTATGGTCTCTTTTTTTTGCTTCTTCAAGTAACTCTAGGTACTCTTTTAACTCTTTTTGTTTAGGAAATGAAATCCCATAAATTCTGGTTAATTGTTTGTTGTTTTCATCTCCTTTATAATAAGCGCCAGCGACACTTAATATTTTTATAGCTTTAACTATGCCTGTATTAGGGATATGACCACCACGGCATAAATCTGAAAATGTTGAATGGTCACAAAAACTAATTGTACCGTCATCAAGACCTTCTACTAAATCAACTTTATAATCATTTTTATCTTTATAATAAGCTAGCGCTTCTGCCTTTGAAATTGTACGCATTTTAAAATCATGTTTCCCTCTGGCAATTTCTAACATTTTATCTTCAATAGTTTTAAAATCTTTATCAGAAATAGATTTGTCACCTAAATCTACATCATAATAAAACCCATTTTCAATTGCAGGTCCTACCCATAATTTTACATTTGAATATAACTCCTCTAATGCTTGTGCTAATATATGAGCAGAAGAATGCCAAAAAGCGGTTTTGCCCTCATCATCATTCCAGGTATACAAAACAAGATTACCATCTGTGGTTAATAAGGTAGACGTTTCAATGGTTGTACCGTTAAATTTTGCAGAAATAACATTTCTAGCAAATCCTTCGCTAATGTCTTTAGCAACGTCTATAGCAGTGATGCTGCTATTGAATGTTCTTATTGAACCATCTGGTAAAGTAATCTTAATCATAGTTAATTTAAATATTTAAGGTGCAAAGATAATAGTATAATCAAAGTCACACAATATATAAGTATATATTTAAAATGTATTTTGCAGGCTATATAATAAGGTGTAAATTACAATCAGTCTTATGAGGGTTTTTATTATAGAATTTGAGTTGTTGTGAAATTTTTATATGAAATTTTAAAGCTCTAATACTGCTGCAAAAGACTGTGAATAAGGTGTTTTGGAAAGACAAAAAAAATAGTTTAAAAAATAGTTTAAAAAAGACTAGGAAGTTGATTAAAGGGTTTTATATTTGCACCCGCTTAGCAAGGAAACGAGATAGGCAAAAGTTCATTAAAAAGGTTGTGAAAAATAAAATTAAATTTTCTCCAAAAAGTTTTGTTGGGGGTAAAAAGGTTTTATATATTTGCACCCGCTTTGAGGCT
>CAYMDH010000108.1:0-4989 GCA_964389205.1 uncultured Flavobacteriaceae bacterium
TAATTTTATAGAAATATTAGAAATTTAAGCAGTTCTAATTAGGGGAAGCCTACAAGGAGACGAAATACTTATCAATGCTGGAAGAAATATTATAACCAATTTTTTTGATCAAAATAGAATATTAATTGGATCTAACATTCCTATTTCTAATAATTTAAATTTCACGTTAACTTATAATCATCAGTTTAGAAGTACCAGTACACCAGATAATTTTAGGCTGGACTATATTGCTTGGATAGGAATAAGACATTATATTGATTTAAGAAAGAAAAGAGAAAAATCTATTGTAATTAATTAAATACAACTTAATAATATATATTGATGATCATTCAGGTAACTATCTTTTTAAATATTATAGAAGGTTATCTTAATTAATAAAACTAAAAAAATGATTCGAAAATTATCATTTCTAGGTTTTTGAAGAAATTAGAAATACTAAGAAAAGTCTAACTATATATAAATTACATAGAAATAATTAATTTAAGTTAGTTGTGTAACTTAAGTTACTTCTAAAAATACGCAATCTGACTATTTTCGTAATAGATATTAATTTATTTATTATAATGTTGGAAGTTTTTGGATATCTCAGTGCTTTAATAATAGGCATTTCTCTTGGTCTTATTGGTGGTGGTGGATCAATATTAGCTGTACCTGTTTTAGCTTATCTATTTTCAGTAAATGAAAAAATAGCAACAGCATATTCATTATTTATTGTAGGCACAAGTGCTCTAGTTGGTGGATTAAAACAGTATCTTAAAGGTTACGTAGATTGGAGAACGGCAATTGTTTTTGGTTTACCTGCAATAATTGGGGTTACTGTTATGCGACATTATATAGTGCCTGTTTTACCAGGTATTTTATTTAGCATAAGTGGTTTTGAATTTACACGTAGAATGGCAATGTTTGGTTTGTTTGCAATATTAATGATCCCTGCAGCTTTTTCAATGCTAAAAGAGCAAAAAGAAAATCAGCAAAAAAAAAGAAATTTTGTGAATTACAACTATCCGTTAATAGTGTTAGAAGGGTTAATTATTGGTAGTATTACAGGTGTTATTGGTGCTGGAGGAGGCTTTCTTATAATCCCTGCTTTGGTAGTATTAGCTAATGTAGAAATGAAAGTAGCCATAGGCACTTCACTTGTTATAATAGCTTTTAAATCATTAATGGGATTCTTTTTAGGAGATGCATTGACAATGAATATAAATTGGGAATTTTTAATAGTTTTTACTATTATTTCCTTAACGGGAATCTTTATAGGCAGTTATCTAAGTAATTTCATCAATGGAAAGAAACTCAAAAAAGGGTTTGGTTTTTTTATTTTTATAATGGCCATATTCATCTTTTATATGGAATTTTTTGTTAATCAATAGATTTATATAACTTATACTATGCCTGAAAGTTAAGTATATACTAATTTTATAGCAAGTCTGGTATGAAGCCTTTGCAAAGAGTGAAAAAAAATTACGCTACTTTATTTCTATAAAAGTTAAATTTCTAAAAATCTGGTAACTATTTCATAAATTGGTTGATCATAAAATATCATCAACTATTTGAGTTACTTTACTTTTAGAATGAAAAAAACGGACCCCTTATTCATCTTATTTTTGTTGGCCTTTGGAATAATTACCAACATATCTTCACAAAGTTTATTAAAAAATACTTTAAAAGAGATCACAACAGATAGTCTTATTTCATTGATAAAAAATAATATAAAGTCAAATTCAAACCTGTCTAAATTATATGCTCAAAAGATTATTGATAGAGGGCATAAAAATAACAATTTAGGGGAGTTAATTATAGGAAGGTTTCATTTAGGGTTAATATTACAGATTGAAGGAAATTATACTATTGCTATATCAAATTTTGAAAAAGCGTTAATAGTTGCAAAAGAGCATAATGATCTTGATCAATTAATGAAAATTCACCTCATAAATGGCCGGGCTTACTTTGTTATAAATAATAATGAAAAAGCAATTTTTAATTACAAAAAAACCATTGCAATAGCCCAAGAACTAAAAAACAGAGAATATGAGATTTTAGGCAATTTGAATATTGCTTCCATAAAAAAAAGAATTGGACAATTTGAAGAAGCCCTCATTATAGAAAAAGAGAATATAGAAATTGCGAAAGAAATTCATTTTACCAATCCAGCTACGCACAGTAGAATACTTTTTAATTTAGGGAGTACTTATTTAAATTTAAAAAAACCCGATTCTGCAATTTTTTACTGTAAACAAGCATTAGACAAAAGTATAGCTATCAATGATTCATTACGAATGAGTTATTCGTACAATATCTTGGGTGCGTCTTATTATGATAAAAAAGATTATAAAAGTTCTTTAGATTATTATTTTAAAGCACTTCCTATTATTAAAGTTCAAAATAATAACAGAAGACGATTAACTGTCAATTATCTGATTTCCAGATCTTATTTCTCATTAAAGGAGTATGATAAAGCATTAATACATTTAAAAAAAGCAGAGGAATTTCATCTAAACAATAATAAGATATTGTCTCAAGAACTTATAAATACCTATCGGCTATTAGCTGAGGTTTACTCTATTCAGAATGATCAGGAAAAATCAAATTATTACTTATTAAAATATACTCGTTTTGATAGTATAAATGATCAAAAAAACACAAGAGTAATAGGAAGTTTATATACTACTGAGCTTAAAGAAAAAAAAGTGCAATTGCAGCAAGCTGCTATAAAAGAATCAAAGTATATTCAATTTTTAATCATAGGGTTGATACTAATACTAGGCATTTCATTTGTTTTATTTATTCTTTTTAAACGTGCTCAAAAAAATAAAAAACTTTTTCAAGAATTAGTAGATACCAGAAAAGGAAAGCAAGAGATTCAAACGATCGTAATAGACGATGACAAGACAAAAAAAATTCTCTCCAAATTAGAAAAAATAGAAAAACAAGAATACTTTTTAAGGCCAGAGTTTGGTTTAAATCAATTGGCTAGGAAATTAAAAACCAATCCTACTTATCTATCTAAAATAATTAATACATATAAAGAAAAAAGATTTACAGATTATACAAATGAATTAAGAATTAATTATGCCTTAAACCGATTAAAAGAAGACACAAAGTTTAGATCGTATTCAATATTGCATATAGCTAAAGAATTGGGATATAAAAGTCAAGATTCTTTTTCTCGTCATTTTAAAAAGACTACGGGTATTAATCCTTCTTATTATATTTCAAATATTGAAAAATTAAAATCTTAAATTATACCTTCCTAAATTTAAGTATTTATGATACTATTTTACATTTTTATTTAATTAATAATCTATCTTACTTTTTTAATATTCTAAAAATTTTAAAAGAAAAATCATGAAGAAAAAAACACTTAAAAAGCTAAATTTGAATTCAAAAATTATTGCAAAAATTAAAACTTCAAAACTCATTTCTATTAAGGGAGGAGATTCTCATGCTACAGATAGTTTTATAGGCTGTGGGGCATGGACTACATTATGTTGCTAATGTCTATTTTAACAAGTGTCTATTAAGAAACAAATAACTCAAAAACTATTTCAAAAATTAATAGTTATTATAAGGAAGAGATTCTCAAGACACTACTAACTATTATACAAGTCTTATAGGCTGTGATGGATGGACTATCTGTTGTTAAATTAGACTTTACATAACATATTAAAATGCGTACTGCCATATATTCTCGAATATATGGCAGTACGCATTTTTTATACATTCATAACTCTATAATTTTAGATCTGTTATAGGGAAAGCTGAAAACCTAAAATAGAGTAGGCATTATTTTAAAATTATTTAGATTATGAAAAAAAGTGCATTATTATCTCAAAAATTACAATTAAAAAAAGTGATTATCACAAATTTATCTAATTCAATAAAAGGAGGCGGAGGCCTTATAATGAATCCAGACGAATCTCAAAACAATGATGATTGTTGTGATGACGATACTGGTTTCTTATCTCTAAGTGGATGTGCATAATCATACCTTAAATTCTATCCATTAAAAATAGTACACATTTACAAAGCACCTCTTATTTTTAAGAGGTGCTTTAATAAAATTTAAACATTTAACAAATAGATGCCTTAATTATTATAGCAGGTTTTATAATTTTAGATTTCAAAGATTAAAATTTAATGAGAAGAATAGCTCTCCTATTTATTTTTCTAAACTTTTACATCATAGTTAGTATACCGTTATTCGCTAAACTAAAAAATGATTATAATCAAGAGCTCAAAGACAAAAATTTACAAGAAAAGTCAAAAGAAGCTTATAACAAAGGAAACTTACTTACTGAAAAAGGTGATTATAAAAATGCTTTGTCTTATTTTAAAAAATCAATCTATAAAGGAATTGATAAATCGAAACTTATAGAGATTTATCTAGGTATTGGCAATGCCTATTTTTATAGTGATAATAATAAGCTTGCATTACTTTATTATGAAAAAGAACTTCAAATAGCCAAAGAAGTAAAAAATGTCGAATATATAGCTATTGGAAATTTAAACATTTCGCTAATAAAAAAAAGGTTAGGTCAATTTGAAGAAGCCTTAGAAATAGAAAAAAAGATCTTAACGATAGCAAAGAATATTACTTTTACAAAACCTGCTACTCATTATAAATTTTTTATAAATATTGGAAGTACCTATTTAAATTTAAATAAACCCGACTCTACAATTTATTATAGCAAACAAGGATTAGAGAAAAGTACTTTGCTAAATGATAAAATAGGAAATAGTTATTTTTACAACTTATTGGGAGCTGCTTATTATGATAAAAAAGATTTTACTTCTTCATTAAATTATTATGATAAAGCAATAGATATTGTTATTAGTTCAAAAAACAGCAAAAGACTTATAGCCACTCATTATTTAATTGCAAAAACACTGTTTTCTTTAAAAAAATATGATGAGGCATTATTAAATTTAGGAAAAGGGTACGTTAAAGGCACATAGTTTACAAAGTTAAAGGGACATAGTTTACACTTT
>CAYMDH010000109.1:0-4977 GCA_964389205.1 uncultured Flavobacteriaceae bacterium
ATCAATCTATTAAAACTAATCAACTCGCTTTTTATTAATCGAACTCAGGTTAATAAAGAGTGATAATAAACTCCTGGTACTCCTGGCATACATAACATAACCGATTGAGTAAGTATAAAACGTTGTATTTTTAGTTCGTTGATAGCATTAGGATGCGTAAGCAATTCTAAATAATTACAATTTAATTCATAAGGAGATTGTGTTCCATCTCCATTGTTTTTATAAGATACATATCCTCCATGCTCTTTTAGTAATGGTTGCTAAATCTTCTATTTCTTTATCAGAAACAATACCTTGCAATGGACGAACACCAATTCCATCATGACTTGCTGTAAAATTAAAAAAACAACATTGATTGCTTGGTAATTTTAAACTGTTGGCCCAGTTAGTTAATACTGTGGTATCTTGTTTATGTAATGAATGCGCCAATAAGGGAGGCAAAGTAAAATTATAAACCATATGTGCTTCATTAAAGCCATTTCCAAAGTAAGAGATGTTTTCATTATGAGGAACATTAGTCTCTGTAATTATAATTATTTGCGGTGCTATTGAGTCTATAATTTTCCTATAACGCTTTAATTACCAAGTGTGTTTCCTCTAAATGCAAGCAAGTAGTTCCTATCTTTTTCCATAAAAATGCGATAGCATCTAATCGTATATATAAAGCTCCATTAGATATGTAAAATAATAACACGTCCAGTATATGTAAGAAAACTTTATAATTTGCATAATTTAGATCTACCTGATCTTTACTAAAGGTAGTCCATACTGCAATTTCTTCTTCATTTTTCTTAAATGTATGAAGTAATGGCAATGCTCTTGGCCTTGTAACAGTACTATAATCTAATTTTGGGTTTGCAATTATAAAATAATCTTGAAAAGGTGTTGTTTCATTTAAAAAATTTTCAAACCAATCTGAATGCTGTGAAATATGATTTACAACTGCCTCATACATCAATGAAAAATTTTCATTCAGTTTTTTTAGAGTATTCCAATTCCCAAATTCTTTTTTTACTTTATAATAATCTATAACACTAAACCCATCATCTGAGCTGTATGGATAAAATGGTAATAAGTGAATTGTATTAATTTTATTATTAAAATATTCTTTCGCAAACGTATTTAGAGTTGTTAGCGTTTTTTCATTTTCAGTGTATATACTATCAGCATAGGTAATTAAAATACAATCTTTATGTGATAATGAAAAAGAAGTTTTCGATATATGATTCCTATATTTCTTTTTCAAATCTTCTATTCTCTTACATACTTCTTTTATATTTCTTAAGTACTATAAAAACAAAAAAGCCTATAAAAATTAACACTTCTTTTTTTGCAAAATAATAAGAGGTAGGAATTCCGTCCTTTAACTTTTTAGGAATAATTAAACTTGCAAAATATCCTACAGTCAATGTTACTATACAGCCAATAGCATTCCACCAAAACCAGAATATCTCTGGAACATATAACCATAAGTAACCATTTAAAGCAACTCCTACTATTATACCAATATTAGCGCCTAATGCATGTGTTCTTTTAGTTAAAATTGCCAATATAAACACTGCTAAAATAGGTCCATAAAAAACTGAGCTTATTTTATTAATAACCTCTATAACAGTTCCTTCAATATTTCCTGCTAAAAAAGCAAAAAACAAACACACCAATCCCCAAAAAATAGAAAGTAATCTAGAATATTTCACATATTGTTTATCAGGCATATTAGGCTTAAACCTTTTTATAAAATCTTCAATACTAACTGCTTAAAGTGAATTTACATTTGAACTCAATGATGACATCGCTGCAGACATGATCACTACTAACAAAATCCCTATGATTCCGTTAGGCAAATATTTAATAATAAAAACAGGAACCATCAAATCTGCTTTCTTTCCTTCTAAACTTGTTATATTGGTAGTATAGATATCTGAAAGTTGTTCTTGAAAATTCAAATCTGTCATAAATAATGTTCCTAGCACTAACCCCATAATACAATAGGTTAATCTTACAGGAAACCTAAATAATCCATTAGCTAGCAATAACTTTTTTATAGTAGGTAATCCTTTTGCTGATAATAGGCGTTGCGTTTGCGTTTGGTCAGTTCCATAATAAGAAGCATATAAAAAGAACCCACCAATAATCATTGGCCAAAAACCAAATTCATCATTTTTATCTGCATTATTAAATCCCCATTTATTAAAGTCTACTGCTGTTAAACGATCTGGATCTACTTTTGTTAAAAAGTTTTCAAACCCTCCTATTTCACTTAATCCATATATCAAACAAATTACAATTCCAAAAAAAAGAATGATCATTTGAATTACGTCTCTCCAAATGACAGCCTTCATCCCACCTTGAAATGAATAAATAAGAGTGATTACTCCTATAAATAATACAGATATCCAAAAATCGATTCCCGTTGTAGCCTGAAGAATTAAAGCCATAGTATATACCATGACTCCTGTAGCTACTGATCGGCTTATTTGAAAGACAAAGCTGATTAATAAACGTGAAGAAGCATCAAAGCGTCTTTCTAAATATTCATAAACACTTACAATACCTGATTTATACAATGAAGGTATAATAGCAATTAGTAAAAAGGCCATTGCTAACGGAACACCAAGTTCATAGGTTAACCATTGCAGCCCTCCTCCTTCTTTAAGCCCAACAAAAGCTGGTGCAGAGATAAAACTAATTGCCGATAATTGCGTAGCCATTGTGGATAAACTTAGAGGAGCCCATCCCATACTCCTTCCTCCTAAGAAATAATCACTTGAATTTTTATTTTCTTTAAAAAAATAACCAATCCCTAAAAAACCAACCAAGTATACAATGATGATGATATAATCAAGATAATTCATTTATAATAAAGTTAAATTATTTAATAGCCATTATAAATATAATATTACTTCAAGTATATTTTATTTAAAAAACGGTAAGAAAGTTACGAAAACGATAAAGTTACTTTAGTAAAATTACATTGTATAAGACTATCTTTGATAAGATTATTTTTATGAGAAACAAAAAAGTCAGATTAAAAGATATAGCAGAAATATTAAATATTTCTATAGCAACTGTTTCCAAATCTTTATTGGATCAGCCTGATATTGGTGAGAAAACCAAAAAATTAGTTTTACAAACTGCAAAAAGAATGAATTATCAACCCGACCATTTTGGTAAAGGGCTACGCACAAAAAAAACTATGACTATTGGCGTTGTATTACCAAGAATTGTTCTTTATTTTAATTCTACAATTCTAAAAGGAATCATTGATGCTGCCAAAAAGAATAACTATCATGTAATTATCTCTGAATCTGGCCATAATTATCAGGACGAAAAAAAAGCTATAAATACATTAATCAATTCAAAAGTGGATGGCATATTATTGTCAATAGCACGTGAATCTTTAGATATTGATTATATAATAGAAGCTTCTCAAATTGTTCCATTAGTTTTATTTGATAAAATATCGCATAAAATACCATTGACAAAAATAGTAGTTGATGAAGAAATGGGAGCTTATAGAGCAATAGAACATCTTATTAAACAAGGAAGGAAAAAAATTGTAATTATAAAAGAGGCTTCAAAAACCTCTATCTCTGAAAACAGATTTAATGGCTATACAAATGCATTAATAGATTATAACATCGAAATAGATAATTCTTTGATCAAAGAATGTAAATACATGACTGTTGAGGAAGGGTTTACAATAACTGAGTCTTTAATCAATAAAAAAGTAGCATTTGATGCATTATTCGGAATTACTGATAATGTAGCTATAGGAGCTATTAAAGCATTGAAAAAAAATCATTTTATAATTCCAGAAAATATTTCTGTTATAGGTTTCAGTAATTCTAAAAGCTCAACTATTATTGAACCAAATCTTTCAACTGTTTCACAACCAGGTTTAAATATGGGAAAACAAGCTGTAAAATATTTGATAGAAGAGATTAATTCAAATAATCCTTTATCATTAAATAAAACTATAGAATTAAAAACAGAATTAATTATACGTGAATCAAGTATATCAATAAAAGTTTAAAAATGAGCACCAATAAAAAACTGCTCGCAAAAAGTATAAAATTATTTTCAGTTACACTTTTTCTAATGTTCACTGGTCCAACTATACTCTATCAAGCATTTCGAAATCAAGAGCACCCCTTTTACTTACCTGTCCTTATTGCTGGAATTATTTTTTCTATTGGTGCTATTGCCCTAGGTTTTTATAGTTTGAGAGTTTTACTCACCGTCTTATTTGGAAAAAAATGACAAACAATTATAAAAAAACTATTTAGATTTTTTATCCTTTTAATAATTCGAGTATACATTCTATTCTAACTTCCTTGCCTAAAATAAAACCACCCGCTTCCATTACAGCGTTATATTTTAAATTAAAATCATAACGTTTTAATTCTCCTGAAATTTTCAATCCTGCTATAGTACCAAAACGACTATCTGTAGCTATCCCTAGAAATTTGGCGTCAAAAGTAACTTCTTTCGTAACTCCATGCATCGTAAACATTCCTGTAAGCTTGTATTTATTCTGTAAAACTTTTTCTAATTTTGTACTTTTAAATTTAATTGATGGATATTTTTCTACGTCAAAAAAATCAGGGTTTCTTAAGTGTTCATCCCTTTTCTTATCGTTTGTATCAATGCTAGAAGCATCTATAGTAATTTCAAAAACTGCATCTGAAAAATCACTTTTATCAGATTTTATAGTAGCATTATATTTATTGAATTCTCCTGTAGTTTCTGAAACCAAATGATCTATATTAAATCGAATTGAAGAATGTGAAGAATCAATATTCCAATTGGTGTTTTGTGCTTGTACTGTATTAGCTATTACTATTAATACTATTACAATTTTTTGTTTTAAATAACGCATTTTTTCTTTTTAGATTTTAAAAGTAATACTTAAATAGGTATAAGCCATAAAAAAACCCTTCATTAGTAATGAAGGGTTTAATATATAAATCATGC
>CAYMDH010000110.1:0-4856 GCA_964389205.1 uncultured Flavobacteriaceae bacterium
TTACACTGCTCAGTTTAATCCGGCACGAGTGGTTCACTTTATCCGAATTTTCCACCAAAGTTAATGTGTAATACACTTTTATTATCTAGGACTAATGCTGGGACAGATTGTACACCTAAATTTTCTGCTTCTTCAATTCTATTTTTTTGTTCTCCTAGATGAACAATTTCTACCTCTGTAGAAGAAGCATCAATAATGTTTAAAAGATCTTGTTCTGCACCAACACATACTGGGCATCCTGCGTGATAAAATGTAGCTGTTTTCATTTTTATTATTTTTAAATGATTAATTATTTATTTGTACAAAGATATATAATTAGTAAGGATAACTAATCATTATATATAAAATTTATTTATTCCTGCATTTATAAATCTTATTTACTTGAATAAAGCAGTGATTTTGTCTACTATAGTTTGTGCTAGTTTTTCTTTACTTTCTATCGTCCAACCTGCTACATGAGGGGAAAGTAACACATTTTTAGCAGCTATTAGGTATTGAAAAGCTTTGGGAAGTTCACTTTCTGTAAATAGATTTTCAAAAGATGATTTTTCATATTCTAAAACATCTAATCCGGCTCCTAAGATTTTTCCAGATTGTAATGCCTGCACTAAATCAATGGTATTGACACTTTTCCCCCTGGCTGTATTGATGAGCCAAAAAGGATTAGAAAATGCATTGATAAATGATGTATTAATCATTCCAATTGTTTGTGATGTTTGTGGCGTATGCAAACTCAATACCTCTGTTTTTTTTTGCAATTCTTCTAAAGACACTTGTTTGGCATTAAGATCTCCTACATTGTTCTTTATATCATAACAAAGAACATCAACATCGAAACCTCGCAATTTTTTTGCAAAAGCTTTTCCCATATTCCCATAACCAATAAGCCCTACTGTTTTCCCATCCAATTCAATACCTCTGTTTTCTTCTCGCAACCATTTTCCGTTTCTAACTTCTTGATCTGCTTGATTGAGTTTGTTGAATAATGAAAGAATCATTCCTAAACTATGTTCACCTACGGCATTTCTATTGCCTTCTGGAGCAGCTATTAGGTGAATTTTTTTTTGTAGAGCATACTCAACATCAATATTTTCTAAACCAGCTCCAACTCTTCCAATAAATTTTAAAGATTTCGCCTTGTCTAAAAAATGCTTGTCAATTGAAAACCTACTTCTAATAATAAACCCATCATAGTTGTCAATTTTGGCTTCTATCTTTGCTTTAGACGAAGTGTAATCTTCATCATTTTGAAAACCCAATGCATTTAATTGTTCTATAAGTAGAGGATGATTGGTATCGAGGTGTAAGATTTTCATTAGATTTTAGGATACTCAGTTTGCGTCATTTCATGTTGTACATCACCTGTATGAGCTGTATTTAGTTTTTCAAAAAGCATTAGATGTACTTCTTCTCCGTCTTTGGTAGATGGATTGTGTTCAACACCTTTTGGGACCACTATAATTTCACCTTCTTTTACAACTTCGGTACGATCTCTAAATTGCATATAAAGTGTTCCTTTTACAACTTGAAAGAGTTCATCTTCGTTTTCATGTGAGTGCCATACAAACTCTCCTTGAATTTTGGCAAGGATCACTTGCATATTATCTACAACAGCAATTTGATGCGGATGCCATTGTTTAGAGAATTTAGTATGTTTTTCTTCAATGTTAATTGCTTTCATAGCCCTAGATATTAAATGGTGATTGTATTTTAAAGGCTAAAGATACTTCGATACCTGCATTAAGACAAAAAATAATAAAGAATTGAATATTAGAAATTCAAAATAAGTTTGGCAATATAGAAGAATAAGAAAATCCCGAAGATATCATTGCTGGTTGTAATAAATGGGCCTGTAGCTATTGCAGGATCTATCCCTCTTTTATCTAAAATGATAGGGACAAAGGTTCCAATTAGAGCAGCTACCATGATAACACAAATAAGAGCAATAGCTATGGTAATACTAAATGCGATATCATACTTCATAATAAATCCAAAGATTATAACCAATCCAGCCAAAGCAACTCCATTAATAAGACTAAGACCTACCTCTTTTAAAAGCCTGTTCCATAAGCTACCTTTTACAACATCATTGGCCAAACCTTGTACGATAATGGCGCTAGATTGTACACCTACATTTCCGGCCATCGCTGCAATTAAAGGGGTGAAGAAAAAGAGTTTTTTAATATTATCATTTTTCATTAACGCTTCAAAATCCTCTAAGATAAAAACACTAGCCAGACCACCTAAAAGCCCTAAAACTAACCAAGGCAGACGCGCTCTCGTTAATTCCCATATATTATCATCTGCTTCTACTTCTTGTGTAATACCTGCTGCTAATTGATAATCTTTTTCGGCTTCTTCTTTAATAACATCTACAATATCATCAATAGTAATTCTTCCTACCAATCTTCCCATTTCATCTATAACTGGGATGGCTTCCAAATCATATTTAGACATTACTTTGGCTACATCTTCAGCTTTGTCATGCACAGTAACATAATCTACTTTTGGGATATAAACCTCACTAACTTGGGTTTTTGTAGAGGTAGTTAGTAAATCTTTTAAAGACAATCGACCTTTTAACTTATCTTCATCATCTACTACGTAAATAGAATGTACTCTGGTTACATTTTCTGCCTGTAATCTCATTTCTTTAACACAGGTAAGTACGTTCCAATTTTCATTTACTTTTACGAGTTCTTTTGCCATTAAACCACCAGCTGAGTTTTCATCATAGCGTAAAAGCTCAACAATGTCTTTAGCGTGTTCTTTATCTTCAATGTTAGAGATAACTTCTTGAACACGTTCTTCAGGGAGCTCGGCAATGATATCTGCAGCATCATCAGTATCTAATTCTAATAACTCTCCTGCAATCTCCTTATTAGAGAGGTTCTTTAAGATTCGTTCCCGTACATCATCATCTAACTCTGTAAGAACATCAGATGTTTTATCACTGTCAAGCAATTTAATTAAGTAAGTAGCTTCTTCTAATGACAGCTCATCTACAATATCGGCAATATCAGCATAGTGTACATCTTTTAATAGATCTAAAAGAGTATCCTTGCTATTATTTTCAATGAGCTGTTGTATTTGCTCAATGAGTTCGTTACTGAGTTTAAATGTTGTCATTTTCAATCTTCTGAGTCAGCATAATAAAATCTGGAACACTTAACTGCTCCGGACGCTGGTCAAAGATAGTATCTTCTTTTAAATTATCAGACAAGTTGAAGGTTTTTAAACTGTTACGAAGTGTTTTTCTTCGTTGTTGAAAAGCAGTTTTTACAACATTAAAAAATAATTTTTCATTACAGGGAAGTTCCTTATTTTCATTGCGTATTAAACGCAATACCCCAGATTTAACCTTTGGAGGAGGCGAAAAAACTTGTTCTGAAACAGTAAATAAGTACTCGGCAGTGTAAAATGCTTGTACTAAAACAGATAAAATTCCATAAGCTTTACTTCCAGGTTTCTCGCAAATACGTTCAGCTACTTCTTTTTGAAACATCCCTGAAAACTCAGGAATTTGATGACGCATTTCTAAGGTTTTAAAAACAATTTGAGTAGAAATATTGTATGGGAAATTTCCAATAATTGCAAAAGGTTCATCTTTGAAAATTGTAGTAAGATCAAATTTTAAAAAGTTTTCAGAGATAATTCTATTTGATAAGTTTAGATAATTTGCTTTTAAATATGCCACAGATTCTGTATCAATTTCAATAACATAAGTAGTGCAAGGCTTTTCTAATAAGTACTTGGTAAGAACACCCATTCCAGGGCCTATTTCCAAGATGTTTTTATAACCATTTAATGTTAGCGTATTTGCTATTTTTTGTGCAATATTTTCGTCATTTAAAAAATGTTGCCCTAAATGCTTTTTGGCGCGTACCTTACTCATTGCTTACTTGAGATTGTATGGTTTCTTCAATTTCTTTTCGATCTTGCTTTTTAAGCCATGATAACTCTAAGTCAATTCTATTCCCTTCTTTTGTAATTATATAAGGTTCACTTCCACCCCTAGCTATATGAAAAGATTGGATATTAGAAAATAGAATTTTTTTATAACGATACCAAAAATAGTCTTCTTTGAAACTAATGACAGGTTTATTAGATGCGATAACTATATAAATAGCACCTAAGCTGATAAGACCAAATAAAGAAGCGATGATAATATTAACGATAAGCGAAATATTAAGTAAAATAACAAAAATATAAGTGTATAGCATATACGCCAATACGATAAGTAAAATGGTCATTATTACTTTTAAATAATAGAGGTTTACTGCTTTGTATACTTTATTCATCTAGTGATCACTAATGATTTCTAATTCTGTTCTAAAAGCAACAATTTTATTCCCAAAACGTTTTATACCATCTTCTCTTAAACGAGGGGCATCTTCATTGTAATATTGTTGAAGTGTTTCTAAACTATCTGTTATGTATTGAACAGAATAGGTAATACCTCCCATTTCTTCTTCAATTAACACCTTAGACATTCTTGCATTAGAGAATTTGCCAAGCGATAACATTTCAGGGATATGAATTTCACGCATCCAAACAATCCAATTGTCATGAATTGACGGGTCTACGTTTGTGGTTACATTGTAAATATACATATGTGTTTATTTCAGTGATACAAAGGTACGGTGTTTTTTCTTCTTTTCTTATTTAGATAAAGGGAGTAAATAGAATCAAAAAATCAAATTTCTTTTTACCTTATTCATTTTTTTCTTGACAAAAAAACGAACCAAAAAAGTCAAGAAGCTTTTAGGAACTTTTTGCTTCGCAAAACCACTGATAAAGCTATCGCTTCATGCTCTTTTATGTTTTCAACATAACGCACTTCCGCTTGCTTTACA
>CAYMDH010000111.1:0-4602 GCA_964389205.1 uncultured Flavobacteriaceae bacterium
ATTCTTTTAGGATTGCCGTTTTTTATATCCATAATATAAAAAGGGAGTAATTTTGTATACCTTTAATAACTTTAATGGATCATGAAAGGAGTATAATTAATTGGATTGGGATAGCTTTATCTCAACCTTCAAACTTATTGAATGAAGCTTTTTATTTTGACAAATCAAAATTGCTCTTTTTTTCTATACATGTGACTGATTATTTGATGATAGATGAAGATCTTTATGTAGAACCCAATAAGATTAATTTTAGGCTTTCGAGAGAGGAACAAACAAAAATTTTAGACTGGATTTGTAGGATTGATAGTGACGATCAAAATCTCATTCAAATACCACAAAAAGGATTAGTGGATGAGAGAGTAATAGAAATTGAAGCAAGGCAATTTTTATCTGAACATGCTATAGATATACAGAATACAAGGATTTGGGAAATAGCTTCAGATAATGTTGCTGATGCAAAACAGAGTAGAAAGAGATTAAAATGGTGGCAATTTTGGAATTAAGTAGAATAGTGGTTAGTTGAGATATAATATGAAAAAGAAAAAACCTGATCAGGTTGTATATAATGAGGAGAGTGAGCGTTATGAAGCAGTGCTACACGATCATTTTATAATATTGTGTGTCATAAATGGGATATCAATGAATTTGAGATAGTTAGTAAACGATCTTTGAAATAGTAAAATGTGTAAAAAGTAGGGCTAGTGAAAACTAGCTTTACTTTTTCTTTTGAAAGGGAAGTATGACTTTTACAAACATACCTTACAGGGATGTGCTTTGTTTTGTTATTTTCTTTCAGCTTTTTGAGCTTCAAATCCTTGAGTATATTGTGATAGATCAATAGTACGCCCATTAAAGGTTTCAATAGGCGTGTTACCACCCAAACTCATTTGAGGTCTTATGGTATTGTAAATAGGGATCGTTTTTTCAAGAATTGTTCTTAGCCGTATGACGGGAGATTGTCATGTACGGTTCTGTGAGAGACAATAGGGGAAGCTCCTTTTGTCTACTTGACAATTCGTTGAATATTAGTATTTTTTGTTCGATAGATAGAAGCAAAGAATATAAATAAGCGTTCTTTCGAAAACCTATATTATTTTTAACTTATTGATGTTCAGTCCAGTGATAAATTATTAGAAAACGTCAATCTGGCTCCATTCCCCTTTAAAAAATGATTTTATTTAAAGATAGTACAGAAGATAATTCTTGAAAACCAAATTTTAGTAGAAAATAGTATCTTTAATCACCCTCAAATTAAATTGTTTTGAAATCAATAAATATATTTTTATTCTGTTTTTTACTATGGATACCCATTTTTGCTTTAGGTCAAAATATAGTTGCTAAAAGTTCCTTTAGTATAAAAGAAAAGAGAGATTATCTCCAAAAAGTGGCTGATTCTTCATTCGCTCATAGTTTTAATGGTCAATATAATGATGCCATTAGAACAAATCTAAGATTACTCAAATATGCTGACGAACTTGATGATCCATACTACCTACATCGTGGTTATAGTCTTTTAGGATACAATTATTTGGTTACAGGTGATAACCTTAAAGCTAAGGAAAGCTTTTTAAAATCTGAATCGTATGCGCTTAAAGCTAATGATACAAGTGCATTAGGTAGGAATTATTTAGACCTTGCTAATCTCTATTTGTTACAGAAAAAGATTAAAGATTCCTCTTTTCAATACTATGATAAGGCGATCTCTTTGTTGGAAAAAGCAAAGGATTCTGCTGGTTTAGCATCTGCCCATTATTATGCAATTGTGGCAAATTTAGATGCCAAGAAATATGATAAAGCACGTGATCATATAGAAAACATAAATAAATACATAAATAACATAGAGGATGATAACTTTTGTGAAATAAGTGTAAATAGTCAAAAAGCCAAATATCATACAGCGCTTGGGGAATACTCACTTGCTGATATATATTTTAATCAAGTTATTGAAGATTCTAAGAAAAAAGAGTTCTTGATAGAACTGGAAAACACCTATTTAACTTACAGTAAGTCTCTCTTTAGCCAAGGGCGTTATAAAGAAAGTTTTTTAGCACAAGAAAAGTATGTTGATTACTTGAAAGAAAATTTACAGAAACGTTTCTCTGAAGAAAATGCAGCGCTAATCTCTAAATTTGAATTAGAAAAATACAAAAAGGAAGTTGCAGAAAAAGAAAAGGAAAAAGAACTTATCAATAAAATCGCAGAAAGTAAAACAAACAGTAATATCTTGTTGACAATACTTATTATAGCCCTCCTATGCACCTTTGTATATCTCATATTTTTGCTAGACAAAAAGAAAAAACTACTTAAAAACTCTAAACTACAAAATGAAAAATACCGAGAAGCAAAAAAGGAGGCAGAACGTTTAAACAAATCCAAACAAAAGTTTTTATCTACAGTAAGTCATGAGCTTAGGACGCCTCTTTACGGAGTTATAGGTCTAAGTACTATACTTTTAGAAGATGAAAAATTACCACATCAAAAAGAAAGTTTAAAATCATTAAAATTCTCTGCCGATTATCTTCTATCACTTATTAATGATGTGCTTTCTATAAATAAAATAGATACCCATCAGAAAGAACAAAAGACTACATTTTGCATACGTAAACTAGTTGAATCCATTATTACATCCTTTCATTACAAAAAGAAAAAAAACAATAACCGAATTCATTTATCCATAGACGATACAATTCCAGATCTTATTGCTGGGGATGATGGTCTTCTCTCTCAAATATTAATGAATTTGATAGGAAATGCCTATAAGTTTACACAAGATGGAGACATTTATGTCAATTTAAAACCTACTAATATTACGGATGAAGATCTTAATATAACTTTTACAATTAGAGATACTGGGATTGGAATTTCTGAAGAAGACCAAATCTTGATCTTTGATGAATTTACACAAGCAAAAAATAAAATTGGAAAAGAAGAGCAAGGTAGTGGTTTAGGTCTTTCTATTGTTAAAAAACTGTTGGCACAGTATGGTGCCAAAATAAAATTAACAAGCGAACTTGGAAAAGGGAGTGTGTTTAGCTTTACGTTGCGATTTGATTTAATAGAACATAAAGTAACTTCAGATTATGTGCCGTCTGTATCCTTTGCAGATATTTCGATACTTAAAGGGAAATATATATTGATTGTAGATGACAACACAGTTAATAGAGTGGTTACAGAAAAAATACTAGAAAAAGAAGGTGTAAAAACTAAACAGGCTGTAAATGGTGAAGAAGCAGTCACATTAGTATCAAGCCAAAAATTTGATCTTGTACTGATGGATGTGAATATGCCTGTAAAAGATGGTATTACAGCTGCTAAAGAAATTAGATTGTTTAATAAAAACATTCCTATTATTGCATTAACAGCAGTAGAGATGGATACTATAAAAAATCGTATTTACGAATCTGGCATGAACGATATTGTCTTAAAGCCTTATAGTCTGCCAGATTTTCACAAGGTACTTATTAATAATATATTACAATCTGAAAGCAATGGACAATTACAATTAACAACTTCCTCTCGCGTTTTTGTTAGACGTAATGGTGACAATGAGTAATGTAGTAAAAAAGGTGATGTTGTAAACTGGACTGCTATCTACATGGTGCTTTTACAATATCGTGTTCCATATAAGTTATATTAATGAAGATGAGATAATTACTAAACAATCTTTGAAATAGTAAAATGTATAAAAGTAGAGCTAGTTAAAAACTAGCTTTACTTTTTATATTGATAAAGATGTATCTTTTCGATAAACACACTTTACAGGAATGGATTTTGTTGTTTTCTTTCAGTTTTTTGAGCTTCAAATCCACGGGTAGGTAATGTAGTAAACTGGCGCTTTTTGAAATTGATAAAATTGAATTATTGATTATCAGATATTTAAAATAAAGATAGACCTTCGAAAGAAGACTTATCTAAGCTCTTTGACAAGATAAAGATTCGTTAGAAGCCGTAAAATAAGGATTTGTTTTCTCTAGGTGTAGTAATCCCTATAACTATGGGGAGGCATTTTTATATTGTAGGGGGATGAAATGCAAATATTGTCATCAATCTGATGTACTGAAAAAAGAGAAACGAAAACAAATTCAGTTTTTTATTCAAAATAAGAGTGTTATTTTATATTGATTTAGCTATAAGTATTTCCAAGAAAGCTATTTATATAAAGCCTATTCGAAGGATACCAATGATTTGATAATAAGTTTACTCAAGGAAGATTGTAGTGTTCGAGGTATTTCACGGGTTGTTAAGATAACACCTAAGACGGTACTTTCAAGAATGCTCAAAATTAGTTGGGGAATTATGATACCATACTTTGATAAATTAAGATGCAAATTTGAAGTGGATGAGTTATGGAGTTTTATTGGAAATAAAGATAATGTGACTTGGATTATTTATGCTAAAGAAAAGCAAACCAGAAATGTGATTGATTTTCTAGTTGGCAGGAAAGCTACAGAAAATATCAAACCTTTAATTGACAAGATTCTTCTCCAACCCATTAGAATTTATACAGATAGACTAAACATTTATCCTGATTTGATTACAAAAGAAATTCACAAACTTTTTCAGTATTGTACTCACAGGGTTGAAAGAAAAAATCTAACATTG
>CAYMDH010000112.1:0-4519 GCA_964389205.1 uncultured Flavobacteriaceae bacterium
TCTGCGTAAAACGATTCTGATTGGTAGCACTCCCGTTAAAACTGTTAAAGCTTTGGCGTAAACCTACTTGGAAATTTGGACCTTTATTAAAATCTGTTTTTCCAATAATCTCATAAGAAAATCTGTTGGAGTTGAAATTTTGTTCTTGTTGGTTAATTATACGGGAATAATCAGAAAAGTTAATGCCACCTCGAGTCGTAAATTTGTACTTACCCAACTCTTTTGTAAATGAAGAGTTTAAAGAATAATCATTTTCTGGAAGATTACTAAAAACCAAGGTGTTAATTTGATCTATTCCCTCAATTTGTGTAGTGTTACGTATACTTCTAGGCCTGTTTGTATAACTAAAATTTGCGTTGAAATTAATGCTCTTAAAAAAACTAAATTTACTATAACTAAGTAATAGATTTTGGTTTAATTCATTTTCTAGGTTTTCATTTCCAGCAAAAAGGCGATTAAAATTAGTTAATCGGAGTCTATTGGCCAATTGTGAGGCTTCGGCAAATCGAGAAGTATATCTATAAATAAACCGTAGTTTTTCCGAACTCTTAATTTTCCAATCAATGTTTAGTTTAGGAAGTAAAATGGGTTTGCCAGTATTCCTTAGATTATTGTTAAATTGATCAATTTTCCAATCGTAGTAGTGATAAAACAGAGCGGGCTTGAAAATAAATTTTCCGGCTTTAGCCTTATACGTAAGTCCTGCATAATTTTCTATCAAGTCAAAATCAATATTGTTATTAAACCCGTTATTGAAAAAAGTGTTTTCTCCGTTCTCTAATAATTGAATGTCACTAGTTTCATATTGTTGGTTGAGAATATTTAAACCTGCTTCTGGGTAAATATGATGAAAACGATTTAATACCCAATAGTGTTTTAGGTTTATTCTCAAATCACTTATCCTGTTTTCAGTATTCTGACCCAAATTGAAAAAATCAGTTCCTTGATCCATAAATGGTATTTGATTGGAAAATACTTCTTGATTAAACAAATAATTATTCTCTTTTTCATTGATAGCCAATTTATAACTAGTAATCAGCGAGGAAGTATGTTTTTTATTAAAACGTTTATTTAAAGATAATTTTTGAGTAAAGTCAATGCTTTCAGGTTGAGATTGTGTATTAACAGTAGTTGTATCTAATACAGTTTGAGAAACAAGATCAGTAATACCATTCGCTCTATTAGTCTTTAAAAATGCTTCGTATTTAATATCAAGATTATCCGAACTACTATGGCGTAATTGTAATTTATTAATGCTGAACACAAGATCATTGTTTTGCATAGTAACTCTATTTTCATTTGGAGATGTACCTGTAAGATAAACTAAATCATTTTCAGTGCGAGTTGATAAAGTATTAGCTGACACGATAGAATAAGCATTCAGACGTATTGTCTCGGTAAGTTCTTGAGAAAAGCTTAATGCGCCAAAATTATTCCGATTAAAGATAAAATCACGCTGTTGTAAAAATCGTGCGAAATCATCTCTGAAAAGACTTAAATATGCAGATGGATCTGCTCCCAGTATATCAAAACCACCTTCAAAATTGAAATAATCTTGAATAGTAAATTCTTTCTTGCCAATATTATTAAAATCTCCGATGGCATTAATGCTAGTTTTAGGACTGTAATAAAAAAGCGTAGGATGTATTACATAACGATCGTCTACTCCTCCGCCTATCTCCAAATCACCAAAAGCAAATTTTTTCTTACCTTCTTTAAGTTTAATATTTAATGCTAATTGTTCACTATCATTCAAGCCTTTTAAAAAAGAAACTTCACTATAATTATCTAAGGCCTCGATTTCATCTATCACATCAGCAGGAATGTTATTTACTCCCAATTTTTCATCACCAGTAAAAAACTCTCTGCCATCCACTAAAAGCTTGGTTACCGCTTTTCCATTGACCGTAGTATTACCGTCTCGATCTATTTCAATCCCAGGAAGTTTTTTGAGTACATCACGAAGTTTTCTTTCACTACCGTCAGTGAATTTATTTACACGATAAGTAATCGTATCTTCACGAACTTTAACTGGAATACGTTCAGTTATGATGACTTCATCTAAATTTTGATTGGACGGAATGAGTAAGTAATTTTTTATCGTATCCTTGGATAAATTTACAGAGTCAGTTATCTTTTGATAACCCAAATAACTTAATTCAATACGATAATTTTTATTTGGTTTTAGTCGAAGTACATAATTTCCTTCTGTATCGGTTATAGAAAATTTTATTTGCCCTTCTTCAGATAGCGGGACTGCCAAAACATTAGCATTTTCTAAAGCAATATTGAGTGTGTCTTTTATTATGCCTGATAGTATAATTTCCTGTGCCAGAACGTTATATGAAGCAATAAAAAATAGGGTGAAACATATAAATACTGACTTTTTCAAAAATTAATCTAATTTTTAATTTTCTTGTTCATCAATTCTTTAAGCTCTTCTTCTGTAGCCATAATTCCCGATTTAGGAACCTGAATTTTTTGCTCAACTTTAGAAAGCTCTAGTTCTTCTACCGTCCATATAAAATCCCCCAATGCATATTCTAACACTAGTCCAGGAAGTCCAACGGCTTCAAAAGGTCCAAATTGATATGGAAGCTCTGGACAATACCATAAAGTTATAGGAGTTTCTGTTACCTCTTTGTTTTTGTTTGTGCCATATTTTGTTCCAGTAGCTTTGTAACATGTGTAGTCTCCAATTTGTTTTTTTTCTGTCGTTAATTTCCAATTTAATTCCTCAATTCCTTTTTTAAGTCGTACTGTTTCACCAAAAAAATCTTGTTGCTCTAACAGAATGTTTTCAGAAAGATCAGAATAAAAAATGTTTTTACCTCTTAAAATGAAAACCGTCATTTCGGTCTCAAAATCATTTTTATCACTAGCTAATTCTTCGTATAAGTTGAATAGGCTTTCTTTCTTATTGAATTTGAGTTGAAACTTCAAAGTTTCACCGACACTAAAAAGACTTCTTTGGAAATTAGAAATCCCTTTCTCAGTCCGTTTTTCTATATTATCTGCATTTTTACTGACTTTATAGGTTACTGTTCCTGATTTTATTTGCGTAAATGCAGTAGAATAAAATCCACTTACTAAAAACAAAAAAATAAATACTCTTTTCATAAAATTAAATTCAAAAAAATAAAAATTATTTCAATTTGTATGCCAAGAAAGCTGTAGGTCTAATTTGTATCAAACCTACAGCTATTCAACTACATTTTATTGGTTGCCTATACCGAGTTCTATACTCACACAATAATTGTATGCAAAAAACCAGGCCTGGAAATAGTTGCCTCCATTTGCAACAGCATCGTCCGCAATTTGATCGGCGTAAATGCTGCAAGCATCTGTAGTCGCAATTTCTTCGACAAAGTTTAGGTTCTTACTTGAAGAAAATGAACTCATAGTCAAGAAAATAACCCCTAAAATTAAAACTAATTTTCCCATAATTTACTTAATTAAAATTTATACCTACTCTGTTGAAAGGATTTTCGGTTTTCTCCATTTATATTGATGGCCAAACAATATCAGTTTGAGTCACTTGGTAATCATACCATTGACCATATAATTGAGATAACCTGTAGGGAAGGTTATTTTCCTTTTAATATTGACATTGAAAATATCAACTGTATAAATATAACGATAAAACCTACATGTTATTTTTTTTAACATAAGATTATTTATTGCATATCAATTTATTAGAGGGAAAGTCAAGAAGGATAAATATTATTATATTAATTTCTATTTCCGATTATTGGTGATGCAAATATATAAAAACACATTAAAATATGTATATTATAATGTGTAATTTTTAATAATATCTCGAACGATCTTCGTTTTGTTCATGAGATATGAAGTTATGGCACAGGAAGACGAGAAACAATCACAGGATGAGGAATTTCTCCAAAAGAAGATTAAGGTAATTGCAGAAAAAATAAAAAGACTTAGAATTGAAAAGGGTCATAAGAGTTATGAAACTTTTGCTTGGGAATACAATATTGGCAGGATGCAGTATTGGAAGATGGAAAAAGGGATGACTAACTTCACCATTCGAAGTTTATTAAAAATTCTTCAAGCCCATAATTTAAGTTTAAAGGATTTTTTTGAGGATATTGAATAATTGCTTATTTCCTAATAAACATAATCCACTTTTCAATTTACGATGCTTCCAGATGCATTTTAATATCGGTTAAATCTTTAAGAATTGCTTTCTTCATAGCACCTTTAACCATAAAACCCATAATCGAAGACAGAAGTTTGGCAGTAAAGGTTTGAGCCTGGCCCGAAAAAGACATCGTTAACTGGGTATCTTCTCCAACGGGCACTATAGATAATCTTGATGTGTAAATGGATCCGTGACTTTCTGCTCTGGTTTGATAATACTCATTTTCTGTATAGTCCGTAATCCACATGGTCTCAGTGGCTTCTTTACCAAACATCACTCTGGTTTCTTTCCATTTAAAACCGATAAGGATATCCTTAGGCTGATTAACGATATCGAGTTTGATAATGCTTTCGATAT
>CAYMDH010000113.1:0-4512 GCA_964389205.1 uncultured Flavobacteriaceae bacterium
TCTCTTAGAATCCTTTCAGGTTTTAAGTCCGATTCAAATACCGAACTAAGTTTAGAATCTCTTTCGAAATCAAAGTAGTGAACTTTATCAAAGTTATTTTTACCAAACTCTTTTAGAGAATGAGTCTTTCCAACTTGGCGAGCACCTTTAAGAATCAATGGTTTTCTAGCGGATTTTGACTTCCAAGCCTTTAATTTCTTTGAAACATTCCTATACATAAAAACATTATAGGCTAAAAAAGTCTGATTTTCAAGATTTATTAGGCCTAACTATTTGCCTGATAAGAAGACTTATCGGGCAAATAGTCAATAATTTCAAGGGGTTAGGTTGAGTCTGGTATGCTGATATTCACTATCCAAGATTGAGTTAAGCAAACTCTATAATTCACTCAATATAGTAAACATTTCTAAAATTAGTCTCTAAATGAATACAAAGAAAAGCTATAAGCTAACTATTATTAACCAGCACTTCAGTTTGGTTGAACAGGCAATTTTTAATAATAATTCTGACATATTAATATGTAAAAATTATTAACTAATATTCTTTTAGAATCTATGAGTTTAATTTAAGTATATAATTATATACATTATCTCAATTATAGTATATAATTATATACATTATGAAAAAAAGTCTCTCTTCAATTCCTGTTAAAAAAGCCTTGTTGAAATTAGGGAAGGATTTACAAGAGGCAAGAAAAAGAAGACGTATTTCAGTAGAGGTAATGTCTAAAAGAGCTTCTATTAGTAGAATGACTCTTTATAAAATTGAAAAAGGCAATAGTGGTGTTTCAATTGGAAGCTATGCAAAAGTAATTTTTAGCTTAGGCTTATTAGATAATTTATCCCAGCTAGCAGATATCAAAAACGACGCACTTGGTTTGGAGTTAGAAAAATTACCTCAAAGAATTAGGTATTCTAAAAAGAAAAAATGAGTGAAAAAGAAATATTTGTACATATAGACCTTAACAAAGTTCAACATTTTGTAGGAACTCTTTGGGTAAGAATTAGAAATAAAAAACAAACTGCTAGTTTTGAATATAGTAAAAACTGGCTTGAATCTAAGCATAGATTTGCACTAGAACCTGCATTATTACTTGGAGAAGGAGCATATCATACAGAAAAAGCAGTATTTGGCTCTATTGGAGATTCTGCTCCTGATAGATGGGGGCGAGTTCTGATGAGAAGAGCAAATAAGGAAAATAGAACTCTTTTTGAATCAGACTATTTGCTCTTAGTTGATGATGAAACTCGACAAGGTGCTCTTAGATTTAAAACTAATCTAGAAGGAGATTTTTTAACTAAATACGATTCTAAAAAAATTCCACCATTAATTGAATTACCCAAACTATTATCTGCAAGTGAAAAAGTGACTAAAGATTCTCAAACCGATGAAGAACTAAAGCTTCTTTTTGCTCCTGGCTCTTCACTTGGAGGAGCAAGGCCAAAAGCTTCTATTAAGGAGAATAAAGGCACTCTTTATATCGCAAAATTCCCCCACTACCTTGATGAAATAGATGTTGTTAGATGGGAAGCGGTAGCTTTAGTCTTAGCAAAAAAAGCTGGGATAAAAGTAAACAAATGGAGACTTGAAAAGATAAATAAAAAGCCAGTCTTGCTACTAAAAAGATTTGATAGAGAGAAAAAGAAAAGAATTCCTTTTCTCTCAGCTATGAGTATGCTTAATGCAAAAGACAATGAAACTAGAAGTTATTTAGAAATAGTTGATTCACTTAGACAATACGGGGCTGAGCCACAAAAAGATATGCATGAACTATTTAGAAGGATTGTCTTTAGTATCTTAATTTCAAATACAGATGACCATCTTAGAAATCACGGTTTTTTATATCAAAGCGATAAGGGATGGAGCTTATCTCCTGCTTATGATTTAAATCCTGTTCCAATAGATTTATCTCCTCGAATACTCTCTACTAATATTTCTGAAAATGACGGCACTGCATCGCTTGAATTAGCTTGTGAGGTAGCTCACTACTTTGAGCTAAGTAAGGATGAAGCAAATAAGATTATAAAAAAAACAAACAAAGTAGTGCTAACTTGGAAAAAGGTGGCAAAAGAGCTTAAAATTTCTAACTCAGCAATTAAACGAATGGAATCAGCATTTAATTATAAAGATTAATATTATGAAAAAAGAAAAATTAACACCAAGCGACCGCTTTACTCGTAACGCAATTTTAGTCCGAGTAGTTGATGGAGATACCCTAGATGTTGAAATAGACCTTGGTTGGTCAATGATTCTAAAAGAAAGAGTTAGATTAGAAAAAGTAAATACTCCTGAAGTTAAAGGTGAAAAAGAACGAGAAGCTGGAAAGTGGGTTAAAAAACAAGTTCAAAAATGGATAAAACCAGAAGATAAATTAATTATCACTTCAATAGCTTATGAAAGGACTGGAAAGATTCGTGGCAAGCATGGAAGAACAATAGCTAGTGTTTATGTCGTCTCAAAAAATAATAAAATTTGGTGTTTAAATAATAGACTATTAAAAGAAAAAATTGCTTGGCAAACCGATGAAAAAGGAAAAATAAAAACTAAAAGAAACCTTAAATTGTTAACTGGTATACCAAGCAAATTTAGATAGATTAATTAATCCATATTATTAGTAAAAATATCTGTCGGATTTACATAATCTATTACTTTATTCACACAGAAATCCCTAACCTCTTCATATTTCTCACCTAAAGAAATTTTTTGTTTTATTTCTTTTAATTTACCGTAATGATGAGAGAGCATATTAGAAACTAAGCTTTTACATTCTTCTAAAGAAAAACTGTTTTGTTCTGAGTCATTATTACTTGGATAAGTAGCAAGCTCATCTAATAAAATTTCTAACTCCCCTGGGTCAACACAAGTATCACTTTTTTCTAATGCTTTAATTCCTGGATGGTCTTGAAGATCATTTTCATAAGCTATTTCTATTGTTCCACTTACATCGTAGCCAGAAGAGCAACAAGTTGTAGTTTCACTATCATAGTCATCATAATTGCTATCACAAACAGGCTTATCTCCCCACTTAGAAGTCTTTGGAACGTAAGCATTTTTAAAGCGATTATTTTGTTCTTGGTTATTCAAAAGTTCTAAAGAACTATCATAATAAATACTCGAACTTGCAGATATTGATGTCATATAACTTCTCCTAAATTTGTTATTGCTTAAATATATTCGCGAATTTTAGGTAAATGTTTCTAAGGCTATTTATTCTATAAAAATAGCTTATGAAGCTGTTCTAGATTCTTGAGTTAGTTACGAATTTATTCTGTTTTTTTGGTTCTTTTATAAAGACAATTTGCTGTTTATGGCTGTACATATTTGATTACCCACTATTTAGGAGGAATCTATTGACTAATGTATTTTAGTATGCTAAGGTATATATACCTTAGCATACTGGCAAACAAGAATATCCTACTAAAATCTTTACATTTTCTTATTTATATGATAACTTAGTATATATACTATGCTACATAATAATTTTAAAAAAGTGTCTGGTATAATAATTTCTAAACTAGAAAATAGTCACACCAGAGTTTTCAATAAGAAAACACTTAAAAACTTTTTAAGCTCAAATAGAAAGTCCTGGGGAGAGTCTTCAAAAAGAATTTCTCAAGATGAAGTTATTGTTGAACTAGTTGACAATGAAATTCTAGTAAGAAAAAAACTCACCTTGAAAGGTTCTAAAGAGTCCTATATCAGATATTTATATAACTCCCCTTCCCCATTTGAAGTCGCACTGAGTTTACAAAAAGATTCTTATCTTACTCATAGCTCTGCTGTATTTATTCACGGGCTAAATGACCAGATTCCAAAAACTATTTATGTAAATAAAGAACAAAGCAAGAAACCACCTCAAAAGAAAAGCATAAGTCCTAAAAATACCTTAACTCAAGATTCAATTAATAAAGCTTTTTTAAAACCTCAAAGACGTTCAAGTTCTAGTATTTCCTTTGATGGATATGAAATTGTTCAACTAGGGGGGAAAAATACTAAACGTCTCCATGTTCAAAAAGCATCTTATCAAGGTCTTACAGTTGAAACTACAAGCTTAGAGAGAACCCTAATTGATATCGCTGTTCGCCCAGATTACTCAGGTGGGACTTCTCAAGTGCTAGAAACCTACAAAAACTCAAAAGACAAAATAAGTATTAATACTCTTCAAGCTTTATTAAAAAAACTCGATTATATATATCCCTATCACCAAGTAATATGCTTTTACCTAGAACAATCTGGCTTCCCTGAAGATAAGCTTAATATATTTAAAGAAAAATTTACAACTAAATTTGATTTCTTCCTTGAATACCAAATGCCCGAAAGCTCAAAAGAATATTCTAAAAAGTGGAAATTATACTACCCAAAAGGTCTATAATTTTATCTTCTCCAAATTCTTACAAAGCTCATTATAGTAAAAATCAAAATCCTTTGATTTATCCTCAATTGTATCTCTAACACTTATCCAGTCATTTTGATGATATTCTTTTATTTCTTTACTTGGTATCTCTTTTAATA
>CAYMDH010000114.1:0-4393 GCA_964389205.1 uncultured Flavobacteriaceae bacterium
AAGTTAAAACTAATTATTCTACTTTTAAACAGTTCGGTTTTAAGGGAAGCTTACATCCATATCACTCTTGACAGTGACTTTTGCTGTTTTTGTTTTTTTTCCAAATCAACTTGTTTATAGTTCTAGTGTTAAACCCAGAGAGGCTATAAATTACTCTGACACTCTCATTTTGAAAAATCAAGAAGATGAAATTGTTACATTCAATGACAATGATATCGTCGTATTAGATTTTTGGACGACGAGTTGTGGTATTTGTTTTGAAAAATTCCCTGATTATGAACAAGTATTTTATAAATATTCGAATAATAAAAATGTTAAAATCTATTCAGTAAATGTTTCTCTGAAAAAAGACACCCCATCGAAAACCAAAGATCTAGTACAAGCTCTAGGATATAAATTTCCAACACTATATGCAGATGGAATTTTGAATAAGAAAAAGTTAGATCGATATGGAATTCGATCATATCCACATCTTTTGATTATCAAAAATAACAAAATACAATATAGTGGCCGAATGGAAAATAATCCTCTGATTTTCATTTACAATATCAATGACGAAATAAAGCGAATAGCTAATTTATAAAAACAATAAAATTTTTATTAACCATTAATATTTAACACAATGAGAAATTTATTAATCTCTTTATTAAGCTTCACTGTTATTTTGAATACTTCATGTAGCAGTGAAAATGAATTGGGTAATGACGAATTTGCTAGTTTGCAAATTGAGCAAGTACTCAATCTACAAGGTGATGCTCAAAGAGGAGCTTTTAGCCTATTAGAAAATGATTTAAAGTTTCAAATTTGGTCTAGTAGACTTAACGAGGCTAAGAAGAGACTTAATGAAGAACAAGCAAACATTATTGATGATTTACTTAAAGTTATCGATATTGACTTTTTCGCCGCACCCACTTCAGAAAATGAAACCTACAGAAAAAAAATAAATGATTGGAAAGCCTATGCGCAAGAGAAATTTAATAGAGAAGAGTTTATATTTTTATTCGCTAGATTAGATAATGATTTAGGAGATGCTACTTCAGGTATAGATATTATAAGTTTTGGTGGTTCAGGTTCGAAATGTGAGTGTAATCAATTTGAGGATTTTTGTTTCTTCTCTAGTTGTGAAGGAGGATCCGAATGTACAACAAGCATAGCTGGTTGTGGTGTTCTATGGGGAAGTGAATGTGATGGCGAATGTGATGGATAGTATTTGTAAACTTCTTTATTAATGAATTATGATATTAAAGAAAATAATACTTACCCTTTTTACCTCTATTTTTTTATATAGTTGTCAAACAACTACTATTTCATCTTTAACAATAAGTCCAGATCAAATTAATATTAAGGATGCAAAAATTAATGAATTGGTTGAGGTTTCGGTAAAATTAAAGAACACTGGAAAAAATGAATTAAGAATTCTAGGTATTCAACCTAGTTGTAGTTGTACTATTGCTAAAGAAACTGAGTTTGTTATTTCACCTCAAGATGAACATATTTTAACTATAGACTACCATCCAAATGAATTGGGAAATTATTTAGAGAATATAGTTATAAAGGCTAATACGAATCCACCATTCCATACGTTGACTTTAAATTCGAATGTGATTGAATAATAGTAAAATATTTTCCTAAAATTTAAAGGTCAGGTAACACCTGACCTTTTTCTTATAGATAGATTAACTACAGTACAAAATACGTATTTGTTGTATCTATTTTGTACTTGAATAAAAAAAGCCGAGTGTAAAAACTCAACTTTCTCGTACTGAAGGCGAGACTTGAACCCATACGAATATTGCTGTTCATTGGATTTAAAGACCAATGTGTTCTTGAACATTTTGAAACTATTGATGCCTTTTTAGAGCGTAACAAAATAAAAAGTATTGCAGATATTAATTTAATGAAATAAGTTTTTTCTCTCTAAAATTCTCTTAGAAAGTAAAAACCGAAGATTTTCAAGAACTAGCTGTAAAACAACCCAAAATGAATAGAAGAAAAAAACCTTCTATTATTTTGAATTAAATAAATAAAATATTAAATTTTCAATAATATTTGAAAATTATGAAAATAAGCAGTATATTTGTCATATGAAATTAGAAGAAGCAAAAATAGAATTCATTCAGTCATGGGGTATACTTGGTGCTAGCTGGGGTATTAACAAGGCGATGGCACAAATTCATGCGCTCCTTTTAATCTCTCCAGAAGGGTTGTCTACAGATGAGGTGATGGAAAAACTTCAAATCTCTAGAGGAAATGCCAATATGAATATTAGGGCATTAATAGACTGGGGAATTGTGAATAAAGAACTTAGAATAGGGGAGCGAAAAGAGTTTTTTGTAGCTAAAAAAGATATTTTAGAATTGGCACAAATCATAGCTAAAGAACGAAGAAAAAGAGAAATAGAACCTTTATTAGATACTTTAAATAAAATTCAGGAAGTAGAAGGAAAAAACACAAAAGAATTAAAAGAGTTTAAAGTAGTTACAAATAACCTTTTAGGGTTTTCAAAAAAGATAGATGGTGTTTTTGAGAAATTTGCAAAACGTGATAAAAATTGGTTTTATAAGATATTATTTAAGTTATAAAAAAAATTAAAATAAATTTTCAATATTTTCTGAAAATATTATAATAATTAAAATTATGTATTATGAATTACAATGTAATAAGTTACCTAGTGTATTTGGTAGTTACAATTTGTTTAACCATTTGGGTTGCGCAAACGCTTTTGAAAAATGGAAAGGTATTTTTAAAAGAAACTTTTAAAGGCGATATGGAGCTTGCTGGAAATGTAAGCAAGTTACTTCAAGTTGGGTTTTATTTGATCAATATTGGATATGTGTTTATAGCATTAACTATTGCTTCAGAATTAATGAATCTCCAAAGTATGATAGAAAAACTAAGCATAAAAATTGGATCAATTGTTTTAACTCTAGGAGTGATGCATTTTTTTAATCTCTTTGTTTTATTTCGATTAAAAGGTAAACCGAATCATTAACTGTATTAAAATTTAGCGTTATGAAAAAAGTTGTTTTAGCAGGTGGAAGCGGTTTTATTGGGAAATTATTGTCTAATCATTTCCTTTCAAAAGGATGGCAAGTAGTAGTTTTTACGAGAAACCATAGATTGAACGAAAATAATCTACGATATGTGAAATGGAATGGAAAAACCTTAGGATCATGGAAAAATGAATTGGAAGGAAGCGATTTATTGATCAATCTTAATGGGAAATCTGTAGATTGCAGGTATACTAAAAAGAATAAACAACTCATTTACGATACTCGAATAGATGCAACCTATATTTTAGGAGAAGCATTAAAAGAAATTAAAAACCCTCCTTCTCTTTGGATTAATGCTGCTTCTGCTACTATTTATCGTCACTCAGAAGATAAAGCTATGGATGAGTTTTCAGGAGAGATAGGAACAGGCTTTTCTGTAGATGTATGTAAAAAATGGGAGCATTCTTTTTTTAAAGAAAATACTAAAAATACTAGAAAAGTGGCACTTCGTATTGCCATTGTTTTAGGAAAAAAGGGAGGAGCTCTGGAGCCAATGGTTATGATGACTAAATTAGGATTAGGAGGCAAACATGGAAAAGGAAATCAGTTTTTTAGTTGGATTCATGAAGATGATTTAATTAGCATAGTAAATTATGTTTTTGAAAATGATAAAATACAGGGTATTGTAAATGCATCAGCTCCTTTTCCTGTAAAGAATAAACAAGTAATGCAATTAATACGCCAGCAATTGAATATTAAGATTGGAATCTCTTCTCCAAAATGGTTATTAGAAATAGGAGCAAGACTTATTAAAACAGAAACAGAATTACTTCTTAAAAGCCGAAATGTAATTCCAAGAGTATTGATTAAAAATGGATTTGAATTTAAGTATCCTACATTAAAAGAAGGATTAAAATCGTTATTATAATAAATAAGAAAACTATTTCTAAGTTCTCTTAGAAAGTAAACCGAAGGTTTTCAAGAACTAGCTGTAAAACAAGCGAAAGTGCGTCATGCCAGAAACATGAAAGATCATGAAGCGATAGTTTTATCAGTGGTTTTAAAATAACACCCTACTTGTTTTCTCCCCTCAAGGGGAGAACAAAATCTCAAAACCTTCTTGATTTTTTGGTTCGTTTTTTATCAAGAAAAAATGAATAAAAGATAAGACGTTCATTTCTTTTGCTGGCCCAAAAGAAATCGAAGATTCACGAACTCATATATTGAAAATAAAAAACCCCGTGAGCTAAACGAACCAAAGAAAAAAACCTTTTTCTTTCTCTTAGGTATTTTTATACTCTTTTCCAAGAGTCTAAAATCTCATTTATTTCTCTAAATCATTTCCAAACCTGAGTTCGATTAATATTTAAGTAGATTTTATGAGTAAAAAAGATAGATTT
>CAYMDH010000115.1:0-4382 GCA_964389205.1 uncultured Flavobacteriaceae bacterium
CCCTGTTGCTGCCATTCTCTTGGTTTTTCTGCGATTTGGTTCGCCATGCCCATGATGACGGTTAGGGGGGTGCGGAATTCGTGGGTGATGTTGGTGTAGAGGGCGGTTTTTAGGTTGTCTAGTTCTTTTAGACGGTGGGCTTCAGCGGCTTTTAGGCGTTGGTTTAGTTGGAAGTTGTAGATGGAGAATAGGAGGAGTGCTAGGAGGGCGGCAAAGGCGGTGTAGGCGTAGGTGGTTTGGTACCAGGGTTCGGCAATGTTAATATTCAAGGTTCTTGTTGGCCCTCTTACTCCATTGGCGTTGATACCATAAATTTCCAAAGTATAATTTCTTGGAGATAATTGATTAAATCTTAGTTCATCCCCATTTTTGACTTGCTGCCAATTTTCTTCATAACCTTTTAGACGATAATGCACTTCGTTGTATTGGTTTAGATAATAAGAAATCCCCGTTATGTGCATACTCAAGTTATTTTGCTTGTAATCCAGATTGATTTCTTTTAATTCGTCTATGTTGATGCTGTCGCTGTAGGGTTGGTTATTTACTTTTAAGGTTTGGAAGGCTATTCTAGGTTTTAATTGGTAGGGTTTGATGGAATCGGGATGGAAGCCAATTAAACCATTATGTGTCCCTAACCATATTCTTCCATTGGAAGAAATCATATTTGCATTAATAGAAAAATCTATATCGGGATAATCTTCTCCTAATCTATAATAATAACATTCGTTAGTTTCAGGATTATATTCAATAATTTTATCTCGACTTGTTAACCATAATTTACCAGCAGAATCACTTATTACAGACAAAATATCAAGTGAGTTCAAAATATTATTATTCACTTGTATTATATTATTATGGTTTGTCCAATCAAAATAAGATAAACCTTTTGATGTACCAAACCAAGTTCTTTTAGAATTTTCATCTTCAAAAACATCATATACTACTGCATCAAATTCGATTCTTGTGAATAAACTTAAATCAATTCTATTTATGACTAATATAGAATTAGTCATAAAAGGTATATAATTAAAGCGTTTTTTTCCTCCAAATAATCGTAAAACATCTCCTTTCTCTATCAAAGTTTGAGAATTCTCATCTATTACTTCCCACTCCCCATTTTTTTTTATAATTTCGATTAATCCTTTATTTGTTGAAATTAGTTTTCTCTCGTTATCAATATGAATAATATCAAAAAGATTGTATTCGGGGAATAAAAATACTTTTTCCCACAATTTCAAACTTTCGTTATAAAAACTAATTTGATGGCTTCCTATACTCCAAATAGTATTTCTTGAATCTTTTTTTAACTGTTTTGTTTTCCCAATAGTATTTTTTTTTTGAGAAAAATCTCTATATTTAAATGAATTATTAATCTTTCCCTTACGGTCAATTACAAAAATACCATTTGATTTAGATGCACACCAAAATTGACCAAATCTATCTTCTATTATAGAGATAATTTCGATTCCCGTAAATCCTAACTCTAAGAAAGGATTATAGAAATTATTTTTTCTTGTATTGCTATAAATTACAGAATTATCTCCTCCAGTTGTTATCCAAAGGTGTTTATTGTTATCCAAATGAATTGCCCTTGGATTTATTATTTCTTTAGGCATTATGCCACTAATGTATCTATTTTGTTCTAAATTAAATTCCCATACACCATTGTGCTTGTCAGGTACTAAAATAGTATTTCCATTAAAAACACCTTTAAACACAGAGTTAAAATTAGAATTAGGAATTTTAAATAGATTCAATTTCTTAGGAGAATTAAAGTACCATTTTGCCAATCCTTGGTTTGTAAACATATAATTTATAGAATCATTCAAGAATAAAGCGCCATTAACCTCAATTTTTTGATTACCTACTTTGTTTTTAAAAAAAAATTCTTTGAAAACTACTCCATCAGGTAATATTGAAATTCTTTCAAATCCTGAATTTAATAACCATGGACAAGCAATTATTTGAACAACATCACCTTCATTGTTTGTATTCACTTCAAACCGAATCCCATTAGTATCGATTAATTTGTCTAATTCTTTAGAAATCAACGAATAAGTATATATGCTACTACCTATTTTCAACCATAAAATATTTTTTTTGTCTAAATAGAAAATATGATACCCTTGTGATAAAATATTTGAAGATTCAATCAATTGAAATGATTCAAATGTGTCCTTTTTTCGAGAATATTTGTGTAAAGCAGTATAGGAACTTACCCAAATATCCCCATTCTTTTCTTCAAAAAAATTACTTTGTATATTCTCGTCGAAATCTAACTTATAGTGTTTGGTTTTTTGCCCGTCAAAACGATAAACCCCTTCAATAGAACTTATCCATATATAGCCATACTTATCTAATTGAATAAAATCATTATATCCATACTCAAGACCTTCAACAGATGAAAATTCTTTTATTTGCCCTTTCAATATAACTCCATTATTCAGCAAAACAATTAAGGTAATACATATTTTTATAGAAAAACAAGTTGCATTCATGGTCAAAAACTCAGTAAATGATTACTTATTATTTAGAAATAGAAACTTAAACAGAGTCTAATAATAATTGAACAAGTTCAGAATCCGTGTTCCAATCTGGTGGACATGGAAAACCCAATTGGATCAAAGGTAAAGTAATTCCAGAAGGAGGCACCAACGCCAAACTAATTGAAGGAAAAGGAACTTCGTCATTTTTGTCATCGACTAAATTGTGTCCTTCTATTCGCAAGGTAAAATGTTCTCGTTGTGTGATTGAACTATCTATTTGTGTCCCAAATTTAACTTTAGTGCCTAAAACAATTAAATTTTTCATATTAAACAAAGGAGCAATTTGATGAATTGTAACAAATGCAAAGTCAAATTTTCCTTTTTCTTCGCTATACTCAAATTCAACTATTCTTCCTTGTGGAGCTTCTATAAACGAAGGTCGTAAAGCTTGATTAACAGATGAATTTTGGTTAAAAGTATCAACAATATTATTTTGAAGGTCTGATTCCGAAATCACTTCTTTCTGAATAATTCCTTCAATTGGAGTAACGATTAAATCTTCATAATTGTCACCCAGCTTTTTAACAGAACTCACTTCTAAATGAGTGGTCCTACCTCTTTTTAGTTTAAAAGTAAACCCAATTAAGTCCTTTTCAACAATTAAGTCTTTTTCATTGGTATTACTATTATAGTTTCTATAAAATGCTTCTTTTATTTTTAACATTGGAATTTTTACACCGCCTTTCGTTACCATATTTTGTCTATTTAAAGTTAAATTATTAAGATTTATAATTTTATAATTTTGTTAATGATGCCTTTTTCGTCATATTCAAAACGAAACAAGCCCAATTCCTTTGATATATTACCGTTAAAACCTAAATTTTCAGGATCACTATGACTAGGTTTATTTTCAGGATTATTAGGTATTAATAAACCAGGTAATAATTTTCCAATAGTTTCTAATACTTCTTTTGTATTCCCTTCTGTAGTACTTTTAAGCGCATTTAATTGCCAGCCATTTTCCAAATTAATACTTATATCAGTTTTACCGAAAATGCCTTTCCTTTCTATTAAGCGTTTTTTTTCTCTATTTGGCAAATAGATTATCTTAGAAACAATCTTACCTTCATTATTTAGTTCTCTTAATAAATAAGGTTCAGGTTCATAATAGGGCGCACCAATTCCTTTTTCATCGAAAGGCTTAATGATATAAGGGCTTCTCGATGTCCATTTAAGTAATATTATAGTAACTGCTATTATTAATGCAGTAACTATTACAGTTAATTCCATCAGTTGTAAGTTTTTAAATAAATGTTTGTGTCAGAAAATGGCATAGGAAAATTGATCAAGTAGATGCTTGAAACGAAATAACCTAAAACCAAACTTATTTAACTAGAAAACATTCTAAAGGAAGGTATCTAGTTTTCTCATATTTTTGTGTAAGTCGAGTGCAAATGTAAAATAAATATTAAAGCCAAACAATATATGTATTTTAAAATAGCGTATTTTTTAAAATATTAATCTATACGATTTATAAAAAACAAAATATTTAACTTTTTGAAAATCTTTACTGTACACCTTATCTTTATTCGTTATTCAAAAAATAAAAAAATTAAAAAAATATTTTTTTCTTTCATTTGCCTCTTTTGAAAGTGATAAAAATAAATTTACAAATTGAAAATTGGAACTAACTCCTTGTCTCCTGATAGGAATCGGGATTTTAAATTTTAACCTGCTAGTTCCAGTCAGGCGGGTTTGGATTTTAATTGATTCCTTTAGTTTAATCAAAGGTAAGGGCAACTATATATTTTCACTTGCACTAATCGTGCAATAATTTGCACTTATCCTGCAAATAGAAACTAATATTTTTACAACAATATAATCACTAGAACAAAC
>CAYMDH010000116.1:0-4316 GCA_964389205.1 uncultured Flavobacteriaceae bacterium
AAAGTATGATTAGATTTTTTAACCATTTACTTGAAGTATAGCCTTTTATTAATTTCGAATAAACCCAACCTAATAGTGCAAAATTTTTTAGTTGGTGAAGAATTTGAAAAAATACAAGTTGATAATCAGTTATTTCTAACCATGGTCTAAAAGAATCTTTATATGATTCTATTAACTTATAATAAACCAATTCTAAGGTATTAATAGAAAGAGTAGCTAAACAGTAAATAAAAAATAAAAATAATACATATTGTTTTTCCTTTCTATTAAGTATGAAGAAAACAATTGGAATAACCATTGATGCAATAGCAACTGTTCCAGATAGTACTAACCATTCACTACAATTAACTTCAGCATTAGTCATATTATCAATTCTATTTCAAAAGTTAATAGTTTTAAGTAATAAATTATCTCTTTATTCTAACGCCAGTTAACACACCACCACCACCACCACCTTGATCAATCAAAGTACACTCAGCGACCTGAAAAAAAGCAAAAAGTTCTTTATTATCATCAGTAACAATAGAACCTATTCTACCTCTAATTATATTATTATTAGGTGTTAGGGTAGTATTCAATAATCCATTGAACTCTTTAATAGTATTATCACTAGCAGTAGTAGGGGTAGAAACTAATACTGGACCATTGAATGTATTATCTTCCAAAATAAAATAATTCACACCTTGCTCTACTGGGTCTTGTAAAGAATCTGATAGTGCTTCCTCAAAAACTATCCATTTTGCAGAAATCATTAAAGGATTATCTATATTAGTAACTCTAAGTGCAATTGTATCACTATTAGAAACAGCTAACATTTGGCCTACTTGCCAAAAAGGAATAGGAAACCATTTTTCATTTTGTAAATTACCCCAGTAATTGATTGCAAATTGATTCGCCACATCAGCAGAAGCATCGGAAGCAATTGGTGCAATGCTTTTAATAATATTTGCCATAGTCAAAAGAATTTAAATAATTATAAAATGATTAATTAATATTGATTATTAGAAGGTCGATTCTAAAAATTACTACTGCTAATTTTTTTATTTATTAAATATTTTGTGAATCCAGCGAAAAAACCAGCAACTTTTTTTTCTTCCTAGTCTCTCATCAATTACATCTCTCATAGTATTCTCTATGTCTTTCTGTTTGTATGGCATTTCTTTTTTAACACTAAGCTTTGGGTAGTCATTTTTTGGAATTAAATATTTCTTTCCTTTATAATTTACTTCATAAAATATATAATAGTCTGGTAGATACTCAATAATAGTATATTCTTTAAAAAATATTTTATTATTAATTCTTTTCAAAATAATACTTTCCTCATCTGAATCATCATCGGTTAATGAAGATTCTTGTGGAATCATCGCTATTTGAAGCTTATGAGGAGTACAACTAGATTTGGTAATACTCTTAACCTTCCAATATGCAGCATTATTAAAAGGCTCTAATATAACAGTTAACATAGGAGTAGTTTGGGTAGCAGTAACAATTTTAAGTTTTTTAGATGGGACATATTCATCTAACCCTTCTAAAAGATAATCACTATCAAAGTATTTTAGCTCTCCTAGGATTTCTCCTCCAACAGTAGCAGTTAGTATGCTATCAAGAATAGCATTTGAAAAAGAATCACGTCTAGCAAAAAAAAAATCACTATACGAACTAGTCTCGATAGTACTAATCCAGTTTATGGAATCAATATTATTCAATAATTCACAGGAGTTACAGATATCCTTATCTTTTGGACTAATAAACCTTACTAACTCCAAAACACTATTAAATTCTTTAATATTATTACGAAAAATATTGATTGGTAATAAATACTCACATGCATCACAAATTGTATTAGGTTCATTCTGAGGATCATTTACTAATATGTATTGTGAAGAGAAATCTTCATTTCTATAATTATAATAACCTTTCGATACTAGAGCATGGTTGTAATTTGAATAAAAAAAACTTGAACTGCTACTACCTCTAATATTTATTGGACTTATTTTATTTAGCAATAGAATAAATGGTCTACATGCGTTAATTTCTTTCTTAATATTAATCCAATCCATCTTTTCTGTTCGAATATCTTCAATTGAATTATATTCAAATGAGTTAAAAATAGCATCAAAGAAACTAGGTTTAATATTATCACCTCTACCAAAATAATCAATAGCTCGATTACATGGACTTGTACCACATCCAGGGACTTCACAATCTGAGGTATTATCTGGTGCCTCAAATTCTTGATGCTTATTTGCTAATTTTCCTTGAGTTAACGTTCCTAAGTAAAAAGAATCTATCATTTCCATAGATGCAGCCCAACACCATTGAGTATTCTTTTGTCCAATAATTGGTACATCTAAATAATACTGCGCCGTTAAATTCTTGTATGAGACTAACAAGAAAAAAATCAATAATAAATTTAAAATATATTTTCTACTAATAATCATCATCCTAAACCAATTTATGTTCAATAATTTTTAAAATAGCAGCCGACTTGCTAGTCACATGCAACGCTTTATAAATATTCTGCAAATGGGAATGAACTGCTTCATAGCTAATAAACATTTCAGCAGCTATCCCTTTATAAGTCAAACCTTTCATCAAATGCTCCACCACTTCTAATTGTCTCTCCGTCAAAGAGATATATTCTGGGTCTGCTTGAATTTCTTTATCTAAAAAGAATTTTGCTACTTTTCCTGCCACCATTCCAGAAAAATAGCCTCCACCTTTATGAACATCTTTAATCCCCTTTTCTAAATCATCTAAAGAATCTGATTTCAAAAAATAACCCAAAGCACCTCGACAGAGTGCAACAAAAATTCGATGTGCATCTTTAAACTGAGTTTGCATTAAAATTTTTGTTTCTGGAGCTACTTCTCTTATTTGTTTAAGAGCATCTAAACCAGAAGTGCCAGGCATCTGAATATCCATTAAAACTACATCTGGTTGATACTCCTTTATTTGTTTTACCGCTTTATTAGCATTCGCAAAAGCTTTGGTGATAAAAATTTCTTTGGAATCTTCAAAAGCATCAATTAGTGCTTCTCGGTAATCTTTGTTATCTTCAAATAGTAATAATCGAATCATATAGTAAAATATTTTATATTGCAAAATTGGACACTAAGCTTGAATATTCTCACCCCCAATATTGGTGTTTCTTATAAATAGGGGGCAAAAATGGAAATCTTTGTGCCTTTGTCTATTTCAGATTGAATATTTATATCCATTGCCCCTTTTTGACTATAAGATTTTAAATTATGAATACCATTACTAGAAAAAGATTGATTGACATCAAAACCTACTCCATCATCTTCAATTAGAATCTGAATCCCATCCTTTTTTTCAGTTATATAGATAGTAGCAAGGTTTGCTTGAGAGTGATTCATAAGGTTATTAATACTTTCCTTCATCAAGGAATGAAGGACATTCGTCCTCTTTTCATCTATTTGATAAATTCTATTTGCTTCAAGTTTGTTGTTAAAATCCAATTGCATTGTTGCTTCTTCACAACTTTCTTCAGCAAAATTTTGAATATCGCTTAATATTATATTGATAGATATTTTTCTTTCATCAATTAAATCGAAAGCAGTCCGCAATTTTTTTTGAACCTTTTTTAATGTATTAGTGATTTTTAATAGTTTTTCCTCAAGATTAGGCTGCTTAGCTAACTTTCGCTTCAAGCTATTCAATCGAATCGATATACCACTCAAATCACCTCCAATATCATTATGTAACTTATTAGTCCAATCTGTACGAAGTTCAGAAAATTTGTTTTGACTTCTTAGCTTACTTATTAGAATGATATAACCTGCACCGCCAAATAAAATCGTTAAATAAAGCAACAAAAATGGAAAAAATCCCCATTCTTCAAAAAAAGAGCTTTCGACAATTATCACTATCTTTTTTGTAGTCTGGAGATTAGCTTTTGGTGTTATGCTTAGATTAAAATGATAAATCCCTTTTTGAAGATTGTTATAAATTGCGATAGGATAAAGTGATTTATTATAAGCAGTATCATAATTCTCTAAAAAATAGTAAAAGATATTTTGATTAGGATTAGCGATTAAAATAGTTAGATTTTGAGAATTCTTTAATTGGATAGAGTCTTGCTGCCCTTTCCACAATGTTCCATCTATAAACACTGCTTGGATGTTTACGGGAAAAGGATTTTTAGTATTGGCCTTTAATTTAATGGATAAAAAGAAAAGAAAAATTGTTACTTGAAATATTAGGGAACAAAAAGATAGGTAGCGAAAGGGGAATACGCTATAAAGCTTTGTTTTGTGCTGGTTTAGGTTTGTCATAAAACGTTGTAGAGATAG
>CAYMDH010000117.1:0-4230 GCA_964389205.1 uncultured Flavobacteriaceae bacterium
TTATATAAATATCTTATCTTCAAACTAAGAACCAAACATACGAGCCTAGACCGTTGGCAGTAATGCGCAGAAACAAGAATGGAAAAATTTATTTCAAAATCTTTTCTAAATAAAATTAGAACCGAAAATCTAAATGAATCGGTTCGTATGTATTCAAGTATAAAAGCAGTAAGAGATAATAGAGAAAAACTTAATAAGGTTACAATTTTTATTTCTCATAAGCATAGTGATATTGACACTTTAAAATCATTTCTATACTTGCTTCGAAAAATAGGTGTTTATGCGTATGTAGATTGGATGGATTTTGATATGCCAAAAAAGACTGATGGTTCAACAGCAGAAAGAATAAAAACGAAAATTAAAGAAATGGATAAATTTATTCTACTTGCGACCGAAGACGCAATTTCTTCTAAATGGTGTAATTGGGAGTTAGGGTTTAGTGATTCAATAAAACATCCTAAAAATCTTGCTGTTTTGCCAATTGTTAATGATTATAGTAGCGAATGGTCAGGAAATGAATATTTACAGATTTATCCTATTATAACGGCAGAATATGAATATATTATCGGATCATATTATGTTGAATATAAAGACAGTATAATTAAATTTACAGATTGGTTAAAGAAATAAATATGGAGAAAAAAATAAAACATTTGGAATTTATTCAAAACATTATCACACGAATGAATTCAAATTCGTTTATGCTAAAAGCTTGGACAATTACTTTAGTTTCGGCACTGTTTGCTTTAGCCGCAAAGGATAGTAATATGGATTACGTATTAGTTTCATATATAGCAATACCAGTTTTTTGGATTTTAGATGGATTCTATATTTCACAAGAAAGACAATACAGAAACTTGTATTCTGAAGTAGCTAGTAAACCAGAAAACAAAATTGATTTTTCTCTCGACGCATCTAACTTTAATAAAGGCAGAAATAATTGGGTAAGTGGTATTTTATCAAAAACTTTAATTCCATTTTATGGCATATCTGTAATTATTACTTTAATAGTAATGTATTTAATTAATTAAAATGGCAAAAAGAGTGTTTTTTAGTTTCCACCATGACGATGTAAAATCGTTTAGAGCGAATGTGGTACGACAACATTGGGTTACAAAACCAAACCGTGAAGCTGCTGGTTTTTTTGATGCTTCTATATGGGAAAAAGCAAAAAAAACTGGGTCAACAGCATTAAAAAGAATGATTAATACTGGATTGAAAAACACTTCCAATACTTGTGTTTTGATTGGTTCAGGAACATACTTGAGACCTTGGGTTAGATATGAGATTTTTAAAAGTATGTCAAATGGAAATCATGTATTTGGTGTTCACATAAATGGAATTCGAGACAAAAACAAAGAAACCAAGAACCTTGGGAAAAATCCTTTTAGCTATTTAGGGATTAAATACAATGAGGATGGCACAAGACTAACCATGTATGAATATAAGAACGGAAAATGGTACGAATACACAGAAATAAATGGAAGTTCATCTTATTCAATCAAAACAAAACCAAAATCAAAGCACGGAAAGTTTTATAAACTTTCTACATTTTATAAGACTTATAAATGGAATAAAGATAAAGGATATGAGAATTTCGGTAAATGGACTAAGTAGCAAAAGAACATACACCGATTGCAACCCATCGTTTCTGAATTTCCTAATCGGAGATTCTTAGCGGATTTTTATATTAAAAAACCATACACAAATCGTTGGCAGTAATACAAAATAACAAAAACATTAATGAATGTATCAATCATAGAATATTCTCAAGAAAACCTAAATGAGCTTATAAACTCAAATGAAATTTTTAGTAACTATCATATTGAACTTAATGATATTTTAAAAGAAAATGAGTGTAGTATAATTTATGTTGAGGATGATTTTACAGATTTAGAAATTGTTTCGGAATATAATATGCTTTATTCCAAAACTTTTTCGAAAAACCCAAGATTAACAAAACGATTACATTTCTTTAAAAATATATCTCTAGATGATAATTATATAATTGGAGATGAATTTTTTATAATAGATAATGATTCATTTGCTGATAGTTACTTAGGCTATATTACATTAAGACCATTTTCCAAAAAATTCATAATAGGACCTTCATTTTTCAGATTTCCAACTCTAATAGAAGCTTCAGATGTTTCAATTAAAAAATTAATAAATTTTAATGGTGAAGAATTGCTATTAGAGGGAATGCCCTTCATTCAACAAGATGGAAACTTATTTAGTTGTGTCGAATCGAGCATTTGGATTTTACTTGAATTATTTGAAACACAGTTTACAGAAAACACATTGGAAAGTATTTCTAAAAAACTATATGGTAGAGATTTTATACACAACCCACATAACCAAATTGGAGTATCTGCAAATAAAATTTCCGATTTCTTCCAAGAAAAAGGATATAGGTGTAGCACCTACTCTAAAGATGTTTTTGAATTCAATCAAATTATAGAAGAACTGACCTTTATGTTAGATTCTCAAATCCCTGTGCTTGGCGCTTTATTATTAGATGATAGTTATGGTCATTTGATTCTTTTTATTGGCTATAGAGAAGATAAAAGAGGTAAACGTGTATTCAAGTATTTTGATTCACTACTAAAACTTGTTAATGAAATATCTGTTAAAGATTTAAAAAATCGTCTTCAATCTTTGATTACGGTTAATTCAAAAGACATATTCTTGGAATACCGTTTTTATGATATTTTCCTAGAAGAACTCGAGAACTTAATGAATATCAACACTAGCAATTATAAAATAAAGAAAGCTATTGTTAAATCTAAAAGGTTTAAGAAATATGTTGCTTTTTCAAAAATGGAGAAGGACTTAAAAGCCATTTACTTGAACTCAAACCTTCCTGAAAGTATTCTTTTAATTCAATTTTTCAACGAGGATTCAAAACTTGCATCAGGTGAGATCATAGTTGATACTACTTCAATTCAATTTGATATTAATTCTTGCCTTTTTGCTAATATCGAAAACAAGTTTTTTATGGGTAGCCATAATGGTAATGAAAGTGCATTAATAGGTCGTATTAACTCAAATGAATACGAATCATTTTCACATTTTGACAAAGGGGAATTTATTATCAAAGAACTTCCTACTGTTGGTGCATTTAAAACCAAATTAACTAATGAATCATTCAAAGAAATAACTTCAAAATTCAAAAAAAATACGGTTTTAGTACTTGGTAAAGACACTGAAAAAGGAATAAAAATTCTAAGAAATATTCAAGAAATTCTTAAAGAATTAGGTTATGATTCAATTTTAGTAAAAGACCTCGAAGATATACCATCACAGAGCAACGAAGAAAAAGTTAGACTATGCACTTTATTGGCCAAATTCACAATTTTAGAGAACTCTTATCCTTCTGGAGGAATTGCCGAACTAAGTAAGATATGTTCAACATCTAGAGTGGTTACAGCTACATTAAGAGAGAAAGGAAAAGGGTCTTCGTATATGGTAAGTGACTATGATATTGATTATAAACATATAAAGGAGTTTGAATATGATGGAAACATTAAAGCAAAGATTGTTGAGTCAACTCAATGGGCGGAAAAATTTATTTCTGATAAAATTGACTATTTAAATAAAAACTATTATTGGAGAAAATAATAAGCACTACTGCCAACACCGTGTATAATTCATTGCTAGTTAAAGCCAACTTACGAAAGTCCTCGCGAGCTTTCTATCTGTGATTTATTTGCTAAATTTAGTGCTGAAACACGCAACGAAATCATACACAAACACGTTGTGTACAATATGAAAAAAATATTGGTTTTAGTATTAACTTTTTTACCTCTGACTTTGTTCGGTCAGCATTTAAAATGCTGCGAAACGGAAAAAGAAATAGAAACCTATTTGAGTGGAAAATGGAAAATAAAAGATTCTAATTCAAAATATGTATATCATTATTGGTTTGAGAACGGAAAAGGTAATGTGGAGTATTTTGAACCTGCAAAAGATGAAACTGAAATAATAATGATAGAAGACAATCATTCTTTTGTTGAAATATTCAAATACAACAACGGATTTAAATTAAAATACATTTATCAATACGGAGAATATATTTCAGAATTGAAGTATCTAAATTCAACTCAACTGATTTTAATAACAGACGGAAAAGAAACAGAATATTATAAAGTTGAGGAATAAAAAATACTGTACACAACAATGGCTCCTATGAAAAGCACTAGCCTAGTTCTTCAAAGTTAATTAATATTT
>CAYMDH010000118.1:0-4212 GCA_964389205.1 uncultured Flavobacteriaceae bacterium
CGGTTACCTTATGGGATGCAAGAGCAAATCGATCTAAAGCAAGAGGTATAGAAGCCAAACAACTTAATCATTATTTAGATGAGGTATACAGTCGATTATTAGCTTGTCATAGCGAACTTACCAAAGAAGGAAAGTTAATTACTGCTACTGCCATTAAAGCACGTTATTTAGGAGAAGATGACACCAGAAAAACAGTATTAGATATTATCAATTATCATAATGAAACCATGCAAGGAGTATTAAAGCATGGAACACTTAAAAACTATAAAACCACAGAAAAATATCTCAAAGCTTTTTTAAAAGAGAAACTCAAAACTACTGATATACCATTGCAACAAATCTCCTATAGTTTTGTGGTAGATTTTGAACAGTATTTAAAGACAGCTTCCAAATCAAAATTACAATCGCTGAATAATAATGGTATCATGAAACATTTAGAGCGGTTAAAGAAACTACTCAACTTGGCTGTTAAACTAGAATGGACAACTAAAAACCCTTTTGCCAACTTTAAAATGAAGTTTACTAAATACGATAGAGCCTTTCTAACAAAAGAAGAACTTCAAAGACTAGAAGATTATCATTTTAAGAATAAAACTCATCAAACAGCGAGAGATATATTTATATTCTCCTGTTATACAGGCTTATCATATATAGATGTAAAAAACTTAACAGAAAACCATATGGTAAAAGGGATTGATGGTAGAAAGTGGATATACAGCAAAAGAGAAAAAAGCCAACAAACTATTAAAATACCTGTATTGGCAAAAGCACAGTATATTTTATTAAAATATGAAGTAAACCCAAAAACAAAACAGGTGTTACCTGTATATTCCAATCAAAAATTAAATCAATATTTAAAGGAGGTAGCTACTATTTGTAAAATAGAGAAGCATTTAAGCTTTCATGTTGCCAGACATACCTTTGCAACTACCGTAACCTTATCAAATGGTGTACCTATAGAAACAGTATCTAAACTTTTAGGGCATTCTAAATTATCAACCACTCAAATTTATGCTAGGGTAGTAGAACGAAAACTAAGTGAGGATATGGAGGATTTGGAGCGGAAGTTAGGGAGTGGATTGCTAGATAAAAAAGTTCTATAATTTTTTATTCTTTATTTGTTTGATTATCAATATACTCAAACCAAGAATTAAATATCTTGATTCTTTCCGAACCGCTAAAGTCATCATCTTCTACATAAAGATTATATGATTGTCCAGCACTTCGAATCATATCCTTTCCCCAATAGGTGTTACCTAAAAACAAGAATTTATTATCCAATAAAATTCCATAAAAAGAAGGCATAAAAGTGTATTCAATTAGTTCAACATTACACTTACAAGTTTTCTTTTTATTTTCATAAATACTTTTAAATAGTTGAACATCGCTTTTAGTGGCTTCAGCTTGCTTTAAGAACTTTTGTTTGAAATTCTCATCAATAAACTCAAGTTTGTCATATGATTTAGTATCTAACATAGCCAAAGTAATATTGAATTCAACATTTTTATCTTGTATTAGATATTCTTCCATCAGGTTTTTTATGTAATTCCAATGAAATCTTAATGAAATTCCAATTACTTTGATATATATGACTTTATCATCATGAAGTCTTTTTTTGAAAAGTTTTGAAAACTCTCCAGAATTAATTACATCTCCCCATTTACCATAAAATGGTAAAGTCTTCTTTGGTTCATTAATTTTTTTATAAATGTCAAAGAAAACTCTTAAAATTATAATTCCTAATGTTATTGCAAATGGCCAAACTGTAACTTCTTTAAATTCTTTAGAAACCCATGAATCTGGAATAAACTGAACACTTGTAATGTATATAAATAAGATGTAAGCTGTTGGTATTTTAGATTTGTTTAAAAAATCTCCAATTTTTTCGTAAATATTTTTTTTATCGTCCATTGTTATTTCAGAATTATTGCTAATAGTTGAGCATATTAGTATTAATCATATATCCATTATATGTAGAACAATATACCTGCTATTGTTAAAACTAAACAGGGGAAAATCCCCCTATTTTAAATCTCATTTTACAGGATTAAATATTTTCTCTTAATTAGGCTTACGGGAAAAACTTCATTTTTTTCTAATTATTTAATATCCAGCGATTTCTTGAATATGCTATATAATCTTCAAAAATTTACTTTTTCCATTCTTAAAATTTTGTATTTATTTTTTGAAGAAAAATGGTAAGCTAAAAAGCATGTAGTAGTGTAGCGGTTCGATTATTGAATTTGATTTCAATTTTTTAGATGTATTCTATTCTGATTCTGAATTAACTTTTCTAAATTTACTAAAAATGAAAATATCTTAGAAAGCTGATAAAATCTAAATCTAATAGTTTAATTATGTTGTTATGGGTAATTATGCCCATAACTATTTATGCCCAAAAAAGTTATTATGATTTAGAATCAATTGTAGATAAAATTAATACCGAGAATCGTTATGTTGTAACAAGCAAAACCTTAAAAGTACGGGTAAGTGGACAATACCATAAAACTAAGGCAGGAAAATCTTTTTATATTTTAAAAAAGGGAGATATTGTTAAAGTGTGGTCTGCTAGAAAAGGAAAATTTTCAGATACTAAAAGTATATGGTATGAGATCTTTCTTTTTGATGAAAAGGGTAGCCCTGTGTATATTCGAAATGGAAAACCTTGGCATCCAAATAAAGTCTGGGGAATTGTAGATGGAAAAGGATTGAAAGAATTAAAGAAATCTTTTTTTATCGTCAATAAAAATTGCTCTATCAATTTAACAGGAAGAGAACCATATGAATTATATATTGGAGATACAATCGTTGCAGAAAATGTTCCAAATAGAGCAATCATTCCTATTGAGCCTATTAAAAAAGGTTATAGAGTAAATAATTTATATGGTAAAAGAACAGGAGGAGGTTCACGGTTTGAAGGAATTTTAGATAATAAATTTTTAACACCTTTAGAAACAGATTTAGAATATGATATATCAAATTATAAAATATTGAGATATCATAGTGTCCTAGAGATCAAGATGTTTATTAAAAGATACTTGAGAATATTCTTCTATACTTTATTCGCATTAAATATAATTGCGCTTTTCATTATTTCAAAGAATAAACCAATTTATAAGTTATTTGGAAGAAAGCTTAGCATTAATGGAAAAGGTTTTTCACTAGAAACAAAACTTAAAAAGATTCGTATGTGGACAGATACCTATAAACACGATGTTTGGGTACCTGGTAGAGTTGAAAAAATTGGTAATATAGAACGACATTATCAAGGACATTATGAGCAACAAATAAGCTCAACTACATACGTCCATTTTGATAATAAAGCTTTACCTAAACGATATAGAGCATCTGGAATCTTTGATAACACAAGAGCGATTCAAATAAGTACTCAAAATATTCCAAATATTGCGTTTTATTATCCTGACTTACAAATACTTCGATCACCTTATAGAGATTTTTGGGCTTTGGTTTTCAGGTCAGTAGGGTTGAAGTTTAGGGTTCTTCCAATAATAGTAGTATCAATATTAAGTTTATTAGCTTTAATTTTATTTTTAAGCCCTGAATTCTATTTTAATATAAGCCCTATTGCATATTCAAAAAATGCTTCTAAAGTATTCGAATATTCGCCATTATACATAAATTTTGATTGGCTCGATGAGATGTATATGAATCAATTTTTGAAATTCATAATAACAACAATAATCGTTTACTTGTTCATTCTTCTCTTCAAACAAGCTAATGCTATAAGGAAAATGCATAAAAATGTTAAGCAAGATTTAATCCAATTAGCTGAAAACGATATATAAAATCTTAATTCTATAAAATTTTTAATTAGAGAAAAACCTCACTTTTTCATCTTTTTTCTAATTATTGAATATTCAATGATTTCTTGAATATGCTATAGAATCCTCAAAAAATCACTTTTTACACTCTTAAAGTTTTGTATTTATTTTTTAAAAGAAAGCTTTCTTTCTAACTTAAAGAAAGGTGGAGATTTTTTGAAGAAAAATTGTAAGCGAGAGGGCATCGTACTGGCGTAACGATGCGATTATTAAATTTGATTTCAAAGTATTGAAAATCAAATAGTTAAAATGAAAATTAATCAAAAGTGTAAATAGGTGAAAATGAAAAGTTTGGCTCAAAAAGCTTTGAAATACCTATAAACCTGAGTTCGATTAATATTTAAGTAGATTTTATGAGTAAAAAAGATAG
>CAYMDH010000119.1:0-4131 GCA_964389205.1 uncultured Flavobacteriaceae bacterium
GCGGTATGGTGGATTCGTCAATCTATCCTACAAGCACTAGCAGAACAATCTCGTATTGTACGCTTACCGCTAAATAAGATTGGTAGTATCAATAAAATTAATAAGACCTATGCTTTCCTTGAGCAAGCTCACGAACGCCCGCCAAGTGCTGAGGAAATTGCAAAGGAACTAGATATGACCATAAATGATGTAAAAGAGTCTATGAAAAACTCTGGACGTCACGTAAGTATGGACGCTCCATTAGTAGAAGGTGAAGATTCAAACCTATATGACGTATTACGCTCTGGAGAATCTCCTAATCCTGATCGCGAACTCTTACATGAGTCTTTACGCACAGAGATTGAACGTGCTCTAGAAACATTAACACCTCGTGAAGCAGATGTTATTCGTTTATATTTTGGATTAGGAGATCAGCACCCTATGACATTAGAAGAAATAGGAGAAACTTTTGATCTAACTCGTGAACGTGTAAGACAAATTAAAGAAAAAGCAATTCGAAGATTAAAACATACTTCGAGAAGTAAAATATTAAAGACCTACCTAGGTTAAACTTTACAACAGTTTATCATAACTGTTCGTTTTTTGATTGATGAATGACCCCGGCTGATTACCGGGGTTTTTTCTTTAAATAATTCATCGTATCTTGACTTATAATAATTATTGTTTACCACCTTAAAGAAATGATTCATACAATATGTTATTTTAGCAGTGCTACAAAATCACTACATGAAAATGATCTTAAATCTTTACTCAATAATAGTAAAGAAAAGAATCAAAAGAATAATATTTCAGGGATTTTAGTATATGCAGACGGTAATTTTATGCAAGTATTAGAAGGAGAAGAAACAGTTGTTAATTCTTTATATGAAAAGATTTTAAACGATCAAAGACATTATAATATTATAAAAGTAATAGGCATTACTTATAATGATCGAATTTTTGAAGATTACAATTATGGTTTTACTGTTATAGATAATAAATTAAGTGTAGAAAAACTAAATAAATACTTAAGTTGGTTACATAATCATCCTTCAAATGAAATAAATAAGTTTGTTACACTTATGCAACAATTCACTAAGAATATTTGATCTTATAAATCGTTTGATTATTGTTATTTTTGCAACGATCTAAAACAGCGATAATGAATTCAAAATTAATAGCCCCCTCTATTCTAGCAGCCGATTTCGCAAACCTACAAAGAGATATCGAAATGGTAAATCAAAGTAAGGCCGATTGGTTTCATATTGACATTATGGACGGTGTTTTTGTGCCAAATATCTCTTTTGGAATGCCTGTACTTGCGGCTATTAGTAAACACGCAAAAAAAACTATTGACGTTCATTTAATGATTATTGACCCTGATCGGTATATAAAAACATTTGCATCATTAGGCGCTAATATTTTAACGGTACATTATGAAGCTTGCACACATCTTCATAGAACTTTACAAGCGATAAAAGCAGAAGGAATGCAAGCAGGTGTCGCATTAAACCCTCATACAAACGTCGATGTATTGAAAGATGTAATTCACGATATTGACTTAGTATGTATTATGAGTGTTAATCCTGGTTTTGGAGGACAATCTTTTATTGAACATACCTATAAAAAAGTAATACAATTAAAAAATATCATTACTGAAAATAATGCTAAAACAATTATTGAAATTGATGGAGGTGTTACTTCTAAAAATGCTAAAAAACTTAGTGATGCTGGAGCAGATGTACTAGTAGCTGGAAGTTTTGTTTTCAAAAGTGATAATCCAACCAATACCATACAAGAATTAAAAAATAGTATACTTTAAATGATATCATTTGATCTAGTTATTGTAGGGGGAGGTCCTATTGGGATTGCGTGTGCTCTTGAAGCTAAAAAAAACAATTTAAGTTATACCATTATAGAAAAGGGATGTATAGCAAACTCTTTGTTTAATTATCCTATAAACATGCAATTTTTTTCTACTTCTGAAAAACTAGAAATTGATGACATTCCATTTATTAGCAAAGAAAACAAGCCTAAAAGAGCAGATGCCTTAGAGTATTATCGAAGAATTGTTACTTCCAATGAATTAAACATTAAGCTTTTTGAAAAAGTAACACATATTGTTTCAAAAGAAGATTCATTTAAAATAACATCCAATAAAACAACATACAATGCTTCACACATTATTGTTGCAACTGGGTTTTATGATATTCCAAAAAAAATAAACATTCCAGGAGAGGATTTACCTAAAATATCTCATTACTATAAAGATCCTCATTTTTACACAAATCAAAAAGTTGCTGTTGTTGGGGCTAGTAATTCTGCTGTAGATGCTGCGTTAGAATGTTATAGAAAAAGCGCAGAAGTTAGTATGGTTATAAGAGGCCCTGAAGTAGGCAGACGTGTTAAGTATTGGGTTCGACCTGACATACAAAACAGAATAGAAGAAGGCAGCATAAAGGCATATTATAATACAACTCTTAAAGAAGTTAAAGAAAACTCACTACTATTAAATACTCCCGACGGTATCAAAGAAATAGATAATGATTTTGTATTGGCATTAACAGGATATGAACCTGATTTTAATTTTCTAAAGAAAATAGGCATTCAATTGTCTAATGATGAAAAATTACTTCCACAGTACAATGAAGATACTATGGAAACTAATATTAGCAATTTATATTTAGCAGGCGTGATTTGCGGAGGCATGGAAACTCACAAATGGTTTATTGAGAATTCCAGAATTCATGCTAAAATAATTATTAATAGTATTCTTTTAAAAAGACAAAATGTTTAAGAGAGATGTTATAAAAGCACATAAAAAAATCATTACTCAATGGATAAGTGATTTTAAAGCCTATAATGACAAACGCTTATATGCTAAGCCATCTAAAAATGAATGGTGTTTAGCAGAGTTATACGATCATATTATGAGAGTTGCTAGAACGTATCAAATTCCTAATTTTTATAATTGTATTAATAACACTCCTAAGGAAGGAAAACCAAAAAACATAAAAGCATTTGTGATTTTCGACTTGAATTTTCTCCCTAAACGTAAAATAAAAATAGCATCGTTTCCGAACAATATCATTACAGATTTCACTCCTAAAATTAGAGAGCGGCAAGAACTTATAGAAGATTTTGAAAACTTTATAAATGAAGCTTTGATTGTTAGTGATATACTAAAGAAAAACAATCATTCTATAAAAAGTAATCATCCTTTTTTTGGTATGATTAATGCCAAAGAATGGTATTCTTTAATAGAAATACATATGAGGCATCATCAACCTCAAAAAAAAAGATTAGAAACGTTTTCTATCTAAATTAATTTTAAATAATTCAGACAAATGAATCTAAAAAGTAAGTGCTCATTTTTTTTAGTCATTGGATTTTTCTTTTTTATTACACAACAATCTTCTGGACAAAGTGAAGAGCAAAAAGCAATGGCCAAACTCTCTTTTATGATTGGGGATTGGAAAGGCAATGGTTCTGGGTTTCCTAAAAACAAATCAGAGAATTATAATGTATTATCAAAAGTAAGGTATGATTTAGATGGTGAACTCCTTGTTTTAAGACATCGTTCATTTAGAAGAACTACACCAGTACTAAGCCTCCATACTGTTATCTATTACAATAAGGAAGATCAATATTATTATTATAATGCATACACCAAAAGAGGTTCTCGACCTTTTAAAGGAAAAATAACTAACGATAGGTTAGTTTTACATCTGGGAGATGATTACAGGCTTATTTTTCAAAAGACAGAAAATGGAGCTTTTAATGAATATGGAGAGAAGTACATTGATGGAGAATGGGTAAAAAACTTTGAAGATATACTTTTACCTACTACCGAAATTAAATTTTAATTTTATTTCAAAAACTCGTAATTAAGCATTCTTTTTAAAATAGCATATAAAAAGGGAAGCTCTTTTTTAAATGCTAATGGAGTTTCAATATAATGTTCTATCGATACCGCAAAAAACTCATATACGTTGGTATAGGCATATGTCCTTAAATAAGTAGATTCTTTAATTTTAGATGTATGTTTTTTATCATTTAACAACTTTTGCATTTTAGAAAATCCTCTAGCAAAAATAATAGTGCAAAATTCGGACATAGTATACCACTAATTTCGGGTGAAACTGAACCACC
>CAYMDH010000120.1:0-3820 GCA_964389205.1 uncultured Flavobacteriaceae bacterium
AGTGCGTGTATTTACTTTTTAAAAGATGTCGATTTTTGACATTTTTATAATGTTGAATAACCCGACCTAAAGCTTCCGGATCAATAGGTTTAAGTAGGTAACTAAAGGCAAAATGTGCCATAGCCTTCTCATAATAATTATCAAAACCTGTGGTAAATATGACTTCAAAATCATATTGATCAAGTTGTTCCAAAATATCAAAACTTAATCCATCTTCTAGCTGAATGTCCATAAACACAAGTTCTGGTGTAATAGCGTTTATAAGTTTGAGTCCTTTTTCGATAGAAGTTGCCATTCCTTCAATCATAATTTCAGGAAAATCGGATTGTAATAGGGACACTAGGTACTCTTGAGCTTCTTTATTATCTTCGATAATTACCGATGAGATCATTCCATCATTTTGGTATTGCTAATGTATTTTAATATTTAAAGAATGAAAAGAAAGTTAAGCTGTTTTTTGTTATGTATCTCCTTTACTTTATCAAATGCTCAGGAAATACAGATTGATCAAGAGTATATAGATGCATTGTCTTCTTTTAATGGAGATGAATATAAGATTAGGAATGCTCTAGAACAAGACAAACAATTAAAAGGATGGACCAAATATTATATTCTTAAGAGTTATGATGCATTAAGAAGTAGAGAGAATGATTCAGCCTTGTATTATGCAAATCGTACTATTAAAGCTTATGATTCTATAGAAAAAGGAATGCCATTTGCAGAAAATTTTATTCACAAAGCCTATTATATTAAAGGATTGAGAGAATATTTTGATGGTAATATTGAACAATCACTTAAAACATTAAATATAGCCTTAACCTATCCTAATAAGATATCTGAATTGACGGAAGGAAGCTCTTGGAGGTCTTCAATTTTGGAAAGAATTTCTATTATTCATTTAGAGAAAGGAGATTATCAATTAGCACTTAATATGCGAAAAGAATCATTGAAAGATTCACTTTATATGTCTTTTAAATATGAAGGAGGGAATGCCTATCTTAGTATAGGTAACCTTTTTAAAGACTATTTAAATGATTTGGATTCTTCTAAGTTTTATTTTAATAAAGCATTAAAAAAATATGCAGATGCTATTGAAAAAGATTATAGCCATGTTGGCAAGGTGTCATTTTATACTAATACTGTCGCTGCTTATAATAATATAGGAGATATTTTTTGCAAAAAACAAAATATAGATTCTACGCTATTCTATTACAACAAAGCTTGGGATGCATATATAAATAGAGGACTTGAAGGGGAAGTGCCGAATGGTTATACCCGATTTTTTGTCCAAGCTAATAGAGGATTTACTCTTTTTCAGGAGGATGATATCGATGCTGCTATTGAAATTACACAAGGCGTGAAAGATAGTATAATAGGGGATTCTCTTTATAATCGTGATGAGCGTGCTCTTCGGTTAAAAACTCATAATTTTTTAACCGAATTTTATCAAAAAAAAGGCTTGTATAAAGAAGCTATTACAACACAAAAAGAACTTAACGATTATTTAATTGCCTATAATGAAAGTAGTATTTCCAAACAGCTCCAGTTATTTACAACACAATACGAAGTAAAAGAAAAAGACGCTTCCATTGCAGAGTTAGAAACCACTACCCAAAACCAACAGACCATTATTAAACAACGTAATATCATAAGTTGGGTGTTAGGAGGTTTACTACTGTCTTTCCTTGGCTTAGGTTTTTTGTTTTATAGACAACGTCAGTTACAAAATAAGTATGTCGCGTCTAATCTGGAACAACGCTTATTACGTTCCCAACTAAATCCTCATTTTTTATTTAATGCATTAAATGCTGTAAGTAATCTTGTCCAAAAGAAATCAGAACAAACAATCCCTTATATTTCAAAATTAGGACAGCTTTTACGTTCTGTATTGGAACATTCCCGAGAAGAATTTGTTTCCTTAGAAGAAGAATTAGAAACCATAAAAACCTACCTGGAATTACAATCCAATTTTTCAAAAAAGTTTCAATATGATCTGCAAGTAAATGAAGCTATTGATAAGGAAGCTTTATTAATTCCACCGATGTTTATTCAACCTTTTGTAGAAAACTCGATTGCTCATGGGTTCAAGGGAAAAGAAGATGAGTATATACAGATTGTTGTAGGTATAGATAAGACTAACCGAACGTTACATTTTAAAATTGAAGATAATGGCATAGGCTATTCTAAATCTTTGGAAATTAAAGATCATAAGTCTGGCCATCAATCGCTATCTGGCAAAATCCTCCGGGAGCGATTATCACTGTACGCAAAAAGATTTAAGTCAAAAGCATCGTATACTATTAATGATATAGATCGAGGAACTAAAGTTGATTTGTATCTGCCATATTTGATTGATAATTGAATATGTTTTCAAAAGATAACATATATGAGTTAGTTTTATACGAAATGAGAATTTTCTTAAAAAGAGTATATTATTGCTTTCTAATAGTTCTCGGGATTTTTCAACCTACTGAAAATATTCTTTCTCAAGAGCATAACTTACAAAAGGCTGAAATAGATAATATTAATTATTACCTGCAAACCGTTATTCCAAGTTTAGATAGGGATAAGCAAAAGTATAAGATTGATAGTGTTTTTAAGAGAGTCCATTATTTAAAAGATGATACCCTAAAAAGAGTTGTGTATTCTTATATTATTACAGCATACGATAATATTGATGAGGTTTATAGTTCTTTTTTGGTAGATAAGAAAGTTTTGGGATTAGCTCGTAAAATTAAAGACTCAGTGGGATTGGGGCAATCTTTATTAAATCTTGGATTTTACTATTATCAAAAAGATCAATTCGATAGCTCCTATGCTAACTATTATAGGGCAGAGAGGATTTATGGTTTGCTAAGAGATGAAGAGAACTCTGGTCGGGCCATTCTTAATATGGCAATAATTCAAAAAAATTATAAAGATTATATAGGAGCAGAAGCTAACTCTATAAAAGCTATAAAAAAATTCATTTCTATAGATACGACTAATAACAGAAGATATCTTGCATCATCTTATAATAATTTAGGTGCAATATCAAGAGGGTTGGGTGGGTATACTGAAGCAATTGAATATTACAAGAAGACTTTTGAGCTTCGAGAAAGGTTGAAAAAAAACAATGTCCTTAATGCGGGGACATTAAATAATATAGGATTGGTTTATCAGGATAAAGGCATTTATGATAGTGCTATATTTTATTATAAAAAAGGACTTATATATGATAGCTTGTTTGAGAAAAGACCTAAGACTTATGCTCGTTTATTAGATAATCTTGCTTATAGTAGATTTCTTTTAGGGGAGAAAGATAATTATTCAATTCTTTTAAAGGAATCTTTGCAATTAAGGGATAGTCTTAATGATCTATCAGGATTGACTACGGGTAATCTCCATCTTGCAGATTTTTATTATAAAAATAAGTTTCTGGATTCGGCAAATCACTATGCTGGTGTTGCCTTAGATATTGCAAAAAATATCCCTGAAACCAGAGAGGTATTGAGATCTTTACTTTTTTTAATAGAAGTAAGTTTTTCTGAGGAAGCCTTACATTATAGCAAAGAGTATATAAGAATAAGTGATAGTTTACAAAAAGCAGAGAAACGTTTTCAGGATCAGTTTGCACGTATTCGTTTTGAGACTGATGAAAAAGACGCTTCTATCGCTCAACTGGAAACCACTACCCAAAATCAACAAACTATCATAAAACAACGTAATACGATAAGTTGGGTGTTGGGAGGATTGTTGTTGTCTTTTCTGGGATTAGGATTTCTATTTTATAGACAACGTCAGTTACAAAATAAGTATGTCGCGTCTAATCTGGAACAAC
>CAYMDH010000121.1:0-3801 GCA_964389205.1 uncultured Flavobacteriaceae bacterium
TATCTTTTTTACTCATAAAATCTACTTAAATATTAATCGAACTCAGGTTTATAGAAAAATATTTGGATTTGACCTTGGAATACGACTATGATTTTGTTGCGGAATAATCTCCAGGATTGTTGCGCTTAACCAATATAGTGATTTGTAGGTAAGAACATCTACTTGACTAACAAGTCCACAATTAATTATACACGTCTTAAGTATACAATATATGAATTTAAGGTTATAAATAGAAAAGATAAAAGAGCAGGTTAATGTTATTATATACCGAGAAGTCCAGTCACTTGTAACTTTATAATTTCTTAAATCCTAAACATAGGCACTTAGTCAAATATACATTTTAGTGTTATTTCTCTAAGTTCATAGGAAATATTATCAAATGAAAAATAGTCGCTTTTTAGTAAGTGTTTGTCAGTTGGTAAATCTCTTAACTCGGATTCGTTGATATGAATATTAAATTCCACAAATTTTAATAGTTTGACTTTTGAAATCGTTTCATACAATTTAAGTTTATCTGAGAAATATCCAATTCTATATTCCGTTCTGTTAATAATTTCAAGCTCTGATTTTATAGGCTTAAGAACCCCGATATAATTAAAAAATCCTTTATCGTATTCTTTATCTTTAATTTTAGGAACTTCAATTAAGTTTTCCCAAACAGTTTGTTTATTAAGTAATTAATAGTTTAAAATTTATAACTGAACTTTGAGAGATTACTTATTTTCCTCAATAACCAAATTTAAAAGTTCTATCATTCTTTGAGCATCTTTTTTATTTTTCATTCCATAGAAATATGTAGTACCTAATTTAGCATTCGGAGAATGTGATATTCTTACTCCCTTAATTGTGAAAAATTTAATTCCAAATTTCTCTCCTTTAAGAATTTTTATTTTTTTCAGCCTATCGATTAAGATAGTTTGATATCCAGTTCTTGTATTTATTCGTAATTCGCCTTTTTTTACCTCAAAGCTACGGACTTGTTGAAATTTGTAATCAGCTCTATTGACTAGAAAGAAATTATTTAATTCTCGGATGGCTTCTCCATTACTATCATATTGCTGAGCTATTACTTGAGTCAGATTCAATAGAATAATAATTAATACTAATTTGAATGCTTTCATAACATTTGATGTTTTAAATTGTAGCCAACGTCTTCGTGTATGATTTCGTTGGTGCGAACACTAAGATAGTAAAAAAGAAATGCCCATTGTTCAGCCGCGGCAGATTTTCCGATAGAGGGATCTACAGCAATGAGCTATACACCCCTTAAGTTAGCATTTCATTAAATTCAACGAATTCTTTTCCTTATGGCTTTACTCCGCCAATTGTGTGTGAATAACCACCATTTTCATTCTCTTTTTTATTTGATTCATTACTTATCAATTGCTCAAGAATAAGATATTGTTGACCATCAAATCCTGTTATTCTTAACCAAAGTCCATTTTCTATTGGTAATTCTGGAAGAACATTTACTTCAATAGTTTCCGTCATATATTTTTTTCCATTAAAATCGAAATCAAAAGGTCCAATTTTATATTTTTTTGATTCTTCGAAAATTATTACTCTTTCAAAATCATCTGATTGCATTCCGAAAATTGAGGTTGAGCGAGTAAATTCCACATTCTTCCCTAATTCTTTTTTGAAATAATCGGTCAAAAAGTCAACATTTATTGAAAAAGTAACGCTTTGTCCAACTCTCGGTTCAGGATTATCAATTTCAATTTTCAGTTTTTCTTGTCCAATTGCGTTTAATGAACAAATAGTAAATAATATTAATGTTATTCTTTTCATATGAATCTCATTTCTTTAATTTGCTACAACGGTTTATAAGAATAGTAGCGGATTTTAAGCACTAATTTTTCAGTTTAACAATGACCTTTAATTTATTCATGTTCTTTCGTTTAAGCGATTAAACCGCTATTTTTTTTTACCTTGTTAGCCACCGTTATTTTTATTACTGTTTAACTAAAAAGTGCCTTTCTAAATTCTTTTACATATTTACCTTTATGGAATTTCCATTTCGGATTTTTGTCAAAAATTTGTTCAAATAAATCTTTTGTCATTGAGTGACCAAAACTGTGAAACACCATAGCTAAAATCATATCGTATGCTCGGAATACAATTTTATTTATATCCGTAAACATTTTAGCAGATTCAAATCCGATGGTGTTATTCCGTTTGTAATTATCCATTTGCTCGTCAATTTGTCTTTTCGAAGGATGGACATAAGCACAAGCTTTATAGAAAAAATCTTTTACTTCACTTCTGAATTGGGTTTTTATCTCGTCTGAAAAAGGCGTTGAGTAATCTTCTATAACTTCTATTGATGAATTAGGAACATTATCCCTTAAGTATTCCGTTTTTGAGTCGAAACTATCTCCTATTTTTGCATAATCTACTAAGACGTATTTAGTTGTCATTTCGATTAGATATCTTAATTCTCTTCTCACCGTATTGTGAATTCCATTTTCTACCATTGTTTTAATTCCAATAGCAGATTGAATTAAATCATCAATTGTTCTTATGCATAAAAAGTTAGCATAAATATCTCCATCTCTTGTTGAATAAATTGAAATAGCTCTAGTTGTATTTACAAAATCCATTGAGATTGCTTCAAGAGTTTTAATTTCTTGTTGATATTGCTGAGAATTATATACATTATCTCTCCAATCGGAAGTTTTTGAAGTTAGAGATTCCATAACTTTTTTTCTTAATTCTTCAATTGGGTCTTCCATAATTAAAATTTACAGGATGTCGCTGTTAGCCTCTATCTTTTATTAGTTTCTTAAGTTCTTCTATACTTAATGTGTCAATTTCACGATGAAGCATTCTATGACAATTTGAACAGACTAAAGCCAAATCATTTATTGATGTTAAAGATTCACCTTCTATTTCAGACAATGGTTTTTTGTGGTGACATTCCATAAAACCTTTTCCTAATTCTCCATATATTTCATAAAAATCAAATCCACATATTTCACAATCTAATTTTCCATACTTGCTTAAATAACTCTCTTTTTTCTTTTTATTCAGTTTCGGATTCCGCTCTCTATGTTTATGTAATTTATAAATTACTTTACCTTCTTTTACTTTTAATTGCTCTTCTTCGTCATCATCTCCAATTCGATACAAATTTTCGGTTAGTTCCAAATCAGAAACAGTTTTTTTTATTTGTTCTGCGATTCGTTTAAGTCCATCATTATTATTTTGAAACTCAAAGAAAACTTCTTCATCAAGTTTACTGTATCTATCCATTCCTTTGCCATCATATTCAGGGTCAATGGCTTTGAAATTATTCAACTTCATAAAAACACCATTCGGATTTCTAAATTTCATACTATCAATTCTCTCTGTATGGATTGGAAGCTTATTTAGTATTTCTGAAACTTCAATGACTTTTGGATTCTTACTATCCATTTCCCTTGGTTCAATTGAATGATAAAGGTCAAGTGCAAGTATTATTTCATCCCTATGCCATTTCGGTGGTCTAATAGATTTTTCAGTTTTTGGTTGTTCAACTAAACTTACTATTGCCCCGTTTCTATTAAACAAATTTGAATAAGTCCTGGTTCTTCCGTGTATTTGAAAGGCAGTTATTTCTGAACCATCTTTTTTCCGACACCAATTATTTTTATTCAATTCGTTTGCGATTTCAGTAGTGGTCATTTGAGTTCCTTTTGACTCAATAACTTTTACAATCGCTTCGTGAAGTTTCATTTTTGATAATCGGGTTATAAATGGTGGCTAACGGTCTAGGCTCGTATGTTTGGTTCTTAGTTTGAAGATAAGATATTTATATAA
>CAYMDH010000122.1:0-3796 GCA_964389205.1 uncultured Flavobacteriaceae bacterium
TTAGGACTTTAGCTCCTTTTAAATTCATTTTTTTTAACATAATCATTTAATTTAATGTTTGAAAATTTGATGTAATGTCTTCAAGATAAACACTATATATCCGTAATTAGTAGGTCAAAAACCGCAATTTTATAAAATTAATGCACATTTTTATTTTGTAACAATCTGGTTATCAATTTTTTATTCTAAAAATTGTGAGGTTTGTATAAATCGGGTGCTTTAACCCGAATTATGCAGTAGAACTTCGCAATGAGGGCCGAAAGCGCAATAAAAACAAGTATTTTCTTAATTTCAGCATAGCACCGCTATGGTTAAATCAAAAAATACAGCGCAGCGATTGGTTTTGCAGTGATTTCAGAGCATAATAGATTTTCTATTGCATAATTCGGGTTTAACTAGATTTATGTAGTTTCATCTTGTCAGAAAAGAGGAATTCAATAAATAGTTTAAAATAGGTGTTATATAACCTCTTATAATCTGGAGTTAATTTTCAATTCAGTAGAACATAATAAGATTGTAATTTGAGTAAAACAGTTATCATTTTAGGAAGTTCGAGATCTGCCGGAGATACTGCTACTATCGTTCAAAAATTGCAGGTATTATCGGGCTTTGATTGTATTGATCTAAGAAAGTACAATATCAGTTATTATGACTATCAACATCATAATAAAACAGATGACTTTATCCCCTTAATGCGCAGGGTCATCCAGCAATATGATACCATCATTTTTGCGACGCCAGTATATTGGTACACAATGAGTGGAATATTAAAAGTATTTTTTGATAGAATCAGTGACTTGCTAACGATAGAAAAAGACGTAGGGAGAAAGCTCCGAGGTAAGGGATTTGCCATATTAAGTTGTTCACTCAATAGTAGCGTAAGTGAAGAATTCTGGCATCCTTTTAAAAGTACAGCTGAGTATTTGGGAATGAACTATATGGCACAAGTTCATATAAACTCCCTTGATGATGCTGCATCTATAAAAAGATTGGTTTCTGTAATCAATTCCCCCTCTCATTAATACGACGGAAATTATTTCTTAAAACTGACTTCAAAAGATATTAAAGTATCCTGATCAATAATAATCTCTTTACTTGTCATTAAGACTTGAATCGTATCTTTTTTGCGATTGTGATAAGTGATTTCTGTTTTTAATTTGAAGGTGTCTTGAACAAATGGTTTAATATATTCAATAATTTGTATGCTCTGAATACTGTCTTCTAGAACAATTTGCAGTTTGTCAATAGTATTCTCAGTTTTAAAATCAGTATAAACTGATTCAATTAATTGTAACGACCAGATATCATCTAATTTTTGTTTTAAAACAACTTCATGAATCTGATTGATATCATAGTCAATAGTAATTTCTGGTGTAGATATAGTAGGTATACTTAACTCTTTGGTGTCTGACGTATGATTAGTACAAGATGCTATGAAAATTATACAAATGATATTTAGCCAATACTTTTTCATAAGCTTACGCGAAATTTGAGTTTTACAATCTTCCCGTTTTTCTTTTGGGTTTCAATAATTTCCAAATGTTGTAAACTCGGAATAGGTGTTGTCAGTTTATTGATAAAATCATTTTTATGATATACTTCTACTCCTAGATTATAGGGTAATATTTGTAGGATAATAGCATCATTTGCAATAAGATCCTCAAGTTCTTTTCGACGATTTTTCCAATCTTCTACTTTACCATTGGCATAATAATATAAGGCAAGTGCATAATCATCTGTTCTTAATTGTACGGTCTCGTTACTAGATCTATCTATATTTCTATAAATAGTATCTGTTTTATGATAAGGTGATTGCACCACAAAATGTAGATAATCATCCTTAGTTCTCCATTGAAAACAACCTAAAGAATCGCTTTTTAAATTATGAGGAGATTCTCCTTTGCTTAAAATGATAATGTCTAGAGGAATATTTATTATGGACTGTTCTCGATCAGCGTCGATAAAACAAAAACTAAATTGATTGGTACTATTTAATGAGTAATACATAAAGGTTGAAGAAAATCCTAATAAAAGAATGACGGTCAATGATACGATAAAGGACTTCTTATTTTTCTTTTGTATTTGATGCTGTTGTTGAAAATCAATCCAATTGGAATAACCAGCATATTGAGATAATAGATTAAGTAGATCTAAACGAGGTAGTTTTTTAGGATCATTTTTAAAATAGGTGTAAAAAGATTTTTCACTTATAGAACCCTGAACATTTACACGTAATTCTTCCTGTAGAGTGACAATGGTTTCACCTTTCCAATCTTTAATCCTTGGAGGAAATGATGGGAAGTTTTTAAGAAGCTTTTTTGCAATGGCTTCTTTTAATAAATCAAACTGTATTTTTTCAACTTGATTGATATGCTATGATCTGTTAATTAACATGGTATGTCTTGTAAAATAATTTACAAAGCCTTTACAAGAGTATTACAACCTCTTTTTGATTGGTCCCTTTAGGTTTGTTTTCAAGAATTAAAATACTGTAAAAAATGAAAACAAATCGTTTAAAGTTAAGAATACTTGGAATACTATTATTAGGAACCATTTTTGCTTGTAATCAATATAGTGCTAACTCTTCTGATATCGCTTTGGAATCTGTTGCCGAAACTCCTGAATTTAAAACTTTGGAAAGAACAGAACGTCCTTATAACCAAAAAGAATTACCTGAAAGAAAATTGAAAATTATCAAGACGGCTACTTGCAAACTAAAAGTAGATCAAGTTGAAAAGGCAACCGCTTTAGCAAAAAAAATAGCTTTTCAATATGAAGGTTATGTTGCCGAAGAGCGTTTTAATCATACCAATTATTCCAAGGAAAATCGTTTTACAGTTAAGGTGCCTCAGGATTTTTTTGATCAGGCTTTAGATAGTATTTGCGGTTTGGCACTCTTTATAGACCATAAAAATATCTCGACTACAGATGTTACGGAAGAATATATTGATATTAATGCTCGTTTGCAAACCAAACTTGAGGTCAAGGAACGTTATGAAAGGATACTGCGTTCAAATGCAAATACCGTTGAAGAGCTATTAGAAACAGAACGACAACTTGGAAAACTTCAAGAAGAAATCGATGGAGCTAAGGGTAGACTTAATTATTTGTCAGGAAAAGTGGCATATAGTACTATACAGATTGATATGTATGAGACTGTAATTCCTAAAAAAGAACCAGAGCCTTATAGAGTAACCTTCTGGGAAAAATCGGTTAAAGCACTATCAGAAGGTTTGCAGTTAATCAAAAACTTGATTATCGTGGTCTTTTATATTTGGCCTATAATTTTGGGATTACTACTTGTTTTAGGATATTTTAAGTGGTATAAAATCCGTACTACATCGAAGTAAGTTTTTAAATTAGATAAAAAACAAAATAGGCTGTCTATGGTAGGGACAGCCTATTTTTTAATTATTAAAATCTACAGAAATTTTCAATAAATACCTGTCCGTTTACTTCAAACGTTATCCCACAACCTGAACTGCAAAAAGGACAATCATTGTCACTGGAACACTCAATAAATTGAGGTTGACATCCTCCCCAGAAACCTCCAGAGATTCCTTTTTGTTCCTTTTTGGTAAGTGTCTTTACACCTTTTAGGCTTAATGTTTTCTTTAACATGAGGAATGGTTTTAGTGTTAAAAATTGTGTTCTGGGTATTACCAGTAATTTAATTGGAGTTTAGCTAAACTCACAGAGGTCGTTGAAGAAAATAAATTCTCCCTGCGTAACTTCTACGTTTACACCACATCTGCGATTACAAGGACAGTCGTTATCACTAAAGCATTGGGCAAAT
>CAYMDH010000123.1:0-3575 GCA_964389205.1 uncultured Flavobacteriaceae bacterium
TAGAATACCTGCCTGTCACGCAGGGGGTCGCGGGTTCGAGTCCCGTCCAGACCGCTTAGATTAATCAAATTTTATTAAAAAAGCCTATAAATCACCTATTTATAGGCTTTTTAATTTTATTTACTTCCTTTTAATTCCATATAATATTATTGAATTGGTGAGCTATTCGGTGAGTGTTTTTTTTGATATCATAAACACTCACCGAATAACATATAAAATGCTTATTATCAGTGTTTTATATTTGTTTTTTATTTGAAAAAACCGTACCTTAAAAGTAATTTTAAAAGAAGTTTGATTATGAAAAATACATTTTCAATATTATTTTACCCAAAAAGAAGTGCTAATGAAAAAAGAATGGCTTCTCTTTATCTACGAATAACTGTAGAGGGTGAACGCAGTGAAATTAGCTTAAAAAGAAAAGTGGATATAAAGAATTGGAATACTAGAAAAGGAAGATTGAATGGTAGTTCTGAAGAAGTTAGGCATTTTAATAAATATATTGATGATGTTAAAGCTGAACTCAATCGCATATATGAAAAGCTAATGATAAATAAAGAATATGTTAGCGCTTCTCGTATTAAAGATATTTTTACTGGAAATACGAGAACTGAATATATGCTTTTAGAAGTCTTTGAAAATCATAATAAAGAAATGGAGAGTCTGATAGGTAAAGATTATTCTAAAGGAACATTGCAACGTTATAAAGCTGCAAAAACTCACTTAACAAATTATATTAAAGAAATACTTAAAAAAAATGATATTGCAATTAACCTTATAGATTATAAATTTATTAGTGGATTGGAATATTATTTGAAATTCAAAAAGAATTGTGGTCACAACACCACAATAAAATATATAGTAAACTTTAAAAAAATAGTCAGGATTGCTTATGCTAATGGATGGATGGATAGAGACCCTTTTTTTCATTGGAAGGCAAATTGGAAAACCAAAGACAGACAATATTTAACAGAGATTGAACTAGAAACTTTAGTCAATAAAAAATTTAAAATTGAACGCTTAGAGCAGGTAAAAGATATTTTTATTTTTTGTTGTTTTACAGGACTTGCATATGCTGATGTGAAGAAGTTGAATACTGTTGATATAATAAGAGATATTTCTGGAAACCTCTGGATTAAGACAGAAAGAAAGAAAACATCAACACTTAGTAGCATACCATTATTACCAACAGCGAAAATGATTTTAGATAAATATAATGAGCATCCTTATGTAGTATCAGGAAAAGGGATTTTGCCTGTACTTACGAATCAAAAATCAAATGCTTATTTAAAAGAAATAGCTGATTTATGTGGTATTGATAAAAATTTAACTACACATTTAGCACGACATACATTTGCTACTACTGTAACTTTGTCTAATGGTGTTCCTATAGAAACAGTTAGCAAAATGTTAGGACATAGATCATTGAAAACGACACAACACTATGCAAAGGTTCTCGATAATAAGATAGCTAATGATATGCTTGAGTTAAAAAAGAGAATTGATAATAAAGCATACGTGAAAAAAGTTAATACTAAGGCGTCTTAAATTCTTTAGAATTTGATCTAAAATCAATAAAAATATCACATTCATTCACTCAAATATTCTATTAACTCGATAGAACTTGCATAATTGAAAGAATTTTAGTACTTTAAAATAGCGTTAATACTGTTTTAGGTATAATTATTGTTAGTATTTCTGTAAACAATCAAACCTTTTTATTGGATAAAGTAATTCCCCCAACTCCTCCATTACAATAACCTATGCTTTTTAATGAGTAAAAAGAAAAGGATTATTATGGAAAGGTTAAAAGTACTATCAAAAGATTTAGTAAAAGAATTAGATGCTGTTCAAATAACCACATTGGATATTGTAAAACAATGTAATTTATCTATTCTACTTTGTAGAGACACCCTTATTGAATTTAAAAAAGAGGTTGTCAGAAGGAAGTTTAAAGATGTTGCAATTGAAGTAGAGTTCTTCAAAGAAATTAAAACAATACCTCTTTCAAACTTTCTTTTCTTCTCTGACATACGATCTTTTGAAACTCGATTCCCAAAAGGAAATAAAGAAGCTCAAAAGGTATTTACTCAAAAGAAAATAGACAAGATTAACCGTTTCTATATTTATAATATTGATTTTGTGCAATACATAGAACAAGATCGTACTTATTTGGATGACAGGTATTTCACAAGAGCTTATTTTAACCCACTTAATACTACACATTCAAAACATTTTAGAGATCCAGATTTTAATACTTCTCATGATTTATTATTAGCTAAACTTAAAGCTCATAAAAAATGTATGATCTATTTAAAAGATCGTTTACATAACCTAGGAAAGAAAAATGGCCATAGCCCTAAAAGCCTTTGCCAGTCTTTAAAATGGACAGGGACAAAAACAGAATTTACAGAACTTATTTATGCGCTGTATCAATACAAAGCTATTAATGATGGAAAAACTGATCTTAAAGAAGTAGCATCTACACTCAGCAAAGTATTTGATTTTGATTTAGGCGATTTCTACAAAACCTATTCCGACATAAAATCTAGAAAGAAAAGCAGAACAAAATTTTTAGATGATCTTTCAATACAACTAGTTTCAAGAATGAATAAGGATGATTTATAAGGTAAATCAAATGTTAAATTACGACCCGACTCGGTGGAACTTGTGATGTAATTACATCAATTCTATGCAAATTTGTTTAAAAGAAGTTTAATCAAAAGATTGTATATCAACTCCGGAGGCGATAACCATTCTTTATAAAAAGAAAAGTTATGCCAGCAAATATTGTTACAACAGAAGATTTACAAAAATTCAAAGAAGACATTTTAAGGGAATTTAAAGAACTTCTTATCACTTATGATAAGATTACCATTGATAACTGGATTAAGTCTAGTGAGGTCATGCTAAAACTAGGGATTAGCCCTGGAACACTCCAAAACTTTCGTATCAATGGAACATTGCCTTATACAAAGTTAGGAGGCATTATTTATTATGATGTAGATGAGATTAATAGAATGATGCTAGAGAAGAAAGTAAACGGATTTAAAAACTTAAAAAAAGCATCATGAAAATAGCCACATATAACATCGAGAATATATTTAGAAGAGATACAAGACTGTTACAAACTCACTTACTGGAGAGTATGAAAACATGGATGAAAGAGTTTGAAGTATTAAGGCAGAAAGCTGAAAGGACAGAAACAGAGTATGCTACTATGAGAGAACTAGCACCTTTATTAGATTTTGATAATAAATTATCTATATCGTATTTAGAGAAACAACAGCGAATAGGTGATTTCTATATACAAGAGAGTAAGAGAATAATAGATATAGAAAATAGTTTAACTAGTATTCAAAATAGTACAAGGGACATTCATCAGTCAATTATAAAAAACAAAGCAAAAGCGATCTTAGAAGTAAATCCAGATATCCTTTTTTTACAAGAGATAGAAAACAGAGCATCTTTAATAGCTTTTAATAAGCAGTATCTATCTACAAAAGATACTAAAGGATATACTCTGGAAAATTCGGATAAAGTGAACCACTCGTGCCGGATTAAACTGAGCAGTGTAA
>CAYMDH010000124.1:0-3499 GCA_964389205.1 uncultured Flavobacteriaceae bacterium
CCGGATGTTGGTAATTATCACCATGTCCTAAACCTACACCAGCATAAAAAGTTTTTGCATCAAACTTATCGGCATGTTGTTTGATCGTTTGCATAAATATAGGGTCATAGTGATCTGCTTGTTGAGGAAAACGTACTGCTCTTACAATTACAAAATGTAGGATTTTGTCTCGTAATGCAACAAACTGTGGATCTTTCTTTAATTTGGAATTTACTCCTAAAAATTCATATCCTTGCTTTTCTAAATCTTCTCCAACGATATTCATTGCGAGATTATGTAGTTCTTGTTCCGTCAAAAAAACAGCCATAGTGTAAAGATACCATGGCTGACTATTTTATAAACTTAATAATGTTTAAAATATTAAAGATTTTGGTCAATATTAATTATCAGGTGACCTCATTTCAGGAGGAATTTGAACTTTGGAGTCCGTTAAACACGTTAAATTAATATCTGTTGTGGCATCTTCTATAGTTTGAGTTGTTTCTGTGCCTGTATTACCCCCCCAGATACGTCTTGTACTATTAAGTTTGGCCACCTTAAACTTCTGTAATGTTAACTTTTGTTTTTTCATCTAAAAATATATTTTATAATTGAACTTAATCAAATATATCGTGATCCTATTTTAAATACCAAGAAATGATGCTTACAATTCATGAATAACGATTATGGTTTTCTGACTTTATGAGTTGCTTTATAAAAAAGAAAGGTTTAATCCCGTTTTTTGCATAAAACGCCCTGGAAAATGCTTCTGGAGTATTGAAACCGAATTCATTAGCTATAGCCTGTATCGTAAATTTTTGGTACATGGAATTCTCTTTTAACTGATGTACGCAGTATTCAATTCGCAAATTATTAATGTATTTGGTGAATGAAGTTTGCTTATAATGATTAATGACTTTTGATAGATAATTAGGGTTAGTTTTCATCTTTTTAGCTAGACGGTTTATAGATAATTTAGTATCCAGAAACCCCAAGTTCTTTTCAAATTTTTCAAGATTTCTCAATATATCATGAATGACGTCATCTGAAATAGTTAGCAGTTTTGTTTCTTTTTTTTCAAGAGTCACAGATTGATTTGTAGTGTCATTCACTTTACTATCGTTCTGGATCAATTCTTCAAATCGTCTTTTATACAATCGTTGTTTGCGATTTACAAAAATGAGGGCGATCAAAACAATGAGTGAGAACATAATAATACCATACATTTTAACTTTTGATAATCGATTACCCTGTTCCAGTTTATTAATTCTCTTTATTAAATCTTGTCTGCTTGCCTCCAAAGCAGGAATATTATATTCATTAGTAATTTTTTGGTTGAGGTACAATTCATTTTGATGAATAGTATCTTTTAAACTTATTAACTTTTCAGTGTATAGCAATTGCTTTTTAAAATCTTTTTTTTCTTCGTATATGTTCTTTAATAGATCATAACTCTCCTGGACTCTAGCACTTATATCTTTATGTAGTTGAAAGATTGTATCTATCTTTTTTAAAAGGGAAATTGCTTTTTCTTCCTCTCCAAGGTTTAAATAATTTCTTGCTAAATAATAGTTCATTACAGAAAATTTACTAGAATCATTAGCCTTCTCATAAAAGGGTTTTACTTTGAGCAAGCTATCTATTGATCTATTATAATCACCACTAATAAATAAAGTTTCGGCAGCGATCAGGACAAAGGCATGATACTGTTCTCTTTCTTTAAAATCTAAAGATTTTTTAATCCCATCATTAATATAATAAAAAGCAGAATCAATCTTTTTAAGCCTGTTATATGCTGCACTTATTGAAAAAACAGTACGCAAGTAATCTTTATTTGAAACTTTATGCTGGTTTAGTTCTTCAATATAATTAAGATTTCTTCTATTAATGGTAATGGCTTCTTCGTCATCACCGATAAGACCTTTTGTTATACCTAATGCGTGAGAAGACTTGAAAATTGCTTCATCATTTCCAAACTCTTTAGCACTGTCATAGGCGGCAATAAAATTATCAATGGCTTTACTAAAATTCTTCCGTTCCAGAAGATACTTTCCTTTTAGATAGTATGCGTTTGAAGGGTGCGATTTAGTACTAACACGATCTTTCAATTGAATAATACTATCGGCATAAGCTAACCTGTTAATATCATTATGTAAAAGCGCCATCCAATAATAGGTATCAGCTTGAAGTATATAGTTACGTTCTTTTTTAGTTTGCTGTACAACGAAATTCATTAAATCAAGATCCTTCTTAGATATAGCTGCAACAAGAATTTCAACTAAGGGTTTATTTTTTAAGTCATCAGGAAGCTTATACTGATTATTTTGACCAAAATTGATTGATATACTACCTATGGAAAATAGTATGATGCATAATCGTAAAAAAAGCTTCATTGAAATAAAATTATTAAAATCGATTAGTCAATTAATATAATTAAGCTATTCTCTATAGAATTCTTTATTGCAACAACAAATATTCCAAAGGAACAATATTATTAAAAAGGTTTTATTTTTTCAATGGACTAAAAAAGCAAATTCTCTTAATACATGTTTTAAATTTTTTAAAACACGACCTATCTCTTTCATAAGTAGAATTCTTACATAAAATGTAACACAATAGCAGATATAACTCATAACAAAGCACTCATTTCAAAACTTCAAAATTAGCTACTAAACTCTTTTCTATCAGTATTTTAAAGGTACTTCAATTCATGAATTAACAGCATTATTATTTGCGTAATCAAAACAAATAATAAAGTTTTGTGTAAGAGAAACACAGTTAAGGAGTAGTATCAATACTGTTTAACTAGTTTCTTGAACTAAATATTCTTTTCGCGAAAGAAAGACATAAACCTGAGTGTCTTAAAATGTTCAGGATCAAAAATTATCTTAAAACATTTATACTCATGAAAGTATTAAAAAATTTAAACGGAATAAAAACTATTAATAAAGAAATCCAGAAAACTATAAATGGCGGCGGACATTGTGTTTGTCCTTCAGGAACTTGTGGTTTATTAGACATTTTCACTGGAAATCACTTGGGCTGTGTTCCCTGCTAGTTTAAGTTAGATATAGATCCTAGGGATGCATTATTTCTAAAATGCCTTTGAAATAAAACTTCTCTTATATCTGTAGACTATGCTTTCCAAAATAAGGAGCAAGCTAGGTTATAATATATTGGTTGTAATTCACAAAAATATCCTAGCATGTTCCTTAATAAAACTACTGTAGAAGTCTACTATCTTAAATGATACTTTAAAAGATAAGGATTGATCGAAAACATACAAATAACCAAATACTTATTTCTCTCAAGAAGTTTCTTAAAGGCAAACCCATCATAGATCTATAACATATGCATTATATTAATGTAAGTGCTATAATTAAGATTAGGTATACATAATCCCATTAAGAAAAAACTATTATTCATTTAAAACGCACAAAATCAAAAGTAGAAAAAGTGTAAATAGGAGTTTCTAAGTGGACGCGATCATTAAAATCAATATCGTACCAGGGACTTAATG
>CAYMDH010000125.1:0-3495 GCA_964389205.1 uncultured Flavobacteriaceae bacterium
AATATCAATCTATTAAAACTAATCAACTCGCTTTTTATTAATCGAACTCAGGTATTAAAGATTATGAAAAAAGAGATGTGATGATGATTAAAAATATGTTATTTGCAGAGTTTAACCCTATTCCAATGACATTTGATAGAACGCCTAGAAGCTTTAAAAAAGTATTAAAATAGTTAATTAAGTAGTAAAAAAAGATTATGAAGAAACTCTTAAAAATAGCAAGTATTTTCTGTTTCATTTTTATAAATGTAAATGGGCAAAAAAATAAAATTAAAATTTTAGAAGAAAAAAGCGCCAATAGAATCTCTTTTTATGCCTTAAATGAATCGTATACAGACTATGATGTAAAGATTACTATAAAAGGAACAAACATAAGACAAAGTAAAGCCTCGGATAGATTTATAAGAGTTCCTTCTGCGGCAAAGGTTTTTTTAAAAAGTATCTTTCTAACAAGAGGAAAAACACCTGTTTATAACCATCGATTAGCTATCAATGATAGTCTTTCCAGACGAGCGATAAAAAGACCTCCTGTTTCACGTATTGAATTGCCTCCGCAAAAAATTATTCCAGAAAAACCAATTGCAATTTATATCGCTAAAAACTGTATAAGTTGTGACAGTATTGTAAGTAAGTTAGCAGCTGCCAATTATGAATTTAGAAGCTATGTAATAAAAGAAAATGCAGATTTGCGAAAGCAATTAACTAAAATATTAGCCAAACCAGAGACAGCTTTAGATTCTTTAAAAATACCTGTTATAAATTTAGGAGGGCGTATTTATACTTGGATTGAAGATTATGAACAATTGATTGAAGAGTTAGCAAAATAAGGAGCTATCTTAATTTAAATAGTGTTATTAAAAATTGAAGAATTTATTTTTATAACAACCAACCTAGGTATTAAAAAAATACCGTAGAGGTTGGTTGTTTTTAATAAAATATAGATAAATGAATTACCTGTTTTTTATAGGTCTCTAGTCTATTGGACACCTTCCATAGCCTAGAGCCCAAGGAAGCCCAGAGAAGAGAATATTGGCATAAATAACTCCTGCCCATTCAACAGCACTACAATCTCCTCCTTTTGTATTTTCCATTTGTTCTTTTTGTAAAACTTTCATAATTATAATTTTAATAATTTGACCTACTCTGTTCAAGGTTTTTCGGCTATCACCTTATTTTATTTACTGCGCTGTAATAAAATTGTTATTCAAGCCTAGTAGTTTTATAAAATGATTTCAAATAGAAGTATCCAATATTTATAAATTTGTATACGTTATTTATAAATGTCGTACATAAACCTAGTACTCAAAATATTCTTATTCTGAATTGCTTGTGTTATTGTAAGTATGATGAATGTGAATTTTATTAGAACGAGAGAATCTTTATACTAGGAAGAATTTTTGACATTATAAATATCAAGAAGTGTTTAATTTTTTTTATTTAAATAAAAAGAAGAGTTCATTACGGTATATTTATTAATAATTTCGTAAGTGTTATAAGTAGTACAGATGTATATTAATTATTAATATAAAAAAACACAAAGACATGCTCTAGACTGCCTTTGTGTTCATATTGTATTTAAAAACTATTGGCAGTTTGTGCCATTACCCGTTAAGCATAATGAACCAGTTTGCCCTGGGTTTGTAGCAGTGTCATTTTCTGTTGTAAAAGTGTGTGGGCCTAAACATCTGAATAATAAACTTTCAGAACCTCCTTTAAACTTATTCATATTAAAGTTGGAAATTTGCTTTTTGTTCAATGATAATTTACTAAGTTTTTGTTTTTTCATGACAGGTATTTTTATGAATTAATTGATCCAAAGATAATGCATAAAGAAATATAAACAAATAAAGTATTGCTGTATTCATGAATATTGGGCAGTTTTAATAGAAAGGAATATTATTTCCCAATACAAAAATTAGCAAAAATATTCCCTAGAAGGTCATCATTGGTAATTTCACCTGTAATTTCCCCAAAATGATAGAGTGCTTGACGTATATTAATAGCTAATAAATCTGCAGAGATACCAGCATCCATTTCTTCTTGTACCTTTTGTACTTCTTCTAAAGCTTTGAGTAAAGAATCATAATGACGAGAATTTGTAACAATTGTATCATTATTACGTAAAGCTCCAGTATTTACAAACTCTAATAATTTGTTTTTAAGAGCTTCAGTACCTTCTCCTGTTTTTGCAGATAAAATAAACAGTTCAGAAATTTTATTTTTCAAGGTAGAAATTTCAATATCTTTAAGTAAGTCAATTTTATTAGCGATAACTAAGAGCGGTTTTTGAGGGTATTTGTTTTTTATTTTTTCGATTTCAATTTTTAATAAAGTAGTAGTATCGATTGTTAAATTAGAGCCATCCACCAAATAAATAATTACTTGCGATTGTTCAATCTTCTCAAATGTTTTCTTGATCCCAATACTCTCTACAACATCTTTTGTATCTCGTATCCCAGCAGTATCTATAAAACGAAACCCAATACCTCCAATAGAAATTTCATCTTCTATAGTATCTCTGGTTGTTCCTGCTATTTCACTTACAATTGCACGCTCTTCATTTAATAAAGAATTGAGTAATGTAGACTTTCCAACATTAGGCGCTCCTACAATAGCAATTGGAATCCCGTTTTTAATGACATTACCAACAGCAAAAGAATCAATAAGTCTTTTTAATACTTCATGTATACGTATAAGCAAGGCACTAAATTGTGTCTTGTCTGCAAATTCTACATCTTCTTCTGCAAAATCTAACTCTAATTCAATTAAGGATGCAAAGTTTAAAAGCTCATCTCTAAGTTTTTTAATCTCATTGCTAAACCCTCCTCGCATTTGCTGCATGGCAATCTGATGCGATGCTTCATTATCTGAAGCAATAAGATCTGCTACAGCTTCTGCCTGACTCAAGTCTATTTTTCCGTTAATGAATGCTCTTAATGTAAATTCACCTGCATTAGCCATTCTACAACCATTTCTTAGAAACAATTGAATGATTTCCTGTTGAATATAACTAGAGCCATGACATGATATTTCTATTACATGTTCTCCTGTGTATGAATTGGGTCCTTTAAAAATAGAAAGCAAAACCTCATCTATAGTGCGATTATTTTCTATGATATGACCTAAATGAATTGTATGACTTTTTTGTTCTAGAATATTTTTAGTTCCAATGGGTTTAAAAAAAGAGGAGGCCACATTAAGTGCATCTTCTCCAGAAATTCGTATCACAGAAATTGCTCCTGAACCAGATGGTGTTGCCAATGCTATTATTGTATCTTGAACAATCATAAACGCAAAATTCGATTTTGTGCAAAAATACGTAAGAAAGAAATTTTTTAAGCATCTTAATTTAAGTTCCTGTAACAAAGCATTCGATTTTGCATCCTATTTTGTATAATCAATCAAAAAAAATCAAAAAATGGAGCAGAATAAACAACTCATAGAGACCTTTGAAAAATGTCATAAATTTTAAGTTTCCCTTGAATTTTGCATTCT
>CAYMDH010000126.1:0-3449 GCA_964389205.1 uncultured Flavobacteriaceae bacterium
GGGTTTTAAAACCCGCCTTGTTTTCTATTTACACAGTTTTTTGGACACTACCAATATCAATTTTGGATTAATTTATAAGTTTTAATGATTTAATATTGTTTTTTTATTTTTAAGATTACGTATTCAAATGATTTAACCTGTAGGCTATATTTACAGGTTTTTTTTATTTCTGTATTCTTTTATGTAGTAGTTAATATTTTCTACTTTATATATATATATATATATATATATATATATATATATTGTAAAAAAAATCAAGTATATTTCTATAGTTAAATTAATAGTAAATATTATTTATTAAAAAATAGTATTCCCTCAGAATGAGTTTAAAAAGGTTTCTTCTCCTAATTATATGGATCTTATTGTTTCAAATGATAATGTCTTATAATACTTATGGACAAGAAATAAAACCTGAAAATACTACAGCGCTCAGAAATTTAACGATTCAACAACTAACAGATACAATAAAAATTTCTCAACCTGATGAAGCAAAAATATTTAAAGAAATCCTTCTTGGTTATAATGATGAAGACTTGGTAAAGGCAAATGAATTAAGGAAGCTAGGATATTTTTTTTATAAAAAAAAAGAATATGAGAAGAGCATAGAATATATAAATGAAGCGATTAAGTTTTTTAAAGCACCTCAACATGATAAGTTTCTATATAGTTTGTATGTGGTAAAAGGGAATGCATATTTACTTAGTTGGAAGTATACTAAAGCACTCGATGCTTATTATAAAGCTCTGGAAATTAATCAAGCTTCAATTAAAAACGAAGTAAACGAAGCTATAATTAATATAAACATTGCCATTGTTTATAGGAAAGTGAGACAGTTTGTGCAGGCAAAAAAAGTATATAAAAATACCTTAAACTTTATTGAGAGAAGTAAGATAAAGAATAGTAAAACTCATGTCAAAGTTCTGTCTGAGATTAGCTTTTTATATATTGACCTTGAGGAATATGATTCCATAACACCTTATTTAAATGATGGAATACGAATAAGCAAATTATATGATTATAAAGATGAGGTAGCAAATTTCTATACTGCGAATGGTATTGCGCTCTACCATAAAGGTGAATATGATAAGGCTATAAAATATCTATCTGATGCTGAAAATAACTTGCTTAATGAAGATGTTCCAGAAAAAAGATATCTAGTCAATAATACATTTTTTATAGCCAAATGCTTTTATGCGCAACAAAACTATCAGAAATCTATTAATAAGATTCATGAAGTTATAGATATGGTAGATGATGATGAATATAATACGGAAGCGATAGATCTATATAATTTATTAGCAAAATCTAATAAAGCTATGGGAAATGATGAAGAAGCTATTCAGTGGTATGAAAAATCTATTGAATTGGACAAACGATCTAAAAAAGAGAAAGATAATACGATCGAGACTATTTATGAAAAAGAAAAAGAGATACTAGGAGAAGAGATAAACATCTTGGAAAAGATAAAATCGAAAATAATCTCAGTACTGCTTCTTTTAATTTTAATCATAGCGATCACTTTGATAGTGTATTTTAAAAAACAAAAATCTAATAAGTTAGTATTCAATAAACTTATTGAAAAGATTAATACCCTAGAGACAAGAAAAGATAAAAAACCAAAATTATCAAATGCCCCCAAAGAAATGGTTATTGATGATCAAAAGGTTCATAAAGTTCTTAAAGAATTAGAAAAGTTAGAAAAGCAAGAATATTTTTTAAAAGTTGATTGCAATTTAGGTTCGATGTCTAAAAAAATAAAAACAAATACCTTGTATTTATCTAAAATAATAAAGAACTATAAAGAGAAAAGTTTTAATGAATATATTAATGATTTGCGTATTAATTATGCCTTGAGACGATTAAAAAATGATAAAACCTTTCGATTATTCTCTATAAAATCTATCGCATTAGAAATAGGATATAAAAGTGATCATTCTTTTGTAAAGCATTTTAAAGCTAAAACAGGACTTAATCCTTCCTACTATATTAAAAATCTACAGCAAATAAAATCAAATTCATAACCGTATTTTAATTAAAATGAGGTTGTTGTTTTATGATTTACTTCTCAATGAAAGTACATTTAAGAAAAGTAATTTAAAATAAGTTCATTATGAAGAAATTAATAGAAAGAAAGATCAATTTTAGAAAGATAACAATAGCAAATATTGAAGCTAAAAAAATTCATGGAGGCTTTGTAAATCCAACTGAACCTACTGATGATACAAGTCCTCAGTTATGTGATTCAAATGTATATTGTAGAGGTTATGACACTAAAGTCTTTTTTGTTGAACCTGGGAATTCAAATTAGCAAATACTAAATAAGATCTCTTTTTTAGAAAATATTTTATGCCTTATTTTAATTAAAATAAGGCATTTTCATTTTATATCTTTTATTTACTATACTACTTTTAACTTGTAATCATAGTACTATTGATACCAAGGGAAAGCCGAAAACCTTGATAGAAAAGAGTAGGTATTTATATTTATCAAATTAATTTTAATTATGAAAACACAGAAAGCTAATTTCAAGAAATTATTATTATCTAAAGAAACAGTTTCTAATATGGAAGGTCTTAAAGGAGGGGTGGAAGCAACTCTAGGTTTTACTGAATGTAGAAATCCAATGTTTCGCAATACAGACATTGGAGGAACATGCTCTGGAGGATTTTAATCTTCATAAATATAAATTTAATTGAAAAGGGTAAGCCGAAAACCTTGATAAAAAGAGTAGGTATTTATAATTACTTAAGATTATGAAAAAAAAATCATTAAACTCTAAAAAACTGTCATTAAAAAAATCTGTTATCGCTTCTATGGACAAAGATGCTGTAAAGGGAGGGATAAGAACAGCTACATTTCCAACTTTATGTGGTCCTGCTTGTGGAGAAACTGTTTTTTTTACAGCGTGTAATGGAGAAAGAAACTGTCGTTTATTTGACCCTAATGAAAGGCTCTAAATAATTAGAATCTAACTATATATTAAAAACCTGAGAATTTTTCTCAGGTTTTTTTATTCAATCATTACACAAAAACACCTGTTGTTTTCTTTTTAGTACCATTCTTACTTTTTGTGATTGCTATATCTTTGCATTATAAATAGTCATTGGAAAATGAAAAAAAGAATAGATCATATCGTATTTACCGTTTTTAACCTCGAAAGCGCGATAGACAGAATAGAAATGCAGTTGGGAGCACGGCCTTTATTTGGAGGTTTTCATAAAACACAAGGTACCAAAAATGCATTACTCGATCTTGGAGATCAATGCTATTTAGAATTGTTGGCAGCAGATAATACAAATGCAGATATTCTTCCGCCAAGATGGATGGGGGTTGATGCACTTACTGAAGAAAAAATTACCAGATGGGCTATAAAATCAAATAATTTAGAAAGCGATAGTGGAAAATTCGGATAAAGTGAACCACTCGTGCCGGATTAAACTGAGCAGTGT
>CAYMDH010000127.1:0-3400 GCA_964389205.1 uncultured Flavobacteriaceae bacterium
TTTCTATGATATTCTTGCAAGGATAGACACAAACTGTGAGTGTCTCTAAATGTTCGCAGATATTTTAATTTTTAAAATTCTAATTATGTTAAAAAACATTTTAAATGTAAAAGGGGCTCAACAATTAAATAAAAAAGAGCAAAAAATGATAAATGGAGGGAGTTTTCCATTTATTCAAGGAGATGGCCCAGTTTGTAACAATTCAGGTCCAGGAAACGTATGTCCTTCGGGGTATGATTGTGATAATGCTGGTGGAACTAATATCGGGACTTGCATTGACAAAACTCCAAATAATGGAGGTGTTGAATGCGTTAATATAGGTCCGTTATGCGTAGGATAAAAGATTAATTGTATTCTTTTTATAAGGAGGATGTCTAAAAAGTAATGATTTTACAATTTTGTCACCTTGAGCTTGTCGAAAGATATATTGATAATCAAATTATTAAAAAACTTCGACTAGCTCAGTTTGACAAGCTTCTATACTTTTTAGACAATCTCTTTTATTTATTGAAGTAATTTTTCAATAACAAAATATTTAAAAGCATTTTTTAAATCTATACAAAGCTAACCCTAAATCCGTCTTACTATTTATAGTATGCGCATAAAATCATATTTTAGATATATTTTTAACTGATTTTTAATACTTTATAATTCCCTTCTGTAAGAATTCCTTATACATTTAGAAAAAGAAAAAATTAGAGATGAATTGTTTTCTTCTGATATAAGCATAATTTATATGCTATATAATATATGTTATACTCAACACATATATTTCAAATTATCGCAGCTATTAGGCTTGTGCAAACAATCTCCAACACAAAATAAGTATACTCTTATACTAAGAATGTTTTCATTTCATAGCGTTAGTGTAAAGCCACGTATACGATACATAAAAAGAGTTTGATTAAATGAGCTTTCAAAATTTCTTGCAAGGATAGACACAAACTGCGAGTGTCTCTAAATGTTCGCAGATATTTTAATTTTTAAAATTCTAATTATGTTAAAAAACATTTTAAATGTAAAAGATGCTCAACAAATCAATAAGAAGGAGCAAAAATTAATCCAAGGTGGTTTCGGGCCAGAACCTTCAGGTTTTGGTTTTCGTACTTGTAATGGCATTCAATTTAAACCTGTAGACGTACCTTGTCCCACAGGCACTGTGCCTCACCCAACAAAACCGCATTGTTTTTGCTGTGCTGTATAAATAATAGAAATTAAAGGGATTGCTGCTTTTAGACACCCCCTTTTTCTATGATATTCTTGCAAGGATAGACACAAACTGTGAGTGTCTCTAAATGTTCACAGCAGATATAATATATAAATTTTTAATTATGAAAAACTTAAAAAACTTAGGTAAGTCTTTGTCTAAAAATGAGCAGAAAATGATCAATGGAGCTTATCTTCCAGCATCGTGTCTTAGTAATTCTGTTCAACTATGTAGTAATTCAGACAATCAATTAAATACGGGCTGCAGCGCTGGTGAAGTATGCATCAATAATGCCTGTATTTGTACTCATTTAATTTAATAGATCATAAACTTATGGTAACAAGAGGTCGTCTAAAAACAATTTAGGCGGCCTTTTATATTTATAGATTTTCGTTTTTTTTTGGATTTGTTATAGGTTATTGAGTTATTAGTGATGTTTTAAAAGTAAAGGATAAGCTTTTAGATAGCCAACGTTGTCTTTTTTAGATTATGAGCCATTGCAATGAGTCCTATCTCTGTTTCTACCTTATCCACACCTCTTAAGATAAATCGTTTAAAGTTCATATTGTGCTTAATATTTCCAAAGATGGCCTCAATATCCCAACATCGTTGTTTTCGATGGGCTATACCTTGTTGACTAATTAATTTTTCTTTGGCTTTAGCCTTCAATCTAATGAGATTATAGTTACGTTCAATAATACGATGGTATTTCGCCTTGTGACATAGACATCTAAGGGGACATCCCTGACAGTTCTGAGCTTGGTATCGATGTATTGTTTGTTCAAATCCAGTTTTTGTTTTCTTTTTGTAACTACCTATATGATGCATTCTTTGTCCGATTGGACAGTAATAACAGTCTTGTTGTAGGTTGTAGTAGAGTTGATCGGGGTGGAAAGGGTTAGGTGGCTTTTTGCTATCTTTTTGTTCTTTATGGAGGTAGCTATACTTGACAAAGGCTTCTATGTTTTGATCTTCTAAATAGGTATAGTTGTGTTCACTACCATAGCCTGCATCTGCTGTAAGGGTGTCAGGGGTTTGATCATAACTTTCAATGAAATCATCTGTGTGATCAATCAGGGTAGTAGTATCTGCTGTAGTTTGTGCCAGGGTATAGTTGGTAATAAACTGATTGTTGGAAGATGCTTGTAGGTTATAGGCTGGTTTTGATTGTCCATTCTGCATATGGTCATCCTTCATTCTCATAAAAGTAGCATCAGTATCTGTTTTACTCATCGAGTTACGATTGCCTAGTTGTGCTTCTTGTTTGTTATATTTTTGAATATTGTTAGGCCAGTTGTTCTTGGCATAATTCAGCTTTTGTTTGATTTTTTTATCGACCTTCTTTCCTGATAGTGCTTTGTTAATCTTGTCTATTGTTTGAGATACTTTATCGGGTTCATTGGGCTTTTGTTCTTCTTGTGCATATACCGTCTCTACATAAGACCACAATTCTTTGAGCTGTTTTTTAATACGTGCCCTGGAGGTATTGATGCTCTTTGACCATACAAAGGTGTATCGATTGGCATTGGCCTCGATCTTGGTGCCATCAACATAGATATCTTTTAAAGAGAGATAACCTTGCTCGGCTAAAAAGAAGACTACCTGATTAAAGATCTTCTTAAACTTACCCTTAAGTTTACCTGAACGAAAGTTGCTTATCGTATTATGATCTGGCTTAATACAGCCAGATAACCACATAAAATGAATGTTCTCTCCAAGAGCTTGTTATATCTTACGGAAAGAATAGAGGTTACCCAAGTAGGCATAAACCAGTATCTTCAATAATACCTTGGGATGGTAACTGGAAGTACCTCCACCTTTATAGCTACACTCTATAGAAGTTAAATCTACTCGATCCAGTATACTATTTACAACACGTACGGGATGATTCACAGCAACTAAGTCATCATAACTGGGAGGCAAAAGACTTAATTGATCTTGGTGGTTGGTCTTCCAAACAGGTTTAGATTTCATAACCATGAAATTACCCAAACTTCACCGAATAACAAAAAAAAGAAGCTGCCTTTTTAGACAGCCTCATTATAATCCCCTTACTTTTTATAATGCTCTTAATTGCCTTATTAGTTGTTTTCTAATCAATTACATTAAACATCTCATTATTATTTGTATATTTAGTACAGGAAAATTTTAAGGGGTTAACTGTTTTCTTTAACGATTAGAAATATTACATAC
>CAYMDH010000128.1:0-3388 GCA_964389205.1 uncultured Flavobacteriaceae bacterium
TAGAACAAACGCAAACCATGCCAACAGCTTCTATGCTATCTGCACTCTTTGAAGCAGATCAAACTAAGGATGAGCCAAGACTTATCGAAAAGAAGTATGCAAATAAAAAACCAGAAGATAAAAGAAAACAACGCACCACAGTTTCCAGAATAAAATATGATCGCTTAAAAGAAAAGTTGCAAGATTTAAAATATGATTATAAGGATATTATATCTAAGATTAGTATTGTTAAAAACACTTTTGGTAAAACTTCTATAAAACTTGATCTTACAGAAAGTGAAGTGCTTCAATTAAAAAGATTACTTAAAAAATAAAGTTTCATCTGACGCTCCCTTGCCGCTTGGCAATCAATTTAATGTTGGAAAGAAAACAAGTTTCTTTCCAACATTAAATCGTTTAACTTGAACAAGCTTTATTGCTTACTTCTAAGTATATATTAAATTACGGTAAAACCGCAATAATAATGAGGCTTTAACACATTGATTTTAAGGTATATAAGTCATTTTTCAATACTCTTTTCTCAATAATTGACGTTTTGGGTTAAAAATCAACAGATTATTCCGCTATTCTTTTTACTTTTTAAGCTAAAAAAAGGGCAAAACTACTGTTAAAATAGTTGATATATACTATGTCTTTTTAGCTTATATATTAATATTTTAGTTCTGATTTTCAACTATTTAAGCGACTGTAAAAGAGTTGAAAATAAAGAAATAAACTAAACATATTTGAATTATGAAAACAAAAAAAACTTTCCTATTTATTCTTTTTTTATTTTTAGGAGTAATCTTTTTGACTACAAGCTGTAGTCCCGAATCGACAACAGAAAATGAAGAAATTTACAGTATTGATAAAGACGATATTAAAAGGCCAGGAACTTAAAGAGAAGAAAATAGAACCTTCAAATAAGGAAAAATTTATACGTAATTCACTAAGTATTATACTCATTATTATTGCAGCTCCTCTGTTGTACCTAGATAGAGGACTTGCTTTAATGAGTATAGACAGTAGTTTTACTTTTGGTTATAATTCATTTTATGATTTTATTTGGATGTTAATGCAAAGCATATCTCCATTATTTTTTGTTTTAGCCTTGGCTTTAAGGATGTATACGAGTAGATGGATATTACTTATTCCTGTTTATTGCTATTCTCTTCAATTAGTTTGGATATTTAGCCCTCATAATTCGGATGATTTCCTTGGTTATTTATTTGCCTCTATAATTTTACTTTGTATGATACTTTTCTACTTTGCCATACATCAACTTATAAGTTATTTATCTCAAGATAGAAATCAGGATAAAGAGTTTATTAATTACTCTAAGCGCATTCTTTCTGAAATATCTAATCAACTTAACGAAAAAAATGCCCTGAAATGAAAGACGATAATTTAAATACTCAGGTCATCACTTTATTTAAAGAACTTCAGAAAAAGAAGATAACACCTGATATAGCTTCAAGACAATTATTAGAACTCATTAATGCATTCGAAGTTAGAAAAGATATAAGAGATTTGGAGAATATTGAACAATATTTAAAACTTCCGGATAAACTTTATATGAAGGTTTTAGTAAATAAAAATAAATTTTTGATACAACGGCATTGTTTACTTAATAAAATAATGCTTTTACAAAAATTGGGGGAAGATTTTTCTGAAGCTGATATTGAAAAAATGTTACAAGTTGATAATCTAAACTGATTTAGCCTTTCTTCTTGTTTAAGTTATCAAATATAATGGATTGTTTTAATTCCGCTTTAGCTTCCAGTTTAGCGTTTTTAAGTAATAATTTCATTGCTGGGTAATTTAAAAATTCTTGCTCATTTTCTTCTTTAAAACAAAAATCAATCATTTGATGCATGGATAGGCTTTTTATGTTTGAAACATCCATTGTTGCTACTGCTGTAGGAGGTAGACTTATTTCATCAGCTTTAAAGCGCATTAATTGAGCAATATACTCAGGTATCTTTGCATCTCCAGATTCATATCGCTGTATTGTACGAAAACCTATTTCCATTTCACTTCCCAATTTCTTCTGAGTAAACTTTAAAACATTTTTTCGTATGTGAACAAACTCATTGGATTTCATATAAAAAAGAGACTTATTGGCGTTTTTTTGTTTATTTTTTGAAAAATGCGCAAATTTGACATATATTGCAACATATATAATAGTAAATGTAATAAATCTGAAGTTATCCTTCAATATTATTGCTACTACTAGACCTTAGCCTACTTTCCCTCATTGGCTAAGTATTAATGTTTATAAAATAATTGTTATTAATTAATATTATTATGGGGATAAAAAAACATGTTGATTTGCTTAGAAGACCTGTTGAGAATTGGTTGATTTCAAATAGAAAGTATCTTCGTTTTTTACCTCTAGAAAAAGAGTTAAGAATGCCTGAAGATTCATTAAGCAAATTTGTTAGGGGAAAACGTCAATTGAGTGATGATGAAATTGAAAAAGGACATCAATTCATCAAAGAGTTTTTTCTTAGTTACGATCAAGATTATGATATAGACGAAAAAGATTAAATACAACAAATATGATAGAACAAGCCCCACTTGTTACCTTTTTATCAACCTACTTATATCTACTATTTTTTATAACAGGTATGATGTTTTATGAAAACCCATTGGTTTCCTTGCTACTGTATTACAGATTAAAATGGAAATTATACAAACCGATAGAAACAAGAATTAATGATTTTGTTTATGAAAATGAACTATTCTATAGAAGATTGTTTAAATAAAATCGATTTAGATATTTATGAAACTATTACCATATACGCTATGATAGAAGCTACTATGCAACTAGTCTCTAAAGAATATGTAGTATATGATATAAGCGGCGAAGGGTATTATCTAGTAGCATGTGATCATTCACACCTTAGTTTTTTACCTGTAGATGCAAAACCCAATGTATGGGTGATAAAAGGATGGGATAATGCTTTACAGATTGATCCAATAATATATAAGAAAAACGGACAATTATGTATAAACATTATTGGAGAAAGCAAAGAACTCATAAAAAAACAGTTAGAATCATTAATAGCAGGAGTATTTACGAGCGCGTTAAAAGCAAGGGTGCTGTATTCTATAAGCAATACTAATATAAAATTAAAGCCCTTATATTCTGCATTGCATACATTTAAATTTTTAAAATATAAGATAGAAAGTTATAATTAAAATGAAAACTATCTATGTGTTATATGGTAAAAGAGCATGTGAATTATATGATGTTTCTTTTGAAAACCTGCATACAGCTACACTCACTAAATATGAGGTAGTAAAGTATAAAACAGATACTATAGAAAAAGTGCTAATTAAGATAAAGAGATGGAAATATTTTAGACTCATTACGGTAATAGAATACGGAATGCTTCTAAAAATA
>CAYMDH010000129.1:0-3365 GCA_964389205.1 uncultured Flavobacteriaceae bacterium
ATATTCAGTATGTTTTTCCTGCAATTCATTGTATTTTTACTAAATAGTCGCCCCTTAAAAAGTGCCATTAGGAATTAATCGATAAAGGATTTGTCTTTATTTTGTTTTGAAAGAAAAAATAATAAGCTTGAAAAAAGAGCCAAAAAATATCTTTTTTGAGTTTAACCATCAATTTTTTGAAATTAAAACCAGCAGCAGCCATTACAAAATTAATCGTATCACCTATTTGCCCTTTTAGATAATTCCTAACTACTCTATGATCTTGTTTTAAATGGCCGATGATTGGTTCTATTGCAGCTCTTCTTCTAAAATGTTTTCGCTTTTTTCTTTTCTGATAAGCTGTATCTCTTTTTAATGGTGGTTTGGGAATATTAATTTTAGTTTTTCCTACCATCTGTTTGCCTCTATAACCTCGATCTACTGTGGCCGTCTTTGGCCTTTTTCCTGTTAGACGTTCGGTTTGATCCAATACTGTTGATAAGGTGTTTCCATCATATACATTTTTCTTAAAGGTCATCGCTCCTAAAATAATTCCTGATTTTTGACCTAGTACTAAGGAGGCTTTACAGCCATATTCATATTTCTTATGGGCTTTTCCTTTACTCATACAATACGCCTCCGGCTCATGTAAACTATAGATTTTATTCTTACTATTTTTTTCCTGTGCTAATACTGCTTTAAATATTGATAATTCTTTTTCAAAAGTCCCTTTTGGTAATTTTCGCCCTAATTCCCTTACTAATCGACCTGCTATTGTTTTTAATTTACGTTTTGCTGCATTAGATTTTTTTTTACGCTTTGGATGATTACCATTGTAAGTATCCTTTTTTAATTGCTTTGAAGTTCTTGTATAAGTTCTTCTCAATTTGATCTCTTCTGCCTTTGCCTTCTTTACACATTTATCTATAATCTTCTTATGTAATTTTGCGTCTGTAGGGTACGTTATGTTCTTTTCTTGTGCAGTCGTATCTATGCTTACATGCAGATCTTGTCCACCTTTTCCATGCAAATCTATCGAATGTTTTAATATCTTTTCTACTCCTTCTTCTCCAATTCGTTTTCTAAAAAATACTAAATCACTCGATGCACAAGGTTGTCCCCATTGTTGCTGATCATAGCCACTAAAATATTGAAAATAACTATTCATTTCCCAATGCTCTTCTACCAATTTCTCATCTGATAAATTATAGATACTTTTCAATATTAATAAAGATACCATCAAACGTATTGAATTGGCTGGTCTACCTATATTTGAGTAAAGTGGAGCAAATTCTTTATCAAAATAAGACCAATCTATTTTATCACTTAATAAATATAACTCATGATTGGGATTTAGCTGCTCCCGCAAACTTGGGGCTAAAAAATTTAACTGATTTAATGGCTTTTTCTTTGAACGCATCGACAAGCTTTTTTCTTTAAAGTTAAATATTCTTGTCTTTTTTTCCTACTTTTATGATACTTTTTTTATCCTAATTTATTGATTAATAATTAGTTATGACGTTTTTAAGGGACGACTCAGCAATTCTCATTATGACCTATTCCAGTCTAATTTGATACATATCAATGATGGAAAGGAATAAATGAGTCATACTTTTGCGTGGCAAAATTTTAAAGACAGCCCTTAGAGATTCCCAAAGTTTAATTTTAGTTTTGAGTTCTGTCAAAATGGCTTTAAAATATCGACAAGAATGTTGTTGAATTTGATCTACACAAAAAGCAAGCATCATTAAAAAAGCAAAGACAGTACATAGATTTTTTTCACCATGACCAAAATTATGTTCAAAATGATAGCCTTGATTCTTCAAAGTATTAAAAGTTTCATTTTCAATTTTCCATCTACTTCTACCCATTCTCATTATCTTCGATACATTTGATTTTGTCAATTTAATATTAGTAATCCAAGTAAAGGTTTTTACTTCTCCCTTTGAATTGGTAAATTGATAATAAAGCATATTTACTCGAAGGCGTGCATGTGTATCATTAAGTGCTAAATTATTTGTAAAACCAAATTTATGCTGTCCTTCCTCATTTTCAATATAATGCCATTTTACATCTTCCCGATTATCTCTTGCCTTGAATTGTCGAAATAAAGATTTGTTCCCATCCGGTTTTACATTTATTACAAAACTCCATTTGGGATTGGCTAGTAATAGGTCAACGATAGGCTGGCAAGAATAGAGCGCATCAAAAACAAAGACCATTAACTCATTGGAATACAAAGACTTAAGGTTTTCTAACATTCTTTTCGCAGCATTGCGTTCACAGTCATTCTTTTGAAAACCATCTTGCTTTATTATGGGTTCATTATCCAATATCAATACTTCCTTCTCATTTGGATGAACAATTGCGGCACTCAACATCGCATGATAATAGTTTATATTCCCATTCGATAACTTGCGCTGCATACAATTTTCACAACTTACTTTGTCAGAACAAAAATGTTCTACACCATCTATACTTACTATTATATGTTTATGCCAATATCGATATTTTTTGAGTAGCCCTTGTTCTTTAACCCATAGAAATAAGTTATGGAATCCCTTTCGTATTTCAATTGGTAAAACCTCATCTAATATTTTTCGAAGACCATTATCTGAAGGTATTTTTTTGATACCGTAAACTTTTTTCAAATTGCTCTGTTCTGCCTTGCTTTTTTTACGAAAGGAAAACAAAGAAGCAAACTTTAGCGAATAAATCGCAAAGCCACTTTTTAAAGCATCTGATAAATCATAAGATAAATTTTCACTCCGAGTATCTACTATACTTTCAAACAATCGCGTTATTATTTCATCATATAACTTATCAAAAACTCCACTTTTCTTTTTTTTTGAGTGTCTTTTTCGTCTGCTCATCAGGCAAAAATAGCCTTTTTAAAACTTTTGACATCTTTTTACTCTTTCAAGTCATTTTACCCAAAATGAGAATTGCTGATTGTCCTTGTGGGACCACTAATAACCCTTGTAAATCAATGATTTGCAAGGGTTTCGTTTTACCAACTAAAACATTCCGGGTTTTTCCATTGTAGGGACTTTAATTCCACTTCTAAATTATTAACCTTTCCGATATTTTCCATGTTTTTCCACGATAGGCGTTTTAATAACTTTCGCAAAGATTGCTTTGAATTTGATTAATATGAAATAAAAATTAAACATCCTTACCTAAGCTATCCGTGGCTAAAACTCCAAAAAAAAGACAGTTTTAGCCACGGATAGACTATTCGAAGGTGGCAAAATTTCTGAGTTTTTCGAAGAAAAGTGATTAGAAAATAATAGTTGATTTCATAGCTCTATTTATGCGTTCGTTTTTTCTTAGTAATTTAGAATAAATAAAGTATACAAGTTTATTGTAACTTAGCTGTTCAAAAG
>CAYMDH010000130.1:0-3332 GCA_964389205.1 uncultured Flavobacteriaceae bacterium
TATCTTTTTTACTCATAAAATCTACTTAAATATTAATCGAACTCAGGTTTATAGATTATTCTAATCATACGTTTGAAATTTAAAATCTATAACATCTCCACAAACCTCAAGCTCCTTTTGCATAGATTTTATTGTAGCAATTGCTATTTTATTATTTTCAACTCTCTTTAAATAATCATCGCATTTTTTTGACAAATCCTTTACCCTTTTCCAAAAAGAATCTGCTTTTTCTGTTAGGATTTTTAAATTTGCATCTGAGATTTCATTCAAAAGATTATTTATCTGATTAAAAGTAATATCTAATTCTTTTTCTATTGGCTTCATATATTTACTTCTGTTTGCTCATCATTTATCTTTAAAAATTCAGGCTTCCAATGATCTATCATTAATTCTTGCAAAGCTTCCTGATTTCCTTTGATATTGTAAAACTCTCGAATCTTTCCTTCATAGGGTAGCTTTATAAAACAGCCATTCCACCCGAATTTATGCTCTCTATTCCCGCCTAATGAAAATCTCAATCCAATGGCTTCGTTATCATTTTCAGCACCATTCCAAATACTACAATCAAACATAAATTCGGGAAAATCATCATCTTTAAACTTAGAAGCTTTGTAGAATAAATTTTTGATGTATTCATACTCAAATTTAATTTGTTCTTTTTGAGCTTCTTTTTTACTCCATCCTGTCTTATACCATATACCTAATCGCAGGTCTAAATTTTTTAAACGCTCCAAAAAGATGATAACATCCTCGGTACATTCCTTTAAAGTTTGTCCTCTATTATACCATGTTACAGCTATTTCAAGTTTTTTTGATGTCATATAAACTCCAGTTTAATTTGGTGTATGGATAAATTTTATACCCATTAGACCTGCCCCTTCAATTAGATTTTTATATGCTATTCTCACATTTTCATGCTGGAAATGCCATTCAATTGGTAATCCATTAGACGCTTCAATTTGTCTCCTAGCTTGATTAATAATTGCATCTTGTCCTGTGAAAAATGGTTTAAATGTACCATTATCATTAACAAAATTCAGCATTCCAGATTTGGCATCAACCAAAAAGGCTTTTCTTATACCATCAAATTTAACATTATTCAGTTTAAAACTCACATTAAATGGTTTCCCTGAAATAAAAGATTGATAGGCAGCTGCTGCCTGACTCATACTTTCATTAGTCGTTATCCATTCTCCTTTGCGTAACGCATTTAGATAATCTGATAATAATTTAGCAGTTACTTTATTTGTATTGATAGCTAAAAAAGCACCTGCACCCTTACTCGGCGATAATAAAGCAAAAACATCTAATGTAGATATTCCTAATTCTAATAAATTGCCTAAGAAACCAGATTCATATACAATGGTTAAGTTTAAACGATGCCTTCTTAGTTTAAAAAGTTCTCCTAAGGTTTCATCATCAATGTCAGCAGGAACATCTACCCCCATACTTCGCATAATTTTACGCAGTACTTGACCTTCCAATCGATCACTAAGTCCTAGTTCTAAATGCCAAAGAAGAATGTTAGAAATTCCATCTAAAGCAGCATGAATGATATCTATACCAAAGGCTTGTCCTAAAAACGGATCTTCCGGTTGTTGTAAATAATTTGGTAATTGTTGTGCTTCAGGAATAAAATAAGTTTCTCTTAGAACAATGTATCGTAAATCATAATCATCTAAATCTATAGGTAATCCAAACGTACTGGATTCTACCAAATCTTTAGCAAAGGTTTGTGCTAAATCTCTTTGCAATGAATTTGCATCTAAAAAATCCTTTAAATCAGAAGCAAAGTCTATATTGTTTCTCAGAAAAGCCTCTTGAGCAGGGTTCAATTGTAAAGTACTCACTAAAAAACCTATTAGAAAGTCATCCGTGCTGGAAGAAATTAAAGCTGTTTCAGAACTTGGTCCTCCGCTAGGTCCTGAACTTGGGCTTCCTCCTCCTGATGGATATTCATCAGTATTTTCAGTAGTAAATATCTCACCAATCCCTCCTCCTCCAAAATTACTACAAATCTCTACCCAATATTCTCTTTGCTCAGGAAATCTTGGCCAACCACCATCACATCCCTTACAAGGAGGTCGCGTCCAATGCCCACAGGCACATTGTATCCATTCTGTAGCCTTTATCCAACGGCAGGTTTGTCCTGAAGCATTGGTAGTCGTATTTTCTATAGAATTTTCTACCTGTACATTTCCTGTAAATGGCTCCATATACATAGTACCTCTATCAAATTCTCGACCTTCTGCAGTATAAGTATATTCTATATCATAAGTGAGTATAAATGCATTATCACCATTTTCTCCTTCTTCCAAAAGTAGATTTTTGACTGTTCCATCATTTGTTTTTATTAAAAGCGTATACGATGTATAATTTTCTCTAGTTATTACATTTACAGTATCGGTTACAATCACAACATCATTAGAATTAGATGCTGTATTTTCAATACTAAAAGTATTAACACCTTTATTTGTAGTAAAGTCATAAAACTGAGCTATATCATATTTCAGGGCTAGTTTTGAAAAACGATCATCAGAAATAATATCTCTAAAAGCGATTCTTTTTATTCCTGGGTCATCTTTCACAACATCATGTGGGGCTATATTTTCTATAGCTTCAGTTTCGATGTTATCAATTTCTGGGTCATCTTTTTGACAATTGATAAATAAAAAAAGTAAACCTAACATGAAGAGGGGCTTCAAATCAATTTGTTTCATTTTGGTATTATTTAATTAGTTAATGGTTGTTATCAGAATTAACTGATTAACAAGTTTACCTAATTAAATTCAGATTTTGTTACGGTAAAACCGTAATAGCCTAGGGTATTTTTCCCCTTTTTTGCATTCTGATTTTCAACCTCTTATGAAATTTCAGCAATTCCGTTGCACTTTGACGATCTCCCGATTGCCCAATATAACCTAACAGGCTTTCTTTATCGTCTGTGTAAATCATAACGCCCTCCCTTCCCCTCGAGATTGAAACATAAAACTGTTTTTGGTTGGTGGCGACAAAGCTTGATGTAGGTTGAGAGATATAGACATGATCTATAGTCTTGCCCTGTGCGCTATAGGAGGTCGTACAATAGGCATAATCAAAATTTGCATGGGATTTATCAAGAATGATATTCTTGTGCTTCTTAGCCAATTTATTGACCGCTTTTATATCGCCTTGTTTAGTAAACCCATCTACAGTTAAGACCGTTCCATTATTCAAACGGTTTTTATCCTTATCAACACTATTCTTGTTAATACGAATTTGATCGCCTTTGCTTAAAAGTGCAAAATTCGGACATAGTATACCACTAATTTCGGGTGAAACTGAACCACCCA
>CAYMDH010000131.1:0-3274 GCA_964389205.1 uncultured Flavobacteriaceae bacterium
ACACTGCTCAGTTTAATCCGGCACGAGTGGTTCACTTTATCCGAATTTTCCACATGAATGGCTATTTAAAGGAAATCGCAGATATTTGCGGTATTCAAAAAAATATGACATTTCACTTAGCTCGACATACTTTTGCAACTACTGTAACTTTATCCAATGGTGTTCCCATTGAATCTGTAAGTAAGATGCTTGGGCATCGATCGCTTAAAACTACACAACATTACGCTAAAACATTAGATAGAAAGCTCAGCGAGGATATGGACAATCTTAAAGATCGGTTATTGTCTGAGGATTTTTTGAAAGCCAATTCTTAGATTTCATATAAAAATTACTATACCCAATCAGGTATATTTAATTTAAAGATTAGACTAATTACACCCAAAAAGGTATAATTTTCCATTAATTTCGTATATTGCACCCTTAAAGGTATAATTTATGAAATCGTGGGAAAGGAATAATGTCATTGCGAGTTTTCTTCGAAAAAGACGAAAAGAGTTAAAGTTAACGCAAATTGAATTAGCTAATACTACAGGAGTAGGCTTGCGTTTTATACGAGAACTAGAACAAGGGAAACCTAATTTAATGTTAGATAAAATAAATCAGGTATTGCTTTTTTTTGGCCATAACCTAACCCCAACACCAATTAGTGATGAGACAAGGAGAGATATGGGTAAATAATAATTTTGCAGGGATTCTTAAGGAAGATGAAGAAGGCTATCATTTTACCTACAATACTGATTATTTAGAAGAAAAAGAAGCATTGCCTGTAAGTTTGAGTCTCCCTTTACAGCAAGGAACATTTTATTCAGAGTATCTATTTCCATTTTTTGACGGACTTATTCCGGAAGGTTGGCTTTTAGATATAGCACAAAAGAATTGGAAATTAAATCCGAGGGATAGAATGGGATTGTTATTAACTACATGCAGAGATTGTATTGGTAATATTAGCGTGATAGAAAGATGAGTTATTGTTTAGCATGCCATAGAAAATTAGAAACGGGTGAAACAAATTACCATACACAATGTCTTAAAGATTTTTGGCAGAGTGATACCCCAGTTTTAAAGTTAGATTACAAGCTCTCAGAAATTGAAAAATTAGCAAAAGAGAATGTGATGCAGCGAGTGGTAGTAACAGGAGTACAACCAAAGCTCTCTTTAGGTTTCACAGAAGAAGAAAATCAAAAACGATTAACGATTGTAGGGGCGCTTAATGGAAGGTATATTTTAAAACCGCCTTACGCACCCTACCCTCAAATGCCAGAAGTAGAAGCACTTTCTATGCTAATGGCAAAAGCATGTGGGATTCCTACCGTTCCTTTTTTATTAGTTCCGCTACTAGATGGAAATTTAGCTTATTTAACCAGACGTATAGATCGAAATAATGTTGGTGAGAAATATCCAATGGAAGATGCTTGTCAATTTACAGAACGCCTAACGGAACATAAATATCGAGGTTCGTATGAGCAAATTGCAAAAGGAATTATCACCTATTCCCAGAATCCAATTTTGGATGTAGTTCGTTTTTATGGGCAAGTAATAGTATCTTTTCTTATTGGGAATAATGATATGCACTTAAAAAACTTTTCACTCATTTCTCAAAAAGAGAATCAATATACATTAGCCCCTGCTTATGATATGATCTCTGCACAGTTGCTACTATCAGATGACCCAGAAGAACTAGCATTAAATCTAAATGGTAAAAAACGAAAAATCAACCAAAATGATTTTGATATTGCCATGACAAATGCGCATATACCTGAAAAAGCGATCAAGAACTTGTGGAATCGTATAGAACAGGGAATGCAACAATGGTCAGAATTAATTGGACATAGTTTTTTGAGTAATGAACAAAAGGAAAGATTTGTAGATTTAATAACTCAGAAGGCGAGTCAATTAAATATGAGTTTTAACGATTAGCTGCAATAATTTAGTTTCCTTTTCCTAACCATCCCTGTAACTCTTTTTCTCTAGCAAAATAACAATATCCATAATTGACCGACCGCATAAACCAGAACCCGCATTCGCGGGTTTCTTTTTTATAGGTCTAAGTCAACTCTGAATATTGTGTAGGTGTAAGCATCAAAAAAGGTAACAGCGAAAGCGCTATAGGAAGTAAATCTAAAATTTAGAAATCATGAGAATATTTAAGAATATCTATCCAGAAATATTACAAAATCAAAACCTGTCTTTAGAAAAAATCAAAAAGGGAAACGCTCTAGATATAATAAGTATATCGTTTGAAGATTCCTCTTGATGTTATGTATGTTTTAATTAAGGAAAGTTAAAAATTAAAGAGGGCTTCTCTGTGGAAAGTTCAGCCCTCTTTTCATTATAAACTCGTTAAAGAATTATACAATGAAAGGTAAAGTTAATGAAATAAGAATAAGTTACATAGATCAGAAAACAAAAGAATCCAATTATAAAATCACATCTTCACAAAGTGTTTCCAATCTCGTTTTTGAACATTGGGATGAAGAAACTATTGCACTACAAGAAACCTTTAAAATTATCCTTCTAAATAATGCAAATAAGGTAAAAGGAATTTACGAACTTTCTTCAGGAGGAATAACAGGAACACTTGTAGATATTAGAATATTATTTGCTGTGGTACTCAAATCATTATCAACAGCAATTATTTTGATTCACAATCATCCATCTGGAAATCTAAAACCAAGTTATCCAGATAAAAGAGCTTACTAAAAAGGTTAAGAAAGCAGCAGAATTATTTGATGTAAAAGTGCTAGACCATTTAATTATCACTCCAGATAAGAAATACTACAGTTTTGCAGATCATGGAATTCTGTAAAAATATCAAAACTATAAAAAGAGTGGTCAAAAGGCTACTCTTTTTAATTGCGAAATATTTAATAAAAATTAAAATATTATAAATTATTCGTAAAAAAAGAAGAAATGGTGTCTTAAAATTTGCGTTTTATGCAAATAAAACCACTATTAGGTTATAACTTAAGTAAGAGTATTCATTTTTGAGCGAGTGCGTGAAAAAAAGGAATAGCAAGAGGGTGATGCGCAAAAGCGACATCGTATTACTTGTTTTAGCGGTTAACTATTTGAAGATCAGATATTTGATAAAATAAATATAAAAAAAGCATTCAAGTTATAACAACATATTTACTGTAAATGCCCTTGAAACCCCTATAAACACTTAAAAAGTTTGGCGTAAAATGGAAATAAAAGATAAAAATAAGTATAAGTATTCAGCTATTAACCTGAGTTCGATTAATATTTAAGTAGATTTTATGAGTAAAAAAGATAG
>CAYMDH010000132.1:0-3164 GCA_964389205.1 uncultured Flavobacteriaceae bacterium
ATTACTTTTCATTACACTTATAATTTAGTGTAACGCTATTTCAGGACGAGACATATGGAGAATAAAAAAAGCAGCCTTAAAGACTGCTTTTATATTTATATTTTTTAAGTATTATAAATTCAATAATCCATTTGTTTTTCTAACACCTTCTGCACTCTCTTGAATTTTTGCCTTTTCAGCATCTGTTAATTCAATTTCAACTATTTTTTCAATTCCGCTTGCACCCAATACAACCGGAACACCAATAGAAATATCGTTAAGTCCATATTCTCCTTCTAAAAGTACTGAGCAAGGGAATATTTTCTTTTGATCACAAGCAATTGCCTGCACTAAACCAGAAACAGCAGCTCCTGGAGCATACCATGCACTTGTTCCTAATAGTTTAGTAAGTGTAGCCCCTCCTACTTTCGTATCTTCTTTTACTTGATTTAGTCGTTCTTCAGAAATAAATTCTGAAACCAATACACTGTTTCTTGTTGCCAATCGAGTTAATGGCACCATTCCTTTATCACTATGTCCACCAATCACCATACCATCTACATCAGAAATTGGAGCTCCCAAAGCTTCTGCCAATCTATATTTGAAACGAGCACTATCTAATGCACCTCCCATTCCTATAATTCTATTTTTTGGTAAGCTTGTTGCTTTATGCACTAAATATGCCATAGTATCCATTGGATTACTAACAACAATCATAATAGTATTTGGAGAATGCTCTATCAAGCTTGTTGCTACAGATTTTACAATACCTGCGTTAATACCAATTAATTCTTCTCTTGTCATTCCTGGCTTACGAGGAATTCCGGAAGTAATAACAACGATATCGCTATCGGTCGTTTTAGAATAATCGCCAGTAGTTCCTGTTATTTTTGTATCAAACCCATTAAGAGAGGCCGTTTGCATAAGGTCCATTGCTTTTCCTTCAGCATATCCTTCTTTAATATCTAATAACACCACCTCAGAAGCAAAATTTTTCATTGCTATATATTCTGCGCAACTTGCTCCTACGGCACCTGCACCTACAACTGTAACTTTCATGTATTTTTATTTTAAATGATAAATTTTAACAAAACTACAGAATTAGTCGTAAAGAGGTTTACTTACTTAACTAAAAATTTTAACAATCAACTGATTAAATATTTTAGATTAAGGTGAAGATTGATAATTTAAAGTCGATATAAAAGCTTTTTTTGAGCTACATAAGAGGTCGCAGAGTGGTAAAAAAAGAGTAGTTTTTCAATCAATTAAACAGTTCAAATAAATCCAACTACCTAAATCCAAAACTCAATCCTATAGAGAGATTATCAAATTCTGCTAATGTATAGTCTGCATTAAATCTAAAAAAACCAAGTTTTAATTTAAATCCTACAGTACCTCTGATTCCTGAAACTTTATTCTCAATAGACAACGGATCAATTAAGGTATCTCCTGCTAAAGCACCTGAAGTAACACTATAGGTACCTCTTAAATCTGTGTCAGAATTTCCAGTAATATATCCTATACCGCCATAGACATTAAAAATGGGAAGTCTTGTAGATCCTATTGCCTGAAAAAGCCATGTATTTGTTGAGTTTTCCAAACGTTGATCTGAACCTCTAACAATACTAGATTCTGAAAAATCATAAGTGGCATCTAAGTTTGTATAGGCTATCAAACCAGAAATTGCTACAGGAATAAGTTTATCTGCCGGGAGCAATGAAGTGAAATCATATTGAAGGCCAACACCAAACAACCCTACTTCTATATCATCTGTTTCAACTTTTGGGAAAAATCTAGCTTTTAGTTCAATTCCTTTTATAAGCCCTATACTTGCTTGAATAAAAGCGCTAGGAACAAAATTGATGTTTTCAGATCCTAACCCCGTAGGCAAGTCAAAAACAGCATCATTTCCTCCAGGACCTTCTACAACTACTGTAACATCTTCTATATTTCCAAAAGCTGTTGAAACAGTCTGTTACGTTACTGCGGGATCAAGAAAACGAAGATTTTCATAATCATTAACATCTAACACAAAATTTTTATTTTCATCTTTCACAAAAGATGCATTTGCCACCAATGCTATTTCGAAACCAAATAGCTTTTTAGATTTTCCGCTATTAAACCATCCGTTATTGAGATTGTACACCAATCCTTCAGATGCAGGGTCTAAATAAGATTGCAAAAATTGCTCTGTATCATTTACACCAGCAGCTAATAAATCTTCTATATTTTCTTGAGCATAAGAAGTTGTCATAAAAAAACAGCCAATAATAATAGATATTTTTTTCATGGTTAAATTCATTTAATTGAGGTTGGGCAAAGCTTATAAATAAAAAAACTCATAGGTTCCCCTATGAGTTTTTAACGTTTTTAAACTTTTAATATTATTTATAATCAAATATTAATAGTTGTTTTCCTTTTGTATAAAATACTCGTTTTTCAACTTCATCTGTTTGATACTTAGGCTTATTATTAAGAAAAATAAATTTATCTTTTTCATCACCTGAGTCTTTATCAACTTGAACTAAATACTTATACTCACTATTCTTAGTGAAATAAAATGCACTGTTTTTATCGTCTTTAAAAGCATTGTATCTATCAGGATTGTACATATAACCACTAATATTAGATGCTACAACTCCTGTATTGTATTGTCTTACTCCTTTATCTGCTTTATCAAAATATCCTTTCGCAGCAGGGCCTGAAACAAAATTAGTTGCTGCTCCTACAGTACCTGCTGAAGCTGCATTTGTAATACCCGCTACTTGAGAATAAGCACCGTATGCTCCAACGGCAAAAGAACCAACATTTTTAAGAAACCTAAGTCCTTCTCCTGGTTGTTTGTAATATGCTTTTTTATTAATGGTTCCTGAAAAATCTGTTAAAACATATTCCCAAGGACTTGACATAAAATATCCATCCTTTCTAACTTCAAGAATATTAAAATCTTCTTGTTTTTTGATACTTAGTTTTTGTCCTTGTTCTTTTCCTAGGCCACTATCTGGATTTAAAACATATAGTTTTTTACCATTTAAAACAACAATATTCTTTCTCTTTTCATCAAAAGCAATTTTTGAGTTTTCATCTATACTTATTTTCCAAACTGCTTTCTTCTGACCTATCTCATAATATGAGACCTTTGCACTAAAATTTAATTTTTTTAAATAATTCGTATCTTGTTTCTT
>CAYMDH010000133.1:0-3077 GCA_964389205.1 uncultured Flavobacteriaceae bacterium
AAGCACCAAAAGTAAGAATGTTAGCACCCGTACCTGTAAGAACAGTTTGGGCTTGTAAAGTTGAGGTTGTAAATAAAACTAACATCAATCCTAAGCAGCGGAGTAATAACTGAAACTTAGAACTGCCATCACTATCTGGCGGACTTTTTAAAACATTTGGATTTCGTCCTTCTTGCGAACATGAATCCATGGGGATAAAATTTGTGTGTTTCATAAGTGTAAAAAAAATGATTATAAGATGTGGTTTAATAAATAATGAGCATAGTTTGTCCAGGCACCCTGAATGCATCAGAGGCTATCTAATATTAAGTGCTAATTTGTATTTTTTTGAATATTATTTTTGGCTTTTAATAGCGAGAATAATTGTTATATTTTAATGGAAATTATTGCTACGGTAAGTAATAACGCTATACACGGTAGGTTAGAATCTTGTTGTAACTGAGTACTTAGTAACGACAAAACAATAACTTGAGCATCTTCTTTTATTATTTTCCAGTCTAAGAAACTTAAAAAATGAGTCCGTAGCCCTGCTAGGAACTAATTTTTTAAATTCCTTAGACTGAAAAATAATTAGAACCAGATTGCCCAACTTATTATTTCGTCGTTACTTAGTGTCAAAGAGTGCTGTAGTTTTTTGAATTTCTAATCTGTATTTAAATTGTTATTAGATATCAACAAATTGGACGTAAAAAGAGTGTTGGGATGATCAAGCAGTATATTAATCTTCCATTATTATTCTTGCAGGTACCCCAACACTTTCATCATGCACCCAGTTAATATCTTTAGTTTCTTTTATATTTCATTTAAGGGCAATAGTCTATTAGGCGAATTTAATGTTACTTAAATTCGCTACACTTGTGATAAATAAATATTTGTTGATTTTAATCGCTAACTGTAAATAAAAGTATTACACTGCTTTTAAAGTTGTTTATATGAAGTATTATCCTAAGATAATAAATTGGACCACTAGTTGGCTAAACAGCCATCTAGCATTAACCAAATAAAGAATTTGGTTATACCAAATGATATAATGCGATTTTTTTGAAACGAATACTAGGTTATAGTATCGTATTAACTGGGTCGGTAAAGGGATGGGAATAAGTTAAACAGGTATTTTAAATAGGAATAACCTATCAACAACTTATACATTATATATTTTTCAAATATGATGCCAATAATTAGTTGTTTTAAATAAAAATGGAATTTTAATAAGTAACGACAAAACAATAACTTGATCATCTAGGACGGTTTCTTTTGTCCTCATTTAAAATCCGTATATCTCCTTTATTAAATTATTATTTTCTATTTCAAAGGCTAAGTTAAATTTCCCACTTTTTTTTACCTCCGATAAAATCTTTTTGATATTTAGATTGATATTTTTTAGTATATCTTTATTAGGAATTATTGCAGGAATTTTTTTTATGTAGTTTGATGAATTGTTGGTCGAAGGATTAATGGTTCTTATTAATTCATTACATGTTGGAGAGTTGAAAAAGGCTAATAAGAAGTGGATAAATTCTTCGTTTTTTGGAAATATTCCAACTATTGACTGGTCAAATAATCTATTCTCTATTAATGCTCCTGTTATTGAAGAAGAACTAACCATTGGAACAGCAATACCTTTTCTGAAGTAGAAAGATGAATTTTGATATCTTGCCTTTTTATTGGTTTTGTAAAATTGAACATCCTTTTCAGACCACTTCATGAACCAATTATCGGGTTTAAAATATTTTGTGTTTCCTCCTTTAACGATTGGAACATAGTCTTTTTCGTTAAGATTTCCGTTCACTAAGTCTGGGTTGCATTCAAATTTAACTCTATCTAAATCAACTGTTTCGTATCTCTTTGAATTACGAATATCTTTACTCCTTACTTTTAAAAAATCCTTGTCATTTCCTGAATAAAAACCTGTAACACAATTACATATATCTCCAATAGTCAATGCTGAATTTCGTATTAAGTTAGATAATTGTTTATTTTCTGAACTGATAAATGCATAATCATTGTTTGAATGAACTTCACCTTGTTTTAAAGTAATCCTTTTTATGTGTTTTTGGTCTCTATCGCTTAATTCTTCAACTGATTTAAACCCTTTTAGTATGTTAACCTTATTTCCGAGGCATTCTTCCTGGTTAGTACATTTCTCTAATGCAATGATTGATAAATTAGCATATCCAAAGTTTACTCCTGGGAAATAGGAAGAAGGAAAAAGAGCAATCTCTTTTATTTTTGTTTTTGTAAGAATATACTTTCTTATATCCTTATGCATGTGTAAATTGAGATAGGTATCAGGAATGATAAATACTAATTTTCCTTTTTCCTTCAATGCTTCTATGCATCTATATAAAAATAAGGAATAACTTTCTTTAGCATAAAAACCATTATATAATTTTTTAAGTTTTTTTCTTTCGGACCTGTCTCTCCATGCTCCATATGGTGGATTAGCTATCACTGCGTCGTACTTTCCTCCCATTGAACAAAGTAATTCCAAATCAATATCTCTTAGTGTATCAGTTTGTTTGATTTCAATATTCTCGTAATCTGAATATTTGGTTAAAAGGTTTTGGTAGGAATTACCGTTTAATTCAAAAGCATCAATATTAACGTTGTTGAATTCATTTATTATTGGGTCGATAAAAACTCCGTCACCTGCACATGGTTCAAAAATTTTTTCATTCCCAGTCAAACTAAGAAGGTCAATCATATATTCTACAATCGGTTCTGACTTCGTGTAGTATGCTTGAAATATCTTGTTTTGTTCTGCAATTTCCATTACTTCCATTGTTTGTATTCTAGTAAGATATTGTATAAAAGGTAGGTTGGTTCTATTGCTTATCGTTTTTGTATTATTTGTTGTTGTATTGAAAGTAAGACAAATATTATGATTACAAAAACCTAGAAAGTATATAAATATCTAAATTGCAGGGTTTTTATTTATAATGAAAAATTAATAAAACAATATTATACCCCTAAAATGGAAGATGTTAAATAACTCAGAAATGCAAAAAGCTTGGGCAAAGAAGAGCGAATTAAAACAAAAATAACTTAAAAAAGTATATGAAAGAATAAATCAACCC
>CAYMDH010000134.1:0-2907 GCA_964389205.1 uncultured Flavobacteriaceae bacterium
CAATCTATTAAAACTAATCAACTCGCTTTTTATTAATCGAACTCAGGTTATAAGTTATAAAAAAAATAAAAATAGTATTAACCTTCGGAATCATCGGTCTTTTTGGATTGATCTTTATGGCTGCCGATCATGCTGAAGCTCCAGCTGTAAGAGGAGCAACCTCAGATATTGCAGATTTATGGGCTTTTGAAGGTCAAAACCAAGACAATACTGTATTGGTTGCAACTGTACAAGGGTTATTATCTCCTGGCAACACAAGTAGTGCTCAATTTGATGAGAATGTACTTATCGAATTTAATATTGATAATGATGGAGATTTAGTTGAAGATTTAATTATTCAGGCAATTCCTAGAAATGGCACTATGTTTTTCTTTGGCCCTTATGTACCAGATAATACTGGCCTTAATAGTACTATTAATGTAGAAGCTTCTAATAGAGCTCAAGTGGAAATATCAAGAGGACCTAATCCTATTATTGGTACCAGTAATGGAATTACATATTTTGCTGGTCCAAGAGAAGATCCTTTCTTCTTTGACTTCGATCAGTTTAATGAAGTAGTAGCAGGAAATGCTCCTGATGGTTTTTTAACCAATGGTGTGGATTCATTTGCCAACACAAATGTTCTTGCTGTAATATTAGAAATTCCTAACAATTTATTAGGAGGAACGTTTCCTCACCCAGCTGGAACAAGTACTGAAGTATTCAATGTTTGGGTAGAAAGTAAAAGAAATACAAATCAATAAAATTTAAAAAAATGAAAATTAAATATATAATTATATCTATTTGCTTAACCTTCTCACTAGTGAGTTGTGTTAGTGATGATTCAGAAAATTTTATAGGGCTCATTGATCCTGAAGTAAGCTTTGCTGGAACTTTTGTACAAGAAGATCAAATAGGAAGACCAGGTATAAATACCGTTTTCTCTGCTAATGAAGCATTAGAAAATTCATTTAACGTAACCATTCCTTCTCAGTTGGTTTCTAATTTTCAACAACCCTTTGAAGATCGTCTTGTAGGTTTACATGCTGCTTTTGGAGCAACCTATGAAAACAATATTTTAGGTTTAGATATTACAACTTTAACAACTGTACTTGCTGCAGATGTTTTACAAGTAGCTCCTGATGCCCCAACTAGTTATTTCGATGGCACAAATGTATTGACAGGTAGAGCATTGAATGATGATGTCATTGATATCTCTTTGATTCTATTATTTGGTGGAAATAATGGAGCTAGGTTTGATGGTAATAACGGTACTCCCTCATTGGTAAGTGATGGTGTAGCTGGAAATGATGCGAATTTTTCGAATACGTTTCCTTACTTATCGAACCCATTTTAATCCTTTTTATATAGCTAGGAATAGCTTTATGGTTATTCCTAGCACTTTAAAAAAATGAAAAACATAATTATTCTATTTATTTCTGTAGTAATATTAACTTCTTGTAATCAAGATCGTAACAAAGTGACAAATCTAGATGATTATGAGTATTATTTACAATACAGTGATAATGCTTCTCAAGCAGCATTGGATGAAGTCTCTTTTTGGTTAAAAAAATTGGATAAAGATTCAACAAAAATTAGCGCTTTAAGTCAATTAGCAGCTGCAAACACTGAAGTGTTTAATGTGACAGGAGAAGTAAAATATTTAAACCAAGCGGAGACACTTATCACCAAAGCTGTAAATAGGGCTGCTATTGGAAAAACAGGATTGCTGAGATCTTTAGCACATAATTACATTACACAACATAAATTCAAAGAAGCTGCACAATCACTAGATAAAGCGTATTCAATTTCTAAAGAAAGAGAGACTGTTTTAATGATTTTTGATGTCTCTATGGAACTTGGAAATTATGACTTTGCTGAAAAGTCATTAGGAAGTGTTAAGAATTTATCAGATTTCAATTACCTCATCCGATTAGCGAAGTGGATGGATTACAAAGGAGATTTAGATAATGCAATTACATATTTTGAAAAAGCTGTTAAAATAGCTGAAGCTGGAAAGCTTAAAAGGCAATTGAATTGGTCATATACTAATATAGCAGATTATTATGGTCATGCAGGAGCAATAAAAAAATCATATACATACTATCTCAAGGCATTAGAAATCAATCCTAATGATATGTATGCGCTTAAGAAAATAGCTTGGATCGTATTTTCTCATGAAAAAAACAGTGAATTAGCATATAACATTTTAAATGCTATAAAGAAAAAGTATATATCGCCTGATATCCATTTAATGGAAATAGAGATTGCATCTTTTGAAGGTAATACATATAAGAAAACATCAATTTTAGAAGCTTATTTTAAGCTTTTAGATAAAGAAAACTATGGTGATATGTATAATAAATACAGTGCTATTATACAAAGTGAGGAAAAAGGTAATTTCTATAGTGTATTAGCTATAGCCAAAAGAGAAATTGAAAATAGACCTACTCCTCAATCGTATGATTTATTAGCCTGGGCTTATTATAACAAAGGAGAGTATAAAAAAGCTTTACAAATAGTAGAAGATCATGTTACAGGTAAAACATATGAGCCTGAGATTTTATATCACCAAGCTAGAATTTTTAAGGCTACTTCAAAAAATAAAGAATTGAGAGCTTTAAAAAAAGAATTAAAAGATAGTGCCTTTGAATTAGGTCCAACATTGACTAATAAAATTAATCAGTTATAAAACATAGAGTATTAGGTTTCAAAATCTAAAAAACACATAGTATGTGGTTAGTTTGTTTTTTGATTTTTTTTGGAGAGAAGCACCTGTTTTATACAGGTGTTTTTTAATTTTCACCTTAATAGTCTACTACTATCATATCGTTTAATCATATAGTAAAACAATTATTAATCAAAAATATCTACTAACCTGAGTTCGATTAATAAAAAGCGAGTTGATTAGTTTTAATAGATTGATAT
>CAYMDH010000135.1:0-2540 GCA_964389205.1 uncultured Flavobacteriaceae bacterium
TAAAACTAATTATTCTACTTTTAAACAGTTCGGTTTTAAGGGAAGCTTACAATTTCATCAATATTAGTAGTATACCTAGGAGAAAGATGTTCTTGTTTCATTTTCCAAGTTCTGTCTAGATCTTGACTACCTAATTTTATTTTATAACCTCCAATTTTTTCATTAATGTTATCTATAACACTCATCAAAGGCTTGTGTTTTGGATTTTGCGTGTTAAACATATCGAGCTGTCTGCTATTGGTGGGTACCATACCTGAAACAATAACTCCAGCTCTCTTGTAATTAATACCACTTTTATAAATGCTTTTTAAGGCTTTCACCGCATGATTGGCAATAACAAGTGTAGAGTCTGTTGCATAAGGTAATGTAATGATGGTACTCGCTTTATGTTGCCTATCGTCTTTTTTATGTCTATTACTACGAAGTATTACAATAACCATATTACAACTGCTATGTTGTTTGCGTAGTTTTTCTGCACAGCTTGAAGCAAAGGTAGTGATGCGTTCTTTGATATTTTCAAAATCAGAAAAAGTATATTCAAAACTTCGGGTAGTAGCAATCATTTTTTTGTCTTTTGTGTGATCATCCAAATCTAAAGAAGGAATTCCTTCTAAATCTTTTTTTAATCGAAGCCCAGTTATACCCATCTCTTTTTGCACCCATTGATCTGAAAGTTGTATAAAATCAAAAGCGGTTTTTACATGTCTTTTTTTTAAACGTTTTGTATTTCCATGTCCAATCCCCCAAACAGATTCTATACGAGTCCATTTTAGTGCTTTCAATCGTTTTTCATCAGAATCAATAAGATAAACTCCTCCTGTTTTTTCTTTAAATTTTTTAGCAATTTTATTTGCTACTTTAGATAGTCCTTTGGTAGGAGCAATACCAATACTAATTGGCATTCCCGTCCATTGATACACTCTATTTTTAATCTCCTGTCCATAAGTATTAAAATTATAATGATCAAAACCATTAAACTTTAAAAAGGCTTCATCTACACTGTAAATTTCCATGTCTGGAGTGAATTGTTGTAAAACATTCATAACACGGGTACTCATATCGCCATATAATGGATAATTGGAAGAAAATACATGGATTCCATGTTCTTTACAAAAAGCTTTATATTTAAAAGCCGCAGCACCCATGGGTAGGCCTAAGGCCTTAGCTTCATCACTTCGCGAAATAAAACAACCATCATTATTAGAAAGTATAGCAATAGGCTTATTAATGAGCTGAGGTTGAAAAACCCGCTCACAAGAAGCATAAAAATTATTACAATCTACTAAAGTAAACATAACTATAAAGATACTTAATCGCTCTGATATTTTTGATCGAAAAATGTGATTAAAAAATAAATAATTTATTTAGATTGAATTAAAATAGTATATATATTTGCATTTATTAAGATTAATTCTAAACAAGTGGGAAAGAAAAAAGAAAAGGCAAAAAAGAAAGCTAAAAAAGCCAAGAAGCTAAAAGCACAGAATACTCTTATTGCCACTACAGTTCTAGAAATCCCCAAAAAATGTAAGAGTAAATGTTGCGATAAATATAAAAAAGGCAATCGTTGTAAACGTTGCCCTATGTTTGATCTTCTTCAGAAAGTTGCTTAATATTTTTTTATGTTCATTTTTTCTTGATAGGACAACGTGAAAAACATAATGATTTATGTTTTGAATGATGTGCCAGACGACGTTGAGGGTGAGCCAAAAAAATCAAGACTTATTTTAAGTTTTTTGAAATACTACAAATGCTTTTTAGCTTTCGTATTTTGAGCACTTCGTTTGCAAAACTCATTCATTCATTTTTTTCTTGACAAAAAAACGAACCAAAAAAGTCAAGGCAAACGATAAAAATCTAAGAAAATACTACGGCAAGCGCTCCGCAATGAAAAGAACTCGCTTTGCTCAAACAGCTTTTCATTTAACATCTCTTCTGCTGCCTTGATTTTTAAGGTTTTTATCGAAGCCGTCTATTTTCTAAGAAAATTTCTAACAAAACTATAAAATAGGTCTGTTCCTAAATTTAGAATGGACGAAGTTTTTTTGCTCTCTTTTTAGCTTTGTAGTAAATCAAGCTATTTTAATGATGGTAGATGAAAGCCATCCATAAAGCATTTTGCAAAGCAAAAGCGACCTGGGTGGTGTGGCCTTAAAATAGCGTAGATTTCAAAAAGTGAAAAAGCACGCTAGATTTTTTTGTTTCTTTTTTCATCAATGGAAAAAAGAAAAACAAGAATACCTAAGAGAAAGGAAGAAAAGTCTTTTTCTTTGATTCTTTAGTTCGCGTATATGTTATTTTTATAAATAAGAGCTCATGAATCTTCGATTTCTTTTGGACTAGCAAAAGAAAAGAATAATACAGTGTACCTCTACTTGCTTTACAGCTAGTTCTTGAAAATCTTCGGTTTCCTTTCTAGGAAAATATAGTTAAGATAAAAAACATACTGATTATCTAATTATTTATAAACTCTTTCAGGTCTGTTTTTGTAAGCTTCCCTTAAAACCGAACTGTTTAAAAGTAGAATAATTAGTTTTAAC
>CAYMDH010000136.1:0-2512 GCA_964389205.1 uncultured Flavobacteriaceae bacterium
AAAGAAACTAAATATTAATTAACTTTGAAGAACTAGGCTAGTGCTTTTCATAGGATACATTGTTGTGCGTAGTATTTTATTCTCCATTTTTTATAGGAACATTAAATTCCGTTTCAGTTTTCTCTCCATTAATTTCAAAACGTAATTTTATACTCAAAGTGTCAGATTCCAAATAATTGCTTGGAACATTTATTTCTGTTTTAGTAATTCCGTTTTCAGTTCCGAGCATTTTTATTCCAGCTCCAAAAATCGAACCCGTTTTTGGGTCGATATTTTTCCATTCAAAATCCGTTCTGATTGGTGTATCATAAATCAGATAGTCATTTCCATTTAAGATTTTTAATTCCACGCTACTTTCTCCATTTTCGTATATAAATTCCGATGAGTTTTTTTTCGATTCCACACAGGAATTCAGAGTCAGAATTAGAAGTCCAAATAGTAAAGTTTGTTTAATCACCTTGAGGTTTCTCATATTACGCACAACGTCCCTGGCTATGATTAGGGCGGGGTATGGGCGGCCAGATTCGGAAGGCACAACTACGCGAAGCGTAGGTTGGCTAGTCACGCTTTTAGCGTGACGTTAGAATCGGCTAAGCTCAGGCAAACCGCCATAACGAGTTTTGTCCGTTTATTTTATGTTTTGAATAAAAGTAAGAAATTTTCTAAATGATAACCAACTTACCGCTTAATTATAGCCGTTGTTGTAACCCGTTATTTACATTCACAAGCTTGATTTGTCATTTCGATTTTTTTCCCTTCCGATATTTTGATCGAGCTTCTTTTTAATTGAAAATTGTCAAAGTCTATCTGATAAGTTTGGTCAAGTTCCCTTTCTCCATTCCATACAGGAGCATAGTAAATTCCATTGGTGCTATACCAGTTACCAAGATAAAAATCCAATTCCTTATTGAAACAAACTTGTTTTTTTTCTAGATCAAAAATTGTCAAACCGCTTAGGTCAGAATCCCAATTGGATATGAGGTGTTTTTTATCGTCAGTAATGAAATATTTTCCACCCTGAAAAGTTTTAATTTTTCCGTTTGTTCCGATGGTGATTAATTCTCCTTGATAATCTCCAAATTTTGAAGCTATGAATAGTGATTTTTCGATTTGTTTATTAGAGAAATTAATTCCATAATCACCACCAACGGGCTGAATATCTCTATATTCTATTTCATCTATTAATCTATTTTCTTTGATTGTCCTAATTATGCTGTTGCAGTAGAATTCGTAATATCCATCTATTGGTTTTATCTGGATGATTTTTATTGTTATAAGATCTAAAAAGTAATCCCTGACCGAAATCATAACATTCTTGTCCAATAGTTTACCATTTGAAAAGTATCCATTTTGAATGTTCGTAATTCGGCTTTTATGCACATAGCCGACCTCTCCATTTTTATGTTCAATAAGCCACCAATTAGAATTGGTATTTTCAAAATAAGTAAAGTATTCGTCCTTGTAAATTTTCCCTAATATTTGACTTTTACTGGTTTTATCTAGTCGCACGTTTACATAACCATCCTTGTCGTTTATTATTCCAATTTTCGATTGAGATTGAGCTATAAAAGTTACTAAGACACAAAGAAGCAATAGAGTCTGTTTCATTCGCATAATGGGTTACAACGGTCTTGTGTATGAAACGTAGCGTATAAAAAGACACTAACTTTTCGGATTAACACGGAGCCGAATTTTTATGTTTTGTTTTTAATTTTTTTATTCTAAATGCCAAATTTAAAAATTTGGCGGTCTTTCTTAATAAGCACAACCCTTTGGGTTTAGCACATATTAGCTATGTTTTATACACGTTGTTGTAACACGTTATTTTTTAATTCCGAGTTTTTCAGCAATAAAAATCATTGTTTTTGTCTGTTCAGAATTTAAACTCAAATCTGTTTCTGAAATTACGTATTCAAGATGTTCATAAGCAAGCCCTAATTCGTTTTGAGTTAAATATTCCGTAATAATTTCATTTCCATCTTTGATTCCACAAGAGTCAGATTCAAATCCATTTTCCACGATTACATCAAGGATTTGATTGCTTAATTCCGCAATTTCTTTTTTAATCGACTTTGTGAAAGTATTGAGCATAATTATAATGTCATTAATATTTCGTCATACTCAAGTGATAAATCCGAAATTCGGTCTTGAGTATGGTCAAACTGACTAATTCCGATTCTGCACGAACTTGCTTTCACATAATGCTCTTTATTTTCGTCAAATCGATAAATTCCATTTTCTTTTCGGATATTCAGTCCGTTTAAATTATCTGGTAACGAAATGAACTCAATACCAGAAAACTCAATATCAATTGTACAATTTGGGGAATACTTACTTGAATATTCTACATCATCATATTGTTTTTCACTTCTAATTATCATAGTTGAATGGCTTACTATATAATGCCAAATCCTAAAATTCCGTTTACTCTGATAATTCACTTTCCTATGTTTTTTTAATGTTCGTAAAGGGACATAGTTTACACAAGTTAAAGATTAAGGTTTACACTAAA
>CAYMDH010000137.1:0-2486 GCA_964389205.1 uncultured Flavobacteriaceae bacterium
AAGAAACAAGATACGAATTATTTAAAAAAATTAAATTTTAGTGCAAAGGTCTCTTTTATATCCAATTTCAGTAAATAAAACAGGAGTATTTCTTTTTTCTGAAAGTGTTTTTAACATGGTAGCGTGCTTCCTCCATCCTTCTTTTATTTCTGATAATTCGGGTTTTTTTCCTTTGGTTAGAGGGAAATAAGCTTGAACACCTATATAATCTAAATCTTCCCAAAAACTAATCTGATCTAACGTATCATCCCAGTTAGCAGCATAGGTAAGCTTACCTTTATAAATAGCACGTATTTTTTTTATTAAATTTTTCCATTTTTCTGGTTGTTCTTTTATGGAAGTTCTAAGTTCAGTACCAATACAGAATAACTCTGTACCTGTTTCTGCTGCCATTTTTGCATAATGTAAAATTCTTTCTTCATAAGAAGTAAACCACAAATCCCAATCTTTTTTAGAGCGCATATTTATATTGGAACGCCATCCTTCTCCAAGCCATAGATGTGGCTTTAAATACACATAAAGCTTCTTTTTATGTACCTGATTAATAATTCTTATAAAAGATGAATCACGCTTTGACCATCCTCCTTTATTTTCAGAAGACCTGATACTAATACTATTGCTTTGTTCATTTTCTTGATAAATGAATGGAATAACAGCTGCCCACTCAATATTATCTTTAATCATTTCATCTATTGCAGTTTCATTGTCTTTCTCCCATCCAAAAACACTTGCCCCTCTATGCTTTCCATCTTTGCGATATAATTCTTTTGAAGATCCACTCTGGTTTTCTACAGTTGTATCCCATTCATATTGATACGATTCATTGGTATTAGTATACACAACAAATGCATAAGAACTATATAGAATGCTAATAGGTATTATTATTTTTATCAAAAACCCTTTTATTGCTATTAGAGCTCCTTTTTTCTTATAGACTCTAAAAAAATAGCGAAAAAGAAAGAAGAGTATATATAAGATTATAAATAGTGTATGAATAGCAATTAAAAAGCTACGATTGCCAAGAGATTCTATAAAAAAAGTAAAAGCTTCTTTAATGTTAACTCTTCTCATTGCTAGAAAAAGAAAAAGTGTAAAAGAAACAAACCAGTTAATTATATAAATTTTGAGCGCTGTAAATAATTTCTTTTTCATTCAATAAGGTATTGTAGTTATCTCACCTATTAGATAATAACTTATGTGAAAAGTTACAGTTCTTCTTCTATAATTCTATTATCATCAAAAGCGGATGGTAATAGTTTAGGAATAAATTGCATAAGAATGGGTAGCAGTACAGCACCGCCAGGCAGTGCAAAAATAGCTAATGAAGGAATAGTTTTACAGATATCTAAAAGTTGCTCTTTTACCTTATTTCGCTCTTTTTCGGTTAAATCTTTTGCTGTAGATTTTGATAATAATAAAAGAAGCTCTTTACTTTCCATCAATTCTTTTATTAATCTTTTTCTATTTCTTAAAATGAGCTTACTTACAGTTTTAGAAGACTGGTCATAAAAGTGTTTTACAGGGTTTGAATAATTGAAAAAAGAAATAGATTTTTTGTGCTGAGAGATAAAATCATAAACATAATTCACAGAAAAAGAAATCTCTTTTTCATCAATACGTAGTTGTCTTCCTAAATCCCAAAGAAAATGAGCCTCTTTTTTGTCGAGTACCTGGTCATTCCAAACGGCCATGCTAGCGAGGTCTAAAATATAAAAACGCTCTAACGAAGTAGTATATTCTGATAATAAAGGAATTCTATCATATAGAACAATATTATCTTTTGTTTGATGATAACGAAGTGATGATGCTACTAGTTTGATAAACAACTCATCATAATCAGACTTTTTTTCTTTTTCACTTAAAGCTCTAAATATAATATTGGTTATTACAATTTCTAAGCGTTGTGCATACTGTTCTATATCATCATTCTTTCTGAGAAACCTATCGAAGGTTACAACATCTATAAAAAGCAATGCATTGGTTATTATATTGCTGAAATTCTTAGTGAAAATATTACTATTTGTACGAATTCTGGAATGAATTACTTTTTCTAATTGCGCTGCACAATGTTTACCAGCTAATATCTTATCGAGGAAGGTGAACTTTTTAGCTTTTAAAACAGTATAAAAATTTAATATTTGATCAATGGCTCGCTCATTTGTATGTTCAGGGAAATGATCAAAATAAATATGTAATAAAGAAACTAAAAGATTAAGCTTAGTGATCTCTGTTTCTGTAAGCTTATTTTCTGATTGTGTATTAAAAAGAGTATGAACATTGGTTCCATAAATAAAACCAGAAGTTCGTAATAATTGGTACTTGTCTTCCAAAGAAGAATCATTATAAAATGATTCCTTTTCGAGTACTACTAATAATTTATCTATCCAACCGTTGGAAGAAGGGTTCATTTTCAGTTAAAATTTGAGTATAATGACTAGTCCTAAAAAACTGTTACAGTTTTTAATGGATTAAAAATAATTAAATCT
>CAYMDH010000138.1:0-2405 GCA_964389205.1 uncultured Flavobacteriaceae bacterium
TTGTTCAAAAAAAATAAAATCTAATTAAACAAACTAATGATTTTAAAAAAATATTAAAAATAAATATAAACAATGTAACGTAATTACCAATTTAAATACAAATTAATTATTACTTAAATCTTTTAAAATCACTAAAATGAAAGCACACGAAATAGACTATATTATTTATGGAGAAGAAATGCAATATGTTGAAATAGAGCTAGATCCGCAAGAAGGAGTCATTGCTGAGGCTGGTAGTTTTATGATGATGGAAGATGGTATTCGTATGGACACCATATTTGGAGATGGGTCACAAAAAGACAGTTCGTTGATGGGAAAGATTTTTGGAGCGGGAAAACGTTTACTCACTGGTGAAAGTCTTTTTATGACGGCTTTTTACAATGATGTGTTAGGTAAGAAAAAAGTGAGTTTTGCATCTCCATACCCCGGAAAGATTATACCTATTGATCTTGCACTCAATGGAGGCAAATTTATTTGTCAGAAAGATGCATTTTTATGTGCTGCTAAAGGAGTTTCCGTAGGCATAGAGTTTTCTAAAAAACTGGGTCGCGGTTTATTTGGTGGAGAAGGATTTATAATGCAAAAGCTTGAAGGCGACGGTATTGCCTTCGTACATGCCGGCGGGACTACCTTAATAAAAGAATTAAGTCCCGGAGAACAACTCAAAGTGGATACAGGTTGTATTATAGGTTTTGATAATACGGTAAATTATGATATAGAATTTGTAGGAGGTATTAAGAATACAATTTTTGGAGGTGAAGGTTTATTTTTTGCAACACTTACCGGGCCTGGAACTGTATATATTCAGTCTTTACCCTTTAGTAGATTGGCAAATAGGGTATTGGCATTAGCGCCTTCCAGAGGCGGGAAATCTAGAGGAGAGGGGTCTATACTCGGAGGATTGGGAGATTTATTGGATGGGGATAATAGGTGATTTTAATGCGCTGATTATTATCATATTATGATTTTTTGATGAAATAATAACAGTTTTAATGTAAGGATATGAACAACAAATTGAACAAAACTTCGTATCTTTAAAGAGTATCAACCTCTAAAAACAACCAGCTTATTGTAACATTTTTACTCTTTTAAATTTTTTGATTATCAATTTTCTCGAATTATGGCAAGAGCGATGTTTGAATACACAAAAACTGTACTTAATAAAGTGAGTTTTGATAGTGTATTATTTTGTAAAGAACTTCAAAAAGCGGTTGAACGATTACTTCCCTACGAAATAGAAGAATTAAAAATTTGGATTCAAAACCTTATTAAAAAGAATCCTGGTTTGGATCATTGTCTGATATACTTTAACCCTTGATCAAACAAATTTTTAGTTCTTAGGAATAGGACTTATAATTTTTACGTTTTGAAAAGCAATAGCACCTTTTATTATTGAGGCAATAGTAGTACGTAGTGCTTCTATAATTTGCATTTTAAGTTCACTCTTATGATAGATTAGACTTACTTCTCTAGCGGGAGTGGGAAGATTAAAATGTTTTAAGAATGCCTTTTCCTTTTCATCAATATCTAGTGTATGTAAGTATGGTAATAACGTCATTCCCAATCCTTCATTAGATAGTTTTATTAAAGTCTCAAAACTTCCACTCTCTAGCGAAAACGTTTCATCATTATAACTCTTTGTAGCCTTGCATAGATTAATGACTCCATCTCTAAAGCAATGACCGTCTTCAAGTAATAACATATCGTCCAGATTCAGATCTGCAGATTCCAAAGATTTAGTATCAAATAATCTATGGTTTTGAGGGACATAAGCGACAAAGGGTTCGTAATACAAAGGTCTTTCTTTAATATTTTCTGCGTCCAAAGGTGTCGCTGCGATGGCAGCATCTAGGTGCCCATCTTCCAGACGTTCTATAATAGTTTCTGTGTTAAGCTCTTCAATTTTAAGCTTTACCTTAGAATATCGCTTTATAAATGTTCTTAGAAACATCGGGAGTAATGTAGGCATGACCGTAGGAATAACGCCCAATCTGAATTCACCCCCAATGTATCCCTTCTGTTGATCTACAATATCGTTGATACGATTAGATTCATTAACAATGTTTTTTGCCTGATTTACAATCTTACGACCTATTTCTGTTAACTCTATAGGCTTTTTACCACGATCAAAAATCAAAATGTCAAGCTCATCTTCAAGCTTTTGTATTTGCATACTTAAAGTGGGTTGCGTAACAAAGGTTTTTTCAGCAGCTTTTGTGAAGTTTTGATGTTCGGCGACAGCAAGTACGTAGCGCAATTGAGTTATGGTCATAAATTATTATTGTTTATCTAGATATAAATGTACTAATACTATCAATAAAATTTATGATTGTTGCAAGAAAATTAAGTATAGCATAAAAAAACCGTTTCCTTTTAAGAAAACGGCTTCTAAAATGATGTCTTAT
>CAYMDH010000139.1:0-2314 GCA_964389205.1 uncultured Flavobacteriaceae bacterium
CATTTGTTTATATAAATATCTTATCTTCAAACTAAGAACCAAACATACGAGCCTAAACCGTTACCACACATTACAGAAATGAACATTAACAACAGAACTGAATTAGAGAAATGGCTTGACCAAAACCATTGGTTTGAAGATGGGTTTATATCTGAAATTAATGATTCGGAAAACGGACTTGAAATTGTAGTCGGGTATAAGACAGTCGGAACATATGTCGCAGGAGAAAAGCAGGAATTAAAAGAGTTTTGTTTAAAACCAATCGGACTTACGAATTGGACTTATAAAAAAGAACAATTCTCACCGACAAAAGAATCTTGTATTAACGGAATTGACTTGACAGATAAAGGGATTGGTTTAAAGTTCGACACAGAAAGTGTATTTGAAATGACTTGTGAATCCATCGAAATTAGCGAACCGAAAATAACTCAAACCTATACTAAACCTTGGATTAGTAATAGCGAAATTTATATTACAGCAACTCTAAAAGAAGTACCGACAGCAATTTATTGGATTGAAAAATTTAGTGAATATGATATTAAAATAGGTTTTAGATATTTTGCGAGCGAACTTATTAAATATGAAAAAGTACCATATCCTGATTATAGTGGATACTTTATACAAACCTTAAATAAAATAAATGAAACCCAAAAAGGTCTATTTTTCAAATTTGTTGGACTAAAAAATGGAGAATTACGAATCGGAATTGAAAATGGAGACGAAAACAAGGAGTTGTTTAAAACGATTCAATCTATTGTTTCAGATTGGAGTAATATCACAATTAATTCTGGAAACGTGAAATTTAACGGAGGGGAATTTAAAGAGTTTTTGAAAAACGGAAAATATCCCGAGCGAATTGAAAAAATAAAAAACGTGTGGTAACACTATATATAGCAAATAAGGCGTTTAGTCTTTAATCAAAAGGCTATTTCTTATTTGCTAAGTCACCAAATCTTTTGATTTGGTATTAAAGATAAAAATTAAAACAAAATGCAAAAAATTTGGCTTGTGGCTAAATCGAAGAACATTGTTTGTCTTCTGCCTTACTTGCCATATATTTAACGTTACCATATATACCGAGCAAAATGCCAAAAATCGAACTTCAAACTGAAATAAAAGCTGATAGAAATATCGTGTTTGACCTATCTCGAAGTATCGATTTGCACAAAATATCGACTGAACAAACAAATGAAGAAGCAATCGCTGGAAAAACGAGTGGATTAATTGGAATGGATGAAAGCGTGACTTGGCGAGCAAAACACTTCGGAGTCTATCAAAAACTAACTTCCAAAATAACGGAATTTGATAAACCGAATTACTTCGCAGACGAAATGGTTAAAGGAGCGTTTGCGGAATTTAAACACGAACATCACTTTGCGGAATCGAACGGCGGAACATTGATGACAGATTTTTTTGATTATAAATCGCCTTTTGGAGTTTTAGGAAAGTTAGCAGATCAGCTCTTTTTGAAAAAATATATGACTGATTTACTAACCGAACGTAACCAAATTGTAAAAGAGTTTGCGGAATCAGATAAGTGGAAAGAAATATTAATTGAGTAAAAAAGTACATATGGTAACAATGGCTATAATTCATTGCTATATTGTTAGTAAATTGAAAACTTTTCTTACTTTTAAAAATAAATAACTCGGCTGAATATTTCTAGGTCAGTAGTTTTGCTCGCCATCCAAATGCGCCTCAGCAAGTTTGCGGTTCGGTTTCGGCGCAGGCCTTTGGCGCAAAACTACCCAACCACAACGAAATCATAGCCTAGGCCGTTACCCAACATTTGAAAAAACACTATCAAATACATAATAAACTTCTAAAAAGTTTGATTTTAGATAATTTAAAAGTCATCGGGCTTTTGATTATACTATTCCCTATTTATTATAAATGGAAAAGTGATGTCGATTTTGTTTTCGAAGAATTCTGGATTTGGTTTATTATTGGTTTCACTGCTATAACAAATATTCCTGCGATAGTTATTTATTTAAATTACTATTTTGAGAATAGAAACACAGAATTTACCTTGGATTATGAACAATTAAAAATAACTATAATCAAAGACGGAATTAAAAAAGAATATCAAAAAAATGAAATTGAAAAATCCACTTATCATTTAGGAATCTATTACAAAAATGCAATTGATAGACGTGGGAGAATACCTATGTTAATTTCTGATTTTGGATATTGGGATATACAATTCAAAAATGGAGATAGGTATTATTTAACAAATATTCTACATGACTTTCTTCATGAAACTGCAAAATTCGGACATAGTATACCACTAATTTCGGGTGAAACTGAACCACCC
>CAYMDH010000140.1:0-2284 GCA_964389205.1 uncultured Flavobacteriaceae bacterium
CCTTGCGGGACCACATAGAACTTTTCAAAAGGTTTTAATTCGTTTTATATCAACGAGTTAGAACCTTTTCTTTTTTATAACACTTTACTTTGTTTCGCTTTTTATGTAAAATTAACTTCATATATGTTTCACTTAATCCCGTATTTCACTTATGAAGAAAAGTACTTGTACTATTAGATTCTTTCTTGATGAAAGAGTAAAAGATAAAACTAAAGGCTCTCCTATCTACTGTCGTATCATTTTAAACCGTAAAAAAGCGGAATAACGAATCGAGCATTAATTAATGATAACATTCAAAGATATTGTTCTGAAAATTGATTGTTATTCAGCTACAGAAACTTTAATAAACAGCTATCGAACTACTGTTTACTAAGTATGTTAAACCTAAAAAGACAATCTCATTTGAATACAAAATGAAATCTCCCAAAGGAACAAAAGCTATCAATGTAAAAATCATTGAGGCTAAATCGTCCTAAGAATTTGATAGGTAACAGATAACAATTCAACAATAAATTAGCGATATAGCTATATTTTTCAGATATTTGGTATAAATGCCATAACTATGCAAACCAGTTTCAAAATACCAGTACATAAATTAAGCTCTGCCTTCATTAAGGATATGAAAGATAAATATGGCAATGCAGAGTTAGAAATAATTGTCAACCGTCAACCTGATTTCCAGCCATTGACAGAGGTGGAATTTTGGCAATTAATAGAATTGCTGGATTGGAGTAAAGAAACGAATATAGCTATCATTGAACCATTGATTGAAAAACTATCGTCTTTGCATGTTGCCCATATATATAACTTCCAAGAGATTCTTTCTCAAAAATTATATCATATAGATCAAAAAAAGTACGCTGAAAATATCGGTCAGTATGCCTATCAAGAAGGAGAATATTTTTCCGTTGACCATTTTCTTCATGTACGAGCATGTGTAGTTGCCAATGGAAAGGAAGCTTATGAGGAAGTTGTAAATGATCCTCTAACCATGTTTAAAGACCTCACCTTTGAATCTTTGTTATCTGTTGCTTCTATCGCTTATGAGCGAAAAACGGAAAAGTCTTTTATTTATCTTCCTTCATTAAGCTATGAAACTTATAGCAATAAAACAGGATGGAATATTCAAGAGTCTAATAAATAAATTAAGCACCAGATCCCCCCATAGAATGGCAAAAAAACAAAAACGACACGGTAACTCTTTAGACAATAAATCTCCTCACCATCTTTACGAAATAATAGATATAGTTGAAGATGATACTTTTAAATATGGTATCAGCCATGATCCTATAGAAGAAGATGGAATTTCCAAAAGACTAAGGGATCAGATTAATTTATTTAATGTAGTGGCTGGGTTTATTCGCTTCTTTGCTCGTATTCTTATCAAAAACATACCTAATCGGAAAGAGGCTTTGAAGATTGAGAAGGAGCATATTAAAGCTTATAAAGAAAAGAATGGACGTAAGCCTAGAGGGAATCGAAAGTATCGGTTGGATTAAAAAATAAATCTATGGATGATGTTATAGATTCTAGAGTTTGGGCAGCAATAATTACTTCTTCTGTTTCATTAGTTCTTGCTGTGATAAGTCTAATAATAAGTAATAAAACATTTAGAAAAAAATTAGAGCAGCAAAAAAATATTACCAAGCTAGAAGCTTCTTTGGAAGAAAAACTTGAAAAAACAAAAATTAACTTTCAAAAAAAAATAGATCAAAATAAGTTAAAAGAAGAATGAAGAATTGAAAAAAAACTTGGAGGGTATAGATAATAGTATAATGGCATTACAAAGAGTGAAGGAAAGCTTAAGGCTATTCTTAAATGTTTCACCAAATAGAATAAACTTAGATGAAGTGATTGATGCCTTTAATGTGTCAGCGAATAATATGGTAGATAACTATGAGAAATCTACAAGTCACTTACGTAAACTAGAAAATAGTATTTTCCATGATGCTAAAAATGCTACACTCAAAACTAATAGCTATTTGTATTACATACATAATGAATACCAAAAAGAAAAAAAACTCCCTAAAGATTTCTACGAAAGAGTTCAAAAGTTTATAAATACGTTCTCTGAATTGCAAGAATTACTTAGGGATGTAAGAATTAGCAAGATAAAAGACTATTTATGAAAGTAGTTAAAAAGGAGATATTATTAGTTGATGATGAAGATTGGTATGTAGAACCTATAATCTTTAGGTTAAAACATTATGGTTATAATATCTCATATAGCCAAACGATAAAAGGTGCATTATCCAAAATTGAAAACAACAGCTTTAATTTAATT
>CAYMDH010000141.1:0-2245 GCA_964389205.1 uncultured Flavobacteriaceae bacterium
TTTAGAGACACTCACAGTTTGTGTCTATCCTTGCAAGAATATCATAGAAAAAGGGATTGTCTAAAAGCAGCAATCCCTTTAATTTCTATTATTTATGCAGCACAGCAAAAACAATGCGGTTTTGTTGAGTGAGGCACAGTGCCTGCGGGACAAGGCACGTCTACAGGTTTAAATTGAATACCATTACAAGTACGAAAACCTGAAGGTTCTGGTCCGAAACCACCTTGGATTAATTTTTGCTCCTTCTTATTGATTTGTTGAGCATCTTTTACATTTAAAATGTTTTTTAACATAATTAGAATTTTAAAAATTAAAATATCTGCGAACATTTAGAGACACTCGCAGTTTGTGTCTATCTTTCGCGAGAGAATATGTTTAAACAGAGTCCCTTAAATTGATTTTTTATGAAGTACCCTGTATCATTTCTACATTTGCCGTAGAAGTATTCATGTGTTCATAGAGGTCTTCTATAAAATGAATAAGATCAGGTCGCTCATACTCTTTAGGATAATGATATCCATTGATCAAGATTACGGGTGTAAAATTAACCGCCTGACGTTGGCACCATGCCCTTTCTAATCGTAATGTTTCCAAGTATGTTGACTTATCTGCAACAACGCCCCATTTTTTAATCCACACCTCATAATCTATAGCACCATAGATGTCATGCATCGCTTCCAGACATTTATCTTTTCCTTCTGTATGATATAGATTTAATAATTGCGTAGTAATCTCCACTAAAGGAGTATTTGCTTCTTGAACACTAAAACGTATGATGAGCTTAACTTGTTCAGTATAGCGCTTTAAAATTTGTTCTATCAATAGATGTACAGGCTTGCAATGACCACAAAATGGACTTGTTACCAAAGTAATAACCAACGATGCTGCCTTGTTACCAAATACAATTTCTGATGCATTTGGTATGTGAGTATCCACAAGTTTTGATTTATATAGAAGTGTTTGAAACAAACTAAAATCTCTTTTAAACCTGGAGTATTTAATTTTAGACTCTTTGAGCGTTTTAAATTGTTTTAAATGTGGAGATAATATATTCCATACTGCAAAGGCAGTAAAGAATGAGGCCGCAACTAGTAAAATTTCGAGCAATGTTATGGTATTAAAGCCAAAGTTATAAGAACCTGTTAGTATAATCATTAACGCCTGTATCCATAGTACAGCTACAATACTCAGACATAATAAACACCAGGTTTTAGCTACAGCATATTGATAATAAATAGAATATATGGTGACAGGTAAGGCAAGCAAACTTATAGTGTATAATACATTAAAATCAATTTGAGATAGACTTAAGAATAATGCGGCTATAGCAATACCCACAAAGTAAATGATACTATAATCGCTTAGAGTATAAAACCCTAGCTGAGCACCTTTGGAGGTGAGTATAGAATTACAATTATTTTTTTTTGTAGTCTGAGCGCAAAAAGTGTCTCCTAAAAATGATTGTTCTCCTTGCCCTTGTTTAAAAATAGCGGTGCTAATATAGATACCTGTAAGAGCCATTAAAAAATAGCATGCAGAAACAATGTTTGAACCAGAAGCTACTATAATGCTTATTATTAACAACAATGATACGATGAGGAAGAAAGAATATGATCCTTTATGTTTAGCAGCTTTATTTGTTTGCTTGGCATCTTCAGGTTTTTCAATAGCGAGTATAATACCTGTGAATTTTTTCAAAAACTCATCAAGCTTAATTTTTATTTTCTTGGTATGACTAAAGAATAAAACACACTGTCCATTATGTTTTTTGACAATTACAAAGTCTTCTCCTGTTTGTGTATTAATTTGAGCCAGAAATATAGGAGGGAGCTGAGCATACGTATCCTCATTCTTAGGAATCTGGAGCGCTAGATTAGGGATATTAAAATGATCTAGCACTCCTGTAATGGCATGTAAACTAGGGTAGGATGGATGGCTTTGAACCTGAAAAGTCAACTCTTCTTTGTCAAAAGAGATATTATGCAAGAGTAAAAAATAATCAATAAGTTGATCCATAAAAGAATATTAGATTCTACTATAGTGTTTATTGAATAAGGTTTTCTTACCTCTTTTAAAGTGTTAAAAAAATAAAAATATTAGATTTTAGATCGAAATTGCGTGTTGATGAGGTATATAATGGCCAAAACACAGAGGCCTCCTATAAGAAGATAGATGAATTCATAAGGAGATGAAGAAGGTAAAGTATCATTTTCTCCCAATAGGATAAGAGAAGCCCAATAATGAG
>CAYMDH010000142.1:0-2179 GCA_964389205.1 uncultured Flavobacteriaceae bacterium
CGGGTTTTAAAACCCGCCTTGTTTTCTATTTACACAGTTTTTTGGACACTACCTTAAAAAATAAGTCATTTAAAACGATTGATTATATTTTTTTGGCTTCTTCCCAAAATACATCCATTTGGGCAAGGGTCATATCTTTAATTTCTAACTGATTTTCTTTTGCTTTTTTCTCAAGATATTGGAAACGTTTTATAAACTTTTTGTTAGTACGTTCTAAAGCATTTTCAGGATCGATATTTAAAAAACGGGCATAATTAATCATACTAAAAAGTACATCTCCAAATTCTGCTTCCATCTTTTCTGTATCATTTGCTTTTACTTCTTCTTGAAATTCATTGAGTTCTTCTTTTAGCTTCTCCCATACTTGTTTTGGCTCTTCCCAATCAAAACCTACCCCAGCTACTTTATCTTGAATTCTATTTGCTTTTACTAATGCTGGTAGGCTTTTAGGCACTCCTTCTAAAACACTTTTCTTCCCTTCCTTAAGTTTAAGGTTTTCCCAGTTTTGTTTTACTTCTTCTTCATTTTTCACTTTTACATCTCCATAAATATGAGGATGCCTATTAATTAGTTTCTCACAAATACTATTTGCCACATCAGTGATATCAAAGCTGTTTGTTTCGCTTCCAATTTTTGCATAGAAAACAATATGTAATAGTAAATCGCCTAACTCATTTTTAATTTCTTGGAGATCGTCATCGAGAATCGCATCGCCTAATTCATAGGTTTCTTCAATAGTTAAATGACGTAAACTTTGCATTGTTTGTTTTTTATCCCATGGACATTCAACCCTCAACTCATCCATAATGGTTAATAATCGATCTATTGCTTTTAGTTGATTTTCTCTAGAATTCATCGCAAAAATTTTTGTAAATGTACAGAATATTAGTTTGAATCATTTTGATTATTTGTAAGAAAATTCTATCTTTATTAATTAAGCCTCTTTAAATGAAAAAGATAGTTTTAACCCCTTTATTTCACAAAAACAAACATCTAATTGCTATACAATTTGGATATGATGATGAAATACGATTTTATATAAAAAAATTGACTGAAGTAAAATGGAGCCAATCAAAAAGAACATTTTACACATCAGAATCTGATCTAAAAAAACTTTCTAATCATTTGAATAGAAAAAAATGGACTATTATATATGATGAAAATATACAGAGACGAATAAAATCTATACTTTCTATAAAAAGTCAATCATTATTGAGTGATTTTGAAAAATTTTTGATAGGGAAACGGTATTGTGAAAGTACTGTAAACACGTATTGCAGTTTTATAAAACTATTTTTAATTTTCTTAAATAAAAAAGATATAATAACTGTTGATAATGAAGATGTTCGTTTGTTTGTAGAAGAAGTTGTTATTTCTAAAAAATATTCTATTAGTACTCACAGGCAGCTTATAAGTGCTGTAAAACAATTTAAAGAATTTTATCCTTCTTGCAGTATAGAAAATCTTCAATTGATAAGGCCTAATAAAAATAGAACATTACCTATAGTTCTTTCTAAAGAAGAAATTGTTGATTTACTAAGAAGTACCCGAAATTTAAAACACAGAGCTGTACTTGCTTTACTATATTCTTCTGGTTTGCGAATTAGTGAATTATTAAATTTAAAGCTCAGAGATATCGATTTAGATAGAAGACAATTACACATCAAAAATGCTAAAGGTAGGAAAGACAGGTTTGTAATTATGGCTGAAAGCTTTATTCCATTACTACACAATTATTTTAACACATATAGGCCAAAACATTATTTTGTAGAAGGAACCACAGGGAATAAATACAGTGCTGAAAGCATTCGTGCTTTTTTAAAGCGCTCCTGCAAATTAGCTCGAATAAATAAACGCGTTACTCCTCATACATTAAGACACTCTTATGCAACGCACTTATTAGAAAATGGAATTGATTTACGTTATATTCAAGAATTATTAGGGCATGCAAAACCAGAAACTACCATGATTTACACACATGTTAGCAAAAAAGATTTAATGCGAATTGAAAGCCCTTTGGATGAACTATTAAAAAGTTTACATAAAAGTGATAAACAAAATGGAAATATACTGTTATCCGGAAATATTTAATGATAAACAGTTATATTAGTAAACATATAACAAGTTACCCAACATTGACAAACAAATATGACTAAAAGAGATTTTTTCAGAACTATTA
>CAYMDH010000143.1:0-2169 GCA_964389205.1 uncultured Flavobacteriaceae bacterium
TATAGTACTTTACAAACTGTTATACAAAACGCGCATTGTTGTTATTTGTGTGTTACCTGCAAGCAAAAAAAACGAACCATAAAAATATGAGAGAAATAAAAGAAGACAATAGACTACTTGCTTCATTAGCTGTTTTTAGAGAATTATATAATTCTGAAAAGGATGTTTATGGTATTATTTCTGTCTTCTTGAACGACCTTATTAAATTAAAGAATTTATATAGTTTTAGTTTAAATGAAATTACTAACAGCCTAAATAACACTTTTGAATTTGACATTCCAGAGGCAGTTGTTAGAACAGCGTTAGGTAGATTAAGCTTCTTAGAAAAGAAGCAGGGAGACTATTTAGTAACAGATATTACTAAAATTAATAATCAGAATATCGAAACCAAACAAAAAGATATTCAATCGAATAATAAATCAATAATTGAAAGTCTTTATACATTCATTGAAACTGAAAGAAAAACTAATTTATCTGTAAAAGATAAAGAACGAGTATCTCATTCTTTTTGTTCATTCCTTCTTGATATAAATAATGGAGATGAATTTATTGAATATATAACCTCTTACATTCTTGAAAACGAATCAAATGTAGACTTTAAAAATCAACTTAATTTAATTCGAGAAGGCGTTATTTTATACAGTGGTATTAAATATAATAACAACCTTAATGACTTAGGGACTTGGAGAACAGAGCTAACGATTTTTATTGACACAGAAATACTGTTTCATTTAGCAGGTTTTAATGGTGAATTGTATCAAAATTTAGCAAATGATTTTTTCTCATACGTTAGAGAAATAAATTTAAAAGCCAAAAAGAAACTTATTAAACTAAAGTACTTTGAAGATGTAAAAACGGATATAGAAGGCTTTTTTACTAAAGCTAAATACTTGCTTGAGGGAAATGAAACACCTAATCCCGAAATCACAGCAATGGTTTCAATTCTTAATGGATGTGATAAAGCTAGTGATATTCTTGAAAAAAAGTCAGACTTCTATACATTACTTAAATCTAAAAGCATCGAAGAGGATAATTATAATAATTATTTCTCAATTGAAAATCACGACTACAATATCGTTAGCCAAGACATTATTGACAAAGTTAGTGAGGAATTGAATAAAGATGCAGCCCCTTTTTTAAGATTCTTAAACTACGTTTCAATTCGAAGAAAAGAAGCCAATTCTAACAACTTTGAAAATATCAAATATTTGCTATTGACAGGTAATTCAACAACATTAAAAGTTGCTTGGAATGATTTAATGAAAGAGGATGGTTTTGTTCCATTAGCTTCACATTTAAGCTTTCTTACAAACAAATTTTGGTTTAAATTGAATAAAGGATTTGGTAAATCGACACTTCCAAAGTCATTCGATATTATCACTAAATCTCAAATCATACTTTCCAAAGTTCTAAACGAAAATGTTGGAGAAAAATTTACAGAATTAAAAAGTGAGTATAAAGATGGGAAGCTCTCAGAAGAACAGGCAAAAGCCCGAATAATTGACCTTCGTAATCAAGTAAGAAAACCTGAAGAGATTAAGAATGATACAGTAAAAGATGTTTTAAATGCAATAACAGAAGATAGTCTAGAGAAATTTGTTCAAGAACAAAGTCATTTCAAAAATAAAGCTCAAAAACAAGAAATAGAAAATATAAAATTACTTGATGAATTGGAATCCAAGAAAGGTATTGAAAAGCAATTTTTGAAAGCAAAAGAAGACCATTTAAAAGAAAAAAAAGCATCTAAAAAAATCTTGGAGCGACAGAAAAAACCTCTTGACAAAAAAGCAAAAAGAAAGTATAAAAACCTCAAAACAACACTCATACTTGTAATATTAGGGTATTACACACTATTGGTAGGTGCTATATTTTATTTTACTTGGGATGTTATGGAGCAGTATACATTTATTTTAAGCATTGTTCCAGTTGTTATCTCAATAATATACTTATTGACTACTGAGCAAACAATAAACCCTTTGAAATTTCTAAAAACCCAAAAAGTTAAATACTTTGAGAAAACCTATAAGGAGTTCGATTTTGAAATTGAAAAATTGAAAAACACAAAAGAAGAAATTGAAAAATTAAACAACGAAATAACGGAATTAAAAAAAGCCAGCAGGTAATCGAGTAGACGGCTCCGCTAGAATATAGCGGAGTGCGCCTCTCACA
>CAYMDH010000144.1:0-2043 GCA_964389205.1 uncultured Flavobacteriaceae bacterium
TCCGAGTGGATTCGGACGTAGTCGAATCCGCCGTAATTGCGGTTATACATTGTTGTAACACGTTTTTATCATTCCGACTTTTTAAATTTCTATTTTAGTAAAGTAAATATTCTCAGTTGGTTCGCTCCAATCAAATTCATAATTCCCTTTCAGTGTAATTGGCGGTCCGTATGGTTTTGCTGTTCGATATTCCAAAACTTGTCCTGATTTGTATCTCGAACCTTTTCTTACGTCGAAATCTTTGGTGTCTGCTGAATATTCCGATTGATTCACATAATGACTGTGGTCAGTCGAAATGAAAAGATAATTTAAGTCAATTCCATTTTCTTTGTATGCTTCCAAATTTGAAATGTCTTTGAATATATCGTATCTATTATTTGGTTCTCTATGGTTTTTCTTTTTGAAGAATTTTAATTCAATCGCTCCAGTTACATATTCATCTTCAGTTCCGAAAGTCATTAAAATATCGACTCTGGCATTTTTGCTATTACTTTTAATACTTGTTGATTTTAACTTCACATAATTTTCCATTTCGAGATTAAACTTTTCGTTCGGATGAAATTCATAAAGTTGTCCAAAAACTTTTAAAATATATCCTAATTCAAGTTGGAACGAGGCTTCATTTTTTGAAATTATTCCACCATTTGCAAGTTTCATTTCCAATGTCCGAAATGACAATTCAATTATTTCTTTTAATCTATTTCGGTATTTTTCAATCATTTTCAATGATGTTTCTTAAATGTGTTACAACGGTTTTGTATAAATATCAGTGGCGTGTTAATATGCCATTAATTTAATATCAAGCATTAAGTTTACAAAAAACAATGACCACAAAACTTAGCATTTTGTAGCCATTGAATTTATACTGTGTTATGCAGCGTTGAGTTATTGTTGTGTAATAGCTGGTGCTGATCTTCCACAAACTCTTTTCCCTCCCATATGATTCACCAGTTGGAACGATATGTTAGCACCATTTTCAAAATCTGACTCGTGGTCATTAAAGAACTTTTCGACTTTGTTTTTAACACAACTAGCTGAATAACAAGTTCCTAAACTTTCATATCCACTTGGGCATCCTGCTGCAGATATGAATTTTGATTCAAGGGTTATTGGTTTAATTTTAGTGATTTTTTTGGAAATAACAATATCAAAACCAAGTAATGTTTCATCTTTACTACTTCTTTTAGCAAAGAGATATTGAATGTGTTCATTAATCAATTTATCTAACGAATTACGATTATTGGCTCCAAAATCATAAGTTTCTTCAAAAGATAAACTCTTTAAATCTGGACTAATATCTAAATTTTTGAATTCAATTTGATTTGTTTCAGATTCAAATTCTTCCTGCTCACAACTAATAATGAACAAAGAAATAAACATTATAGGTAAAATAAGTTTAAAATGGGATTTCATAATTTTTAGTTTTTAAGATTCATAAATCTTGTTTTACTCTTTTGATTTTCAAACATAATGCTCATAACATTACTCAAATTTATTATTTTTTTGTGTCGTTTCAAAATTATTTCGACTTTGGATGGTCAGTCCACCTTTAACCGTTATGTTTTTAATGCTGCATAACGCTGCGCTATGTGCAGTTGTCTGTTTGAATGTGAAGATAATCAAAAATTGTGACGATTATGGACAATAAACTTCTTGTATTTAGCATAATAATTGTCTGTAATCGGCTATCAGATAGACTCGCCTATGCGAGTCGTTATCTTAAATTTTTGAATTTTCGGGAACAGAAAAACAGCAACCAATTGCATTTAGCGACCTGATATGTAGAGTTGTAAAGCCTTAGCGGCGAAGTTCACAAATAATAATTTACTTAAATGTTTTGATGCAATTGGCATAGCGCAGCGATGATGTAGAACTGCTTTTGGATATGGTAACTACGAAGTAGTATAGACAAAAGTACGCCGCAGGCGTATTCTACATCATCGGTTAGTATAAGGAACGTAGGGCAGAGGATAAGCACTACATTTCGAATTATTACTAAGCCAAATTTACATATTTTGCTTTTATTTTTCTCTAAATGCCAAA
>CAYMDH010000145.1:0-2013 GCA_964389205.1 uncultured Flavobacteriaceae bacterium
GCCAGCGTCAAGAGTTGCCCTATATTATCATGAAGTTCCCAACTGATATTACGTAGGGTTTCTTCCCGGATTTCTATCTGAGTCTCAGCAATTTCGCGCTCGAAGCGTTTTTGCGCTTCTTGTCGTTCCAATAATAAAGTGTTTTTACGTTTTATAAAAACAGAAAAAAGGACAACAACAATAATAAATAATAACAATAGAATAGTAATTCCAACTAAAATGACAATTATTGTCCTGTTTTCATCCATAATCAAAATAAAAATATAAGTTTTTATTTAAAAAATTGATTTTAAGGGAGATTGTCGAATTCTCTGGCCCTTATATTTTGATAATACAATATTACTCCCATAAATAAAGCTCCTACCAATAAAAGTAGCATAATAATTATAATACATACAACCCAAATTACTTCGATTTCTTCTCTGACCATATAAAACCGAATGTTATTATTGAATAGGTAATAAGTATTATAATACCTTGCAGAATACTAAGGCTTGATTCTAGTTTATGCGATTCTGATGCATAAAGCAGTTGGGCAAAAATAATGACAGGATATGAAATATTGAATATTAAAAGGCCGATACAAATCCAAAGCAATAAGTTCTTCTGTATTTTTGAAATTTGTTCGCTTAACAATGTGTCAATTAAGTAAAAAAGAACTGCAATAACCAGTAATATTGAGCCTATTGTATATGCAGTTTTTAAATATTCAATTAGAGGATTAATAATAATAGAATTGCATAAAAAAGAAATCCAATATGCTATTAATAGAAATTTAACCTTAATCTTTCTTTTTTGAGATGAAATAACACCGTGTATTATCCAAATCAATAATGAAAAATAAATGAAATCATAAATATTATAGAAAATGTTATTTGTCTTACCTGTATAATTCCAGTATTGAAAGGCTATTATTTCGTTTAGCGCAACATACCAGAACAATGGTAATAGCCATTTCAATACGGTATGTCTATACTTATAGTAATAGATTGTCGCAGAAATTGCGGCTAAGAATTCTACAATTGTGGTAGCATAATGCAAATAAGTCATAATCAATTAATCTCCTACAACATTCTTTATTAACTTAATTAATCGTAATCTGGATCATCTGGCGGAGGTGGGGGTGGTCGCCTTCCAAAATGATTTCCTGCCAAGCTTTGAATGATTTCATCATCATCATCGTCATTATTTTTAGCATTATTATTTAAGGATCTTTTATACTCTGTCTCATCCAAAATTTCGCCAACAGGAATCGCATAGTATTGGCCATTGGTGATTTTTATGGCAAAAGATACATCGTCTGTTAGAACATCTGGCTCCCCATATTCCATTACCGGGTTTAAAAAAATGGTTTCAGCTCCAGGATGAGATGTTATTGATCCATCAGGAAGATTTCCATCATTCGGGTATTTGCCTAAATAAATACGTAAACCTTGAATTTCTATATGAGCGCTATCCGCTTTTTGTTCGATAAATGACAAATATTGCTTTAAAGTATCATAATCAACCGTAAGAGATCTAGTTGCTCGCACATAGTTAGAATTGTCAGGAGGAATAGAGTCTCCATTTTCATCAATATTTTGTGCTGCTTCAATGAGGCCAACTCTATTTTCCTCATAATCTTTAAATAAAAATTGTGCATTTTGTATTGGAATGACAATGTCTGAAACTTCTGAATGAATTAAAGGAGGTTGCTTATCTGCACAGGAAATGGTCGCAATACTTAAAAATAGAGTTGTTGTAATGTATAACGTTTTCATTTTTGGTGTTTTAAAAATTGAATTGGTTGAAATTAGATTTTTGGAATAATACACCAATAATTTGAAAATAAAAAAGGGCATTTGCCCTTTTTTATTGAAGTAAATAACTGTTTTTTAGACTGTAAAATATAACTGTTTTTTAATTAAAATCATTTTGATCATTATTTGGGGGTGGTCTGCGACCAAATGAATTTCCAGCAAGACTTTGGGTATTTTCTCCCATGGATGCTCCTCTTTTATCATTGATAATTTG
>CAYMDH010000146.1:0-2000 GCA_964389205.1 uncultured Flavobacteriaceae bacterium
GTCCAGCCTTTTTCTTGCCATATTTCATCTGCCATGCGACTTGCCTTTTCTGCTAAATATTTAACAATCAATCTTTTAATAGCTAATAAATCTTCTTCTGCTAAATCCCTAGAAAACAATTTTAGGATTTCCAATTGAGCAGAATTTAATGGTGATTTTAAATTTGTTGCTGGCATATTTTATTTTTTATAATTCAATTGAAGGAAAGGTCCAAATTACTTTTACTTCCAATTTTGAATCATTTCGTGAACTTGGTCAGAAGGAACTACTTTGCCTTCTGTTATTTCTCCTTTTGCTCTATCCAATGTTTCTAATAATTGTTCTGTTGAGGTAGGTTCTTTACTAGGAATGGCTAAATTTTCAGTAGATTTAAAAGATTGAACTACGCCCAATTTTTTTAATGATTCAATAATCAATAAAAATTCCTCTGTTTTAGATTTCTTTATATTTATTTGATAGGTCATATACTCAATATTCCATTTAATAAAATGATTACTGTTCTAAATTAGGAACTTATTAGGTTTAATACTAGGATTTGGATGTATTTTTATTTTTTAAAATTGATTATATTTCAATCTCCAGACTGGAAATATCGTGTTAATTTAAAGCTTAAATTCCTCCCCATAATTCGGTTATTTCTCTTTATTAAATTCCTCTAATAATTTAGTACACCCCCATAAAATCCCATCGTCTTTATTAAAGAAATTATCATCTAAAACCTTACGCAAGCGCTCTTGAAAATTATTCGACTCACTAAAGTTATCAAATGAAGAATCCCTAATAGAAGCTAAGTGATAATATTCATTTTCTTTTTGCTTATTACTCTCTATTAATAATGGTTTTTCATCTAGTAATTGAAGAAAATCTTCTGAATCATGAAATTTCTTTCCAAAAGAGATGTATTTATTATGTAGTTCAAAGTTAATTCTAAGTTCCCCTTTTTCAACTAATGTAGGATACCAAAAATAAAATCGAAAATATTCTGGTAAACTATCATCATCTTTAAAAAAGAACTTCTCTTTCGCAGAAAAATATTTAGTTTTTGGAGCATAGCCAAATTCACTCATGACGTTAATAGATTCATTTAACACGTAATTTCTTACACTACTCTCTAATTCAAGAATCTGTTTTATTTTACTATAATTTTTTTGAAACATAATCATTTGATTATCTCTTATCTGTTTTTCTTCTGAACTCATATACATAGATTTTATGTTTTTAAAAAAATCTTTAAGTATTAATAGGTGAAAGTTATCTGCATCTAAAAAATAATTGCATAGATTCAACTCTACCTTATCTACCCATTCCTCATGTTTCAAATCTAAATAATCATAATAATTATTCGATTCCCCAATTTTTCCTCTTTCCTTTTCTGTTTCAATTCTTAATAGGGATTTATCTTTTTGCCCCCAAGGAGAAAGAACTATCCCTATTTTATTTCCACCTTTTATTACTTTTACTTTATTCCAGTAATCCTCCAAATCATTATCAAGCTTATGATGAATTTTATGTTCAATAATAATAGCCCAATTAAACAATGCTGGGTTACTACTTTTTGAAGCAATAAGAATATCAATGTAATTATATTCTCTGTAAATCTCGTAATCTGAGTCTATAGTAATTTCTACTCCTTTTTCTTCAATAATTTCACATAAACTTTTTAGAAAAAGATTTCCGAATCTATGCTCTTCATTTTTGTCTAAATAAAATGCTAGTAGATTGCTATTAATGTTTTCTCGCCTATTAACACCTGTTATATCAAAAATAGTCTTAGTTTTTGCTTTAAATTCCCTTATACCATTGTTCTTTTCTATTACATCATCAATAAGAATTTGGAGATTTTTATCTTTTTCCATCATTTCCAATTTTTCTACGTCCTAGCTACTAAATAATTAAAATAATAAATTCACACCCTTTTAAACTTATAAAAATTCCGTCGAATCCTTTCCTTTCCTGTAGCCATTTTAATAATCTCATCCGTACTATTAAAAATGGTACTA
>CAYMDH010000147.1:0-1920 GCA_964389205.1 uncultured Flavobacteriaceae bacterium
TCAATCTATTAAAACTAATCAACTCGCTTTTTATTAATCGAACTCAGGTTATTAGGGAAATCTCGCATAATAGTAAGGCCTAATCTAGAGCCATAAGACCCGCCAAATACATTCCATTTTTTGTACCCTAATTCTTTTCGCAAAGCTTCATAGTCTGCAGCATTTTCTCGACTATTATATCCGGAGAGATCAGTATTATTTTTATTAGCTTGATCCTTACAATTGTCTAGAAGCGTAAGCATTTCTGTATATTCTTGATCTGGAGTGAGGTCTTTCGCAATTATCTCAAGCATTTGATCTCCAAAATCACTGCAGATAGCATTTGATGCTCCAGTGCCTCTTTGATCCATTAAAACAATATCTCTATCGTTTCTTAAATCATTGCCCTTCCAAAAATTAGCCATAATAAGAGTAGGAGCTCCAGGACCACCTTGGAGATATAAAATAGGATCTTTCTTAGAAGCACTGTTGCGAGCTTTTATAACGATGTAAGCTAATTTTATTTTTTTACTTTTAGAAACAGTTCTGTTTTCAGGAACTTCTAAATAACCACTTTCAATACTGCGATCATTTTTAAATGATTGAAAAACTATCTCTTTATTTTTAGATTGAGAAGATTGATTACAAGAAATAAGAGCCAAACAGAAAGTAAGTAAAATTAAATTTTTCATGATGATTTTATGATTGATGAAAAATAAAAGTATAAAAATTAATTTTAACCTATCTGACAATAATACAAGTAGAAAAACACAATGTGATTTTTATTAAAAAGAAAGGCGTATTTAATCAAGTTTTTCAGTAAGTTTTTTAAATACTTTTTTTGCTTCTTTCCCATTATAAAGTATTTCATAAACAGCTTTAATAATAGGAGTGTTATTGCCTTTGTGATTTTCATTAATTAAGTGAGCGCTTTTGGCAGCATAATAGCCTTCAGCTACCATATTCATTTCCATCATAGCGCTTTTTACAGTATATCCTTTGCCAATCATGTTTCCAAACATTCTATTTCTACTAAATACAGAATAGCCAGTAACTAATAAATCACCTAAATAGGCAGAATTATTAATATTGCGCTTCATATTGTGAACTCGTTTGATAAAACGCTTCATTTCACGTATGGCATTACTCATCAAAACACTTTGAAAATTGTCTCCATAACCTAACCCATGTGCTATACCAGCAGCTATTGCATAAATATTTTTTAGCATGGCGGCATATTCTGTACCAATAATATCATCAGAAATTTTGGTTCTTATGTAATAACTATTGAGGTTATTAGCTACAATTTTTGCTTTTTCTTGATCTGCGCAAGCTATAGTTAAATAAGAAAGACGTTCTAAAGCCACCTCCTCTGCATGGCAAGGACCAGTAATAACTCCAATTTTTTCATATGGAATATTATATGTTTTATGAAAATGTTCACCAACAATTAAGCCTGTTTCAGGAACGATTCCTTTAATAGCAGAAAAAATAGTTTTGTCTTTTAAAGAAGTATTGAGTTTTTTAAGCTCTTCCCCTAAAAAAGCAGAAGGAATAGCAAAAATAAGATAATCTGCTTGTGCAACAATTTCATTAATATCGTTGCTCAATTTTAATTGAGAGGTATTAAATTCTACAGAACTAAGATAGTTTGGATTATGCTTAGAACGAAGAATGTGCTCTTTTGCATAAACATCTCTCATATACCATCCAATTTCTTTTAAGTTTTCAGAGAGCATCTTAACAATGGCAGTGGCCCAACTACCCCCTCCTATAACAGCAAATCTTTTTTGTGTATTCATCAGAAAATTATTCAAAATTCAAAAGTAATTAAAAACGAACCAACTCAATGATCATTTTGAGTTATAATTGTATCATCAAAAGTAATATAAACCTGAGTTCGATTAATATTTAAGTAGATTTTATGAGTAAAAAAGATAG
>CAYMDH010000148.1:0-1893 GCA_964389205.1 uncultured Flavobacteriaceae bacterium
CCTGAATTTTTTTATATTGATAGCATTGAAAAGCACTAATTAATAATAGAAAACTTGCTGCTGTCCCTATCCACCACCAATATCCCACTATCCTTTTGGGTGCTGTTTCTTCTTGTAGGCCCATCTGAATATTATCCCATACATCTGTAGGAGGCATATCCCATCCCGTCCCTTCCACTACTTCTTCGGTATTATTGAACATTTTTCCGAATAAGTTTTCCAAATTATCTTTCGGTTCTTTCTTATCCATGATGTTTAAGTTAATAATTGTTGCTCCAGTTGCTTTCGCAAAGCAGCTTTTGCTTTAAATAATTGGGTTTTAGTTGTATTGGTACTAACGCCCAACATTTCTGCTATTTCTTTATGAGCATAGCCTTCGATGACATATAAATTAAATACGATTCGATAACCTCTTGGCAATTGCTGAATCATTCGAGTGAGTTCTTCTAATCCTAATTTGTGAAAAACATCGGCTTCTGTTTGAAAGACGGCCTCAAAGTCATTACTATCCAAATGATTCCAATCTTTTTTCCATTTTCTTAAATATTGCAATGCGGTATAGACGATTACTTGTCGCATCCAACTGCCAATATCCCCCTCGCCTTTAAACTGGTGTATATTCTTAAAAATTTGTATAAATCCTTCTTGTAAAATATCTTTTGCATCCGAACGGTCTCTACCATAACGTAAACAAACCCTAAACAGTCGAACCTTGTATTGTTCATACAGTTGTCGCTGTGCTAAGGTATTTCCCTTTTTTGCTAATGATATGGCCTTGTTTAACTCCATTTATTTTACAGCATCATTTAAAGCTAATTTTTCTTATTTTTATTTTGTTTACTATAAAGGTGTTGGAATGAGCATTAAAAAGGTTGTCTAGTTGATAAAATTTTATAAAAATAGACACTATGAGAAAAAGTGTAGGTACGTCTTTTTATTGGATTTAAGTAAGCTCACTATTCCTAAAAAACAGATAGATTTAGCACTAAAGTTTGATTGAAATAAAGAGTTATTAACCATAAAAAATCATTGCCCCATAGTTTTTCTCATAGTACCAAAAAATGAATAAAACATGAATTTTTTGTCAGAACCTTAACCTCTTCTACTCCTCATTTTATCTTCCCTTTCCTCCAATATCTTTTCATAATCAGCGTATGCTGTTTGGATGCGTCCCAGTAATTCCTACATCAAATTAAAATGATACACTAAACTCGACTTTAGCGATTTGTGATGAGAATACTTTCTTTATACTCATTTAGAAACAAGAAGTGTAAAAGGTCAGGTACGATAACAACACTTTTTTATAAAAATTCAGTTTTAAGATAATAATTGATGTTTTACCATTAACTTTGGACTTTACATTATTCCATATTTAGTTTTAAAATAAGAAAATGAATAACGAAAAGACCAAAAAGATAAGTTATTGGATAATGATTTTAGGTACTTTAATAGTAGTATTAATTCCTATTCTAAAAATCTACAATAAAATCACAGAAAGCAACCATTTTTCAGACCTTTTACAAGAGGATGAATTTATAACTTTATTAGGTGCTGGGCTTTGGGCTATTGGCTTTGCGGTTATGCAGGCTAATACGAAAAAAGAGGAAACGGAATAAAGAAAATGGTGAAAATACCCCTCCAAAGGTCTGAAAGAAAAATTTTTGTCAAAAAGAATTTAAATTGGTTTGGTTTGAAAACAAAGAGCCACCAGTTGACCAGCATTGTTATACAAAAACATACACCTTTATTTTTTCAGCTTCTAGCTCAAAGTTTTCATTTGAAACTTGGATATTTTGCAGGCCAAACAATATCAGAAATGATAAGAAAAATGAATACATATTATTTTATTATTTAGTTAGTAGTAGTATTATTGTTTAATCAACTTAATGGATT
>CAYMDH010000149.1:0-1699 GCA_964389205.1 uncultured Flavobacteriaceae bacterium
ACAACACATAGATGGTTTTCATTTAATTACAGCATTCTATAGTATCTACATATCGCAAACATTCTAGCCTGTGTAATGCTGGATATAAGGGTTGTAACTGCATCTCTGTATCTTTTATAGAATACAGTAGCCTTGCTTTTAAAGCATCTGTTAACACCCCTGTTATAGAGGCTTCTATCTGCTCTTTTATGAGTTCTTTGCTTTCTCCAATAATGTTTATACATAATTGTCCGTTTTTCTTATATATTATTGGATCAATCTGTAAAGCATTATCCCATCCTTTTATCACCCATACATTGGGTTTTGCATCTACAGGTAAAAAACTAAGGTGTGAATGATCACATGCTACTAGATAATACCCTTCGCCGCTTATATCATATACTACATATTCTTTAGAGACTAGTTGCATAGTAGCTTCTATCATAGCGTATATGGTAATAGTTTCATAAATATCTAAATCGATTTTATTTAAACAATCTTCTATAGAATAGTTCATTTTCATAAACAAAATCATTAATTCTTGTTTCTATCGGTTTGTATAATTTCCATTTTAATCTGTAATACAGTAGCAAGGAAACCAATGGGTTTTCATAAAACATCATACCTGTTATAAAAAATAGTAGATATAAGTAGGTTGATAAAAAGGTAACAAGTGGGGCTTGTTCTATCATATTTGTTGTATTTAATCGTCTTCATCTTCACTATCATTTGTTTTTATTAGTGCTTTCTTTTTAAGGAAATCATACATTTTTAGAACTTCTTTATCTGGAAGTTTTCTATTTTTAAATTGATATTTATATAGTGCATCTTTCCCTAGTTTTAATTCGTCTTCAATTACCTTTTTTGTTATATATGGATATAAATTAGCAACCCAAGTCTCTACAATCGCCCTCTTATGTTCTATTTCAGTATTATTATTCATTAAATAAGTGCTTTTAGTTTTTTAATTAAACACCTTTTAATAGAGGGAATGTTAACAGATGTCTTTTGTACATTTTATTTTACATTTAAATATGTATTTTTACTTTATTACATAATACAAATATACGCTTTTATGCGTCATAAAATATAGTTTTAAACGAATAAAAATGAATTTTAGCGAAAATTACTTATAATGACTCCAAAACAATTTATTTCAATAAGAAAAAATTCAGGTATGACTCAGCCTAAAATTGGAGATTACTTTGTACCAAAAAAGAGTAAAAGAACTATTCAAAAGTATGAGTCTGGTGAAATAAAAATTCCTTCACAAGTTGTCGATCAAATGCTAGTATTGGAAAAGGATACACTTCGAAAAAACAAGAAGCCTATTGCGATGGATGTTTCTGATTTAAATACGCTGTCAATAGAAGCAATGATTAATTTTTGTTTTGAGAATACGGAAAATGAAGAAGAATTTAAGGACAATCCAACAATAAAACTTCTATTACAAGTAGTTAGATTAGAAGGTGAGGCGACTGGAAAGCAATGGCTGATTTTTAAGAACTTAGGGAAGGGTAGTTAAGTTATTGAATTTTTGTTTAAAAGAGCTTGGATTTCATTTTTAGTAAATTTTATTCCTAAAAATTGATAAATAAGTATTTCTGTAAGTTGGATATTAAGTTTTTCAGCTTTCTCAGTTCTTTCTATTAAATTTATTATCTGAGGTGCAAAATTCGGACATAGTATACCACTAATTTCGGGTGAAACTGAACCACCC
>CAYMDH010000150.1:0-1693 GCA_964389205.1 uncultured Flavobacteriaceae bacterium
TTAATTTTCTATTCTAAAAGCCAAATTAAAAATTTGGCGGACTTTCTAAATATACTCAAACCTTTGGGTTAAGCACTTATTAGCTATGTTTTATACACCGTGTTGTGCTTAGTTTTATTTCTTTTCGTACCAATCTTTTTGGTCTAAATATTTATCAAATTCCTTATCATTCATTTTGAACAAAATCTTAGAAAAACTCCTCGATTCCGAAATTCCTTTTGCATTTAGAAAATCGGTTATTGAATAATGAACAAAAGAGTGGTCAACATCATCCATTTTTAAAGTCGAATATCTTTTCCTTGATTTAGGATATTGTTTCCAAAATCTTTTATAATTGCTATAAATTTGGTCTGTTACTTTTGAAATAATTTCATAGAGCAAGTCAGTTGGGATTTGCTTATCAGAAAGTCCAACATAATACTCTTTAATTTTTGAGTAAAATTCCCTTTTGGGTTCAATCTTATTTTCAGTTTTCCAAAATAGCATTTAAGTCAACTTTAGGTCAATATTTTCGTGTTCTTTAATGATTTCAATTATTCGGTCGTAATATTTCAATTCCGATTTGCTTTTTTCACTTCGATGCCATTTTAAGATATACTTTTCATCAACATCGTGAACTCCAAATCCGCCATAAAGTACATCATTAAATGCGTTTAGATTCCGTCCAATTTTCCAATTCAGTCCGAAAGTCATTTTCGATTCTATTTCTCGATAAAACCCTTTCATACTTGAAAATTTATTTCCGTTTATCTCTATTATTCGCATTTTGGTAAATTAAGCACAACGATCTTGTGTATGAAACGTAGTGTGCAAAACGACACTAACTTTTCGGATTACCACAGAACCGAATTTTTATATTTTATTTTTAATTTTTCTATTCTAAAAGCCAAATTTAAAAATTTGGCAGTCTTTACAAATAAGCACAAGTCTTTTGATTTATAACTGACTAGCTATGTTTTATACACCTTGTTGCCATTTCGTTGTTTTCTCAGAGCACGGATTATTCCAGTCAAATTTAGTTTTAACTTCATATTTCTGAAAGTTTTTCAATTCCAATTGTGCGAACAATTTCGATATTTTATTACATATTTAAGTGATAACATTAGTTCAACGTATTTACTTTATTGTTGCTTAATATTTACCATCTGTTTTATAAGGCTATTAAATCGATTCTCCTGAGTTTGAGTTTTAACTTGAAGAATATTGTCTGCTGTATTAAAGTCAATAATTACATTATTAGAATTCGGAAATTCTTTTAATTTGAAATCAACCATTTTGTTTATGATTGAGTGATTTTCATAGCTTTCTAATTCTTGTTTGTATAGATTTTTGCTTACTAGAAAGTCTCTATTGTTTGCTAAATTCCAAGCATCAATTCCAACTTCTAGAGTTTCCTCAAATGTTAATTTACTGGGTAATTGTTCGTCAAATTCTTCGACAAGTTGCATTAGCATTTCGGAATATTTAGGTACAGTATTTTCTTGTGTCATTTATGATATGTTTTCTGTCTTAAATTTAGTTTTTTCTAGAATATTTTAATCCTGATGTTCGTTTTTCAATGAATGGCAACGTTAAATATAAACGTCTGTGCGTGTAGAAAGTCAGAAACTTTCGGAATTAGCACAAGGCGTTACATTTTTAGTTTTTTAAATTGTGTCAGCATTAAAAATAATAAAATTTGTAACGCCGACCT
>CAYMDH010000151.1:0-1686 GCA_964389205.1 uncultured Flavobacteriaceae bacterium
GATTAATTATCTAACTTTCACTAAATAAAAAGATGCCCATACTGGGCACACACACCGTGTATAAAACATAGCTAATAAGAGCTAAATCGAAAGGTTTGTGTATATTTATAAAGTCCGCCAAATTTTTAATTTGGCTTTAAAAATGAAAAGTTAAAACAAAATGTAAAAATTCGGCTCAGTGTTAATCCGAAAGATTAGTGTCTTTTTTGCACGCTACGTTTCATACACAAGACCGTTGCCATAAATATATCTAAGAATAACTATGAAACAAATCATACTAATTATAATTTCATTCTCAATCTTTTCTTGTTCTGATTATTCAACTGAAAATGAACTTATATTTTCTGGTTCTATAAATAATAAAACTTCTGACACACTATCTATTTATAACAGTAATTATGACCTATTAATAAATATTCCATTAGAAAACAAGAAATTTAATGATACACTAAATATTAAAAGAGGTTATTATTATTTAAGTTATGATGAAGTAGAAATTCAGATTTATTTGGAATCAAGCTTTGATTTATCACTCTATTTTGATTACGAAGAAATAGAAAAATCTTTAAAATTTAGCGGCATTGGTTCGAGCGAGAATAACTACTTATTTAAAAAAATATTAAAAGAAGATGAGCTTGGTGAAAAAATATATCCTGGGCATTATGGGAAATTGGAAGAAAGTTCTTTTTTAAAATTGACAGATTCAGTAGACATTATTTACAACGATCTTTTTGAAGCTTATAAAAAAGATTTTAGTGCCGAATTCAAATATTTAGAGCAAAACACTATAAAATTCGGAAAACTAAGTAAAATTGCAGACTATCAAGTAACTCATTCTTTATTAAGCAAACAAAAAGATTTTCAAGTTTCTAATACATTTCCAAACCCTTTCAAAGATATCAATCTTTCAAATGAAAAACTATTTATAGAACCCAACTATATTAAGTTCATCGAAAGATATATAGTAACTAATTTAACTAAAAAACCAAATAAAGATTACGTTTTAGAATATATAGAGAACCTAGATAAGTATGTTGATTCACCAATCATAAAGGAACAACTTGCTTACCAGTATGGCAAGATGAATATGCAATATACAGGCAAACTTGATAATGTGTATAATTTAATAAATAGTTATATGCTAAATTCAAATTATATAAATGAAATGAATATCCTTTACAATGATATCAAAAAAACAATTGTAGGTTCTACATTTCCAAATCTTAGTTTTATAGATATAGATGGTAAAGCAATTATGATTAATGATTTGAAAGGGAAATTAATCTATATAGATTTTTGGGCAACTTGGTGCAGTCCTTGTATTGATGAAATTCCTAATTTAAAAAAATTACAAGTTAAATATGCAAATGATGACATACATTTTGTAAGTATTTGTATGAATGATACAAAAGAAAGTTGGAATTCTTTTCTAAATAAAAATAAATTGACAGGAATTCAGTTATTTGCTAACGAGTATAATACCAAATTACTCGAGAAGAGATATTCAATAAATTCGCTACCTCGATTCATTCTTTTAGATAAAGAAAGTAAAATATTAGACAGTAATGCAAAAAGACCATCTGATGAAAACATAGAATTAGAAATAAAGCACTTATTGTAAAATACTTATGACAATCGAGTAGACGGCTCTGCTCAAGATTGAGCAGAGTGCGCCTCTCACACCAC
>CAYMDH010000152.1:0-1636 GCA_964389205.1 uncultured Flavobacteriaceae bacterium
ACGGCACGATTAAATCTAATCTGTAACCTTATTTACTACCCATGTTGAGTACCTACGGCACTATTTGTTGCGTATAAAATTTGATTACTTTTCATTAAATTTATTCTGTGGGTAATGGATAGAATTCCAAGTTCTGGAAGCTCTAAGCAGATTGGAATAAAGTATAATGTACTAGGAATTTTTCTTAAAGTAGAATAAATGAAGTAAATTGACTCGATATTTTAAGAATTCTTCTTCGATTTCCATAATTTTTTCCTTGACATTAAAAAAATTAAAAATGAAAACAAATTTATCTGTCTTATTTGTCTCTTTGATAATATTTATTTTAAGTGCTACAAGTCCTATAAATTTATTTGGTCAACAATCTTGGCTAGATATAAAAAATAGCTATTCACCAGATGCTAAATATTTTGGACAATGGGAAATGGATAGCTTTAAAAGTTTTACAAAAGAGAAGGGAGGGATTTACATTAAAAAATTGAGCTTAAAGAATGATACTAGCTATTTTGAAAAAATTAGAGGAATGATAGACAGGTATCCTCCATTTCAAAAAATCAATTATGGGCTAGGCTCAATTACGGGATTCCAAACGATAAGTATTGGAACAGTAAAAATGGAAGTTCACTCTGTGAATTTAGACACTGCTATTATAGAAAACGCCCTCTACATTATTACAAATACGCATGGGATATTTCGTCTATTAATTTTCTTAGATGACAATAAAAGTAGATTAAAGCCAGATTTTGGAGAATTAATGGTATTAGAGATATTAGAAAATGACGCTAATAAGGACATTTTACGTTTGGCATCAAATACTTATAAGTCTGTCTATAGTCTTTACAAAATAAAATCCAGTAATAAAACAAATTTTAAACCTCTAAATAAGAATGATAGTACATCCTTGAATCTCTTTGGGTTTAAAGGGAGTGTTAAATCATACATAACTCAAAGATATTCTTCAAAAAAAATAAGTAACAGAACCTATTTTTTTAACAAGCTCATATATATAGATATTAAGCAATTCAAGAAGAATGGAGATTTAGAAAAGTATAAAGTTATAAGAGAATCTTGGAAGGATGAGATAAGAATAATTGAATATTTTGTTGAAGGTAATTTGGAAAACATGGTTCATAAAGCAAATTTAAATTTAAAATCAAAAATGGATATGGATAGTATCCGCATAATTACTCAAAAATCTAAAAGAATTTCAAAGGCATATAGAAATGGAATATTAAGAGTTGAAAGTGAATCCGAAATAGTTAATAATCGAATAATAAAAAGAACCGACACACAAGGGAGTACAAATTGGTATACTGATATTAGTTATGATAAAAATGGAGAAGTTCTTTCAGTAATCAGTTATAGTGAAAAAGGCAAACCAGAAATTAGTGAATATTACCACATACTAAATTATGACAAACATGGTAATTGGACCAAGCGAATTATTTTTGCTGATAAATTTTTATCAAGAGATAAATATATCGAAGAAAGAAAATTAGAGTATTATAAATAAGATAAGTTTTTTTAAGTATCTAAACTCATTTGAAGCTACTAAAGAATACTTCGCTAAAAATACAGCGGCCAAGAAAATTAAGTATTTGGAAATAATGAAATCATTAGAAAATTAAAATTCCGC
>CAYMDH010000153.1:0-1615 GCA_964389205.1 uncultured Flavobacteriaceae bacterium
AAGAATGCAAAATTCAAGGGAAACTTAAAATTTATGACATTTTTCAAAGGTCTCCTATAATATGTTTTTGTTCATACAATTTTTTATTAGTAAGATGTAATTTATACTCTGCCTTCTCATCTTTTTCACTTATTATTTCAATAAATTTTTTTTTACCTGCATCTATATACCCATTTTTATCTGGTATATCAACAACATCTCGGTGTTTTAAATTTGCTAAAGGTATTGATATCCATATATTCGTGTCTTTATCTTCAAAGCCTAAATGACCTTCAATAAAAAGATCAAATGCTGTAGATTGAATTTCAAATTATGGAATTTCTACATTAAAACTTTTAAATTCAAGGTCTTCTATCTCAAAAAATACAGAAGGAAACTTTGTCCATGAGCTTAAGGATATATTGCTAAAATGAATAGTTCCATTACAATGGGCTGCAAAGGTTTCTTCAAATTTTACAATAAGTTCTTCCTTATGCGATTCTATATAAGCACATATAATACCATAAGTAAGTAAACCTATGATTACAATAATCCCAGCAATCTTCTTAATTCTTTTCAACATCTGTTATTAGTATTCTTTTTTGTTAAAAGTCTACAGAAAAAGTATTTTAAGAGAACAATTTATTGACTTTAAAAACCGAAATAATTATTTTTCATCTGTCTTTTCTAATATTTTTTCTTAATATAACAAAAGAGTTCTATGTTAATTTATGTTCCGTATTCTATTGTTTAAATGACACTTTATGAGTCGATTTATTTAAACAATAAAACATAATTTAAATTAATGCTACATCTGTAATAATTTCTAATAATGCAGGTCCATTATGTGCTTTTAGTTGTTCTAATGCAGGGATTAACTCTTCACGCTTTGTTACCCTAATTCCTAAAGCTTCACAGTTTTCAGCATATTTAGCAAAATTCACATTGTGTAATGATGTTTTCCAAACATCCAATTCTGCAGCCTTTTGCTCTTTAGAAATTTTACCAAGCTCAGAGTTATTAAGTAATACATGTTTAATATTCATATTATATTTAACAAGTGTCATTACTTCTTCTAAGTATTGTCCAAAACCACCGTCACCAGATACAGACCAAACAGGCCTTTCATAACCTTTAGCAGCCCAAGCCCCATAGCAGCAGGCAATGAGAAACCAATAGAGCCTAAATAACCAGACATTAAAACAGTTTGGTGCATTGGTTCAAAATAGCGTCCAAAAGAATAGGTGTTATTACCCACATCTACTGTCATTATTGCATTTTCTGGTACTATTTGATTCATCGCTTCAAAGACAGCAATAGAACTTAATCCTACTTTACTTTCATCTTCTAAACGGCTTGCTTTTTCTTCTTTCCATATCGCCCAGCGTTTTGCAATTTCTGGACGCCTATCTACTGTAGTTAGTTTTCCTTTAGTTTTTTCTTCTATAATAGTTAAGGTTTCAGAAATTTCACCCCAAAGAGCTACGTCTATTTTGTGGAATTTACTTAACGCATTAAGATCAAAGTTTACCTGTATAATTGGTTTTTTAGGTGTAATCCCTGTATGATTAGAAAATGAAGCTGGAAAATTCGGATAAAGTGAACCACTCGTGCCGGATTAAACTGAGCAGTGTAA
>CAYMDH010000154.1:0-1587 GCA_964389205.1 uncultured Flavobacteriaceae bacterium
CGATTAGTTATTATGGAAAATACAACACGCAGAGATGGTCGTCCAGTTGAAGAGTTAGGTTACTATAGTCCTATTACAAAACATTTTAAATTTGATAATGAAAAAATTATTAAATGGCTAAATTACGGAGTAAAACCAACAAAAACTGTTCTATCATTATTAAAAAAAGCGGATATTATTAAATAAAATATCTCTCAGTTCAATATTGAGTGTTAGTTTAAAATTAATCTGCTATAAAAATAATAAAATTAAGATTCTAAAAATTTTTAGAATCTTAATTTTATTATTATAACTAATAGTCTTCTTAATTATTTTATATTTACTCTTTAATACTCAAACTTATATAACATCTAAAACCGATTTATTGACGTTATATAGCATTTTGGGACCATTTCAGACGATATTTCAATCTCTGATCTCTAAACAGAAATATTCTATTTATTTCTCCCAACACTCTTATCCTTTTAGAGTTTACCCTAAATGAACAGTCTGGGATGATTAGAAATGAATAAAATATTTTCATTTAAGTTAGTCACGGGAACAAAAAACCAAACATGCTCTGAAATGGTTTTAAAATGCTCTATAATGTGAATTAATTGGTTTAGGTAGTAGTTCTAAAACTCATCCCAAAATGGGCAGGTTTGAGTGGTTAAAGTAAAATATAAAATAATTCAGTTCTAGAATGGTAAAGATGAAAGAATAGTTTTAATCTTCATATATTTATTTTAGTTATTATTTATATTTACCTTCTTTCCTATCCAGATTGTCGATTTAGGCTAAAATTTTTATAATAATGTTTTAAACAGTCAATAATATGATTTAATTCTGAAACTTTCAAAAAAGGCTTTGTTTATAAATAACAAAGCCTTTTTTGAAAGTTATATAAATCTACAACTAATTTTTCTGATTCGAAACTTAATCTATTTTCCTTCATATGTTTCTCCTTTAGTTGATTTAACTAATCGATTGGATACGTACGTAAGAAATCTAAGATTTCTTACAAATTATTAATATCAAAATCTATAAGATCATAGTTTTCAATATCAATTGATTGACCCTTGTCAAGAAGGTCATCTAAAAGCTTATCTCTCGCGATAGAACGGTCTTTTAATATGTCTAATGTCTTATTCTTATTAGGTTTATTTAATATTTTTTAATCAATTTTAGTTAAGATTAATACAAAAACTTTGGCATTGAACTATCTTCCCAGGAAGTCACCTTCCAAGTATTGTCGTCGATTTATAACGTTTCACAACTGAGTTCGAGATGGATCAGAGTGGTTCCGCTTAATACACTAAAAACACCAAAGCAGAAAAATATTCTCTTTAGATCAAGCCTAAAGAGGATATTTTTGTAATATTATTAAAAAATTCAAGTCTTCGGTCTATTAGTACATCTTAGCACATCTATTACTAGATTTACACTTAATGCCTATCAAACGGTTAGTCTTACCGTGACCTTATTCATTTACATGATGAGAATACTTATCTTGAGGTTGGCTTCCCACTTAGATGCTTTCAGCGGTTATCCATTCCATACATAGCTACCCAGCGTTTACCGTTGGCACGATAACTGGTACACCAGAGG
>CAYMDH010000155.1:0-1548 GCA_964389205.1 uncultured Flavobacteriaceae bacterium
GTGACGGGGCGAACCCCGTCAATCAGGCTCTGCTCTCCGACTTCCGTGGACTCATGTATGCGCGGCGCAGTCACGCGACTGCCTCGGTTTGACAGAGAATGGCACATTGCCGCGCCCGTTCCGCTTTCGCTGTCTCAAGCGCTTCGGACAGTAACTCATTGGCGACTTCGGTTAGATAAGCGTTATCGCTATCGGGATAGTTCGCCTCAATGCCCCATAGGCTTGCCGCGTGGTCATCTAGGGTAATCCCATCAATCGCAACTGATAGAATGACGCCGCAATAATACCATTCATCATTCTTCCATGCCGCCATGACCGCTTCGGCGCGGGCTTGCGCGTTGTCAAAGCGATCTCGCCATCCATTCCCCGCGCCGATGAACCCCGCATCATTTGGGTAAAGGCTCGGCCAAAATCCATCCTGCCTTTCGTCGGGGGCGTCTGGTGTGTCGTCGTGGGCAATGCGGGCTGTGATGGTGTAGCCATCAACGGTGCAAGTGATGGTGTCGCCTATGCACACATAGCTGTCGAATTTTTGCGAAAAGGTCATGCCACCCTCCGCATCTCAAACCCTGCTTTGTCGCATAGGGTCTGTAAATGGGCTGCGTCTTTAGCGTCTAGGTCGTCACCTAATTGCGTGTAAATTGTGCCTTGTCGCAAAGCGTTGTGCCGCTTCACGACATGGCTCCACCGATAGGGGCCGCGCCCATCCTCACGGGGTTTCACCTGATAACGGGCCATCTCAATGCGCCCAAAAGATGTGAACGGAACCGCCAACTCTGAATGTCAGAAAATCGCCTGACTGCTCATAATCATGGGCCATCGCTTTATAATCGATATAAGGCGCTAGGCGTTCGGGGATTGTCTCACCGCTTTGCTCGGTCAGTTCCTCAGCGTAGTCCGCGAGGCTGTCATATTCTCCCGCATATTCCTCAAAACGGGATTTGGCATCTTCGATATTGCCGCCGTAATAATTGAGGACTTGCGCCCCTAACTCGCCGCGCTCTCGGATATAATCGGCAAGCTCTACGATATTTTCAAAACTGAAATATTCGCCAACCTCTGCCCCTTCAAAGCCCTCATAGTCGTGAATCGCCCATTCTTCGGCGTCTTCCTCTATCGGGGAGGCAAACAGCATCGCATGAACGGCTTCCCAAATACTCGCCTCGTCCGTGACGTTTATCCATTCGCCGTGCAAATGGCCGTTATTGTAAGCGGCAAGGCAAGCGACATAGATGCGTATGGGGTCGGGAGTCGGGGCCGCGCTCGGCTCAAAGGGCGGCGGTGCAGGCTTGGGCGGCTCATGGTCAAATGGGGCTTGCGTCTCGGCTAGGTGATGCGTCATCGGTCTGTCTCCAATGCCGCCCCCATGATGGGCGCGCCCCGCGCCAAATCAGACGCGGCACGTTCCCCCCGCAGGGGGCGGGGGGAAGCGGCAAGAGGCCAGTCCAGCGAGGGGCATTAAGGCGCGCCGCAAGGTTTTTGGTATGAGGATGTAAAGAGACCTAGACGACTTTGGCCAAAGGCCTTGCGGCGGGACTGCCCGTCGCC
>CAYMDH010000156.1:0-1542 GCA_964389205.1 uncultured Flavobacteriaceae bacterium
TTCGGGATATAGCTCAGCTTGGTAGAGCACCTGCTTTGGGAGCAGGGTGTCGTAGGTTCAAATCCTACTATCCCGAAATTAAAAAATTAAATAAAAGTTTTTATAAAATAGTCTGGTCAAAATAATATATTTTAAGTAAATTTAAAAATACTCGATTTTTTACTCTTTAGAATCATTTTCAAACTAATCGATCGTGGTGTTATTCTTACTATACAATATTAAATTTAAACTAATTCAAAATTATTCATGAGCTTAGATGATAAATTTGTTCCAATCCGAAATACCTTTTATGAACTAACAGGCAATTTTTTTAAGAAAATAGCAGGATTTTTTGGCTATCCTAAAAATGTGGGTATGCCAACTTTACCTGATTTGACAAGTCAAGTATATGCCCGAACAGAATTTTTAGATGGTTTACCGAAACATGAGACTGCATGGCCACCTGTCCCAAGACCAGAAAATTGGTTTGAAGTAATTTTTGGTACAGCACCAAAGGTTGATTCTGTCCCACGATATCTTTATGAAAGTAAATCAGAAGGATTTTACAATTTCTATATTGAAAATTATAAAAATATTTTCTTTTTACCCGATTGGGTATCTGAATTTATTCAAGTAAAATTAAATATTTGTTTAGATATTACAGTTTTAGAAACTATTCGTGAAGTTTTATTTGTTGCTTTAGCAATTTATTCACAAATTGTTATAATTCGCATTGCTTTATCATGGTTTATCTATATTAATCCTTATACTTTTCCATGGTGTTATATAGCCGCGGCTGTTGATTGGACAGAAGATGTTTTACAAGGAATTATTCCATCTATTTTAGGTGTTAATCTTACTGGAAGTATATTTTTAGGAGTAATTGGGGTTCTTGCAGATAGTTTGAATCATTTAGTATTCACTATGCCATTTTTACCAAGTGAAGGTGAAGAGACCAAATTATTAATTAATGAAGAAATGAAAGATGTCTTGGTATTCCATTATTTACCTATTTCTTGGTATCGATATCCAATCCCAAATGATATTCGAGAATTTTGGTATAATGAAAGACCTGACATTTTAAATTATATGGAAAAAGCATATAAAGATTTAGATATTCAATTTTTACCTGATAGTCTAATTACAAATATCAATTCACAAAATGCAATGGCTTTTCAAACTAATTTAGACGATAAAAATATTCAATTTTTTTCATCTGAATTATTATCTTATTCTAATCTAATTAGTCAAAAATTAACATTTATAGATAGGCTGTTAATTGATAACTCTATTACTGGTTTTGTAACTGAACATTTAGAAAAAATATTCTAAGTAATGATTAAAATTTAAAATTATTCTTTTTTAAGATAAAAAAGAATAATTTTAATAGTTTTTAGTATATTAAATAAATTGAAGTTTTTTCAATTTATTTAATATAAATCTTATTTATGTCAATTAACTAGTAACCTACACTTCAACTTTATAAGAAATACTTTATAGAAAAAAAATTAAGGAAATTTTAAGAGAGTTTGATCCTGGCTCAGGATGAACGCTGGCGGTATG
>CAYMDH010000157.1:0-1523 GCA_964389205.1 uncultured Flavobacteriaceae bacterium
TGGGTGGTTCAGTTTCACCCGAAATTAGTGGTATACTATGTCCGAATTTTGCACAAAACCTCCATATCCTCACTTAATTTCCGTTCCACTACCCTAGCATAAATTTGAGTAGTTGATAGTTTAGAATGCCCTAAAAGTTTAGATACGGTTTCTATAGGCACACCATTAGAAAGAGTTACCGTAGTTGCAAAGGTATGTCTGGCAACATGAAAACTTAAATGTTTATCTATTTTACAAATAGCAGCAATCTCTTTTAAGTACTGATTTAGCTTTTGATTGGAATATACAGGCAGTACTTGTTTTGTTTTTGGATTCGTTTCATATTTTGATAAAATATATTGTGCTTTTGCTAATACGGGTATTTTAATTGCTTGTTGACTCTTTTCTCGTTTGCTATATATCCATTCTCTACCATCTATCCCTTTTACCATATGGTTTTCTGTTAAGTTTTTAACATCAATATATGATAAACCCGTATAACAAGAGAATACAAATACGTCTCTGGCGATTTGATAGGTCTTATTTTTAAAATGATAATCTTCTAAGTGTTGAAGTTCTTCTTTTGTTAGAAAGGCTCTATCATACTTTGTAAATTTCATTTTAAAGTTAGCAAAGGGATTTTTAGTTGTCCATTCTAGTTTAACAGCCAAGTTGAGTAATTTTTTTAATCGCTCTAAATGTTTCATTATACCATTGTTATTGAGCGATTGTAATTTTGATTTGGAAGCTGTTTTTAAATACTGTTCAAAATCTACTACAAAACTATAAGAGATTTGTTGTAATGGTATATCAGTAGTTTTGAGTTTCTTGTTTAGAAATTCTTTTAAATACTTCTCGGTGGTTTTATAGTTTTTAAGTGTTCCCTGTTTTAATACACTTGTCATAGTATCATTATGATACCTAATAATATCTAGAAGTGTTTTTCTGGTATCATCTTCTCCTAGATAACGTGCTTTAATTGCTTTTGCTGTAATTAACTTTTGTTCTTTACTTAGTTCACTATGACAGGCTAATAATCGGCTATATACCTCATCTAAATAATGATTGAGTTGTTTGGCTTCTATACCTCTTGCTTTTGATCTATTTGCTCGTGCATCCCACAAGGTAACCGAATGCCATCTTTTTAAACTAATTTCAGAGCGTTTTCCATCTACTGTCACTCTTGCATAAATAGGTGCTTGTCCTTCTTTTTGCTGTGCGGTTTTTAACCAAAATAAAATACTGAATGTTTGCGTAGTCCTCATAATCTCTCGTTTTAAAGTGAATATTAAAATGCTTAAACGAAAGTCAAATCAACATATAGAGCATCTTGACTCTTTATAAGTTACGAAAAAAATATGAAGTAAATGAGGTAACCGAATAGGTAACTTCTGTGGTGGTATTGAAACTAATTAAATGATATTAAACTTTATGTAAAACCCTAAAAATCATTTAATTAGCTCAATTTTGATGTCGATTGACATCTTAAAAGTCGGGGTGGCAGGATGACAACCTACTCACCGTATTCCTTCAAAACCAGAACC